>NZ_JALQDW010000003.1:0-54146 GCF_023631025.1 Caballeronia sp. GACF4
GGCAGCGGCCCTCGGGCCGCTGCCTGAGAAGCGACGGTGCGTTTCTTCTTCATCGGCATATCCATGACTTTTACCTCACCTCTCATAATATGCCTCGCCCACAGAATTACGGATAGGTCCGGATCAATCCTCGTGTGTTAGCGCCGATGTAAAACTTACCACCGGGGGAAAGAATTTAATCGGCGTTGACAGCGATTTTTGAGAGGGAGCCTCTCGAAGTGGGCTGGGTCTTGGGAGACGGCCAGCAACGCATAAAACGCAAGCTGCACTCAAAGCCTAGAAGAACATCGTGCCCAAGAGTAAACTCTCATCAAGAAAACGAACAATATGCGAGAGACATACAAAATGATCACTGGACTCGACATTACTAGCTTCGGTAGCTTTGCGGGCTTGAATTGGAAAAGACGGGTTCGGGATGCTGGAGACAACCCACAGCATTTCAAACGCTTGAATATCCTGTATGGTCGTAACTACTCGGGGAAGACCACCCTCTCGCGAATCTTTCGGGCTTTGGAAACCGGACGCCTTCCGCAAAACTATACAGACTCGTCATTCACCGTTCACGGCGACAAGGGTGACGTTACTCAGCTCACTATCGGCACTCATGCCTACGACGTTCGAGTCTATAACCGTGATTTTGTAAGCGACAATCTCAGCTTCCTTGTCAATCAAACCAATGACGGCGAGATCAAAACCTTCGCTATTGTCGGTGAGAAGAACAAGGAGATTGAAGACGCTATTGCTGCCATCGGCGTCAAACTCGGCAGTGTCGAGAACAAGACCGGTCTTCGCCATGACCTCGAAGAAAAGCGCAAGGAGCGGGACAGGACAAAAGGCAACTACAAGACCGCCTTTGATTCTCTGGAAGGAAAGCTGCGAACTCATGCCAACGACAGGATCAAGCAGAACCGCACGTATGGCCCTGCTGTCTACAACATAGAGAGCATCAAGAAAGACATCGCTGCAGTCAAAAAGGTGGGATTCGTCCAGCTCACGACTGACGAACAAGCCGCCAAGGTCAACCTGCTCAAGCAAGAAGCCCTGCCCGACATTACAGACACGGCGTCTATCGCCCTGAAAATCGAGACAATCGCAAGCGTTGCACAAGAGTTACTGGGCAAACAGATCAAGCCGACGCAGGCGATTGGGGAGCTACTTAGCGATACTGTTCTCCAACTCTGGGTGAAACAGGGTATCCCGCTACACAAAGACAAGCGCGACACCTGTGCTTTCTGCCGTCAAAGCTTGCCGCACAACATTTGGCAACGCCTGGACTCCCACTTCAGTCAAGAGTCTGCGAACTTTGAATCCGCACTGGATTCATGTATTGCCTCCGTTGACTCTGAAATCAATCGCATTCCGGGCTTCATGACGTTGACCGGCGATAAATTCTATGCAGAAGAAAAAGTCCTGTTTGAAGCAAGACAGAAGTCGCTTGCCGATTGCCTGAAGATCTACAAGCAGGATCTAGAAGCACTGAAAGCTGCACTACACACACGAAAAAACAACCTCTTCGAGCGGGTTGCTATGCCATCGCCAGACTACGACTCTGCCGCTATCCGAGGTTGTGTGGATGACATCAATTCCCTGATAACTAAGAGCAATAGCAGAACGAGTTCTCTTGAAAAGGACAAGATTTCTGCACGCGAAGCACTTCGGCTTACCGATATAGCTTCGTTCATTACCGACATTACCTACGACGCGGAAAAAATCCGTATGGCTGAACTTGAAGCAGCGGCAGGCAACGCCAACACCGCTCACACCGACGCCAACACCGAGATCGTCAAGTTAGAAGCCGAGGTCGTTACCTTACAGGGCCAGCAGAATGATGAGCGCAAAGGTGCTGAGAGAGTCAATTCACTCTTGAATCACTTCTTCGGTCATGACGGAATCAAGCTAGAAGCGAAAGACAATGCCAAGAAGACCGCCGTTCGTTTTGAAGTCACCCGCGACGGCAAGTCGGCTTACAACCTCAGTGAAGGCGAATGTAGTCTCATTGCGTTCTGCTACTTCATTGCCAAGCTGGAAGAGCCCAACAGCAAGGGCAGAGATTTGATCATTTACATAGACGATCCGATTTCCAGCCTGGACGGCAACCACATTTTTTTTATGTTCAGCTTGATCGAAAGCTTAATTGCGAAGCCAATCAAGAACGAAGACGGATCGAACGGCTACCGCTATAAGCAACTTTTCATCTCTACCCACAATCTAGACTTCTTAAAGTATCTGAAAAACATTTCACTGCCCGCCGAAAAGAACCACGGTGGAAACCAGCATTTCATCATTGAGAGAAATGGTGGTTCGAGCAAAATTTCTATGATGCCGTCGTATCTGCGGGACTACATCACTGAATTTAACTACCTTTTCCACCAGATTTACAAATGTAGGAATCAGGATGCAGCGCAAAGTGCACATGAACCGTTCTACGGCTTCGGGAACAACCTTCGCAAGTTCCTGGAAGCGTTTTTGTTTTACAAATTCCCGCATCATGACGACAAGAATGATGCTTTTGAACGCATCAAGAAATTCTTTGGCGAAGAGGATGCGACAGCAATCGCACTGTTGAACCGCCTCAACAACGAGTTCTCACACCTTGAGTCGATCCCGGATCGAGGATTCAAGCCAGTTGAAATTCCAGAGATCGCAAAGGTGGCTAACTTCGTCCTAGATAGGATCTACGCAACTGATCCTGACCAATACAATGCTTTGCTGAAAAGCATTGGTCAGCCCGCAAGGGTGCAATAAGATAAGGGGCCCTCGGCCCCTTATTCTCTGCAGCATTGGGGATCGTCTCAGGAAGGAGTAACTCTGAAGGTGCGCAAAGGCCGAATCGCACTCGTAGCGCGTCCGTCAAGTTCTGGGAGTACTGTAGCCGTTCAACTGGCAGGCTTCCCGCTCGCTGAACGACAGGTCGTGGCCGATCGCAGCCATTCCCGCTAAATCATCCTGTCGATCCCGCACGGTCAAACGGGAGTTTCAAATATGCGAGGTTCGCAAGAACACGGCCGTTTGCCTGAATTGCTTGTTCTGGATTCTCGTTTTCGATTGCCGATAATGCCCACTCAAACCATCCGCGAAAACCGCTTCACCCTCGCCTGCCCGAGATAAGCATCAAACACAGAAGCCACGTTCCGCACCAGCATGCGTCCCGCAGGCAACACCCGAATGCCGTCGCGTCCAATCTCAACAAGCTCATCATCGACCATAGCCTCAAGCCGCGCGAGTTCATCGGCGAAAGTGCTCTCAAACGCAATGCCATGCACCCGCTCGATCTCATCGAACCACAGCCCACCACCGCACATCAACCGCATGATGACATCACGCCGCAGAAGATCATCGGCCGACAGCCGCACCCCACGCGCAATGGCAAGCCGTCCATCGTCGATAGCAGCCGCATACTCATCCACACCACGCGCATTCTGTGCGTAGACATCGCCGATCCTTCCAATCGCCGAAGCCCCGATCCCAATCAAATCACAATCCCCACGCGTGCTATATCCCTGAAAATTCCGCTGAAGCGTCCCGTCCGCGAGCGCGAGAGAAAGTTCATCACCGGGTAACGCAAAATGATCCATGCCGATATAAACATACCCCGCGTCACTCATGCGCTCGATCACGCACTCGAGAATCGCAAGCCGCACGGCAGGCGAGGGCAGCGCGGATTCATCCATCTGCCGCTGCATCTTGAACAGCGCCGGCATATGCGCATAACCAAACACCGAGACACGATCCGGCGCGAGCGCGATCATCGCATCGAGCGTGCGCGCAAAACTCTCGACGCTCTGATGAGGCAAGCCATAAATCAAATCGACGCTAATCGACTTGAAGCCATTTCGCCGCGCCGCCTGCATGACGCCTTCGGTCATCGCATAAGGCTGCACGCGGTTGATCGCCCGCTGCACGCGTTCGTCGAAATCCTGCACGCCTAGACTCAGCCGATTAAAGCCAAGCCCACGCAACATACCGATCGTTTCCGCCGATGCCTCGCGCGGATCGACTTCGATCGAATACTCGGCGCGATCGTCGGATACGAGGTTGAAGTGCTCGGCGGTCGCGGCCATCAACTCCGTCATCTCGGCGTGCGAGAGAAACGTGGGCGTGCCGCCGCCCCAATGCAGTTGCGTCACGGGACGGCGGGTATCGACAAGCGCGGCGTGCATCGCAAGTTCGCGCTTCATGCGGTCGAGATACGGCCGCGCGTGCGCGCGATTCTTCGTCGCGACCTTGTTGCAGCCGCAATAGAAGCAGACGGTGTCGCAAAACGGAATGTGGAAGTAGAGCGATAGATCGGCGGCCGGATCGGCTTTCATTGCCGCCTGGCAGTAATGCTTCGGGTCGAAGGAATCGATGAACTGGACGGCGGTCGGATAGGACGTGTAGCGCGGACCGTGCGCGTCGTAACGTTCGAGGAGATCGGGGCGGAAGAAGGTATTCGAGGATGTCATAACGGACCTTGGGCTTGCGCACGAGTGTAAAAGCGCGAGGCGCGCGGCAATTGCGAGATAAGGTCGCAGTACGGCTTCCCGGGTTTGACGGAACGCAAACTTCAGGCGTGGGACAATGCGGTTTTACGCTTTTGAGCCAATGTCATGTCGACTGCTTCGAGCGCGCCGCATGCGTGCCGCGAAGGGTGCGGTGCATGCTGCATCGCGCCTTCCATCACGAGTCCGATTCCGGGGATGCCAAACGGCAAGCCGGCCGGCGAACGTTGCGTGCAACTCGGCGATGATCTGCGTTGCGCGATTTTCGGTGATTCGCGCAGACCGGCTTGTTGCGGCGGGTTGCAGGCTTCGGCCGAGATGTGTGGGGAGACGCGGGAGTTTGCGCTCGCGTGGATCGCCAAACTTGAAGTCGCCACGCAACCGCATTGAAGTTCAGTGGTCCAATGACCGGTTTTTAGCCTCACCGCATTTCACAGTTCAGCCCCGGAGACTCCCGCATGTCCAACCCCGTCGCGCTAACCCGGCGCCGGTTCCTGCTTGCCACGCTCATCGCCTTGCCGGCGCTTGACGCGTCATCGGTGACGCAAGCAGCTTCGAATTCCATCTTCCCGTTCATTCCGGATCACTACACGTTCTCTCAGCAGCAAGTCCAGGAAGCCGTCGCGCGCAAGTTTCCCTTGCAACGCACGATCTCGCAGATTGTCGATGTCGTGTTGAGCAATCCCGTCATCGGCATGGCGCCTGATCGTAATCGCGTAACCGTGCATGTCGATGCGCGCTTCACCACGCCCTTCATGCCCAACCCCGTCAACGGCGCATTCACGCTCTCGACGCAACTCGGCTATGACGCGCAAAGCCGCTCGGTGATCCTCGTCTCGCCGAGCGTCGATGATTCGCAGTTCTCAGGGGACGCCGCGCAATACAACCAGCAGATCGCAGCCGCCGGCGCCATGCTCGCGGCGCAATTGCTCGAACGGTATCCCATCCACACCTTCAAGCCCGAAGAATTGCAGTTCGCCGGCGTTTCTTACGAACCCGGTACAATCACAGTCCTTACAAACGGCATACGTGTTCAGATCGTCGAAAAATAAGTCGAAATCTTGGCGCGGGGTGCTCCACACGAACGGCGATAACAGCGAAAAAGGGCTGACGGATGGACTGGATATTGATGGTGAAGGCGCTCGTTCTGGGCGTCGTGGAAGGGTTGACCGAATTTCTGCCGGTCTCGAGCACCGGACAT
This sequence comes from Caballeronia sp. GACF4, assembly GCF_023631025.1. Lineage (NCBI taxonomy): Bacteria > Pseudomonadati > Pseudomonadota > Betaproteobacteria > Burkholderiales > Burkholderiaceae > Caballeronia > Caballeronia sp. GACF4. The sequence continues at coordinate 5,683 of NZ_JALQDW010000003.1, forward strand.
CTGATCGTCGCAGGCAGTCTCCTGAATTTCACCGACGCGCAGGCTAAAACCTTCGATGTCGTCATTCAGTTCGGCGCGATTCTCGCCATCTGCTGGGAATATCGCAAAAAAATCGGCTCGGTAGTCACCGGTTTGCCGTCACGGCCGGACGCGCGGCGCTTCACGCTCAACGTGATCATCGCGACCATTCCGGCCATCGCCCTCGGTCTTTTGTTCGAGAAAAGCATCAAGGCGGTGTTGTTCTCGCCGGTGCCGGTTTCGGTGGCGCTGATTGTGGGCGGCATCGTCATATTGTGGGCGGAAGCGCGTCAGCGTGACCGCGCCGCCGCGCCGCGCGTGACTTCCATCGACGACCTCTCTTACTCCGACGCCCTCAAGGTCGGATTAGCGCAATGTTTCGCGCTGATTCCGGGCACGTCGCGCTCGGGAGCGACGATCATCGGCGGCATGCTGTTCGGACTCGAACGCCGCGTGGCCACGGAGTTCTCATTCTTTCTGGCGATTCCGATCATCTTCGGCGCAACGCTCTACGAAATGGCGAAGTACTGGCGCACGCTGACCGTGAACGATCTCGGGCTCTTTGCAATCGGGCTAGTGGCGGCGTTCGTGAGCGCGTTTATCTGTATTCGATGGCTGCTGCGTTACGTCGCCTCGCACGATTTTTCGGCGTTCGCGTGGTATCGCATCGGCTTTGGCTTGTTGATTCTGATTGTCGGTTATAGCGGCGGTTTGAGTTGGGCTGACTGAAAGTCACGCACGCTTTCTGGCGGGAGTTGAACCCCACGTCTTTTCGAAGCGTGGGGTTTTGTTTTTTGGACGTGACTAAATGTCCGCGTCTCGATTCAAAGGCAGATTGATCGTCTTCAAACGCGGCGGAACAGCAAGTCCCAAACGCCATGACCGAGATTTAATCCGCGTTTCTCGAACTTGGTCACCGGACGATAATCCGGGCGCGGCGCATAACCATCGGCGGTATTTTGAAGCGCGGGTTCGGCGGACAGCACTTCGAGCATTTGTTCGGCATAGTTTTGCCAGTCGGTCGCAAGATGCACATAACCGCCCGGTTTCACGCGCGACACGAGCAAAGCCACGAACTTCGGTTGAATCAGCCGCCGCTTGTGATGCCGCGCCTTGTGCCACGGATCGGGGAAATAAATGTGTACGCCATCCAGACTAGCCGGCGCGATCATGTGTTCGAGCACTTCCACGGCGTCGTGCTGAAGAATTCGCAGGTTGCCGAGCCCTTGTTCGCCAATCAGCTTCAGCAAGGCGCCCACGCCCGGCTCGTGCACTTCCACGCCGATGAAGTCGTCGCCCGGACGCTTGGCCGCGATTTCCGCTGTTGTCCCGCCCATGCCGAAGCCGATTTCCAGCACGCGCGGCGCTTCGCGTCCGAACACGGCTGACCAGTCGGCGACTTGCGCGTCATACGGCACGATGTAACGTGGTCCGAGTTGATCGATGGCGCGCTGCTGGCCCGGCGAAACGCGACCCGCGCGCGTCACGAAGCTGCGGATACGGCGATGGCGCAGCGTGGAGGTTTCGTCGGCGGGAGCGCTAGACGACGTGGCGTCGTCCTGGGAATCGTGATTCATGGCGAGAGCAGAGTGCGTGACTAACGCGGCGCGGCTGGCGAATCCGCACGCGTGCAGAGCGTGGAAACTAAAAAGCCGCCCGGACAACGACAGGCGGCTTTCTCGGCGATGCTGGAGCGGGCGATGGGAATCGAACCCACGTCTGTAGCTTGGGAAGCTACGGTAATGGCCATTATACGACGCCCGCGTGAGCCCGCTATTTTAAGCGGCGGCGCGGCGCAGCGCAATTGCTGCCCCGGCGCCGGCCACCATGCGGAACTCGTTCAGATGCCAAACAAGGTCATCGAAACGGCGAGACGCGTGACCACCATCAACAATACCTGCACGATGACGAACAGCAGGATTGGTGACAAATCGATGCCGCCCAAGCGCGGCAAAATGCGTCGCAGGGGATCGAGAAACGGCGCGGTGATCTGAAACAAAAGCGGCATGGCCGGCGATTGCGGATTGAGCCACGAAAGCAGCGCCATCAGAATCGTCATCCAGATGATGAGGTTCAGCGCCCACTTCACGACGGTGAGGAGGGCGACGAGCAGGATCATCGGCATCATGAGCGTCGGATCGACGTTGGCCAGCACGACCATCAACGTCACATAGACGAGCGAGGCGATGAACGCGGCGAGAATGCTCGCCCAGTCGATCTTGCCGCCGGGCAGGATCTTGCGCAGCGGCAACACGATCCAGTTGGTTGCCTGCATCACGCCGTTCGAGACCGGGTTATAGGGCGGCATGCGCACGACCTGCATCCATGCGCGCAGCAACAGCGCCGCGCCGAACAGAGTGAAGACGGTATTGAGCAGAAAACGGGCGATCTCGCCGAACATCTCGGTTCCTCGATGAAGCCGCACAGGGTTCGAACCTGCGCTGGATAGGGTGAGCGAAGCTAAGGGAAGGCGACGGCCGGGCCACTCGCCGCGAAAAGATGCGCAGGTGCGTAATCGATAAGTCTTGCGCCGCGCGATAACCCGCCAACAAGCGAAGCTTCGATGCCGACCTTGATCGTCGTTCGTTCTCGACTGACTCGTCCTGCGGACACGGCGGCTTTTCTGCGCCGTGCTTCCCCGCCCACCGGATAAGCTCGGTGGGGCGCCGGACGTCACCTTAACATGGCTTGACGGCGGCTTGGGCGCGTTGTCGCACAAGGCGCGGCCGTTTGAGGTTTCGCGGCTTGAAAGGCGCATGCAAGGAGCGTTCGCGAACCTGTAGGAAAGAGATTCTCGCGACGGAAAACCCTAGTGTTGTCAATTCGAGACGATCGCAAAAGGCGCGTTTTACGTAGAACTGGCAGGATAGGGCAACGAAAAGCGAAACGGGTTACATAGAAAAGCTGGGGATTCTTCTGGCAACGAGGCGTAAAGCTGGCCGGAAAAGCACAAGCAGCCGAGGCCTTCGGAACCATTTCCCGCTTTTGTCTGAAAGCCCGCGAGTCTTAACGCCGGATGTGGTTCAACACACACCGATCGAAAGGCTTGGGTTCTATCCCGCACATTGATGCACGGACAGGGCGCGAATACTAAAGAAAAGACGGATCAACAGGGAAAACGGTGGCGCGAGAAAGCGCACGGTTTTCCGTGAGGTTTAATCGCTACGTTCGGAGGTCGCTGTGAGCATTTTCTCTTATCGAAAACATTTGCGATTCTTGAGCCAGGCCCAGCGGCGTCGCTGGTGGGATCAGAAAAAGCGTCTAACGCCTCGGGTGGTCATCAGCGGGGCATACGTGCCGCCGAATGTCTCGCGCGAATTCGCTTATGTGAAGGTGGGTTGAAGCGTCGTCACTATTCGAACTTTGTGTTTGCAAAGCCCCGCCTGATCGACTGCCCGGCGGGGTTTTTCTTTGCATTTGTAAATGTCGTTACTTGCTGGGCAGCGAAAGTCCGGTCGCAGGACTTTTGCTGATCGAAAGGCACGCCGGACGGCCGACTCGCGTGGGCGCGCACGTTCTAGCCTTTCCAGAAGCGTAAGAAAACTTGCAATTTGCAACATATGGTTCCAGCGGCGTTTGGCCTTTTTCGATAGATTGAAGCCATACCGTCGTTTGTCGTGCCGTACGGATCGGCAGCAGGCGGCGAGGAGAACGAAGGTGAATAGGCTCGCTTATTGGATGGTTGCAGGGGCGCTGGGTGTCGGCATTGTTGGCGCTGCACAGGCGCATGTTTCGGTGGGCATCGGGATCGGGGTTCCCGCGTATCCGGTTTATCAGGCGCCGCCGCCGCCGGTTTATGTCGCGCCGCCCGCGCCGGTGTACGTAGCGCCGCAGCAGCCGGTGTATGTTGCGCCGCCGCCGCCCGTGGTCTATGCGCCGCCGCCTCCGGTCGTCGTCGGAAGCTATGGTTACGGCTACTACGGTCGCCCTTACTATCATCACGGCTACTACCGGGGCGGTCCCGGCTACTATCGGGGCGGTCCGGGCTACTGGCACCGCTGATCGACAATTCGGCTGTCGAATCTCCTGGCGATGCATGTCCCCAAGCGGACCTGCATCGCTTATTTCATTGCGGCATCGCTTTTCAGAAGCGCGTCATAACTGGGACAATGACGGCTCTCCTCACCCCTCGTCCTCGTCCCATGTCCTCACTTCCCGCACCTACCTTCGAAGACGTCGCCGATGCCGCTCGCCGCATCGAAGGCGTCGCGCATCGCACGCCGGTTCTCACGTCCACTACGGCCGACGCCATGTCGGGCGCGTCGCTCTTCTTCAAATGCGAAAACTTCCAGCGCATGGGCGCGTTCAAGTTTCGCGGCGCCTATAACGCGTTGTCCCATTTCGACGATGCCCAGCGCAAAGCCGGCGTTATCACGTACTCGTCGGGCAATCATGCGCAGGCCATCGCGTTGTCGGCGAAGCTCGCGGGCATCCGCGCGACCATCGTCATGCCCGAAGACGCGCCTGCCGCGAAGATGGCCGCGACGCGCGGCTATGGCGGCGAAGTGATCACCTACGATCGCTATACGCAGAACCGCGAGGAAATCGGCCGCGCGCTCGCAGAGGAACGCGGCATGACCCTGATCCCGCCATACGATCATCCACATGTGATCGCGGGGCAGGGCACGGCGGCAAAGGAATTGATCGAAGAAACCGGACCGCTGGATTACCTGTTCGTCTGCCTCGGCGGCGGCGGGCTGATCGGCGGATGCGCTCTCGCCGCTGCCGCGCTCAGCCCGTCGTGCAAGGTGATCGGCGTTGAGCCGGAAGCGGGCAACGACGCGCAGCAGTCACTCGCGCGCGGCGAGATCGTGCATATCGAAGTGCCGCGCACGATCGCCGATGGCGCCGCTTCCACGCATGTCGGCGAATACAACTTCCCGATCATCCAGCGTCATGTGGACAGCATCGTCACCGTGAGCGACGCCCAGTTGATCGACACGCTGCGCTTTTTCGCGCAACGCATGAAGATGGTCGTCGAGCCGACCGGCTGTCTGGCCGCCGCGGCCGTGCTGCAGAAAGTGGTGCCGGTGGAAGGCAAGCGCGTGGGTGTGATCGTGAGCGGCGGCAACGTCGATCTGGCGCGTCTGGCGGAGTTCGTCGCCTGACGTGGGCTCGCTCATCGCGCGAAAGGCACGCGCCGCTCAAACCGGCGCGTGCACGATCAGATCGCGGTAACCATTGACGGTCACGCTGTACGCGAAATAAGCGAATAGCACGGCCGAAAGCACATGACACGCGCGCAGCAGGCTCGTGCCCGCGCGCTTGCGGCCGTGGCTCGCCAGCGTGCAGACGAAGAGCGTCCAGCCGAGTCCGCCGCAAAAGAAGCCGATCAGGAACACGGACGCGCTCATCGCGCTGGTCGCGCCGGCCTTGGCGATCAACGCGCCGCCCACGGCCGCGAACCAGAGAATCGCACTTGGCGACGACACCGCGAGCAAACAGCCACGCACGAAACTCTTCGCATGACTTTGGCGTGGCAGACGGTCGTCAGCTTCGCCTTCGACAGGCGGCGCGGATGCGGGATTCAGCGCCTCGCGCGCCATCTTCCACGTGAGGAACAGAAGCACGATCGCCCCGCCGATCCACACGACCCATCGCACGGCCGCGAATTGCAGAAGCGCCGACATGCCGGCCAGCGCGAGCGCCGCGTAGAAGAGATCGCCGAAACAGGTCCCGAGGCCGAGCACGAATCCTGGTTTGAAGCCGTGCGACAGCACGAGCGAAATGATCGCGACATTGGCAATGCCGATATCCAGACACAGCGACAACGACAAAAAGAAGCCGTCGGACAGCAGGGACCACGAGTGCATCGTCTTTTTTTTAGTGATCGCGTAGCGCGAAGTGGATGTCGAGGCGGCCGGTCGGTACGCCGACCGTGTTGCGCATTGGCGGGTGGCGAAAGCGTGCGAGCGCGCCAAGCTGCTCGTCCGTGCCTATGCCAAGCCGTTCGAGTACATGCACGACGACCGCGTTGAGCACGCCGGTGTTGCCGTCTTCCACCTTCACCGCGATGCCGAGTGTGCCTTCGGGGCGCCGCACGCCAATGGCGTAGCACGCGTCCGCGCCGGTCTTGCCGACGAGCGTGCCGCCGAAGGTTTGCATCAGCAGCGTACAGAAGCGGCCTTCGCCGGCGACGAGTTCGGGATGCGCCGTCATCGCCTCGTGGATACGCGCGAGCGGCGTACCGTCCGGCGCATCGGCGATTTTTGCGAAGAGCCGCGCGAGGCGATCGAGCGGGAAGGCGGGCGTTGGCAGATTGCAGCCGTCGATGGCCCATTGCACTTCGTCGTCGGCGAGATCAACGACGCGCGCCATCGTCCGCTTGACCCACGCCTGCAGCGGATGCGCGGGCAGATGATAACCGTCGAGCGGCGCATTCATGGCGCGCGCGCCGGCCAGCATGCCGGCGTGCTTGCCGGAACAATTGCTGCACACGGGCGTCGGCGTGAAATCGCGTTTGATCCAGTCGCGGAAGACGGCATCGGAAATGGGCGGATGGCCGCCGCAGCGAAGATCGGCTTCGCTTGCTTCGGCTTTCGCGAGCATCGCCCGCGCGCGCTCGATATGACGCGGCTCGCTGTTATGCGACGCGCACATCAACGCCAGATCTTCTTCGCTGAAGCCGAAGCGTTCGAGCGCGCCGGTTTCGAGCACGGCCAACGCCTGCGCGGGTTTCGCCGCCGAGCGCGGCAAGGTCACGCGATATGGATCGCCGAACGAATGCAGCACGCGCCCGGATGCATCGACCACCGCGACATGCGCCGCATGCGTGTTCTCGATGACATCGCCACGAAAAACCGTCGCCCCGATCATGCTTTTCTCGCCGATGACGACGTGTCGAGGCCGAGTTCGCTCCACAACGTATCGACGCGGCGCTTGACGGCTTCGTCCATGACAATCGGGCGGCCCCATTCGCGCGTGGTCTCGCCGGGCCATTTGTTGGTCGCGTCGAGTCCCATCTTCGAGCCGAGCCCCGCCATGGGCGACGCGAAGTCGAGATAGTCGATCGGCGTGTTGTCCGCGAGCACGGTATCGCGCACGGGGTCCACTCGCGTCGTGATCGCCCAGATGACTTCCTTCCAGTCGCGCACGTTCACGTCTTCGTCGACCACGACGATGAACTTCGTGTACATGAACTGCCGCAGGAAACTCCATACGCCGAACATCACGCGCTTGGCGTGGCCGGGATAGCTCTTCTTCATCTGCACGATGGCCATGCGATAACTGCAGCCTTCTGGCGGCAGATAGAAGTCCGTGATCTCGGTGAACTGCTTTTGGAGGAGTGGCACGAAGACTTCGTTGAGCGCGACGCCGAGCACGGCCGGTTCGTCGGGCGGCTTGCCGGTATAGGTCGAATGGAAGAGGGCGTCGCGCCGCATGGTGATCTTTTCGACGGTGAAGACCGGGAACCACTCCTGTTCGTTGTAGTAGCCGGTGTGATCGCCGTATGGACCTTCGAGCGCGTGTTCGTATTTCGCGGATGCCCCCGCGGACGGACGCGGCGGCGCGCCCGCGGGCGCAGGCGGCGGCACGCCGTCTTGCGGATGGATGAAGCCTTCGAGCACGATCTCCGCGCGCGCCGGTACTTGCAGCGTGTCGACGCCAGGCGTCAGGCACTTCGCCAGTTCAGTGCGCGAGCCGCGCAGCAGCCCCGCGAACTGATACTCGGACAACGAATCGGGCACCGGCGTGACGGCGCCGAGGATCGTCGCGGGATCGGCGCCGAGCACGACCGCCACGGGATACGGCTTGCCGGGATTGGCGAGCGCGAATTCGCGAAAGTCGAGCGCGCCGCCGCGATGAGCGAGCCATCGCATGATGAGTTTGTTGCGCCCGATCAGCTGTTGCCGATAAATGCCGAGATTCTGCCGCGACTTGTTGGGGCCGCGCGTGACGGTGAGGCCCCAGGTGAGCAGCGGGCCGGCGTCGCCGGGCCAGCAGGTTTGGATCGGCAAGCGCGCGAGATCGACATCGTTGCCTTCCCAAACTATTTCCTGGCAAGGCGGCGAATTCACCGACTTCGGCGCCATGTCCCAAACGGCCTTGGCAAGCGACAACAGCTTGCCCGCGTCCTTTAAACCCTTGGGCGGCTCGGGCTCCTTGAGCGCCGAGAGTAGCCGGCCAACATCGCGCAGCGAGCCGAGCGCGGCGGTGTCGCTGCCGAGGGCCGTATCGTCGCCGCTCTGCGCTTGCGTTTCGATACCCATTCCGAGCGCCACCCGGCGCGTCGTGCCGAAGAGGTTCGCAAGCACGGGCATGGAATGTCCCGTTGGCGTTTCGAACAACAGGGCAGGGCCGCCCGCGCGCAATACGCGATCGGAAATTTCGGTGATTTCGAGAACGGGGGAAACGGGCTGCCGAACACGGCGCAGTTCACCTAGCGCTTCGAGGCGGGCGGTGAAGTCGCGCAGATCTTTGTATTTCATCGATGATCAGAAAGGGACTCGAGGACGGCCCAGAAGGGCGGGACGGCTGCGCGCCAGACGATTGTCGATTTTACATGCGCTCGCGTCGGTGCGTTCGGAGACATTCAGCAAATTCCGCTTCCAATGCCCCAACTGGCGCGGTTTTCGGCAACTGAACACTGTTCGTTATTACTTCAAGTAATTGAAACGGAAGTCTATAGCATTGACGGATGATTAAAGCCTGCTAGAATCCTTTGCCATCCTTTGCGGGTTTTGAAACTTTTTACCGCTGCCTCAGGTCTTTTAGACGCACATGCGTCGCCTGCGCCGAACCTGCCCGGCGATTCATGGCTGTTGGTTGTCACGGCCGGCGTTACCAGCGCCGGTTTTTCGCGTGGAAAGCCTCTGCGCATTCATGGCATGCAGTTCGTGCCGCGCACTCCGGTCAACTTTTTAACCGGCGGCTTTCCAGACGGCTCCATGCCGTTTCCCCGATGCCGTTTGTGCTTGCCGAGAGCGAGCGGTGTCTGATTTACGCATTGAATTCGCGTTTTATTCGTATTCATCTGCGTTGAATCAAGCAACATTGGGAGCATAGATGAACGCTTCGGTTTTCTGGGGTTCCGACACCCGCGCAGCGCAGATCGTGCGCATTGCGCTGCGTCGCGGACGCCGTTTGAGTCAGCATCTCTTCAGCCTCGTCGGCGGCGCCGCCGTCATCACGGCTTTCGCACTTTGGCTCCTGCCTTCCTGGCGTACGACCTTCGCCGCACGAATCATGCCGTTCGTTTCGGCGGCCGTGCAGGCCGGTCCGGCTCGCTTGCTCGCGGGGCAGCCGCTGCCGCCGTTCGCGGCGGTGCATCGGCCGCCGGTCGAGTCGAATCTGGCTGTCAATCTCGTGTCGAAAGCACGGGCCGCGGATGCGCGCGAAGTGCCCGCAACCGCCGCTCCGTCGCTCGGCGCCGCGACCTACGACGACGCCAGCGCCCGCCAGCTTACGGGCGGCATCAGCCTCGCCGTATCGCCTAACGGGCTCGATCCGCGCACCATGCCCTCCGTCGGCATGCTCGCGAGTCTGATTCCCGCCCAACGCGTCGTCGCCGATGCCCGCGACGACCGCGTCCTCATCTCGACGCGTGAGCAGCAACTCGTCGCCAGCTTCATCGCGCGGCGATATCGCGTGGCGCAGGACCCGGTCAGCGAGCTCGTGCGCGCGGCCTTCGATACCGGCCGCGAAGTGGGCCTCGATCCGTTGCTGTTGCTTTCGGTAATGGCGATCGAGTCCGGCTTCAATCCGTATGCGGAAAGCGGCGTGGGTGCGCAGGGTCTGATGCAGGTGATGTCGAAGGTTCATTCCGACAAGTTCCAGTACTTCGGCGGTTCGCACGCGGCGCTCGATCCGCTCGCGAATATCAAGGTCGGCGCGCTGGTGCTGAAGGACTGTATCGCGCGTGGTGGTTCGGTCGCGGGCGGTCTGCGTTATTACGTGGGTTCGTCGACGCAGGACGATGGCGGGTACGGCGCGAAGGTGCTGGCCGAGCGATCGCGTCTGCGCGATGTCGCGCGTGGCCGCAATGTGCCGATCAACTCGCCGCAAGCGCCCGTGCAGGCGGCGCCGAAGCAGGTTCTCGCTTCTACGTCGGCCGCCACGGCGGATGGCAGCAAGCGCGTGCATGCGACCATCGACAATCAGAAGAAAGCGGAATCGCAGGACGAAACCGATAGTGAAGCGAAGCATGTTGCTTCGGCCGAGTTCGGCGCCTGAGTTTTTTTCGTCGAGTCGTAAAAAAGGGCACCCTCGGGTGCCCTTTTGCTTTTCTTCGCTGCAAATTTATCGGCTGAAAAGCGAGCCCAGGCGGTGAGCCGCTTCCTCCAGCTTTGCGTGCGCCGTCGCGTATGAAACCCGGATATAGCGCTCGGGCGCATGAAAGCCGAAATCGGCGCCTGGTACGAGCACGACGCCTGCATCGTGAAGCATCGATTGCGTAAGCGTGCCACTGTGGCCGGCTGCGGGGTGCGCGACGCTCATCGTGTCCGCATAGACGTAGAAGGCGCCGTCGGGCGTGACCGGCACGCCAAAGCCCAGCGAACGCAACGCCGGCACGATGTAATCGCGCCGGCGCTTGAATTCGAGGCGGCGCGCTTCGTAGATCGCGATTGTCTCCGGCTCGAAGCAGGCGAGCGCCGCGTGCTGCGCCAGCGCCGATGCGCAGATGAAAAGGTTCTGCGAGAGCTTCTCGACTGCCGGAACCATTGCGTGCGGCACGACCAGCCAGCCGAGCCGCCAGCCGGTCATGCTGAAATATTTCGAAAAGCTGTTTACGGTGACGACATCGTCGCCGAAGGAGAGCGCCGAGATGGGCTTCGCGTCGTAACTCAAGCCCTGATAGATCTCGTCGACGATCGTGAAGCCGCCGCGCGCACGCACCGCATTCACGATGCGCTTCAGTTCATCCGGCGCGATGGACGTGCCCGTCGGGTTCGACGGCGACGCCAGCAATACGCCGCGCGTTTGCGGCCGCCAGTATTCCTCGACGTGAGCCGCCGTCAACTGAAAGCGCTCGGCCGGACCGCTTGGGATCAGCACGGGCTTGCCGTCCGCCGCCGACACGAAATGCCGGTTGCACGGATAGCACGGGTCGGGCATCAGCACTTCGTCGCCGTGATCGACGAGCGTCATGCACGCGAGCAACAGCGCCGCCGATGCACCCGCCGTCACCACGATGCGCTGCGGGTCGACCGTGAGGCCGAACGCATCGCGATAGTGCTGAGAGATCGCCTCGCGCAGCGCGGTCACGCCGAGCGCATTCGTGTATTGCGTGACGCCGCGCTGCAAGGCATCCGCGGCGGCGCGCGTGACCGGTTCGGGCGCCGTGAAATCCGGCTCGCCGATACCCATATGGATGATGTCGCGCCCCGCGCGTTCCAGCGCCTGCGCGTCCTTCATCAACTCCATCACGTAGAACGGCTCGATCGCGTCGACCCGTGACGCAAGCCGCACCAGCGGCTCGGTGGCGGTGTTCATCTGCGCGCCTGCGCCTCGGTCGGACGCAAGGCGACCGCGAGCTTGTCGAGCACGCCGTTCACGTACTTGTAGCCATCCGAACCGCCGAACGTCTTGGTCAGCTCGACCGCCTCGTTAATCACCACGCGATACGGAATGTCCAGGTGATGCTTGAATTCGAACGCGGCGACCAGCAGAACCGCGCGCTCCACCGGCGACAGTTGCTCGATCGGCCGGTCGAGACACGGCTGCAACTGCTCGGAGAGCACGTCGGCTTCCTTGATCACGCCGTGCAGAATGGCATCCAGATGCTCATGGTCGGCCTTGTCGAAGCCCTGCGCATTGCGCAACTGCGCGTCGATCTCGCCGCCGGGCGCACCCGACAGCAGCCATTGATAAAGCCCTTGCGTCGCGAGTTCACGCGAGCGGCGTCGAGCGCTCTTCATGCGCGGTCCTCGTCTTCGTCTTCTTCGTCGTCGCCGCCGAGCTGTTCCAGCGCGACGGAAAGATTCGCCATTTCAACTGCCACGCGTGCCGCATCGCGGCCTTTTTCCGTCATGCGCGCGACGGCTTGTTCGTCGTTTTCGGTCGTCAGCACGGCGTTCGCCACCGGCACGCCGAAGTCGAGCGCAATGCGCGAAATGCCCGAGCCGCTTTCGTTCGAAACCAGTTCGAAGTGATACGTCTCGCCGCGCACCACGGCGCCGAGCGCGATCAGCGCGTCGAACTGGCCGGATTCCGCGAGTTTTTGCAGCGCCAGCGGAATTTCGAGCGCGCCCGGCACGGTGACGAGCAGCACGTCTTCGCCGATCACGCCGAGGCGTTCCAGCTCTTCGATGCACGCATCGGCAAGGCCATTGCACACGGGTTCGTTGAAGCGCGACTGCACGATGCCGATGCGCAGACCGTCACCGTCGAGATTCGGCTGGTATTGTCCGATTTCCATGAATGAGTTCCGTTGGTTTGGAATGAGTTGATGCGTTCAGGCAGAGCGCAGATGCGAGACCGGCGTGTCCGCGGGCGCGGCGGTCGCGGGGCAGCCGGGCATGGCGATGAAGCCGGTCACTTCGAGCCCGTAGCCCGACATGCTGCCGAGCTTGCGCGGATTCGCGAGCACCTGCATCTTGCCGACGCCCAGGTCGCGCAAGATCTGCGCGCCGATGCCATAAGTCTTGAAGTCGATGGGACGGCGCTTCAGTTCGAGCGCCTTGTCCTTCTCGTCGAACGCGCGGAACACGTCCACGAGTTGTTCCTTGGTGTCGCCGCAATTGAGCATGACGATGGCGCCGAGATCGCGCGCGGCGATTTCCTTCATGGCCGCGTCGATGGTCCATGAATGCGTGGAAGAATCGATCTCGAGCAAGTCGAGCACCGAAAGCGGCTCGTGCACGCGCACCGGCGTTTCGCGGTCGGGCGAGGGCGTGCCGCGCACGAGCGCGATATGCGGCGAACGCGTCGGCTCGTCGCGATAGAGCACCGCGCGAAACGAACCGTGAGCGGTCTGCATGATGCGCTCGCCGACCTTTTCGATGATGGATTCCGTCCGGCTGCGGTAGTGGATCAGGTCGGCGATGGTGCCGATCTTGAGCCCGTGCTGATCCGCGAATTCCATGAGGTCGGGCAGCCGCGCCATCTCGCCGTCGTCCTTGATGATTTCGCAGATGACGGATGCGGGCGTGAGGCCCGCTAGCGCGGTGAGATCGCAGCCGGCTTCCGTGTGGCCGGCACGCACGAGCACGCCGCCTGGCTGCGCCATGATCGGGAACACGTGGCCCGGCTGCACGATGTGCTCGGCGCGCGCGTCGTGCGCGACCGCCGCCGCGACCGTGCGCGCGCGGTCGGAAGCCGAAATGCCGGTGGTCACGCCTTCGGCCGCCTCGATGCTGACCGTGAACGCGGTGCCGTACTGCGTGCCGTTGCGGTGGGTCATGAGCGGCAGATTCAGTTGCTTGCAGCGCTCTTGCGTGAGCGTCAGGCAGATCAGGCCGCGACCGTGCTTCGCCATGAAATTGATCGCTTCTGGCGTGACGAAATCGGCTGCGACGAGGAGGTCGCCTTCGTTTTCGCGGTCTTCCTCGTCGACGAGGATCACCATCCGCCCGGCTTTCAGTTCAGCGATGATCTCTGGAGTGGTGGCGATCGGCATGATGGCGTCCCGAAGGGGTCCGGATTGGGAAAGGGCGTATTTTACGCCACCGATGATGGACAGTCGGTGAAATCGCGGCGTCGCCTGCACAGGCGATTTTTCCTATTCCTTCTGGACGACTGGCGCGGCCTCATGCGGCCTGAGATGATACGAATTCCTTATCCTTTGCGAGTGTGAATTCTGTACCATGTTGAGTACGTTAAATAGCACGGAGCCTAAAATGGCTTTTACCCCCAAAGACGTCATCTCCCTTTCGCAGGCGCGTGCGAATTTGTCGGAGCTCATCGACGAAGTGCAGAAGGGCACGGACAAGATCATCACGAAGAACGGCGAAGCAAGCGTCGCGTTGATCAGCACGGAGAAGCTGGAGCACTACTATCGCGCGGAGCGGGCGCGGATTCATTTGCTGTTGCTGGAAGACGCCAAGGAAGCGATCGCGGCGTGGAAGGCAGGGGAGCCGACGGAGGATGCGGGCGAGTATTTCGCACGCACTCGGGCGCGCTTGCGCGCGGAGCGCGAGGAACGCGAAAGAAAAGCGCAGCAAGGGAGCAATGCCGATGCCAAATGATGGACGCAGGCGTGCGACGGTCCGCATCTCGAGCAAATTCAAGACTCGAATCGCGGATATCGAACGCTACTGGATTCGTTTGGACCTGCCTGAGAGCTTCGAGCGAATGTTCGAAGCGCTGGAGACAAAGGCAAAGCCTCTGCTCGAGCGCTTTCCGGCAATTGGCCGAGTCTTCCTCAACACCGACCCCGATACCTATCAGGCAATACTGGCCTGCGAAGAACTTATCGAAGAAACCGAGGAAGCCAAGAAGCGCGCCGAACTACGCGAACACGTGTTCGAAGACTACGTGCTTCTGTACCTTCTGATTGGCGACACGGTGCTGCTCACGTCCATTCGCCACACCAAGGAAGTCTCCTTCGACTTCGATCACATCTGGGGCCCCGAGCGCTGAGCCGCGCCGCGCCAAAGCGCCAAGACCGGAAAGCATCACGACGCGTTCATCATCCGCTCGACATAGCGCGCGATCAGGTCGATCTCCAAATTGACCTTCACGCCCGGCTTGAGCGCTTTGAGCGTCGTGACTTCGACGGTATGCGGAATGAGGTTGATGGAGAATTCGCAGCCATCGGCGCGGTCGCTGACCGAGTTGACCGTGAGGCTCACGCCATTTACCGTCACCGAACCCTTGTAGGCCAGGTACTTGCCGATCTCCTTCGGCGCGACGACGCGCAATTCGTGCGATTCGCCCACGCGTTCGAAGCGCGACACTTCGCCAAGGCCATCCACATGGCCCGAAACCAAGTGACCGCCCAGCCGGTCATGCGCGCGCAACGCCTTTTCCAGATTCACTTCGTCGCCCGCGTGGCCGAGTCCGACCGTCTTGTTGAGGCTTTCGCGCGAGACATCGACATCGAAGGCATTCGCGGTCTTTTCGATGACCGTCATGCACGCGCCCTGAATGGCGATGCTGTCGCCCAGTTCGACATCCGCGAGATCGAGCCCGCCTGCCGTGACCGTCAGGCGCACGCCCGCTTCCGGCTCCGCGCCAAGCGGCGTGACTTGGTCGATACGGCCTACCGCGCTGACAATTCCTGTGAACATCGACTGCTTCCTTTAACTTGACGAGCTGACTTGGCCGGACCCACGCGGATCAGCACGCGTCGGTGGTGACATTTGCCTCGGCGAAACGCGCAAGAATGCGCAAGTCGTCGCCGAGCCGGTCTATACGATGAAACTTGAGATGCGCGCGCGCATCCAGCGTGGCGGGCGGCGCGAAGTCGAACATGCCGGGCGCGCTGCCGAGAAGGCTTGGCGCGAGATACACCAGCAGTTCATCGACACAGCCTTCGCGCAATAGCGAGCCATTGAGCTTGTGCCCGGCTTCGACGTGCAATTCGTTGATGCCGCGATCCGCAAGCGCGATGAGCACGGCGGGCAGATCGACCTTGCCCTGTTCGTTGGGCAGTTCGATCAGCTCCGCGCCCTTCGCACGCAACGCCGCGACGCGCGCGGGATCGGCGTTGGCCGAATGGAAGATCCACGCTGGCGGGCCTTCCAGCATGCGTGCATCGAGCGGAACGTCCAGACGGCTGTCGATCAGAACGCGCTGCGGCTGGCGCGGCGTTTCGACCGCGCGCACGGTCAGTTGCGGGTTGTCCTCGCGCACCGTGCCTATGCCCGTGAGGATGGCGCAGGCGCGTGCGCGCCATGCGTGGCCGTCGGCACGCGCGTCCTCACCCGTGATCCACTGGCTTTCGCCCGAGGGCAAACCCGTGCGGCCATCGAGCGTCGCGGCCACTTTCATGCGCACCCACGGCCGCCGCCGCGTCATGCGCGACACGAAGCCGATGTTCATCTCGTGCGCCTCGTGCGCGAGCAGACCGCAGCGCACGTCGATGCCCGCATCGCGCAACATCACGAGACCGCGCCCGGAGACGGTCGGGTTCGGATCTTCCATCGCGGCGATCACTTTTTCCACGCGCGCGTCGATGAGCGCCTGCGCGCACGGCGGCGTGCGCCCGAAATGGCTGCACGGTTCGAGCGTGACGTAAGCGGTTGCGCCACGCGGGTCCTTGCCGCGCGATCGCGCGTCCTTGAGCGCGCGGACTTCGGCGTGATCCAGACCGGCCGGCTGCGTGAAGCCCGTGCCGATTACTTCGCCGTTC
This sequence comes from Caballeronia sp. GACF4, assembly GCF_023631025.1. Classification (NCBI taxonomy): domain Bacteria; kingdom Pseudomonadati; phylum Pseudomonadota; class Betaproteobacteria; order Burkholderiales; family Burkholderiaceae; genus Caballeronia; species Caballeronia sp. GACF4. Next base: position 21,935 of record NZ_JALQDW010000003.1, read on the forward strand.
TTGACCAGCACGCAGCCGACGCGCGGATTGGGCGTCGTCGTGTACATGCCGCGCGAGGCGAGCGCGAGCGCGCGCTCCATGTGCGTGAAGTCGGTTTGCGAAAACATCGCGGTCGCCGCGCCCGAGGTTTAAGCCGCGAGCGACGCGAATGCGCCGCGCGCCGCTTCGAGGGTTGCGTCGATCACGGCGTCGTCGTGCGCGCTGGAGACGAAACCGGCTTCGAATGCCGATGGCGCGAAGTACACGCCGGCATCGAGCATGGCGTGGAAGAACGTGTTGAAGCGCCGCGTGTCGCCCTGCGTGACTTCGGCAAAGCTCACCGGCACCTGCTCGGCGAAGTAAAGGCCGAACATGCCGCCGATGGAGTCGGCCGAGAAGGGCACCTTGGCATCGCGCGCGGCGGCGCTCAGGCCATCGACGAGCTTGCGCGTCTGCTTCGCGAGGTCGTCGTAGAAGCCGGGGCGCTGGATCAGCTGCAAGGTCTTGAGCCCGGCCGCGACCGCGATGGGATTGCCGGACAGCGTGCCTGCCTGATACACACCGCCGAGCGGCGCGAGATGCGCCATGATGTCCCGGCGTCCGCCGAAGGCCGCGGCCGGCATGCCGCCGCCGATCACCTTGCCGAGACAGGTCAGGTCGGGCTTGATGCCATAGACCTGCTGCGCGCCGCCGAGCGCGACGCGAAAGCCGCACATCACTTCGTCGAAAATCAGGACCGAGCCGTACTCGTCGCAACGCGCGCGCAGTGCGTTCAGGAACTCGGGCGTCGCGCGCACGAGATTCATGTTGCCCGCGACCGGCTCCACGATCACCGAGGCGATCTCCGCGCCGAACGCCGCGAAGGCTTCGTTCAGTTGCTCGACATTGTTGTACTCGAGCACGGTGGTGTGCTTCGCGATATCCGCGGGCACGCCCGCCGAAGTCGGATTGCCGAACGTGAGCAGGCCCGAACCCGCCTTCACGAGCAAACTGTCCGCGTGACCGTGATAGCAACCCTCGAACTTGACGATGCGGCTGCGGTCCGTGAAGCCGCGCGCGAGACGCAGCGCGCTCATGGTCGCTTCGGTGCCGCTCGACACCATGCGCACCTGTTCGACCGACGGCACGAGCTTGCAGATTTCCTCGGCGATCTCGATCTCCGCCTCGGTCGGCGCGCCGAAGGAGAAGCCGTGGGCGAGCACGCGCTGCACGGCGTCGAGCACTTCGGGGTGCACGTGGCCGAGAATCATCGGGCCCCACGAGCCGATGTAGTCGATATAGCGCTTGCCCTCGGCGTCCCAGAAGTATGGGCCTTCCGCGCGCTCGATGAAGCGCGGCGTGCCGCCGACCGAGCGGAACGCGCGCACCGGCGAATTCACGCCGCCGGGAATGGTTTGCTGAGCGCGTTCGAAGAGGGCTTGATTCTTGGACATGGATGAGGCCTGCACGGTTGTGGATGCGAAATACGCAAGGGACTCGACGCTCCGTTCAAAGCGGCAAGAGCGCGGCGCGCGGTTGATGCCGACGCGCGGTCCGGTGCGAAAAACATGCTTCAAATTGTACCGGAGTCGTCATATTCGAGCGGGTTCGGCCGCCCGCGTCGCCCGGTGCGCGCAGTCCACAGCTTTTCGAGCGCGCCTTCCGCCATCGGCTTGATGATCGTGCCGGAACTCTGCGCGTCCCACGTCTGCACGGAAAGCGGATGCGCGCGCAGTTCGTCGCGCGTGACGACGACTTGCTCGTTCGCATCGACGAGCCAGTCGTACACGAAATCGATGCACAGACGGTATCCGCGCTTCGAGTGCGCATCCGGCACTTCGTAGGGCGCGCGCGTCACGTAGCCCGATGCGAACACGCCCTTCGGCTGCTGCGTCACGCGATGCACGAACACGCGGTCACCCGGCAAGAGGCCGCGCGCGGTGCCGCAGCCCCAGACGTCGGCGACGGCTTCGCCTGCGGCCACGCGTCGCGCACAGTCGGGCAGTTCGGGCCACGGCCATTTCTTCGGGCTCCAGATCAGGAGAAACGCGGTCATGGGTCTGACGAGAATAAGTGGATGGCTTAAAGCCGGAGCTTAGCGGATCGACGCGTACAATGGCCTCGCCCGGCGCCGATGCAGCACGCGCGCGGCATCCGCTCTGCACCTTCGTCTTTTCCGAGTCCAATGCCTGACACCACTGCCCGCCGGCCCGATGGCCGGCTGATTCTGTTGCTCGGCGCGCTCGCCGCCTGCGGTCCCTTGTCGATCGACATGTATCTGCCGAGTCTGCCGTCGCTCGCCGCCGCGTTCGGCACGACGCCTGCCGCCGCGCAAAGCACGCTCACGAGTTTCATGTTCGGCTTCTCGTTCGGCATGTTGCTCTATGGCCCGCTTTCCGACGCCTATGGCCGCCGGCCGGTGTTGCTCGGCGGCATTGCGCTGTACGCGCTTGCGAGCGTCGCGTGCGCGGTGGCGTGGTCCATCGACGCCCTCGTTTTCGTGCGCTTCCTGCAGGCGCTCGGTGCGGGCGCGGCTTCCGTGCTCGCGCGCGCCATCGCCCGCGATGCCCACGCGCCCGCCGATGCCGCCCGCGTGCTGTCGATGCTGTCCATCGTCACGTCCATTGGTCCGCTGCTCGCCCCGTTGATCGGCGGGCAATTGCTGCTGTTGGGCGGCTGGCGCGTGGTCTTTGCCGCGCTCACGCTCTTCGGCGTGGCGTGCTCCATCACCGCTTTTCTGCGCGTACCCGAAACCTGGCCGAAGGAAAAGCGCGCGGGCTCCGCGCTCGGCGCTTCGTTCGCGGCTTACGGGCACTTGTTGCGCGACCCCGTCACCTGGGGCCACATGATGTGCGGCGGCATGGCGTTCGCGTCGATGTTCGCGTACATCACGGCGACGCCCTTCGTCTACATCGACTATTTCCATGTGAAGCCGCAGTATTACGGGCTGCTGTTCGGGCTGAATATCGTCGGCATCATTGGCGGGAACGTGTTGAATACGAAGCTCGTCGGCCGCCTCGGCGCGATGAAGATGATCTCCGGCGCGGCCTTCGTCAGCGTGATCGCGGCGCTCGCCGTCGCGCTCGTTTCGCTGACGGGTTGGGGCGGGCTGTGGTCGATCGTCGTGTGTCTGTTCTTCGTGGTCGGCGTGGTTGGCCTGCTCGCGGCGAACTGCACGACGGAACTGATGCACCGCTATCCGCGCAACGCGGGCGCGGCCGCCGCTGTCTTCGGTGCGATGCAGCTTGCGCTCGGCGCGCTATCGAGTCTTGCGGTCGGGTTGTTCCACGATGTATCGCCGCATGGCATGGGCATCGTAATCGGGGTTTGCGGCGTGCTGACTTTTCTCGGGCGTACGTTGGTGCTTCGTTCGCATGCCGCGCCGGTCAAGGTTTGAGGCGCATTGCGCGATTAAAAAACCTCGCCGCCTGGCGAGGTTTTCGGACTTCGTTCTCGCGTCAACGGTTCGACCTGTCACCCGAGCGGCCCAAGCTTCATCGCCAGGAACGTAAATGCCGCCGCTTCCGCCTGCGCCACGGCTTCCGGCTCCACGCCCGCGCCGTGTCCGCCTTCGCCGGTTTCCTGATACCAGACGTTTTCGTGCCCTTGCGCCTGCATCTTCGCGGCCATCTTGCGCGCGTGACCGGGATGCACGCGGTCGTCCGCCGTCGATGACGTGAACAACGACGCCGGATAATCGACATCCGCCTTTACGTTCTGATACGGCGAATACGCCAGCAAATGACGCAGGTCGTCGGCATCGTCGGGGTCGCCGTATTCGTCGATCCACGATGCGCCTTGCAGCAGCAAATGAAAACGCGCCATGTCGAGCAGCGGCACTTCCGACAGCACCGCGCCGAAAAGCTCGGGCCGCTGCACCATGCACGCGCCGGTGAGCAAACCGCCGTTACTGCCGCCGCGAATGCCGAGCTGCCTGGCCGTGGTCACGCCGCTCGCGATCAGCGCTTTAGCCACCGCGATGAAGTCGTCGAACGAGACTTGCCGCTTTTCGCGCAGCGCCGCCTGATGCCATTGCGGCCCGAACTCGCCGCCGCCGCGAATGTTCGCGATGGCCAACAGCCCGCCGCGCGCGAGCCACGCAATGCCAGTGGTCGAATCGTAATGCGGATCGAGCGCGACTTCGAAGCCGCCATAGCCGTAGAGCAGGCAAGGCCGCGCATCGGTCGACACATCCGCGCCACGGCCGATCAGCCAGTACGGAATGCGCTCGCCATCTTTCGCGATCGCGTGATGACGCACCGCCGACATGCCGCTCGCGTCGAACTGCGCGGGCAAACGTGCGAGCAGTTGCCAGGGCGCATCGCTCGCAAGATCCGCGAAGTAGAGCGACGGCGGCATCAGAAAATGCTCGACGTGAATGAGCACCGTGTCGTCCCGTTCGCTGTCGATGGAATCGACGTAAGACTGGCTCGCTTCAGGCAGCGCGAAATCGCGCGCGTTCCACGCCGTCTTGTAATCGGCGGGCGGCGCGAGGAGCGTGACGCGCGGCGTGCCGTCGTCCATTTGGCTTGCGATCAGCCAATGCTTTGTGAAGTCGATGCCCGCGAGCACGCGCCTGTCCGACGGCTTGAACAGCACCGTGAAATCGCGCGCGCCTTCGAGAAACGCGTCACGGCGGATGACGAGCAAGGTCCCGCCTTCGTGACGCACGCCGCCTGTCTTCCACGCTTCGCGCGGCGTGACGAACAGCCAGCCGTTCCAGTGCTCGACTTCGACGTGCGACGGCAGATCGTATTGACGCCACGCGTTGGCGGTTTCATCGAGCCAGAAGTGCAGTGTGTCGTAGAACGTCACCGCGCGCGAGGCGAGATGCAGCTTTTCGAGCGGATCGTAATCCGCGCCCGCCGAGACATCGCGACGCTGGCCCTCGAACACCACGGGTGCATCCGCGAGCGGCGTGCCGCGCTTCCAGCGACGCGCCTGGCGCGGAAAACCCGATGTCGTCAACGCGGGTTTCTTGTTGTGCTTGCTGTCGTCCCAGCCGACGTAGCAGGTATCGTGATCGATCCACGAAATGTCGTGCTTGCCGACATCCGGCAGCACGAAGCCATCGTCGATAAAGCTGCGTGCTTCGATATCGAACTCGCGGACCATGCACGCGTCCGAGCCGCCGGGCGACAAGCTGACGAGCGCGCGGTCGTAAGTCGGGTAGAGCATGTCGAAGTCGGCGAGCGCCCAGCGCGTGTCGTCGGTTTCGTCGGTATTGAGATCGAGCGCATCGACGTCGAGGATGATCTGCCACTCGGGCGTGCCCGCGAGCCACGCGCTCCACGGCGTGCGCCGCACGATGCCAAGCGGATGCGCTTCGTCCTGCCACGTGTTGTAGCCCCACTCGCCATAGCGCGAGCATGTGACGATGCGGTCCTTCGAGGTGTAGGACTTTTCGAGCTGCGAGGCGAGGGCGCGCGCCTCGGGCGTGTTGCCGAATGCGGCTTCGGTGCGGCGGTTCTGGGCATCGACCCAGATTTGCACCTTGGGATCGTCGAGCGATTCGAGGCCGATGAACGGATCGGATTGCTGACCCGAAGGCCAGGCGAGAGCGGGTTGCGACGAAAGCAGACTCATGTACGGTGCAGAGAGGTTTTCATATGCCGATTGTGCCTGCTTCTGGCATCGCCCATGGAAATCGGGCTGAAAAATCAGCAAAAACAAAAAAGCCGCGCATGTCGCGCGGCTCTCCACGAACGCAGACGAAGCCTGAAACTCAGGCCAGCCGGTCTTCCGTCTGCGGGTCGAACAACACAGCCTTCGACACATCGAACAGCAAAGTCATGTTCGAAGCCGGTTGCGGGTTCGACGCCGGGTGCACGCGCGCCACGATACGCTTGCCGTTCACTTGCGCGAAGAGCAGCGTGTCCGGACCGGTCGGCTCGATCACGTCCACCAGCACGTCGATGGGCTGCATGCGCGCGTCGTCCGCGTTGTGGGCGTTACGCGCGTCGGTGATACGCTCCGGGCGCAGCCCAAGAATCACGTCCTGGCCGACCTTGCCGCGCAAACGGCTCGCTTCGAACGGCAGGTTCAGCACCTTCTTCGTCACGCCCGTGTCGATCTGCAGGCCGACGCCCGAACCCGCTTCCACCAGTTTGCCGGTGATGAAGTTCATCGGAGGAGCGCCGATAAAGCCCGCGACGAACAGGTTCGAGGGCGAGTCGTAGATTTCCTGCGGCGCGCCGAACTGCTGCACGATGCCGTCCTTCATCACCGCGATACGGTCGCCAAGCGTCATCGCTTCGATCTGATCGTGCGTGACGTAGACGATGGTCGTGCCCAGACGCTGATGCAGCAGCTTGATTTCCGAGCGCATCTCGATACGCAGCTTCGCGTCGAGGTTGGACAGCGGCTCGTCGAACAGGAACATGACGGGATCGCGTGCGAGCGCACGGCCCATTGCCACGCGCTGACGCTGACCGCCCGACAACTGACCGGGCTTGCGGTCGAGCAGATGACCGATCTGCAGCGTCTCCGACACGCGGTCGACGATCTTCTTCTGCTCGTCCTTCGGCACCTTGCGGATATTGAGGCCGAACGAGATGTTCTCGCGCACGCTCATGGAAGGGTAGAGCGCGTAGGACTGGAACACCATCGCGATGTCGCGGTCCTTCGGCGAGAGATTGTTGACCGTCTTGCCGTCGATCATGATGTCGCCGCGCGTCACGGTTTCGAGACCCGCGATCATGTTGAGCAAGGTCGATTTGCCGCAACCCGAGCCGCCGACGAGAATCAGGAACTGTCCGTCCTCGATGTCGATGTTGACGCCCTTGAGAACCGGCACCCCGTTCGGGTAGGTCTTGTACACGTCACGGATGGAAAGGCTTGCCATGTGAATCCTCTATGTTTGTCTTGGCCGGAAAGGGATCGCGCAAATGGCGATCAACCCTTCACCGCGCCGGCTGTCAGGCCGCGCACGAAATAGCGTCCCGCGATCATGTAGACGAGAATCGTCGGCAATGCCGCGATGATCGCGCCCGCCATGTCGACGTTGTATTCCTTCACGCCCGTGGATGTGTTCACGAGGTTGTTGAGCGCCACCGTGATCGGCATCGAATCGACGCCCGAAAACACGATGCCGAACAGGAAGTCGTTCCAGATCTGCGTGAATTGCCAGATCAGGCACACCATGAAAATGGGCAACGACACCGGCAGCAGGATCTTCGTGAAGATGGTGAAGAAACCCGCGCCGTCGATGCGCGCCGCCTTCACCAGTTCAGCCGGAATGCTGACGTAGAAGTTGCGGAAGAACATGGTCGTGAACGCAATGCCGTAGATCACGTGCACGAGCACGAGGCCCGAGGTCGTGTTCGAGAGGCCGAGCATGCCTTGCAGCCGCGCCATCGGCAGAAGAATGGCCTGGAACGGAATGAAGCAGCCCACGAGCAGCATGGTGAAGAACGCATCCGCGCCACGGAAACGCCAGTGCGTGAGCACGTAGCCGTTGAACGCGCCGATGATCGACGAGAGCAGCACGGCCGGAATCACCATGCGCACCGAGTTCATGAAGAACGGCTGCATGCCGTCACAACGCACGCCGGTACAAGCTTCCTGCCACGCCTTGACCCACGGCGCGAAGGTGAAGTGCGTGGGCGGCGTGAGCAGATTGCCGGTACGAAGCTGATCGAGGTCCTTGAAGGACGTCGAGAGCATGACGTAGATCGGGAACAGGAAGTAAAGCGCAAACAGAATCAGCACCGCATAAATGACGGTGCGGCTGATCGTCATCTTATGCTGCATTGCGGGTGCTCCTCGATTCCAGATACATGAGCGGCACGAGCACGGCGACGACGGTGGCGAGCATCATCATCGACGAAGCGGCGCCTACGCCGAGCTGGCCGCGATTGAACGAGAACGTGTACATGAAGATGGCGGGCAGCGACGACGACGTGCCAGGACCGCCCGCCGTCAACGCGACGACCAGGTCGAACGTCTTGATGGTGATGTGGCAGAGAATCAGCAGCACGGAGAAGAACACCGGGCGCATGCTCGGAATCACGATCTTGCGGTAGATGGTCGGCAAGCCCGCGCCGTCCATCTGCGCAGCTTTGAAGATTTCGCTGTCCACGCCGCGCAGGCCGGCGAGGAAAAGCGCCATCACGAAGCCGCTCGACTGCCACACCGCCGCGATCACGACGCAAAAGATCGCCTTGTCCGGATTGCCGAGCCAGTCGAACGAAAAGCTCGTCCAGCCCCAGTCGTGCAGCACTTTCTCGATGCCGAGGCTCGGGTTGAGAATCCACTGCCACGCCGTGCCCGTCACGATGAACGAGAGCGCCATCGGATAGAGAAAGATCGCGCGCAGCGCGCCTTCGTTGCGGATTCTCTGGTCGAGCAGGATGGCCAGAAAGAGACCGAGTCCGACGCAGATTGCGATGAACGGAATGCCGAACCAGCCGAGATTGGCGGCGGACGTCCACCAGACGTCGTTGTCGAAGAGTTGCCGGTATCGGTCGAGGCCGGAGAACTCGTAGCGCGGCATGAGCCGCGAATTCGTGAGCGACAGATAGCCCGTGATGAGGATGAACCCGTACACGAAGATCAGCGCGATCAAGATGCTGGGAGCAAGCACCAGCTTCGGAATCCATCGATCGGCAAGCGCCGCCGTCGCGGACGCGCGGCGAGGCTGATGCGGACGTTTTTCCGCGGTACCGCTTAGGGAGGCAGTCACAACTCGACTCCTGGTAATGCGCCGGCGTTTGGATACGCTTGTTTGTGCGCGTGAGCCAATGGCTTTGCTTCGTATGGCGTTTGAGCGCGTTCGAATGCTTGAAGCGGCCCGCGCGCAGGTGCGCCACGGGCCGCCGTTACGGCTTGCTTACTTCGTCTTCGCTGCGTTCGAAAGCGCTTGCACCGCGCTCTTCGAGTCTTGCGACGAGTTCATGAACTTCGTGACGACGTCGGTGATGGCGCCGGCGGTGGCATCGCCCTGAGCCATGCCGTGAGCCAGCGACGGCACGTAGCCGCCACCCTTGATCGCCGCTTGTTCATCCGAGTACGACTTCTTCGCGCAGTCGTCGAATTTGTCCATGTTCACGCCGAGACGAACCGGAATGGAACCCTTGTTCAGGCTGAACTGTTCCTGGAACTCCGGCGTCATGATGGTCTTCGCGAGCGCGAGCTGGCCCGGCGTCGCGGTCTTCTGGCCCTTCTGCTGGAAGAACACGAACGAGTCGACGTTGAAGGTGTAGGCCTTCTCCGTGCCCGGCACCGCGGCGCAGATGTAGTCCGTACCCGACTTCTTGTTGGCGCCGGCGAATTCGCCCTTCGCCCAGTCGCCCATGAACTGCATGCCCGCCTTGCCGTTGATGACCATGGCCGTGGCGAGGTTCCAGTCGCGGCCGGTGCGGCCGTTATCGAAGTAACCCTGAATCTTGCGCACGGTGTCGAACACCTGAACCATCTTGTCCGAGGTCAGCGTCTTCTGATCCAGATCGACGATGGCCTTCTTGTAGAAGTCCGAGCCTTGCGACAGCACGACGTCTTCCCACAAGGTCAGGTCTTGCCACGGCTGACCGCCCATGGCGATCGGCATGATGCCCGCGGCCTTCATCTTGTCGGCGACCTGGAAGAACTCGGCCCAGGTGGTCGGCACCTTGCCGCCCGCCTTGTCCAGCGCAGCCTTGTTGATGTAGAGCCAGTTCACGCGGTGCACCGAGAAGGGCGCGGCGACATAGTGGCCGTCTGCGTGGATGATCTTGTCGATTTCAGGCGGCAGGTTCTTCTTCCAGTCGCCGGCGATGGAATCGATCGGCACGAGCACGCCTTGCTCCGACCATTCCTGGATCAACGGACCCTTGATCTGTGCCGCCGACGGCGCGTTGCCCGAGATCACCTGAGTCTTGAGCGCGGTCATCGCGGCAGCGCCCGCGCCGCCTGCGACGGCGAAGTCCTTCCAGGTGTAACCCTGCTTCGTCATGTCGTCCTTGAGCACGCCGACTGCCTTGGATTCGCCGCCCGACGTCCACCAGTGCAGCACGGAAACCGCTTCGGCAGCTTGAACCGCCGACGCCGTCGCGCCGCACAGAAGACCTGCGGCGCACAGCGCGCCCATGAGCTTACGGACTTTCATTGTTTATCTCCTCCAGACACCTAACAAGAAACGATTGGCTCCTGATGTCGCCAGGAAGCGCGGTTGGAAAAACGGGCAAAACGTGGATGACCGGGGAATCGGCGGTGTCGCAGAAGAACGCGCGTGCAGCGGTGAACGAGGACGCGCGAAAGCCGGCGGTACCGATTGACGGCCGCACGGCTCTCAAGAGACGAGTGGGTTGAATCGCAACGACAGTCTCCTCTTTTGATTTTTGCTGACAGACAAAACGCGCTCGGGCCATTGAAAGCAGCGATGCGCGGAGTCCGTTAACATGCGCTCAGAGACGCCCTAGGGAAAACACTCATCTTCTGATTGACAAGCCATTTTTTTCCCGGATGACATTTCCTCTTGATTTGAATTGTAGTTAAACTACAATTCAGTGTCAAAAAAAATTTTATCGGACTACGGGCGCCTTCGTGCGCTTCCTCACCGACATCAGTGACCGGCCTGGAGACTCATGCAAAGCGACTCGAATTTCACTTTCGTTCTCTTCGGCGGGACCGGCGACTTGTCGATGCGCAAGATTCTCCCCGCGCTCTTCGAGGCGCATCGCGCGAACATGCTTGCGCCCGCCGGCAGAATCGTCGCGGTGGCGCGCGGCGCGCAGGAACCGGGCGAATATCTCGCCTGGGTCGAAGAGCACGTGAAGCCGCATGTATCGAAGAACGGTCTGGACGAAGCCGCGTGGCGCAGTTTTCTCGAGCGCATTCAATACGTGCAGCTCGACCTCGGGCGCGCGGAAGACTTCGTCGTATTGCGCGATGTCATGGCCCAGTACGAAGGCACGCGCGTGTTTTATCTGGCCACCGGACCGTCGCTGTTCGTGCCGATCTGCCGCGCGCTCGCGGACGTCGGCCTGAACCAGAACGCGCGCATCGTGCTCGAAAAGCCGCTTGGCTACGACCTCGAGTCGTCGAACGCAATCAACGACGCCGTCGGCGAAATCTTCCAGGAAGAGCAGATCTACCGGATCGACCACTACCTCGGCAAGGAACCGGTGCAGAATCTGCTCGCGCTGCGCTTCGGCAATGCGCTCTTCGAGCCGCTGTGGCGGCGCGAATGGGTCGAAAGCATTCAGATCACCATTGCGGAAGAACTGGGCGTGGAGGCGCGCGGCGACTTCTACGACAACACCGGCGCGCTGCGCGACATGGTGCAGAACCACTTGCTGCAACTGCTTTCCATCGTGACGATGGAACCGCCGCACTCGATGGATTCCGACTCCGTGCGCGACGAAAAGCTGCGTGTGCTGCGCGCACTCAAGCCCGTGGATGAACGCGACATCAGCCGCGTCGCGGTGCGCGGTCAGTATCACGCGGGCGTGATACGCGGTGCTGCCGTGCCGGCGTATGCAACGGAAAAGGGTGTGCGCCCGGACAGCACGACGGAGACCTTCGTCGCGCTGAAAGTTGAAATTGAGAACTGGCGCTGGGCAGGCGTGCCGTTCTTCCTGCGCACGGGCAAGCGGCTCGCGGACCGCGTCGCGGAAATCGTCGTCAACTTTCGCGCGGTGCCGCATTCGGCGCTCGGCGCGAACGCCTTACGCGCGGGCGCGAACCGTCTCGTCATCCGCTTGCAGCCGAACGAAACCATCAGACTATATTGCCTTGCCAAGCAGCCCGGCGAAGGCATGAATCTCGCGAGCGTTCACCTCGACCTCGCGTTCGATCAGTTCTTCAAGGAAGGGCAGATGGAGGCGTATCAGCGTCTTTTGCTCGATGTGATCCACGGTCGCCTCGCGCTCTTCGTGCGGCGCGACGAGCAGGAAGCGGCGTGGCGCTGGGTCGAACCGATCCTGAACGCGTGGGCCCAGCCGATGAGCAAGCCAAAGCCTTACGCGGCTGGCACGTGGGGACCGGCGGCATCGAGCGCGATGCTGGCGCAACATGGCACGTGCTGGCTCGAAGAAGAGAATTGATGGCGTCGCGCGGTCGCCTGGCGGCAGCGCGAAACAACATAAGCAAGCTATAAGCAACCGCTCGGGGCATCGAAAAAGAGCGGTCGACAAACCAGACAAGCAGGAGGAGCAGTGATCGAGCTTCGCACTTTCGACGATCCGCGCGCCCATTCGGACGCGCTGGCGAACGCCGTCAGCGACGCGCTGAAGGCAACGCTCGCGGCAACCGCGGCCACGCAAACCCCTCACGCAACGCTCGCCGTTTCCGGCGGTTCGAGCCCGCGCCCGTTTCTCGCGGCGCTTTCGCACGAGCCGCTCGACTGGGCGCATATCGACGTGACGCTCGTCGACGACCGCTGGGTGCCCGACACCGATCCCGACAGCAATTCGCGCTTCGCGCACGAAACGGTGCTGCAGAACGCGGCCGCGGCGGCGCATTTTCTGCCGCTCGTGGATGTCTCGAAGCCGCTCGAAGCGCATGTCGCCGAACTCAACGCCGACCCGCGCCGCCATCTGCCCGATGTCGTCGTGCTCGGCATGGGCGAGGACGGCCACACGGCATCCATCTTCGCCGACGCGCCCGAATGGGACTTCGCCATTTCGACGCAGGACCGCTTCGTCGCGGTGCATCCGGGCAAGGCGCCGCACGCGCGCGTGAGCCTGTCGATGTCCGCGCTCAAGCAGGTGAAGCAGTTGTATCTGTTCATCTCCGGCCAGAAAAAACTCGACGTCTTGAACGCGGCGCTTGCCGCGCCGCAAAAGAACGCCATCTCGACCCTGGCCAACGCAGAAGGAGTGAAGCTCGATGTCTACTGGTGTGCATAGCAAGGCCGCGCCCGCCGCGAACCAGCACGCCGACGGACCGAGATTGCTCGCCGACATCGGTGGCACCAACGCGCGCTTCGCGCTGGAGACGGGCCCCGGCGAGATCGGGCAGATTCGCGTGTATCCGGGCGCGGATTACCCGGGCATCGCGGAAGTGATGCAGCAGTATCTGAAGGACACGAAGGTCGCACGCGTGAATCACGCGGCGATTGCGATCGCCAATCCGGTCGACGGCGATCACGTGAAGATGACCAATCACGACTGGAGCTTTTCGATCGAAGCGACGCGCCGCGCGCTCGGTTTCGATACCTTGCTCGTCGTGAACGACTTCACCGCGCTGGCCATGGCGCTGCCCGGTCTCACCGATGCGCAGCGCGAACAGGTCGGCGGCGGTTCGCGCCGGCAAAACAGCGTGATCGGTCTGCTCGGGCCGGGCACGGGCTTGGGCGTGTCGGGCCTCATTCCCGCCGATGACCGCTGGATCGCGCTCGGCAGCGAAGGCGGTCACGCCACGTTTTCTCCGTTCGACGAGAACGAAGATCTCGTCATGCGCTATGCGCGCCGCAAGTTTGCGCATGTCTCGTTCGAGCGCGTGTCGGCGGGGCCGGGGCTGGAGCTTATTTACCGCGCGTTCGCGGAGCGCGATGAGATAGATGTCGCCGAGGATTTCACGAGCGCCGAAGTCACGAATCGCGCGCATGCCGGCGAAGCGCTCGCGCTCGAAGCGGTCAACTGCTTTTGCAGCATTCTCGGCACGTTCTCGGGCAATATCGCGGTGACGTTGGGCGCGCTCGGCGGCATCTATATTGGCGGCGGCGTGGTGCTCAAACTCGGCGAACTCTTTCACAAGTCGCCGTTTCGCGCGCGCTTCGAGTCGAAAGGACGTTTCTCGCAGTATCTGTCGAGCATTCCGACTTACATCATCACGGCGGAATATCCGGCGTTTCTCGGCGTCTCGGCTATTTTGTCCGAGCAGTTGTCGAATCGTGCGAATAGCGGTTCGTCGGCGGTGTTCGAGCGCATCCGCCAGATGCGCGACGCGCTCACGCCGGCCGAGCGGCGCGTGGCGGATCTCGCGCTGAACCATCCGCGTTCGATCATCAGCGATCCGATCATCGATATCGCGCGCAAGGCGGACGTGAGCCAGCCCACGGTGATTCGTTTTTGCCGCTCGCTCGGCTGCCAGGGGCTGTCGGATTTCAAGCTCAAGCTTGCGACCGGGCTGACTGGCACCATTCCGATGAGCCACAGCCAGGTGCATCTCGGCGACACCGCCACCGATTTCGGCGCGAAGGTGCTCGACAACACCGTGTCGGCCATTTTGCAGCTGCGCGAGCATCTGAACTTCGAGAACGTGGAGCGCGCAATCGAGATTCTGAACGGCGCGCGGCGTATCGAGTTCTACGGGCTCGGCAATTCGAATATCGTCGCGCAGGACGCGCACTACAAGTTTTTCCGTTTCGGCATCCCGACTATCGCTTATGGCGATCTGTACATGCAGGCGGCGTCGGCTGCATTGCTCGGCAAGGGCGATGTGATCGTGGCGGTGTCGAAATCGGGCCGCGCGCCCGAACTGCTGCGCGTGCTGGAAGTGGCGATGCAGCAAGGCGCGACGGTCATTGCGATCACGTCGAGCAACACGCCGCTCGCCAAGCGCGCGACGGTGGCGCTGGAGACGGATCACATCGAGATACGCGAGTCGCAACTCTCGATGATCTCGCGCATTCTGCACCTGGTGATCATCGATATTCTCGCTGTCGGCGTGGCTATTCGCCGTGCCGCGCCGCAACCGGGCGCGACACTGAGCGAGACGGTGGCGAAGGCGCGTGAATCGAGTGAGGACGATGCGGCGGCCGTGCTGGATTGGTTGAGCCACGGGGCATCGGGCGCGGCGCGGGAGTAGGGTGCGTCTTGTTCGATTGAAAAAAGGCGCCGAAGAATGAACTGCACCCCAAAAGTTGGACATCGATCCAGCCTTTGGGGTGTTTTTCATGGAGGCGCTTTTTCGTATGCGGCTTTGTCGGCTTGACGCTGCGAACTCCATTTTCAAAAGCGTCGCGAGGCTAGCCGAAGCGCTCGCAACGCGGTGTCACATACAAGACGATGTAAGGCTAGCTCGCCTCTCCAGGACGATGCGATGCTTTTTTACGGCACCGCATCTCAGCTTTTCACTCAAAACGAGTGCTGAATTCCCGCATACACGCCAGTTTGACTGCGCCCGGGCAGCGGGTTGTCCGTTCCAGGCGACGACCCGAAGTCGTTGGCATTCAATCCGTAGTTCGCTGTTTTACTGTTGCGCACGGTGGCCACTTGCAGATCGAGCAACGTGCGTTTGGACAAGCTATACGAGCCGCCCAGCGAATACATGGTCGCATTGCCCGCACCGTTGTTGCCGTTCACGTGATACACCGCCCCGATCAACGCCGCGGCTGGCGTGGCTTGCCACGTCACACCGCCCCATTCGTGATCGAGCGTGGTCGGCTGACCGGGCAACTGGCCCGTCATGCCCGACGAACGGATTGCCTGATACGCGCCCTGAATCTTGAACTGGCCGAGGAACACGTTGACCATCGCCGTGTACTCGCGCGAGTAGGAGTAGACGCCGTTGCTGTCCGCGTAACTTCCGCCAAGCGTGCCGTTAGCCGGATTGCGGATTTCATCGTACAGACCGCGAATCTGGAAGAGCGGGGCCGTATAGGTGATCGCGGCACCGGCCTCACGTCCCTGCTTCGTCGAACCGTTGCCGTTCCAGCTAGTGGCGTTCGACAGCGCGTACTGGCCGTAAAAGTCGAAACCCGCGATCTTCGGCGACTGATACGAAACGTTGTTGCTCGATTGCGGCCAGTTGCGACTGCGCACCAACGATGCCGACGACCAGTTCGACTGGCCGAACGGATCGAAGTCCCACACGCTGTTCGAGATGAACAGTTCGCGGCCGAGCAGGAAGGTGCCGTATCGATCGTTCTCGACGCCGACAGTCGCCCAGCGATTAAAGATGCCGGCGGTCGAACCCGACCCGTTCATGGTGTTGAAGCTGCCTTCCAGATGGAACACGGCGCGATTGCCGCCGCCGAGATCCTCTGCGCCCTTCATACCCCACAGGCTCGTGCCCCAGTCGCCGCTTTCGGCCCTGAAGCGATTGGCCGATCCCGTTCCGGCGGCGTTTTGCACGCCGTTCATATATTCGAGGCCCGCGTCCAGACGGCCAAACAGCGTGACACTGCTCTGCGCGAAACTCACGGCGCTGAATGACAACAAGGCGGCAGCCGCGATCAAAGACTTCTTCATCATCCCCCAACACTCCTTTTTGAATTCAAACTACAGAACCGAGCAACCGATCCTCACCTGTTGCATGAAGATCAATCGTCAGATGTTTGAATTTTGAAGGAGAACTACTTTTTTCGAATCCAGCTTTTTGTCGTTTTGTTTGTCAATCTGATACTTAATGTCGCGAAGGCGAGCGCATTCATCGCCCCAATAAAAAACGGTGCGATACCCTTTCGGGCACCGCACCGATACGCGCCTCTCGCAGCAGCGTGAAAACTCGATGAAGCTTTTTTCTTTGTTCAGCCTCGTTGCTTAGAACGAGTGCTGGATGCCTGCATACACGCCAGTCTGGCTGTGTCCCGGCAGCGGATTGTCCGTTGCCGTTCCCGTGCCGTAGTTGTTGGCATTCAGACCGTAATTCGCGGCCTTGCTGTTTTGCGCCGTTGCCACCTGGATGTCCAGCAAGGTGCGCTTGGACAGGTTGTACGAGCCGCCGATCGTGTAGATGTTCGCGTTGCCGGCGCCGTTGTTGCCGTTCACGTGATACACCGCCGCGATAAGGGCTGCGGCCGGCGTGGCTTGCCACGTCACACCACCCCATTCGTGGTCGAGCGTGGTCGGCTGGCCGGGCAACTGTCCCGTCATGCCGGACGAGCGGATAGCCTGGTAAGCGCCCTGGATCTTGAACTGACCGAGGAACACGTTGAACATCGCCGTGTACTCGCGCGAGTAAGCGTAGACGCCGTTGCCGTTGCTCTGATCCGCGTTTGCCGCGCCGCCGTTGACCGCGTTGTACGCGCCGCCCAGCAGACCGTTGCCCGGGTTGCGGATTTCATCGTACATACCGCGAATCTGGAACAGAGGCGTCGTGTAGGTGATGTAAGCACCACCTTCGCGGCCTTGCGGCGTCGTGCCGTTACCGTTGAAGTTCGTCGCGTTCGACAGCGCGTACTGACCGTAGAAGTCAAAGCCCGCGAACTTCGGCGATTGGTACGAAATGTTGTTGCTCGATTGCGGCCAGTTACGACCACGCACCAGCGATGCCGACGACCAGTTCGACTGGCCGAACGGATCGAAGTCCCACACGCCGTTCGCGATGAACAGTTCGCGGCCCAGCAAGAGCGTACCGAACTGGTTGTTGGCGACACCGACGGTTGCCCAGCGATTGAAGATGCCGTTGTTGCCCGGGCCCTGACCCGTCATGGTGTTGAAGCTGCCTTCCAACTGGAACACGGCGCGATAGCCGCCACCCAGATCTTCGACGCCCTTCATACCCCACAAGCTCGTGCCCCAGTCGCCGCTTTCCGCGCGGAAACGGTGGGTGGAACCGGTGGCCTGGCCTCCGGGACCTGTGCCTGTCGGCACGCCGTTCATATATTCAAGCCCTGCGTCCAGGCGACCATACAGCGTCACGCTGCTTTGAGCCTGAGCCACCGCGCTGAACGTCAGCAGTGCTGCTGCCGCGAGCAAAGCTTTCTTCATCATCTCCTCCAACCCTGTCAATAAATGGAACCCAAGTGCTGCCGTGTGGTTCGATGCGAGCGCATCCAACCGGAAATCGTTTTTGGAGGAAGGACACGCAAGGGCGATGATCCTCGTGGGCGAGTCGCGCTTCGTGTGCGCGATGCCGACGCCGATCCGTCGATGGGCGTCTGCCTCCGTTTTCTTATCTTTTGAAGTAAAACTACTTTTTTTGCGGTTCGTTTTGTTACTTTGAGTAGCAATCTATCAAAATACGTCATGAGCGCCAAAGAAAATTGACGATCTGCAAAGGATTGTGTCAAAAACGCAATGCCAATGTGGTAGGTGTACTACCCATAGCTTGGGAAATCGCCCGCAAAGCCTTGTGGCATAAGGCTTCAGTTGTGGAGCGCGTCTGGAGTCGGGTTTCACGCCTATTGACGGACGTGGACGGCAGCGCTAGTGCGAGAAAAGCTTACCGATAAGGCATGACCCGCTTGGCGAGGGCGAAAAAAAAGCGCCTCGCGGGCGCTTTTAGAAAGAAAGGGAAGGGGAAAGGACTTACTTGAGACTGCCAGATAGAAACTGCTTGAGCCGCTCGCTCTTCGGGCTGCCGAACACGATATCCGGCTGGCCTTCCTCCTCGATGCGCCCTTGATGCAGAAACACCACGTGATTCGACACATTGCGCGCGAAAGCCATTTCGTGCGTTACGACGACCATCGTGCGGCCTTCCTCGGCAAGCGTCTGCATCACCTTCAACACTTCGCCTACGAGTTCCGGATCGAGCGCGGAAGTGGGTTCGTCGAAGAGCATGACATCGGGATGCATGGCAAGCGCCCGCGCAATCGCCACACGCTGCTGCTGGCCGCCCGACAAATGCGACGGATACTGCTTCTCCACGCGCGGCGCGAGGCCGACCTTCTCCAGATAAGTCCGCGCGCGATCCTCCGCTTCCTTCTTCGTGAGCCCGAGCACGTGCACCGGCGCTTCCATGACGTTCTCGAGCACGTTCATGTGCGACCACAGGTTGAAGTGCTGAAACACCATCGAAAGCTTGGAGCGCATTTCGCGCAACTGATTCTGGTCGGCTACCTTCAGCGCGCCGTGCTTGTCCTTCAGCGTGCGCAGCTCGGCGCCATCGACGAAAATGCGCCCCTGATTAGGCTGTTCAAGGAAGTTGATACAGCGCAGCATCGTGCTTTTGCCGGAACCCGACGAGCCGATGATGCTGATGACATCGCCCGCATTCGCCTTGAGGGAAACGCCTTTGAGCACTTCATTGCTGCCGTACTGCTTGTGGATGTCGTCGACGAAAAGCTTGTGCATCTTGGAATTCATGAACGGGTCCTTGCGGCTCAACAGCCCACTTATTTGCCTTGAGGCCGCAGGTACGCGAGCCAGCGATACTCGGCGCGGCGAAAGAGCCACACGAGCGCGAACGAAATGACGAGATAGAGCAGGGCCGCAATGCCGAACGCCTCGAACGACTGATACGTCGCCGAGTTCACATCGCGGGCAATCTTGAGAATGTCCGGCACGGTCGCCGTGAACGCGACGGTGGTCGCGTGCAGCATGAGGATCACCTCGTTGCTGTAGTACGGCAGCGCGCGGCGCAGCGCCGAAGGCAAGATCACTCGCCGATACAGCGTGAACGACGACATGCCATACGCGCGCGCGGCCTCGATCTCACCGTAGGGCGTCGCCTTGATCGCGCCGGCGAAAATTTCCGTGGTGTACGCGCAGGTATTGAGCGTGAAGGCGAGCAGCGTGCAGTTCATGCCGCTCTTGAAAAAGTCGGCGAGCAGCATGTGATCGCGCACGACCTGCAGGCTGTATAGGCCCGTGTAGCAGAGCAGCAACTGCACATAGAGCGGCGTGCCGCGAAACACGTACGTATACAGCCACACCGAACGCGAGAGCAATTTGTTCTTCGAGACGCGCGCAACCGACAGCGGTATCGAAAGACAAAAGCCGAGGCCGATGGAGATGACCAGCAGCCACATCGTGATCGCGAGACCGGTGATGCGGTAGCCGTCTGTGAAGAGGTAGTTCTTCCAGTATTCCTGGATGATTTGGATCATGGATTCCGCCGTTCTTTTTTAACCGACAGGCTCTATCAGAGGTCAGCCTTGCGCACGCCGATGGAATAGCGCCGTTCGAGCCAGATCAGCACGAAATTGGAGATCGTGGTGATGGCCAAGTAGATCGCGCCGGCGAGCAGCGTGAAGAAGAAGAAACGCATCGTGCCCTTGCCGGCGTCCTGCGAGGCCTTGACGACATCCGCGAGACCGATGATCGACACGAGCGCAGTCGCCTTGACCATCACCTGCCAGTTATTGCCGATGCCGGGCAGGGCGAAGCGCATCATCTGCGGAAACATGATGCGCGTGAACGTCTGCCAGGGCGTCATACCGTAAGCCGCACCCGCTTCGAGCTGGCCGCGCGGCACCGAGAGAAACGCGCCGCGAAACGTCTCCGTGAAATACGCGCCGTAGATGAACCCGAGCACGAGAATGCCGGCCAGGAATGGATCGATATCGATTTGATCCCAACCGAGGGCATCCGTCAGCAGATTCAGCCAGATCTGGATGCTGTAGAAGAGCAGCAGCATGAGCACGAGATCGGGCACGCCGCGAATCAAGGTCGTGTAGACGGTGCCGACGCCCGAGGCGATTCGATTCTTCGACAGCTTCGCCGCCGCGCCGATCAGCCCGATCACGAAGGCGAACGCGAGCGACAACACCGCCAGCTTGACGGTCTGCCAGGTGCCCGCGAGGATCAGCGGACCGTAGCCTTGCAACATGGTGGTTCCTTGTAAAGGTGCCCGACGTGCCGGAAACTGCGAACGTGACGCGCGCCGCGCGCGGGGTTCGGGCTCCGGGAGATGACGCCTTTGGTGCGCGTATTCTAGGTGGCCAAAATTGGCGGTCGCCGTTGGCGGACGCCGAAAGACGCGCCTTCACGGGCTTTCCCGACCGGCTCTGGCCACAGGGCCGCCTGAAAAGCGCGGTATTTTACCCGAAGCCGGAAGATGCGCGGGTGAGAAGCGGAGGCATCCGATTACCCTCATGCGCGAGACGGTGTAGTGCCCGCGTGCCCGTTGTTTGACGGGGTGGACACCCTTACATTCTGTCCATCGCATTTCAACGTATTCAACGGGAGCACACATCATGTTCGAGATTCGCCGCAGCAGTGAACGCGGTCACGCCAACCACGGCTGGCTCGACTCGTACCACAGCTTCTCCTTTGCCGACTACCACGATCCGGAGCACGTCCACTTCGGCGCGTTGCGCGTGATCAACGAAGATCGCGTCGCGGGCGGACAGGGTTTCGGGACGCACGGGCATCGGGATATGGAGATCGTGAGCTACGTGCTGGAAGGCGCGCTGGCGCACCGCGACAGCATGGGCAACGGTTCGACCATCCGCCCGGGCGACGTGCAACGCATGAGTGCGGGAACGGGCGTGCGGCATAGCGAGTACAACGGTTCGCCCAGCGAGACGGCCCACTTTCTGCAAATCTGGATCATTCCGGATGCACAAGGCAACGCACCGGGCTACGAAGAAAAGCGTTTCGGCGATGAGGAAAAGCGCGGCCGTCTGCGTGTGATCGCCTCGCCGCAAGGCGATGAAGGCTCCGTAAAAATCGGCGCTGATGCGCGCATCTTCGCGGGCCTTTTCGACGGCGCCGAGCGCGTGGACTTCGATGTTCCCGCTGGCCGGCGCGTGTACGTGCACGTGGCGCGCGGCGCGGTTTTGGTGAACGGCGAAGCGCTGAAAGCAGGCGATGCCGCGAAGATCGAGGATGTGTCGAAAGTCACGGTCGAAGGCGGTGAAGGCGCGGAAGTGCTGTTGTTCGATCTGGCGTGAGGTCGAAGAAGGGTGATCGGGCGCTGCAGATGCTTCGCGCGGACGTTGAGTGCCGGAGAGCCGTAGAGCAGAAGATCCATGCAACGCAAAGCCGCGAAGCGCCCAAAGCGCCTCGCGGTTTTTTTTCAACGTGCAACACCGCGTCTCAAGCTAAGAGCAGCATGATGCTGCCAGCTCGCGCGAACGCAGAGCTTGAACATAAGCGCCCGCCGTCCGTATCACGACGGCGGGCATCGCTCCACGAAACTCAGGGCTTCGTCGTACCCGAAGCGCCAGCCGGCGCGCCGGCGCCCGGGCCGCCGTGCTGACCATCGCGCTTGCCCCAGCGTTCGTGCATCTTGTGCTCGTGCTCGCGCATCTTCGCAAAGTGCTTCTTGAGCGCCGTGCTCACAGTGGTCTTCTGCTGATCGTTGAGCGAGTTATAGAAGTTGAGCCATGCGGTCGTGGTGCCTTCGCGCAACTGCTGGTTCTGCTGCTCGATCTTCTGATGCGCCGCGTTCATGGCGTTCAGGTCGAGAATCGGCTGCTGCTCCAGCGACTTCATCTGCTCGTGCATCTGACGGTGGCTCTCGCGCATCGCCTGACGGTTCTGCTTCATGGTGTCCTGCGCGGTCTGCCAGAGCTTTTCCTGATCTGCGTTGAGCTTGAGCTGACTATGAAGCTGCTCCATCTGCTTCTTCATGCGCTCTTCCATGCGATGACCGCCAGGGCCACCAGGACCACCGGGGCCACCCATCATGGCGGGACCGCCGGGCGGCGGCGCGGGAGGCGCGTCGCTGGTGGCGGCATAAGCCGTGGCGCCGAATGTCAGTGCAATTGCAGTGGCGGCGGCAGTAAGAATGCGATATTGCTTGCCCATTGTGAGACTCCCTGATTGATTGTCGATGCCGAAACGTCGAAGCCGCTTGCGACGGTATTTCCGAGAAGGTCGTCCAGGCTTTTGCGCTTGTCGGTGAGACACAGCGTAGAGGCTTGCGCCGCGTGGCGTGTTACGACACGGTCGCTGCTTATTACGCAGGTTTACGCGATGCTTTCGCGGTAACACCCCGTAACCCTTTACGGCATCCTTGCGGGCAAACGGTTACGTCTCACGCGCTAAACTTCAGCCCATGACTACGCAAATACTTGTCGTCGACGACGACGCCGAACTGCGCGACCTTCTGCGCGACTATCTGGTCCGGCAGGGCATCGAGGTTTCGGTGCTGCACGACGCCGGTTCGCTGGAACGCCGGCTGGAGCGCGAGCGCCCCGATCTGATCGTGCTCGACTTGATGATGCCGGGCGTCGACGGCCTGACCGCGCTCAGAAAGCTGCGCGCATCGGGCGACGACATCCCCGTCATCATGCTGACCGCGCGCGCGGACGACGTGGACCGCATCGTCGGTCTCGAACTCGGCGCGGACGATTACCTCGGCAAGCCGTTCAATCCGCGCGAATTGCTTGCCCGCGTGCAAGCCGTGCTGCGCCGCCGCCGCACCATTCCATCGGCCGCGCCGGAACAGCGCGAGCCGTATTCGTTCGGGCGCTTCAGGCTCGACTTCCAGTCGCGCACGCTGCAACAGGACGACAGGCCGATCACCTTGTCCGGCAGCGAATTCGCGCTTCTGAAGATTTTCGTCAACAACCCTATGCGCACACTGACGCGCGAGCGTCTGCTCGAACTGCTGCACGGGCCGGAATACGACGGCACCGACCGTGGTATCGACGTGCAGGTGTGGCGTCTGCGGCGCATTCTGGAAAGCGATCCATCCGCGCCGCGTTTCATTCAGACGGTGCGCGGGCGCGGCTACGTGTTCGTGCCGGACGGCGAGCAAAATGCGCCGGGCAATTGACACGCTGTTCGGGCGGCTGGTCGTCATCGTCATCGGCATGCTGGTGCTGTCGCATGTCGCTTGGTTCGCCATCATCCGCTTCGAGCGCGACAACGTGCAGACGCGTTTTGCCGTCGAGGAAACCGCATTTCTCGTCGATGCCGTGCGTCAGCACATGGCCAACACACCCGATCAACCCTTGCCGCCGCGCGTGCGCATCTTTCCGCTCAACAGCCCGGAAGTGCCCCGAACGCCCGACGAAGACACGCCGCCGCCGCTCGCTCATTTCATCGAAGACCTGAAAGACCGTCTGCCGGATGGCACCGATGTTCGCCTGAACGAACCCGGCGCGCCGCCCAGCGTGTGGGTGCATGGCGCGAAGGACGCCGGCTGGATCGTCGTGCCGGTGCAGCCGTTGCGGCCGCCGCGCTCGCGCGACCGCATGCTGCTGTGGCTCGCGCTTATTTTCTCGACCGCCGTGCTCGCCGCGCTCTTCGGCGCATGGCAGTTGCAATATCCGTTGCGCTCGCTGGCGCAAGCGGTCGGGCGTTTCGGTCGCGGTCAGCCGACGCCGCCCGTTCCCGAACGCGGCCCGCGTGAGCTGCGGCAACTGACGCACGGCTTTAATCAGATGGTGCGTGAAGTCTCGCAAACCGAGAACGATCGCGCGGTGATGCTCGCAGGCGTCGCGCACGATCTGAAGACACCGCTCGCGCGTTTGCGTCTACGCGCCGAGATGATGGACGACGCCAAGGTGCGTGATGGCGTAGTGCGCGATGTCGATTCCATGGCGCATATCGTCGATCAGTTCCTGGTGTTCGCGCACGACCGGCCAGATGGCAGCGAGCCCGTTTCGGTCGATCAGCAGTGCGAGAAGATCGCGCGGACGTATCGCGCGGTGTCGCCGACCGCGGAAGCGGTTCGGCTCGACCTGGAAGCCGGGCCGAATTTCGTGCTGCCCGCGGCAACGCTCGACCGGCTCTTGTCGAATCTCCTCGATAACGCGCATGCCTACGGCGCGGCGCCCATCGTCATTGCGACCCGGCGCGCGGCAAAGGGCTGGGTGCTAACCGTCTCGGATCACGGCAAGGGCATCGCGCCGGACGATCTCATCAAGGCGAGCCGGCCGTTCGTGCGGCTCGATCCGGCGCGCGGCGGCAGCGGACATAGCGGCCTTGGACTGGCTATCGTCGAACGGCTCGCACGGCGCGCGGGTGGGGAATGCGAGGTCGGCAATCAGCCTGCGGGCGGGTTGCAGGTGGTCATGACCTTCCCGTTCGATGTCGCCACGCAGCCGACGAGCGAAAGGCGCGTGGGAGCGCAGCATGAGGAGCGTGCTTCTCTTTGAACCGCGCACGTCGGCTTTCGTCGCGCTGAAAACAAAACGCCTCCGCATCGAAACGGAGGCGTTTTGTTTTGCGCCAATGTCTATGGAACGATGTTTCAGTGTCGGGCCGTGTTCGTGTGTAGCTCGAAGTAGGCCAGACGATGCTCAACGTCCGAAGCGTTGAACCTGCATCGAGAAAGCAAAATCGCCTCCGAATCAAAGTCCGGAGGCGTCTTTACTAAACCCGCGTCAATGGAACAACGTTTCAAGGCCAGGCGGCATTAATCCATGCCCCACGTCAATCAAACAACGTTTCCAGCGCCGAGGCCGCTTCACTATCCACGGTGTTGTAAGTCACCGTCGAAGCCTCGAAGATGTAATGCGTGGTGTACTTGCCAAGCCGAGCGAGAATTTCCTCCTGAATGACTTCCGGCGCAAGCGCGATCTTCAGAAACCACGTGGTCGAAGAAAGGCGCGTCTGGAACGAGCCGTACTCGGCCAGCAATTGGTCGAACGTTTCAGCGTCCTGATCGCGGCACACGATGACCAGATTTCCCTTCATGCATTTCTCCCGTGACGGCGGCGTCATTCGATATCGAACGTCGATGATACCTGCCCGCCGTCGAGCGCGACGAGATGCCTTCCCAAGCCATGCCGCGCTTACTTGCCCATCAGCGAGTTCTCGGGATAGCGCGCGGGCGGCGGGGCATCGGCCGGGCGCACTTCGCTGCGGTCGCGACCACGCGATTTCGCCTCGTAGAGCGCGAGATCGGCGCGAGAGAGAATCCATTCGAGCGCATCGTCGGCAGCGAGTTCGGTAATCCCGATGCTTACCGACAACACCGCCTCGTCGGGAAGATGCGCGCAATGCTCGTGATGAAAGCGCTTGCGCAGCCGCTCCAGCACGGCCTGCGCGTCCGCCAGCGCGGTCTGCGGCAGCAGGATGCCGAATTCCTCGCCGCCGAGCCGGCCGACTGCATCGCTCGGACGCAACTGCGCGCGGCACACTTCGGCGAAGTGTTCGAGCGCGCGGTCGCCGGACGCGTGTCCGTAACGGTCGTTGATCTGCTTGAAGTGGTCGAGGTCCGCGATGGCGAGCGACAACGGCGTGCCGACCGAGCGCGCGAGTTCCACTTCGTGGCGCAGCGTGTCGAGAAAGTAGCGGCGCGAGAGGGCGCCGGTGAGCGCGTCGTGGCGCGCTTCGGCCGACAAGAGCGTATTGGCCGATTGCAACTGCTCGGCGAGATCGCGCGTCGCGCGATGCAGACGGCGCTCGCGTGAATACGAGACGGCGATCACGATAGCGAGTGTCACGACGCCGAGCATCGTCAGGAACACCAGCACGCGGTCGCGGCTGTGGTTGCGGCTGATCTCAGGCCAGCTCGTGAGCGGATGGACGATGTGCGCCGACAGCCCCGAATTCAGCCCGGTGCGCTCGTCGTAAAGCGCGGGCACGCTGCTGCCGTTGGTCGCATAAAAGGTTTCCGCGAGCGTCGGCGCGAGCCAGTGCTCGGCCGCGCGCATCTGATCGCCGACATGCGCGACGCGCAACGGCGGAAAGTCCTCGCGCCGGTAATGTTCGAGCCGCTCGCGCGGCGTCATTTGGGCGACGGGCGCATCGGGCATGGCCTGATACTCGAGCGCGCCGTCGTGCGCCATCACCACGACGCCGTTTTCATCGGTGACGAAGGTGCCGGCCCGCGACACCCAATGCCGCAACCGGTCGATGCTCACCTTGGCGATCACCGCGCCCACGAGGATGCCGTCGTCGTAGATCGGCGCGGCGATGTAGATGCCCGGATCGCCCGAAAGCCGCCCGACGCCGTACATCTCGACGAAGCCGCCGAGCAGCGCCCGCGCGACATAGCCGCGCGCGCTCATCTTGTAGCCGATGAAACTGTTGTCGTCCGCCGAATTGCTCGATGCAATGCAGTAGCCCTGATCGTTGATGAGCCAGATGGAATCGAGGCCGGAGAAGCCCTGCGCGTCGTGGAGGAAGCGGTTGACCTTCGCGAGATTGGGGCGCGCGGTCCATTCGGCGCGCCGTTCGCTTTCCGAGCCCGCGGGGTTCGAGGCATAATCCCGCGATTGCGCGAGCGCATGCTGCATGAGCTCGACCTGTGCGAGCGTGGCGGGAATGGCGCGCGACATCGCGAGATCGCTTGCGATGACCTGCGCCATGTTGTCGACGATGGATGCCGCCATTTGTCGTTCGGTGCGCACCGTGCCCGTCATTTCCTGCTGTACCATTCGGTCCGACAGCAAGCCGGCCGCGATCCAGCACGCAAGGCCGAGCAGCGCGAGTCCGAGGAGCGCGATCAGTCGGTGCAGGAGGGTCTTGTTCATCGCGTTCTCGGCTACGCTGGCTTACGCCGCGCGCGGATTCAAGCGAGAACAGCCGGGCAGACGGGCGTTCGGCTTCGGGGCGGCGTAGTGCATTGCATCGGCGCTCATTATTGTTAGTGATAGCCACGATTGGACGATGTTTTTCGCCGCCCAGCAAGCGCCTTGTCTCCACAGACGGCGTCTACCCAACACAGGGTAAGCACGGGCGGTTCGGTTCTTGCGTTATGTGTTGCCTTCGTCGCTGCTCAAACGCACTCCCGGCGTGGTTTTGGTCGGCCTGCTCGTCGGCTTGGGGCAGAGGTTAAGTCAAAAGAAAGCCAGACCATTCAAAATGCGGATGCGACGGCGGCCAAGCCTTTATTTTGCCTCCGTGGCGCCGAAGAGCAAATAGAAACATCACACGAATGACGTGCCTGAGCGCCGAAAGATTGTGACTGTCACGAAACTTGGTGTAGTGTCGCTCGGTTCCGCACAGCCGGTACGCACTGGTTAAAGAGTGACGGCTGCCTGACGTTATCCATTTGCTGGTTTTCTGTGTCGTCTGTCAGCTTTTGGACGGGCAGATACGTTGAGCATGCGGGTAGCGCGACGGATTCCACGAGAGTCGACGATCAGGCAGTCATCGATCACGAAGGCGTCTTGCCCGCGCGACGGCTTGCCGTCATGAGCACTATCCCGCGCCTTGCGCGGTTGGAACAAAGCCTTACGGGGAGGGCGTTGCATGGAATTTGGTTTCAATCTGAACCGCACGGCGAACGCGTCGGTATGGCGGATCTTGCCCAATCGCTGGGACTTCGTCGCGTTCCCGATGATCATCTGCATCATCGCGCTTGCCGCTGTCGGTTTCCACGAGACGCTCGCGCCTATTTCCACCCTGCAGACGCAGGCGATCTCGCTCGACCCCGGCAATCTCCCCGAATACGCGCTGCGCACGACCTTGCGCATGCTGCTCGCCATGGTCGCCTCGCTCATCTTCACGCTGGTTTATGGCACGCTCGCGGCGAAGAGCCGGCGCGCGTCGGTCGTGCTGGTGCCGGTGCTCGACATCCTGCAATCGGTGCCGGTGCTCGGCTACATCTCGTTTACCGTCACGTTCTTTCTCGCGCTTTTTCCCGGGCGCGTGATCGGCGCGGAGTGTGCCGCGATTTTCGCCATCTTCACGAGCCAGGCGTGGAACATGACCTTCAGCTTCTACCAGTCGCTGCGCACGGTGCCGCGCGATCTGGATGAAGTCTCGCGCGGCTTTCACCTCACCAACTGGCAGCGCTTCTGGAAGCTCGAAGTGCCGTTCTCCATGCCCGGCCTCATCTGGAACATGATGATGTCGATGTCGGGCGGCTGGTTCTTCGTCGTCGCCTCCGAGGCCATCACGGTGGGCAATCGGAGCATCGTGCTGCCGGGTATCGGCGCGTATCTGGCCGCGGCGATCGGCGAGCGCAATCTCTCCGCGATCGGTTGGGTGATTCTGGCGATGACCGTCGTTATCCTTGCCTACGATCAACTGATGTTCCGTCCGCTTGTCGCGTGGGCAGACAAATTCCGCATGGAGAACACGAGCTCGGGCAACGCGCCGGAATCGTGGCTGCTCGATCTGATTCGCCGCACGCGGCTGATCCACCGGTTGCTGGTGCCGGCCGGATGGCTGTTCGCGAAGGCCGCGCGCTTCCCGATTCGTCTGCCGTCGCTGCAAGGCGTGAAGCTGCCGTTGCGCGCCACCGTGCCGTCCACGCGCACCGGCGATATCGCCTGGGGCGCGGCGGTGCTGCTCGTCACGGCGTTCGTCACGTGGAAGGTGGTCTCGTTCGTGTCGACGGGCGTCGGCTGGAGCGATGTCGGTCACGTGTTCGTGCTCGGCTTCATCACGCTGATTCGCGTGGTCGTGCTGATCGGCATTGCGTCGGTGGTGTGGGTGCCGGTCGGCGTGCTGATCGGGTTGCGCCCCGCGCTCGCCGAGAAGATGCAGCCCGTCGCGCAGTTTCTCGCGGCGTTTCCGGCGAACCTGCTGTTTCCGGTGTTCGTCGTCGCCATCGTGCGCTGGCATCTGAACCCGGATATCTGGCTTTCGCCGTTGATCGTGCTCGGAACGCAGTGGTATATCCTCTTCAACGTGATTGCCGGGGCATCGGCGTATCCGAACGATTACCGCGAGGCCGCGGCCAACTTCCAGATTCGCGGTTGGCAATGGTGGAAAAAGGCCATGCTGCCGGGCATCTTCCCGTACTACATCACCGGCGCGATCACGGCATCGGGCGGCGCGTGGAACGCGAGCATCGTCGCGGAGGCGGTGTCGTGGGGCAAGACGAGCGTCGTCGCGCACGGGCTCGGCGCGTATATCGCGCAGACCACTGCGGATGGCGACTATCCGAAGATCATCCTGGGCATTGCCGTGATGTCGCTTTTCGTCACGCTGTTCAACCGATTGTTGTGGCGCCCGCTGTACGCCTACGCCGAAGCAAGACTTCGACTGGATTGAGGACGAGTTCCGATGCAGAACACCAAGAACACGCAAAACCCCAACACGCCGGGCGCATCGCGCACGACGGGCACGCCGGCGCCCAGCGTGCCCGGCACGCCGCCGCGCCTGGGCGCGGAAATCCTGCGCGTGCAGAACGTGAGCCGCGGATTCAACAAGACCCAGGGCGAACTGCTCGTGCTCGACGACGCCAACCTCTCGCTGCGCGAAGGCGAGATCGTCGGTCTGCTCGGACGTTCGGGCTCGGGTAAATCGACGCTGTTGCGCATCATCGCCGGACTGATCGAGCCGACTGCCGGCGACGTCACTTATTTGAACGAGCCCTTGCGCGGACCGGCGAAGGGCGTCGCGATGGTGTTCCAGACGTTCGCGCTGTTCCCGTGGCTGACCGTCATGCAAAACGTGGAAGCGGGTCTGGAAGCGCAGGGCGTGGCGGCGCGCGAGCGGCGCGAACGGGCGTTGGCGGCCATCGACCTGATCGGGCTGGACGGTTTCGAGAATGCTTATCCGCGCGAATTGTCGGGCGGCATGCGGCAGCGCGTGGGTTTTGCGCGCGCGCTCGTCGTCGATCCGACTTTGCTGCTCATGGACGAGCCATTTTCCGCGCTCGACGTGCTGACCGCCGAGAACTTGCGTACCGACTTGCTCGACTTGTGGACGCAAGGGCGCATGCCGATCAAGTCGGTGCTGATCGTCACGCACAACATCGAGGAAGCGGTGTTCATGTGCGACCGCATTCTGGTGCTGTCGTCGAATCCGGGCCGCGTAATGGCCGAGATCAAGGTGCCGTTCAAGCATCCGCGCAATCGTCTGGACCCGGCGTTCCGGCGTCTCGTCGACGACATTTACGCGAAGATGACCGCGCGGCAACTGGATGAATCGAAGAAGAAGGGACTCGAGCTCGGAAGCTGGCTGCCGTCGGTGTCGACCAATCTGATGGCGGGTCTCATCGAAACGCTCGCGGCGGAGCCGTATCACGGTCGCGCGGACATGCCGGAAATCGCGCGCACGCTGCATCTGGAGGTCGATGAACTCTTTCCGGTAGCCGAAGTGCTGCAGCATCTCGGTTTCGCCGACGTGCGCGAAGGCGATATTTTCCTGACGCCGCAGGCGCGCGTGTTCGCCGAATTCGGCACGCAGGAACGCAAGATGATGTTCGCCGAGCATCTGCTGCGGCACGTGCCGCTGGCGGCGCGGATCAAGAAGGTGTTGAACGAGCGGCCGGGGCATCGCGCGCCGCGCGTGCGCTTCGAGCAGGAACTGGAAGACTTCCTCTCCGACAAGGCCGCGCAGGAAACGCTGGATGCGGTCATCGACTGGGGTCGTTATGGCGAGATCTTCTCTTACAACGATCAAACGGAGATGCTGAGTCTGGAAGACGTGGAGGCTTGAGGCGGTGGTTTTTGCGGGAAAGGCGCGGTGACCGGTCAGGACGCCGCGTTTTTCTTTGGGGCTTTGATCATGACGTCGTGCTGGAGGCAAGTGAGAACGCTGAAGGTCGAGGCAAGGAGAAGCGAGTACTCGTCACGCCGTTTTCGAAAGTAGCAGGCGCACGGCAACGGTCAACGAACGGCGCGGCAGGCTCGCACTGCACTGGCCCGCCAACATCAAGCCATCGCCAGAATGGAAGCCAACAAAAAAGCGCGGACTCGCCGCGCTTCTTGTTCGAAGCCTCTAAGCAAAAAAGCGGTTCGGCTGTCTCCCGCCTACTGTAGATTTCCCCACCGCTCGACCGCCGGTTCCGCCGAAGCCCACTTCCATCCCTCGGTTTGCTGACACGCCGTCGCGATGAACCAGTCTTCATGCGAACTCGGATCGTCGCCATCCGCCACGGAGAACGCGAATTCCTTGCAGCTCGCAAGCGCGCTCTTGACCTCGCGCAGCACTCGCACCTGGCCGTGGCCATTTTCCACCGGCAAGGTGTGCTTGACCTTCCAGGGTCGCGTCTCGCCGATGTCCGACATGCCCGCCGTCACCGCAATGGCAACCTGTTGATCCTGATGCAGAGACTTCGTCACGCGCTTCACGACTTCGTCGGTCGCGGCCTGCACCGCAATGCCGACGCCCAGGCCGATAGCCGGATTGGTCGTCACCGCGCCCGTCGCCACGCCCGCGAGCGCACCGCTTGCCGCGCCAATCGACGCGCAGCCGCTCATCGCGACGCACGCCGCCGCGAAAGCCGCGATGCAGCCAAGGCGCAGCGTCATGGATACCGCCACGCGCTCCGTCATTGCAGCGAGCCCCAACGCGGCGTCGCCGGCTCGGCCGATGCCCACTTCCACTTGTCGCCGTCGCGGCACACGGATGCCACGTAGAACGCGCTGTCGGCGGGACGGTCCTTGGTCGCGTCGCGATCGACGGAGAAGACGATTTCCTTGCAGTCGAGCGTACCGCTGCTGATCTGGCGGCTCACTGTCACGCGGCCTTTCTCGTCGTCTTCGATAGGCACCGAATGCACCGAGATCCACGGCGCCACCGAGCCGACGTCGAGCGGGCCGGCGACCGACGCGATCTTGTCCTGCGTGTCCGTATGCACGATGCGCTGCGAGTACTGCACGCCCGCGCGCGCCGCCGCCACCGCGCCAAGACCGATACCCGTGGCGACCGCCGCGTTGCTCGTCACCTTGCCCGCGATAGCCGCACCGGCGATACCGGCGCCAGCCGTCGCGCCTTCGCTATAGAGGGAATTGCAGCCGCTGAGACCCACGCAGGCGATAGCGCCCGACACGATCGCGGCAAGCGCGGCGGCGGGCGTTGCCCGCCCAATAAACCAGTTCTTGAATTTTGTTGTTTTCTAAGTCTTCCCCCGCGCCCTGTGCCAGGCAGCGCAAATCCATTAGGAATATCCCCCAGAGCTCCGCCCCCTAATA
>NZ_JALQDW010000004.1:0-487031 GCF_023631025.1 Caballeronia sp. GACF4
CGCGAACCCGGCCCCACCCGCCGCCCCTTCGAAATAGAGGTAATAGCACCCCCACACCCCCACCCAGCCAAAACCCCCCCCCACGAGCGCGGCACGCGGGCCGCCCCGCGCCCCCCGCCATTCAACCCTGATCTGCATGTTGCTGGTTTCCTTCGTCTGCCCAGGCGCCGTGAGCCAGGCTGCGAATCTCCTTGAGGAATCGCCGCGAGAGCTCCGCCACGTAAGAATGCGCGACACGTGCATGTCGCGAGCTTCGCGCATTTTGAAGCATGCTTCTAATTACCGGTTCGAGAAAATTGCAAGAAATTGCAAGCAGCGGGAACGCGTTGCTCAACGCCCCATAAAAAAGGCGAGAACGCTTTCACGCACTCGCCTTTTGTTCGTCCGTGACCAACGGACGCTCAACTTTCGTTGCTGCCGCCGGAAGGGGCTTCGCCTGATTCGGTGTCCTCGTTTTCATAGGCGCCAAGGCGGTTGTAGAGCGTCTTGAGACTCACGCCCAGCGCTTTCGCCGCACGACGCTTGTCGCCGCCGCAATGCTTGAGCGTGCCGAGGATGATCTGCTTCTGCGCATCCGCGAGCGGCGTGCCGACCCAGACGTTCATCGCATCGCCCTGAGTGACGGGCTTCTTCACGCGCGATGCCAGATGCGGATGCGCGATCTCCACCGTCTTCTCCGCGAGAATGAACGCGCGATACACCGTGTTCTTGAGTTCGCGCACGTTGCCCGGCCACGAGTAGGTGCGCAGCACGTCGAGCGCGCGCTTGCTGAAGGCCTTGCTCGTGCCCTCCTGCGCGTTCATTTCGGACAGAAAATGCTGGGCGAGCAGTTCGCGGTCCGAATCGCGTTCGCGCAAAGGCGGCGCGCGCAGCGGAAACACGGCGAGCCGGTACATCAAGTCCTCGCGCAAGCCGTTTTCCTTCACGGCGGCAATCGGATCGCGGTTGGTCGCGGCGATCACTCGAACGTCGGAGCTAATGAGATCGTTGCCGCCGACCCGAAAGAACGTGCCGGTTTCGAGCGCGCGCAAGAGCTTCACCTGCCGCACGGGCGACATCTCCGTCACTTCGTCGAGAAAAAGCGTGCCGCCATTCGCGTGTTCGAAGTAGCCGATACGTCCCGATACCGCGCCCGTGAAACTGCCTTTTTCGTGACCGAAGAGTTCCGCTTCGATGAGGTTGTCGGGAATCGCGCCGCAATTCACGGCAATGAACGGTGCGTCCTTGCGCGCGCTTTTATCGTGGATGGTCCGCGCGACGAGCTCCTTGCCGGTGCCCGACTCGCCGATGATGAGCGCGGTCGCATCGGTGCCGGCGACGCGTTCGATCTGCGTGTACAACTCCTGCATCACGGGTGATGAGCCGTACAGCAGTCCGTACGATCTCAAGCCCGGCACTTCCCCCGCATTGCGCTTTTTCTGCGCGGCTGTATCGCCGACGGCGATGGGCGGGTCCAGATCGGTTGTCGCCATGTGTGCTGATATGTCCTGAGTTCTGCCAATATGGTTGAGCGGATGGCGGCCAGGCATCGGTCAAGCGTGGTGGCGCATGTCGATGCGCGAGACCGGCGCCAAGCATGCGAACCGGCCGCGTTAGCTGAGTTTCGGCTCGATGCCGCCAGTTTCGGGCGTTTCCTGGCAGCAACACGTCGCTTGATTTGACGGCAAGCAAGCTCGCGATCCATTCGTACGATCGCTCGTCAGGCGGGTCGATGTTTTCCGTAGACGGACAAGTCCATCTCATAAACGCTATTTAACCATTCGCAACGACTTTGCGGCAACGTGCGGCGTTCGGCATCGCCCAATTTGTCTGATTGGCACATGTGCGTCGCGTGACTTCCGGCAAGGTTCTCGCTTCTCTCGGGGAATTTACACGTCCACAGCGTAATACTTACCCGGTTTCGTGATGGCTTGCGCGGACCACTTCGGGCAGAACATTTCCTGGACGTCGTCACAGATGGCTGGCATGAAAGCTGCAAGGACGGAGTCATCCTTATTCGAACAAGCTCGCAACAAGCGGTCGGTGTGCATCGCAACTGCGAGCGGACGGCAGCGAGAGAGGTAACACGCATCATGGACGATACGCTCGACTTCGACACCGCCACGCGCGACGGGAATATGGTCGGCAACTTCGGTGGCAACGCCAGCAAGCCCGTGCGGCCGACGCGCGGCGGACAGGAACTCGCGGTGCGCGAGCCGATCGACATTTACCATTGGGCTCTGGTCGCGCTGGTGACCGCGCTCATGTGTGCCGTGCTCGGTTACGCGGCGGGCACGCCTGCACTTTCGCGTGCGGCGAACGTCACGAGCGCCGTGTTCGGCGTGCTTGGCGTCGCGTTGATGGCCGGCGGCGTCCTGCGCAATCTGCGCATGCGTTTCACGATGCACGGTGTGGCCAAGGCGCTCGCGGGCGCTGAAACGCATTGAGACAAGCAAAGCTTCAGACTTCACCCCCACATTTCTAAGGCAAGGACCTGATTTCATGACTGAGACGACTGTCCAGCTTGCGTTGGGCAAGCAGAAAATTATCGAAGACATCAAGGTGCTGCTCAACGACTCGGAAGAGTTGTTGCGGCTCTCAGCGTCGCTGCCGGGCGAGGGCGTCGATGCCTTGCGCACGCGCCTTCGCGATCACGTCGATTCGGCGCGCTCCGCGCTCGAAGACGCGCAAGCGAGCGCGCAGACGCGTTACAAGACCAGCGTCGAGTGCACCGAAAAATATGTGCGTGAAAATCCGTGGCAATCGCTGGGTATCGCGGCGGGCGCGGGCTTTCTCATCGGGCTTCTGGTTGTCCGCTGATCGAAGCGCGCTGGGTAGTCAAGAGCGCGCATCGGCGAAATCAAGGCACAAACAGCGATTTAGATAATCAAGGGAGAAAACGAGATGGCACGTCCTTCAATCGGAATTTTCGGGGCGCTGTTCGCGGTGGGCAGCGTGCTTGCATGGAAATGGGCGCAATCGCGCGATGCCGCCACACGTCGCACGGCCCGCGATCTGCACCGTTGGGAAGACGAGGGCGGCAAGGTGCTGACGCCGTCGAGTCGCTTGCCCGCGCCGCATGAGGTGAATGGTCACGGCGTAGGCGGCACGGCAGACGCCTGGAATTTCCCGCGAAGCTGACGCGCAGTAGTCCACAACCGTCGTTCCGTTGCGAGCGACGGAGTACTGCTGGAAGGCGCTTTCATCACCGCCGCGCTCGAACGAACTCCACGCACGCCCGACCGGCGTGCGTTTTTATGTCGATAAACCTTTATAATCAACGAATATCCGCCATAAGTTGCCTAAATGGAAAAACTTACGGCTGAGAGACCCAAGCGTACAGCGCATCGGAAATTATTCTATTTCTCGCGCTTTTTGCGTCATGCACTTCAAGCTCGAGCCACAACGGGCGCATGACCGAAAGCCGCACCGGCCCGGGCAGTCCACCGTGTCATCGCCCGGAGAAGACCACGCCGCACCTGGCGTGTGACCCTGAAAACGCTTTGGAAATATCGAGACGCAATGCCACATGTATTGATTGTCGATGACGATCCCAGTACCCGCGAGGCGCTAGCCGCGATCATCGGCGAAGACGGACTGACGACAGCCACGGCAGGCGACTTGCGCGAGGCGCGCATCCAGCTCGTGCGGCAGACGCCGGACGTCGTGTTTACCGACCTCAAGCTGCCCGACGGCACCGGCGTCGATCTGTTCGAGGATCTGGACCCGCGCTCGGGCGTCGAGTTCATCGTCATTACCGGCCATGCGACCGTCGAGTCCGCGGTCAGCGCACTCAAGATGGGTGCGGCGGATTATCTGGTCAAACCCATCAACATGCAGCGCGTGAAGGCGATCCTTTCGCGCCTGCCGCGCGCCGGCGACCTGAAAGCGGAAATCGGCACCTTGCGTGGCGAGTTGCGCCGCATGGGCCGCTTCGGGCTGATGCTCGGCAATTCGCCGGCCATGCAGACGGTCTACGATCAGATCGGCCGCGTGGCACCGACGGCAGCGTCCGTACTGCTGATCGGCGAGTCCGGCACCGGCAAGGAAGTCGCCGCGCAGACGCTGCACGAGCTGAGCCTGCGACGCAAGCACGCGTTCATCGCGGTGAATTGCGGCGCCATTTCGCCGAACCTGATCGAATCCGAAATGTTCGGCCATGAACGCGGCTCGTTCACGGGCGCGGACCGGCAGCACAAGGGTTATTTCGAGCGCGCGAACGGCGGCACGCTGTTCCTCGACGAAATCACCGAGATGCCTATCGAGCTTCAGGTGAAGCTGTTGCGCGTGCTCGAAACCGGCATGTTCATGCGCGTCGGGACCACAAAGGAACTCGAAACGGACGTGCGCCTGATTGCCGCGACCAATCGCGATCCCGAGCAGGCTGTGCTCGAAGGCAAACTGCGGCTCGACCTGTATCACCGCCTGAACGTGTTTCCGATCAACCTGCCGCCGCTGCGCGAACGCGGCACGGACGTCGAATTGCTCGGGCAGGCGTTCCTCGACGAACTCAACTCGCGTTACAACACGAAGAAGGTGTTTCCCGCCGCCGTGCGTGAAATGCTCGCGTCCTACAACTGGCCCGGCAACGTGCGCGAGTTGAAGAACTACGTGCAGCGCGCGTACATCATGTCGGGTACGGATTCGGATAGCACGGCCACCGTGCCGCTGCAGATTTCACTTTCGCGTCCTTCGGCGGGCACGGCCGTGACGATTCCCTTCGGCACGTCGCTCGCGCAGGCTGATCGGCAGCTCATCCTCGCGACGCTCGAACAATGCGGCGGCGTGAAGACGCGGGCGGCGGAAATTCTCGGCATCAGCCTGAAGACGCTGTACAACCGGCTCGTCGAATACGGCGAGGATGCCGCTGGCAAGGCAGCCGTCGGAGAAGGCGGAGACCTTTCTGACGCGGATAGCGAAAATACCTGAACGTCGCTTATCTTTAGACAAAACATTGCCCGCTGCTTGCAAAAGCGCGGGCTTTTTTATTTGTCGCATGCGGATTCAGCGCCGATAATGAAGCGGAGTCCTGGCGCGAGGTAGGCGTAAATTGGAAGAAACAAGGGCATAGGCCTTGCTGACCTTTGACTGCCATCCACGCGCGGGAAACCGCAAGAAAACGGAGCGTGGATGCGGCGATTACGATCACAAGACCGCAAGGAGCCTGACATGCCCGATTTCGCATCCGATAGCGCTCGAATCAGCGCGCAGACGCCCCAGCCGCCGGACCCGCCCGTGACGCCGCCCGATCAGCCGCCGCCTACGCCGATCCCGCCCGACACGAATCCCGATCCGACTCGCGAGCCGCCCGAACAACCGATGCAGCCCATCGGCGACCCGCCGCCCGGACCGAACGAAGCGCCGCACGTGCAATAACGGAAT
This sequence comes from Caballeronia sp. GACF4, assembly GCF_023631025.1. Classification (NCBI taxonomy): domain Bacteria; kingdom Pseudomonadati; phylum Pseudomonadota; class Betaproteobacteria; order Burkholderiales; family Burkholderiaceae; genus Caballeronia; species Caballeronia sp. GACF4. The sequence continues at coordinate 5,362 of NZ_JALQDW010000004.1, forward strand.
TGGCGGACTTTCGACCATTCACTGAATCTGTGCAGGCTTTGAATAAGTTTCCATCTCGAAGGTAGGGATTACAACGTAGCGAGCAACAATGACCGGCGCTGCAAGCAGTGTCCGGTCGATTTTTCTAATAAAGACGCATTGCGACAAGATCGGTCCGACGCCGCCGACGTCATTTTCGACGGCCTTCTTCTCTGGAGGCATTGATGAGGCATCCCGCACTCCGACGCTCCGCGCGTCACTCTTCCAAGCGTGAAGCACGCGCCGAGGCGGCTAAAACCGCGGGTGGCGAAGCCGCGCCGGCACCGCCGATCGAACACGATCCCGCCAGCCAGAACCGCCCCGCACCTGACGCTCCGCCCGACGGCGAGCACAATCAGGGCGGCGTGCGCCGCGAGGGAATCGATTATCAGCGCGACCTGGGTTCGGAGCAGGATTCCTGATTTCACCGCCTTCGTTTCCTTCGACGAAAGAGCAAAAACTTCTACGCGGCGACGGCTTACCGCGTGTCCGATTTCGTTCGTAACACTTGGATACGAATTTTCATCCTGCCCGTGTCTCAAAAAGGCACGGCTCTTGCATATCTTCAGCCGCCAATTCGAGCAAGCAACGACAACTGAGAGGTGATGCTGTAATGAGCAGATTGATCGTGGTTTCGAATCGCGTCGCGCCGATCCAGGAAGGCAAGCCCAGCGCGGGCGGTCTTGCTATCGGCGTTCTGGATGCGCTCAAGGAGACGGGCGGCGTATGGTTCGGTTGGAGCGGCGAGATCGTCGGTGAAGCGGCTGACCCTGTCATCGAGAAAAACGGCAATGTGACGTATTCCACCGTCGGCCTGACGCGCCGCGATTACGACCAGTATTACCGTGGTTTTTCGAACGCCACGCTGTGGCCGACTTTCCACTACCGCAACGACCTGTCGCGCTTCGATCGCGAGGAATACGCGGGCTACATGCGCGTGAACGCGGGACTCGCCGCGAAGCTCAAGACGCTCATCAAGCCGGATGACATCATCTGGGTACACGACTATCACTTGCTGCCGTTCGCGCAGGAGTGCCGCAAGATCGGCATCCAGAATCCAATTGGCTTCTTCCTGCATATTCCGTTTCCGGTGCCGGAAGTAATGCGGACCGTGCCACCGCACGAGGAACTGATTGCCGGCATGTGTCAGTACGACGTCGTGGGCTTTCAGACCGATGCCGACAAGCAGTCCTTCACCGATTACGTCGAACGTAGCGGACGGGGTCATCTGAGCGAAGACGGCATGTTGCAGGCGTTTGGCCGCATGCTGAAAGTGGGCGCGTATCCGATCGGCATCTATCCGGACGCCATCGCCAAGGCAGCGGATCAGTTCTCCAACCGCAAGCAGGTCAAGAGCCTGCGCGACAGCATGCGTGGCCGCAAGCTCATCATGAGCGTCGATCGGCTGGATTATTCGAAGGGCCTCGTCGAGCGCTTCCAGGCTTTCGAGCGCCTGTTGCTCAACGCGCCGGGCTGGCATGGCCGCGTTTCGCTCGTGCAGATCGCGCCGCCGACGCGCTCGGACGTGCAGACGTATCAGCGCATTCGCCAGAACCTGGAAGGCGAAGCGGGGCGTATCAATGGCCGTTTTGCGCAACTCGACTGGACGCCGATTCAATATCTCAACCGCAAATACGAACGCAATCTGCTGATGGCGCTTTTCAGGCTTTCGCAGGTTGGATATGTCACGCCGCTGCGTGACGGAATGAATCTCGTGGCGAAGGAATATGTCGCGTCGCAAGACCCGGCCGATCCGGGCGCGCTCGTGCTGTCGCAATTCGCCGGCGCGGCGGATCAACTGCCGGGCGCGCTCGTCGTCAATCCGTTCGATCTGTCGCAGATGTCCGAGGCGCTCGAACGTGCGTTGTCGATGCCGCTCGCCGAACGCCAGGCGCGTCACGCCGACATGATGGCGCCGCTGCGCGAGAACAATCTGTCCGTGTGGCGCGATTCGTTCCTGTCGGATCTGCGCAGCGTCGCAACCGCGACTTCCGTCACCGAGCAGACCGTCAAGACGGTGCGCCAGGGCGCGAGTACATCGACGCAGGCAAGACGGCCTTCCGCCAAGGCTTGAACGTGTAACCAGAAAACCCCGCGCCTCTACACGGCGCGGGGTTTTTATTTGTGCGCGCCATTCGACGCCGCAAGGCTTGCGCGGAACGCTCCTTGCGCTTCAACCTTCGACACGAAACGAAGGAGGTCACGATGAGCGGAAGCACTCTGAATCCCAATGAAGAAGGCGAGATCGAAGTTGGCAAGGGGCACGGCACAGGTGCGTTAGGTCCGAGCGATTCCTCGGATAGCGGTTCCGACGTGCAGGGCGAAATGCGTCATCCGGGCGACATCGAAGACGAACTCGATGCCCACGCGCTCGGCCAGTCCAAAGCCGAACTCGCGAGCGATACCGACCGCTACGGCACGGGCGAGGCAGCATCCGCCGATGGCGACCACAATCTCGAACCGGACGCGGACATTCTGCCGGACGACATCGAGGACGAAACGCGCGGCCTGCTCGACGAAGACGCCGACCCCGCGGACGATGAAGACAAGGTCTGAGCACGCATTAACGATCGATACGGCGTGCCGCGTTGCACTTGCGGCGCGCCGTTTTACGCACGTCTTTCGAAGCGGCGTTAACATCGGCGATTGATAACCGCCAAGCTCACGCCGATGACCCGAGAAGTTCCGACCTCTTCCACGCCTGTCGCTGTCGGCCGCACGTCGCGTTTCGGCTGGGTTGCGTGGTTCGTCGATCCCGTCAGGCAATGGATTCAGGACCATTGCCTGATGTTCTCCGCATCGATTTCGTTTTTCGCGGCGTTCTCGCTGGCGCCGACGCTCGTCATCGTCATCGCGGTCGCGAGCGTTTTCTTCGGCGCGGATGCCGTGCAAGGCAGACTCTTCGATGAAATCAGCGGCGTGGTCGGCCCCGATGCGGCGCACGCGCTCGAAGCCATCGTCGCCAACGCGTGGCACGCCGATATCGCGCGCAGCACGGCGCTGCTTTCGGCGGGCGGCGTGCTGATCGGCGCGTCGGCGACGTTTTCATCGCTGCATAGCGCGCTGAACGTGATCTGGCCCACGCCTATTGTGAGCGCGAAGGAAAGCATCGTCTCGCTGCTGCGCGTTCGGCTGATGTCCTTCGGCCTGGTCGTCGGCTCCGGCTTGCTGGTGGTTGCGTTGCTCGTGCTCGATGCGCTCGTCGAAGTGCTCGGCCATTGGGCTTTCGGCGACGGCAATCCGTTCATCATTCTGTCGAGCGTCACGCAGCGCGCGATTTCACTCGGCATGCTCACGCTCGCGTTCACGCTTCTGCTCAAGTTCTTGCCGACCACGCGCATGATGTGGCGCGACGCCGCGTTAGGCGCAACCGCGGCGGCCATGTTGTTCGAGGCGGGCAAGCGACTGTTTGCGTTTTATCTCGCGCATGCGGGCACGGCGAACATGTTCGGCGCGGCGGGGTCGCTCGCGATCATCCTCATGTGGCTCTACTACTCGGCGGCGGTGTTTCTGCTCGGCGCGGAGCTGGCGGCAACGGCGGCACGCAGGCGCACGCATCGGGAAGCAGGCTGGCGTTAGCGCGTCGACTAAACGCGGCGATTCGGCCGCGCATAAAAAAACCGCCCGTTGAAAGGGCGGCTGCATGCTGAGGCTACGAGGCGACTCTCTTGACCGGGTCGTCGCCCAATGCGTCAGCGCGTGAAATTTGCGTGCGTTCAGGCTTGGCGGCGCAGCTCGGCGGGCGGCACCTTCATCAGATGACGATATTTCGCCACCGTGCGGCGCGCGACGATCACGCCCTGATCCGCGAGCATCTTGGCAAGGCTCACGTCCGATAGCGGGTCGCGCGAGTTTTCCTTCGAGATCATCTCCTTGAGCAGCGCGCGTACGGCGGCAGCCGAGCATGTACCGCCGCTTTCCGTGCTGAGTTCGCGCGGGAAGAAGTGTTTGAATTCGAAGATGCCGCGCGGCGTCGACATGTACTTGTTGCCCGTGGCGCGCGAGATGGTCGATTCGTGCAGGCCGAGCTCGTCGGCGACATCGCGCAGGACGAGCGGCTTGAGCGCGATTTCGCCGTAATCGAAGAACGCCTTTTGATGCGAGACGATACATTCGGCCACGCGTTGAATCGTCGTGAAGCGCTGCTGCGCGTTGCGGATCAGCCAGCGCGCTTCCTGCAACTGTTGCGCGAGCGGCGAACGGCTTGCGCCAGCGGACTGCGCGAACAATTCCGCGTACATGCGGTGGATGCGCGCGCGCGGCAACACCGCCGGATTGATCGTGACGACCCAGCTTTTCTTGACCTGACGTACGATGACGTCCGGCACCACGTAGTTGTCTTCGCTCGCGCCGTAGTTCTCGCCCGGCTTCGGGTCGAGACGACGCACCAGCGCACACGCTATACGCAGTTCTTCCGCGCTGCAGCCGATCTTCTTTTGCAGTTCGGCCTGCTCGCGACGTGCAAGTCGTTCCAGATGATGTCCCACGATCTCGCGTGCGACGGCGCGGCCCGGCGTGCCTTCGGGCATCGCATCGAGCTGCAGGGTCAGGCATTCCGAGAGGTTGCGCGCACCGACGCCCGGCTTGTCGAGCGACTGCACGAGCTTGAGTGCGATAGTGAGTTCGTCTTCGGTCAGCGCCGGTTCGATATCGACCACATCGGCGAGTTCGCTCAGTTCCTGACGCAGATAGCCGTCGTCATCCAATGCTTCGATGATGAGCTGGGCAATCGCGCGGTCGCGCTGGCTGAGTTGATAGAGGCGCAGCGTATCGTGCAAGGTCTCATGCAGCGACGGCTCGATGCGTACCCAGTCGGCGGGATCGGAACCTTCGCCGTCGCCGCTATTGCGCGTCGAACTGCGGCCGAACGGATCGGACGAGTAGTCGCTCATGGAGTCGTCGCGCGAATTGTTGTCGCCGCCGGAGTCGCTGTCCATGCTGCTTTCTGAGGCCATCGGCGCTTCGGTCGCATTGTCGGACGAATTCGAGAGCGGCGAGTCGCTCATCGAATTGCCGTTGTCGGCGGAAAGGGCGTTGTCTTCGGTTTGCGACTCGTCGTATTCGAGAAACGGATTCGTGTCCAGCGCGTTACGCAACTCCTGTTGGAACTCCAGCGACGACAACTGCAGCAGGCGTACCGACTGCTGAAGGCGCGGGGTGAGTGCGAGGCTTTGCTTGGTGCGAAGTTCGAGTGTAGGCGGCATTGCTTGCTAATCCTCGTTATTCTGGACTGAGAGGTGTTCGTGACGAGGACTTAAGCAATGGTTATGCCAATGCGCATCGGATGCCTGCTGCATCTACGTTTCGATCTTTGTCCACGGCTTGTTTTCACTTGGCGAAGCGATGCTTTCGCGCACTTTTTACACGCACTCAGACAAAAGCGCCGCGCCCTCCCGAGCTTATGGATCGGACTTGAGCGGTCGATGCCGCGCTCGCCGAGGACGACTTCGAGAAGCGCCAAGCCCGTTGATTCGTCGGGCTTTTTTGCTGCGTGCGGAGACCCACTAAGCACTTTTGACGGGGCACGGCACGCAAGTTGCGGTAGGGGGGACACGATTCGTGCAACACGCGGCGAACGTGATCGAGCATCACTAAAAGCAGCACCCACGGGGCGTTCCGCAAACAGGCTCAAAGCCGCGGACGCGCAGTATCGAAAATCGAAAAAATGGAGTATTGCCATGAAGACGACTCAATTCCTCAAAGCTGCTGGCGGTATCGCATGCGTCGTGTTCGCGCTGAACGTGAACGCGCAGACCACGACGACGAACTCGGGTTCGACGGACACGTCCGTTGGCCAAAAGGTCGATGACAGCGCAGTGACGACCAAGGTCAAGGCCGAACTGCTGCAAGCGAAGAACGTCAAGTCGACGCATATTCACGTCAAGACGCGCGCCGGCGTCGTCTCGCTGACCGGCACGGTGCCGTCGGCGGAAGACAAGACCGCCGCCGAAGAAACCGTTAAGCAGGTTTCCGGTGTTGCTTCCGTGAAAAACCATCTTAAAATCGCTGCCAACTAATGGCATAGTGCGTATGCCCGGCTCGTCACGGCGGGTCGCGGTGTAGCAGTCGCAGTATCGGAACCCGCGCGGAAGTTTGGCGAATCGCTCTCTTGAACGATGAAGCCAGGCTTCTAGCGCGGGTTCTTGCATGAGCAGCGTGGAGAACGTGCGCGCGGCCATGCGAAAGTCGCAGACAGACATGACACGCAATACCCTCGCAGCATCTTTGCTACCTTAAAACGAAGTACGTCCGTTCGAGGACGTTACGCAAAGCCGGCCCGCGAATGCTTCCTTCGCGATGCATCCAAGGGCCACGGCAAATGGAGCTCTTATGAAGACGAAAAAGATGGCCTTGATTGGCGCGCTGGCACTCGCATTCTCGACGACGGCATTCGCGCAAGCGGCTTCCGACGCCGCTGCCGCTCCGGCGAAAAAGCAGAAAGGCACGTATCTGCATCAGCAAGACAAGGCGCACAAACTGAAGGGCGCATCGGCGGCCGCTGCGGCTTCCGCGCTCGGGACGAACGATAAGGGTCAGCCGCACTAAGCCTTCGTCGTTGCCTGCTGCTTCACTGAAACGGCCGCGCAAGCGGCCGTTTCTCTTTGAGCTTTCGCTTCCATGCATGCGCGCCGCAATAAAAAATCGCCGCGCACTTGGCGCGGCGACTGTCGCATCACGAGCCGCCAACCTCGCGGCTTCGACGCTAAACCGAATCAGGACTTCGCTGCGGCGTACTGATCGCGCAGATCGCGGATACGGTCGTGGTTCTCGAGCACGCCCTGATACTGGCGTTCGACCACGGCACGCACATCGGCGGGCAGATCCTTGTCGAGTGCTTCGCGATAGTTCTTCTTGGCGGAATCTTCACCGCGCTCGCATTCGGCGAGAATCGCGTGCTCGCCGTGACCGGTGACGGCCGATTTGACATCGACCCAGCCGCGATGCAGCGCGCCTGCAACCGAGCCGCCCGTTTCCGGCGTGCCGCCCAGACGCTGAACGATTTCCTGCAACTCGCGTGCGCCGGTCGTGCAGGCTTGCGCGCGGTCCTGGAATAGCAGCTTGAGGCTTGCGTCACGCGTCTCTTCGGCGGCCTTGAGGAAACCCTTTTCGCCGTCCTTCGACGTCTCGATGAGATCGTTGAGTACCGATACGACATTCGTGCTCATATGACACCTCCTATTAGTTTGGATCTTGCCATCGTGCAACATCCGGCACGTTGGCTCTGGTACGAGTAGACGCACGCGGCGTGCCCGGCAGACCGCTTTCCGCAGTCATTCGCTTCAGGCACGATGTTCCGCAAACTTTTCCACCGGCTTCGGCGGCTTGGACGGATCGAAGTCGCTCCACTTGCCTTGCTGCCAGCGGCCCGACGCGCGTTCGACATCGACGCCGCCTGCATCGCGCAAGATGGTGGCGGCATCGTTCGAATTCTCCGGCGACACATGCACCGCGACCAGCACGCCCGCATGACGCGGCGCCGCTTCGGTGTGAGCCGATTCCTTGGTCTTGGTATGCGACATCGCGCCCGCCAGCGAGCCAACGTAAGCGCCGACACCCGCTGCAATGGCCGAGACGATCAGCGGCGCCTTGAAGATGGCGAAGAGCGCCGCGCCGACGATAGCGCCCACGACCGCACCGATGGTCACGCCTTTACCTGCGCCCTTGGGCGAGGAGCGCGCGCCAACGTCGGTGCCGACATCGCCACCCAGCGGATGCCGCGCATGTTGACCGCCCGGATTCACGAAGAACAGGGTGACGTCTTCTTCGATGAAGCCGCGTTCGAAGAGGCGCTGCGCCGCGGCTTCGGCAGCGGGAAAAGTCTGGAAGCGACCCGCGATGATCAGGGACATATTCCCTCCTTCTTTTCAGTGTTGCGTGGTTCGGCCCGGGCGCGTGCGCTCGCGGGACAAAGGATTAACGATGTAAGTCCTGCTCAATCCGGTTCGAGTCCCGCGACGCGGAACAAGCCGCTGCGCAGCACGACGGGCACGCCGCCGTTGTCATCGAGCACTTCGGCGCATACCGCGCGAATGCGCGCCTCGCCGCGCTCGAATGCGGGAAGCAGATCGTCCTCGCGCGCGGATGGAGCGCCGAAATGATCTTCCAGCGCTTCGGCGCTGATCGAGCACACGACGGGTTCGGAGTCGACGAGCGCGGTGAAGTGAAGGGCGAGGTCGTCGCCATCGAACACGGGTTTTTCGTCTGCAAAGGTGATATGCATGGTCGAATCCTCATAGGCCGGACGATGTCTTGCGTGCGGGTCCGCTACGGCGCGGGTCAGCCGTGTTGCAGGGCTGTCGGATACATCGATGACTTCCATGAATTGAAAGACGCTCATGACGCCGCCTTTGCCTTCGCCAGTTGTTGCGCCATGGCGTAGTGATGGCCGATAACGGGCAACGCCTTCGCCGCGACTGCCTTCAACGCGGCGTCATTGCCTTGCTCGCTTTCTTGCTTGAACAACTCCATGGCCCTGCGATGCCCATCGACGGCTACTTTTTGGATATAGGCATCGTCGAATGCATCGCCCTGAAGATTTTGCAAGCTGCCGATCACCGACGAATCCGCGCTCGGTGGCTCGCTCATGCCGTGGTGTTTTGCGATTCCATCCAGGCTGTGCGCGAGCTTCGTATGATCCGCGATCATTCGCTGTGCAAAGTCCTTTACCTGCTTGCCGCTTGCATGCGTGAGCGCGAGCTTGCTGGCCGCGATTTCGGTCGCGCCCGCGGTGCCGGCGTCTTGCACGAACTGCTGGTCGACGCTCGACAGCTTGGCGCTTGCGGCGTCACCGGTCTGCGCGTGAGCAGCGCAGGCAACGGCCAGCGTTATCGCACTTGCACAGCCTGCGAACAACGGTCGCGGCATCATCGGCTCGACTCCGTTTTGGTCGTTGATTCTTGTTGAATACGGTGGCCCCGTCGCTTCTTGTTCAGGCGGCGCGCGTCTTGCCGAGCGCGTCGATCAGTGCCTTGTTGAAAGCGGGAATGTCGTCGGGCTTGCGGCTCGTGATGAGATTGCCGTCGATCTGTACTTCCTGATCGACCCAAGTGCCGCCCGCGTTGCGAATGTCGTCCTGCAGGCTCGGCCAGCTCGTCATCGTGCGGCCTGCAATGAAGCCCGCCGAGATCGGTAGCCAGCCGCCATGGCAGATCACGGCGATGGGCTTCTTCGCCTGATCCGCTTCCTTCACGAAGCTTTGCGCCTTGGCGTCCAGGCGGATGGCGTCGCCGTTGACCACGCCGCCCGGCAGCACGACGGCGTCGTAATCGGAAGCGTTGGCGGCGTCGAAGGTTTGGTCCACATCGACCTTGTCGCCTTTGTCGACGTGTTTGAAGCCCTGGATCTGTCCGGGCTTTTGAGAAATGACATCGACCTGCGCGCCAGCTTCCTTGAGCGCGCGCTGCGGCTCGATTAGTTCGGCTTGCTCGAAGCCGTCCAATGCAAGAATCGCGACCCTGTAACCGTCAAGGGAAATTGCCATTGCTTCACTCCTTCATTGCTCGAATTTTGATGCACCGCAAGAGGCGGATACCTGATTCGAAAAGGAGCAAGGGGTGTGCCCAAGTGGGGGCTGGGACGCGTCGGTGATCGGCCAAACCATGGCTAAAGCCGAACCATCAAACGGTCTCGACGCTACGCTTCCCCGTCAGCCGCAAAAGACTAACCAAAGCCGCCGTCGCCGCGAAACCAGCGCCTACGCCAAGCGCGATCAGCGGCCCGTGCTGCGGCTCGACGCCAAAGATCAACGCGACGATAGCCGCGCCGAGTGTCTGCCCCGTTAGCCGCGCCGTGCCGAGCATGCCGCTCGCGCCGCCGCTGCGATGCCGTGGCGCGGAAGAAATGATTTGTCGGTTGTTCGGAGACTGGAACAGCCCGAAGCCAAGCCCACAGACAGCCATGCGCCAGCCGATATCGAACGCATCTGGATGCGGGCCTGTCGTGGCGAGCAGCGCAAGACCCACGGTTAGAACCGCCAGCCCGATGCCGCCCAGCAGACCAGCGGGATAACGATCCGCGAGCACGCCCGCGAGCGGCGCGACGAACACGATCACGAGCGGCCACGGCGTCATCAGGAAGCCAGTTTCGACCTGACTCATGCCGAAGCCGTTCTGCAGCAGAAAAGGCAGCGACACGAACGCCAGCATCTGCGCGCAGAACGAGCACACCGACGCGCCAATCGATAGTGCGAACACCGGAATGCGCAACAGATCGACGGGCAAAAGCGGCGCGCTTTGACGCAATTGCCGGCGCACGAAAAAGTAGCCGATGACCGCCGTCACGATGAACTCGCCGATCACATACGGCCGATGCTCGCCGTGCCCGAGCCCGTCGACCGCGACGATGGCAAGCCCGAAGAAAAGCGCGTTCATCAGCGCGCTGATGTAGTCGTAAGGCCGGCGATGCCCGTCCATGCGCGGCAGCGCCTTCGTGCCGATGGCAAGCGCCACGAGTCCTATCGGCACGTTGATGGCAAAGAGCCACGGCCAGGTGGCGACCGAGAGCACGCCCGAGGCGACCGTCGGACCGATCACCGATGAAATCGCGACCACGGTTGCATTGATGCTGATGCCGCGCCCCAGATGCTTTTGCGGATAGATCATGCGCACGATCGCGGTGTTCACGCTCATGATTCCCGCCGCGCCGAATCCCTGCACGATTCGCGCTAGCGTCAGCGTGAGCAGCGAACCGGACATCGCGCAGGCCAGCGACGAGACAGTGAAGACCGCGAGGCCGGCCATATACACGCGACGGTAGCCGATACGGTCGCCGAGCGAAGCCAGCGGCAAAAGCGAGATGGTGATGGTGAGCTGATACGCGTTGACGATCCAAATGGAATCCGCGGGCGAGGCCAGCAGATTGCGCGCGATGGTCGGCAACGCGACGTTGGCGATGGCGCCGTCGAGTACCGCGAGCGTAATGCCGAGCGCGACCACCGCGATGGCCCAATAACGCTGCGGCAGGGGAAGACCTTGTTCGGAATCCATCGGTAGGCGAGAGGTAGGAGCGGCGCGTTCAACGGCCGGACGATGCGCGCATCGTCCGGAGAAGAAGCGTGGTGCTTATTTCAGCTGATAGAGACCGGTGTACGTCGCCGAGTCGATCTCGTTGAGATGAGTCATGAAGCGCGCAACGGCATTGGTCGCGTTGGCGTCGAGCGGCAGTTGATCCGCCTTCAGCGCGTGAATACGGAAGATGTAGCGATGCGGCTTGTCGCCACGCGGCGGCGCGGCGCCACCGAAGCCAACCGTGCCGTAGTCGTTGCGCATTTGCAGCGCGCCCGCTGGCAAGAGGCTGCCATCCGCCTTGCCCGCGTTGCGCGGCAGCGAGCGGACATCGGCGGGAATGTTGACCACGACCCAGTGCCAGAAGCCGCTGCCGGTGGGCGCGTCGGGATCGTAGACGGTAAGCGCGAGGCTTCGCGTGTCGGCGGGCGGGTCTTCCCATTGCAGTGCCGGGGAAAGGTTGTCGCCCGAGACGCCGAAAGCCTGCTGATCGAACTCGTGCTCGCGCGTCAAGTAACCGTTGGCGGGAAATTCGTCGGACCAGATGCGGAAATCAGCCATGAGAGTCATGCCTCCTTGTCGGGTGTTGGGAGTTGGCGGACTGAAAGGGTCCGCGGACGTGTGTCGATGCACGCTTGAATACGGCAGCACGCAACCGATTGCAGCAAGCATGCCTACGATCGAGAGTTGAACTTGCGGCGCATTATTCGATCGAGTGTAGCATCCGCCCCTCAATTGAGTCGGGCGTCGCTCCCGATTCGGGAAAATCGCCCGGAATCTGCTCGCTTATCAGCGGATGGGACGTAAAAGCGGCGCGCTACAATATTGAGATAAATCGTGCGATGAATAGCGCTCCGACGCGAGCCGAAGGGATTTTTATGCCAAACGATCCGCGCCCAATCACTGGACAGTTCACACCCGCGAGCGTGCCGGAAGACGATGCCGACATGTTCGACCTCGCTCCGGTCTCGCTCTGGCTCGAAGACTTCAGCGCCGTGCGCGAGCAGTTCGAGCGCTGGCGCGCGGCGGGCGTCACCGACTTGCGCGCGTTCCTCGAAGAAGACCCGGCGCGCATCGTCGAATGCTCTTCACGCATTCGGGTGGTGAAGGTGAATCGGCGCACGCTCGGCTTGTTCGGCGCGAAAGACCTCGATCATCTCGTGCAAAACCTCGAACGCGTGTTTCGCGACGACATGCTGACCACGCACATCGACGAACTGGAGCAACTCTGGTCCGGCGAACCGCGTTTCGTAAGCCAGACGGTCAACTACACGCTCGACGGCAAGCGTCTCGACGTGCTTCTCAAGGCCGCGATCTTGCCGGGGCACGAGAATACGTGGAGCCGTGTGCTCGTCACCGTCGAGGACATCACGGAACTCGAAACCATGCGCCGCCAGACCGCGGCGAGCGGCCTTTATGCACGCGGCCTTTTCGAGCATTCGCCGGTTTCGCTGTGGGTGGAAGACTTCAGTTCAGTGAAAGATTTGCTCGACGATGTACGCGAACGGGGTATCGTCGACTTCCGTACCTTTACGAGCGTGCACCCCGAATTCGTCGAACGATGCATGCAGGAGATTCACGTCCTCGACGTGAATCAGCACACCTTGCGCATGTTCGCCGCGCCCGACAAGGCGACCTTGCTCGCGCGTCTGCCGGAAGTGTTCCGCGACGACATGCAGCAGCACTTTCAGGAGCAGTTGATCGAGCTATGGGAGCACAAGCTCTTTCATCAGCGCGAGGTGCTGAACTATTCGCTCGATGGCAACGAGGTGCACGTGCACCTGCAATTTTCGGTGTTTCCGGGGCACGAGAAGCGCTGGGATCTCGTGCTCGTCGCGCTCACGGACATCACCGCGCGCAAGAAGGCCGAGGCGTATCTGGAGTTTCTCGGCAAGCACGACGTGCTCACCAAGCTCAAGAATCGCTCGTTCTATGCCGATGAAATCAATCGGCTGGAGCGCAAGGGCCCGTTCCCCGTGACGGCCATCGCGGTCGATGTGAATGGCCTCAAGACCGTCAACGATCAGCTCGGCCACGCGGCCGGCGACGCCTTGCTGCGCCGCGCGGGCGAAGTGCTCTCGAAGGCGGTGGAGAAGCCGTTCCAGGCGGCGCGGATAGGCGGCGACGAATTCATGGTGCTGCTGCCCGGCACGGACGAACGCGGCGGCGAGGCGCTGATGGACGGCATTCGCCAGTTGCTCGAAGTGAACAATCAGTTCTACTCGGGCATGCCGCTCAGCTTCGCGATGGGCGCCGCGACCGCGCACGAAGGCGAGCGCATCGAGCCGATGCTGCAACGCGCCGATGCCGCGATGTATGTCGAAAAGCGCCTGCACTACGCCAACGCGCAACGCAAATAGGGCGCTTCGGACGACGGCTTATTGAGCCTGTGCCGTCGCTTCATCGATACCCTTGTTCAGCGCCGGGCAGGCTTCGTCGATCTGCTTTTGGTATTGCGCCGGATTGCTCGTCTGCAGCTTGTTGATGCGATCCACCGTCGGTTGCGCCTGCGCGAGTCCGAGCTTCCACTCGGCGTCGAAGTCGGGCGCATCGGGGAAGTTCTTGCGTGCCATGTCCTTGAAACGGGCCACCTTGGCAGCGTCGATATGACACACGTCGGCTGCGCCGCGCGCGATGTTCGCGCTCGTCATCACGCCTTCGGCGGCCAGCAGTTGCGGCGTGGCGGGATGACCGGGAGGCAGTTGCGTCTGCGCCGCCGCGTGCAGGGCGCCAAGACCCAGCAAGGATGCGGCAAGTACCTGAAGGTGCTTCATTCGATTCTCGTTTGATTGATGCGGACCACGCATCGGGGACCGAAAAATTATAGGTTAAGCCTTTGAAAACAAATGCTGCGCATAGGGATGAAGCGCATAAGACGCTTGGAAACCCCATGCTAGAATCGATTTTCGATGCCGTTCTCAGACAGAAAAATGAAGAAAGGAAGCAAGGCCGCCAGTGCTGCGCCCTCGTCGTCCTCGGAAGGGCGGCGCAAGTACGATCCTGAGGAGACCAAGCGGAACATCCTTGACATCGCGACGCAGGAATTCTCGGCAATGGGTCTGACCGGCGCGCGTGTCGACGCAATCGCGGAGCGCACCAACACCACGAAGCGCATGCTGTATTACTACTTCGGCAGCAAGGACGGTCTCTATGAAGCCGTGCTGGAGCAGGTGTATGGCGACATCCGCGCGCTCGAACAAGAGCTCAGGCTGGAAGAGCTGGACCCTGAAGAGGCCATGCGCGAGTTCATCGGCTTCACGTTCGACTATCACGACAAGCATCGCGATTTCGTGCGTCTCGTGACTATCGAGAACGTGCATGGCGCGAAGTATATCGAGCAGTCGAAGACCTTCAAGGCGCGTAACTCGACCGTCATCAAGACCATCGAAGACCTGATTGCGCGCGGTGTCGCGGCGGGGCGTTTTCGCGAGGACATCGACCCGATCGATCTGCATCTGATGATCAGTTCGTTCTGTTTTCATCGCGTGGCGAATCGGCATACGTGGGGCGCGGCGTTCGGGCGCGATCCATCCGGGCCGCGTTCACGGGCGCGGCATCGCGAGATGATCATCGAAGCGGTACTGCGCTTCGTGCGCCGCGAAGACTGAAGCCAAGGCGAGCCAAGACAAAACGGCGGCACTTCTGCGAGTGCCGCCGTTTTGGTTTCGAGGGCGCCGAAGGGCTCAGCGTTCCAGCAAGGTCTGGAAATGCGCGAACATGCGCTCGGCATCCGGTTCGAGGCCGGTAAAGATGCGCAACGCATCCACGGCCTGACACACCGCCATGCCGCCGCCGCTCACCGTGCGGCAGCCGAGCGCGCGGGCTGCTTTCAGCAACTCCGTTTCGAGCGGGAAATAGACGATCTCCGCCACCCACAAGTCCTTGTGCAGAAACTCAGCGGGCAAGGGCAGGCCGGGCAGTTTCGCCATCCCGGTGGGCGTCGCATGAATCAGGCCGTTCGCCTTCTGCAACACGTCGCGTAGATCGCCGCCGCTCTTGACTTCGCGATCGGGAAAACGCGCGGCGAGTTCGCTTGCGAGCGCGGCCGCGCGAGTGTCGTCCGAATCGAATAGCGTGAGCGATCGCGCACCCATGGTCAGCGCGGCATGGGCCACCGCCGCGCCCGCGCCGCCCGCGCCGAGTTGCACCACGCGATCCATCGGCACACCCGGCAGACCGCGTTCGAACGCCCGCGCGAAACCCGACCAATCGGTGTTGTAGCCGATCCGCTTGCCATCCCTGAAGACAACCGTATTGACCGCGCCGAGCGCGCGGGCGTCGGGGTCGAGGTCGTCGAGCAAGGGGATCACGCTCTGCTTGCACGGATACGTGATATTGAGCCCGTCGAAGCCCAAGCGTTCGGCGGCATCGAGCAGATCGGGCAGCGCGGACGGTTCGAGCGCGAGCGCCTGCAAGTCGATCCGTCGATACACATAGTTGAGCCCGAGCTTGCCGCCTTCTTCCTCGTGCATCGCGGGCGTGAGCGAGCCGCCGATACCCGAGCCGATCAGCCCGACGAGATAGGAACGGGGAGACGCTTTGCTGGTCATGCGCAATACTCCAGTGCAAATAATGTAAGCGCAGTGTGACGGGCGCTCGGTGCCGTGTCCTTCGGTGTTTTCACGTATTTGTACGGTCTAGTTAGTTTGTTATGCTTGCGCACAATGACGTGGATTGCGTGCGCGCCGCTCCGTTTCCCGCAAGCGCCGCGAACGTCCTACACTGACGGGACTGCACCGATCCACCCGCATCATCTGAATGCAACGAGGAGGCAGCGATGCTGCGTTCAATCCGGACATCCATTGCGACGGTATCCATCAGCGGCACCTTGCCCGAGAAGCTGAAGGCAATCCGCGCGGCAGGGTTCGATGGCGTCGAGATTTTTGAGAACGATCTGCTGTACTTCGACGGCACGCCCGCCGACGTGCGCCGCATGTGCGCGGATCTTGGCCTCGCCATCTATCTGTTCCAGCCGTTTCGCGACTTCGAGGGCGTGAGCGCCGAGCGTCTCGCGAAGAACGCCGAGCGCGCGAAGCGCAAGTTCGAGCTAATGCACGAGCTCGGCGCGGATCGCATGCTGGCGTGCAGCAATGTGTCGCCGGACACCATCGGCGACGACGCGCTGATCGTCGATCAACTCGGCAAGCTCGCGCGCCTCGCGGAAGAAGCGGGCGTGATCGTCGGATACGAAGCGCTTGCGTGGGGGCGTCACGTCAACTCGTACAAGCACGCGTGGAAACTCGTCGATGCCGTGAATCACGCGAGTCTCGGTATCGTGCTCGACAGCTTCCATACGCTTTCCATCCGCGATTCGGTGGAGGAGATCGCGCGGATTCCGGGCGACCGCATCACCTTCGTGCAAATTGCCGATGCGCCCGTGCTCGCCATGGACGTGCTCGAATGGAGCCGTCACTATCGCTGCTTTCCGGGGCAAGGCGCGTTCGATGTCGCGGGCTTCACGGCGCGCGTGTTCGAAGCGGGTTATACCGGCCCGCTCTCGCTCGAAATCTTCAACGATGGTTTTCGCGCCGCGCCCACGGCCATCACCGCCGCGGACGGGCATCGCTCGCTGCGCTTTCTGGAAGAGCAGACGCGCGCATTGATGGGCGACCAGGCGCCAGCCGATCTCTTCGATCCGCCCGCGCCGCCCGCGCATATCGGCTTCCAGTTCCTCGAATTCGCCGTCGATGCCGCCACGCGCGAACATGTCGCCGGCTGGCTCGGCAGGTTGGGCTTTCGGCTGGCGGGCAAGCATCGCTCGAAGGATGTCTCGCTGTACCGGCATGGCGCGGGGTCGATCGTGCTCAACGCGGAAGCCGATTCCTTCGCGAGCGCGTTCTTCGAGCAGCACGGCTTGTCGCTGTGCGCGTCCGCATTTCATGTCGATGACGCGAAGCTCGCGTTCGAACGCGCGGCCGCTTATGGGTCGAAGCCGTTTTCGGGGCAGGTCGGACCGAACGAGCGCGTGGTGCCGGGCGTGCAGTCGCCTGACGGCAGCCTCGATTATTTCGTCGATGAGGAACCGGGCGGTCCCACGCTGTGGGAATCCGATTTCATTTTGACGGACATCGACGGGCCTTACGAAGTGGGTCCGCTCGAACGTATCGATCACGTGTGTCTGTCGCTGCCCGCCGACGCGCTCGACACCTGGGTGCTGTTTTTCCGCAGCGCGTTCGGCTTCGAGGTCGAAGCGAGCGTGACCGTGCCGGACCCGTACGGTCTCGTGCGCAGCCGCGCGGTACGCAGCCGCGACGGGTCGGTGCGCATTGCGCTGAATGCGTCGATGGACCGGCATACCGCGGTGGTGGAGTCGCTGACGACTTATCGCGGTTCGGGTTTGAATCACGTGGCGTTCAGCACGTCCGATATCTTCGATGCCATCCCTCGACTCGAAGCCGATGGCGTCAAATTCCTGCGCATTCCGCGCAACTACTACGACGATCTGGTTGCGCGCTACGGCCTGGCCAACGAACTGATCGACGCCATGCACGAACACAACATTCTTTACGATCGCGACGAGCGTGGCGGCGAGTTTTTTCATGCGTACACCGAGCAGCTCGATCAGCGCTTCTTCCTGGAAGTGATCGAACGGCGCGGAGGTTACGATGGTTACGGCGCGGCGAATGCGGCCGTGCGGCTCGCGGCGCATGCGCAACAGCAGCGGGCGCGGCAGGGGGCTTCGGCGGGCGGATGATTGGCTGGCCGCGCGTGACTGCGCGTCCTATCATGAAGACATGGCGGCAACTGAAAGGAGGGCGCCATGTTCGACTTACCGATGTTTCTAGTGGGCCTTGCGGCGCTTGCCGCCATTAGCATCGTCTTGCTGGCCGACGATTGGCGCGATGCGCGGCGCGAGCGCATGGCGCGACGTGAGCTCGAGCAAGCGGCGCATCATCCGCTGCGGGAGTGGTGGCTCAGGCATCGGCACTGAGCGGCGCGCCGGGTTCGATATCGGCAGCATCGGCCAGGCGCTTGGCTTCGCGTGCCTCCGCGGCGGCTTCGAACCGGTCGACATACAAATACAACCGATGCACCGTCTGCAACTGCGTGTGAGACAGATGCGCCTGCCGCGTGATGGCCGCGAGACGCTCGCGCCAATACGCTGGTGGCAGCGCGTACCCGCCCGCGTCGCGCGACAATGACTGCCGCAACACCCGCTCGAGATGAGTCAGGTCCTGGTCTGCCAGCAATGCCGAGAACGCGCCTTGTAGCTTGGTATCGGGGATAGGGTCCATTATTGCGATGGCGGCCGTTTATGATCCAACTTGATAGGGATAAACCCTGAACGTACGCCGTTGGCGTCAGCGTGATGAATTTTCCGCGCGACGTCCCGATTAGCGCGAGTGGCGTTTGCTATACTCTGCGCTCGCTTGGCCGTCTCGCAACGGCGAGCCGTGCGCCTCGATGCTGGCGCGCTCCCCGTAGTTCAATGGATAGAACGAGTGCCTCCTAAGCGCTAGATGCAGGTTCGATTCCTGCCGGGGGGACCATCCTAGGTGCCGACATCACCTAAGAAAACCCCATCGCCCTCTCGAAAACGCCAATCGGCAGGGCGCGCTCATGAGCGGCAAGCGCCCGTCTAATGGATACGCCTCGGCTCGGGATCTTGCATCCTGTCGCAAAGCGAGGCCACCTCATGGATTCCCCAGTCCTCGTGTGTGAGACGTCAGTCATTGGTTGACGCACCCATTTGAGGTGTCCACTACGGCTTGAGTCGATCAAGTCTGCCGAGACGCTGCCGCAACTACGACGAACCCCAAAGCGCGCTCGCAACCGCGCCGAAATCGTTGCAAGCGCCTGGGATCGAGTTCAAGCCGACGCTGTGGCCAGCACGCATATCCGACATTGCCCCTGAGCGTCTTCCGCCATGAGATGCGCCCGTCGACTACGCGCGCCTCAATCAAATCGATCTTCACCGCCTGTTTAATTTTTTCCTTCCAGTGCCGTTAATCCAGAAAGTTCGCGCTAAGGGAAAAGGTTAAGTGATCGTCGAATTCGATCCATGAGACAACTTCGTTCCAACCTGCCATCAGCGCATATCGCCGCAACTTCTACTGGCGGGTGACAATGCATAACAATCCGGTCAAATTCTCCTTTACTCCGGCCGATCAGGAAGCGCTGGAGAGAAGCCTAGGGCGGATCGCCTTCGCGCCCGACGGCAGCATCCTTCGTGTCAACGAGCGCTTCCTGGAGCTCTTCGACTACAAGGGCTGGGAGCTCGTCGGACGCAATCGCAGCATCTTCAGGCCGCTCGCGACAGGCGCCACCGCGCCGGACGAGATCGATACGGTCTTCGCAACCGCCAAAGCCTTCTTCGGCGAGATGCAGCAATTGAAGCGCGATGGCACGTCCTTCTGGACCGAGGTCTCCTGCATACCGGTCGCAGCCGAAGACGGCGCGGTCGGCGAGACCGTCATGCTGGTGCGCGACGTCACTGACCGCATGATGTCGGCCGCCGACGTCGCCGGCCAGATCGCCGCCATCAACACTTCGCAGGCCGTCATCCATTTCGCGATGGACGGCACCATCCTTCATGCCAACGAGAAGTTTCTGGACGCCACCGGCTACCGGCTCGACGAACTCGTCGGCAAGCATCATCGAATGTTCGTCGCCGCCGACGAGGCCAGGGACCCGTCCTATGCCGCCTTCTGGGAACGGTTGCGGCAGGGTTTGCACGCTTCCGGCGAATATCGGCGATTCCGCAAGGACGAAAAGGCCGTCTGGCTTCGGGCAACCTACAATCCGATCCTCGACCTCGAAGGACGTCCGTTCAAGATCGTCAAATATGCGGTCGACGTCACGTCGGAGAAGAAGCAGAACGCCGATTTCGAAGGCCAGATCGCCGCCATCGACAAGTCGCAGTGCATGGTGACCTTTTCGCCCGACGGCACCATTCTCGACGCCAACCGCAACTTCCTGGAAGCGGTCGGCTACACGATGGAGGAGCTCGAAGGCCGTCATCACCGCATGTTCGTCGATCCCGCATACGCGCACAGTCTCGACTACGAGATCTTCTGGAGCGATCTGGCCGCCGGCCGTCATCGCAGCGGCGAGTTCCGGCGGATCGGCCGCGACAAGCGCGAAATCTGGCTGCAGGCAATCTACAGCCCGGTGCTCGACCAGGACGGGCGGCCCTTCAAGATCGTCAAATACGCGACGGTGGTCACGCGTGAAAAGCTTCGCCAGGCGGACCACCAAGGTCAGATCGCCGCGATCCACAAGTCGCAGAGTGTCGTCGCCTTCAATGTCGACGGCACGATCCTCGACGCCAACGACAACTTCCTGGACCTGACGGGCTATCGGCTGTCCCAGGTCATCGGTCGCCATCATTCGATGTTCGTCTCGGCCGAGGAGCGAGAAAGCGAAGCTTATGGGAAGTTCTGGCAGACGCTCGCCGCGGGTGAGTATCAGGCAGGCGAGTTCAAGCGGCTCGGCCGCGATGGCCGCGAGATCTGGTTGCAGGCTTCCTATAATCCGATCCTCGACATGAACGGGCGCACCTTCAAGGTCGTCAAGAACGCCGTCGACGTCACCGGGCAAAAGCTGCGGCAAGGTGATTACGAAGGACAGATCGCCGCGATCAACAAGTCGCAAAGCGTCGTCTCGTTCGACATGGACGGCAATGTGCTCGAGGCGAACGACAACTTCCTTACCCTGATGGGCTACGCGCTCCCGGAAGTCGTCGGCCGGCACCATCGCATGTTCGTCGACAAGGAGACCGTCGCGCATGCCGATTACGCACGCTTCTGGAGCGATCTGCGCGCGGGCAAGTTCCTGTCCTCGAAGTTCAAACGCATCGCCGCGAACGGGGCGGAAGTGTGGATTCAGGCGTCCTACAATCCGATCTACGACCTGAACGGCAAGCCCTTCAAGATCGTCAAGATCGCCGCCGACATCACCGCCGACGTCTCGCTCGCCGCCGATCTCTCGCGCGCCCAGAAAGAAGTCCAGCACGATCCGGCGACGGGCCTTCCGAACCGGCTCGGCCTGCGCAAGTTCATGCGTCAGGTGCTTTCGGCGACCGACAGCGAGCTCGCGCTCTTCTATCTCGATCTCGATCACTTCAAGCCGATCAACGACACGTTCGGCCATGAAGTCGGCGATCTCGTCCTGCGCACCGTTGCCGCCCGTCTGACGGGCGAGTTGACGGAAGGGCAGCTCGTGGCGCGGATCGGAGGAGACGAGTTCGTCGTCGCGGCCACGAATCTCACGCGGCCGCAGATCGTCGAACTCGCGGAGCGCCTCATCGAGTCCGTGTCGCAGCCGATCGCTCATGGCGAGCGGTGGCTGGAGGTCGGTCTTTCGATCGGTATCGCGCTGACGCCGCAAGACACGCTGGAGGAAGACGAGCTTTTCCGCTTCGCCGACGTCGCGCTCTATCGTTCCAAGGGCAAGCAGCGTGGCACCTTCACCTTCTACGCCGAGGATGCGGAAACCTCCGCCGAGACCGAGCGGCATCTGGCGCACGACATGCTGATCGCGATCAAGGCGCGTGAGTTCGATCTTGCCTGCAGCGTGCGTGTTTCCGCAAACGACGCAATCGCCGTCGAGATTCAGCCGTGGTGGAACCACCCGACGCTCGGCCGCCTCGGCACCGAAACCTACCTGCGCGTCGCCGAACAAAGCGGTCTCGTCGTTCCTCTCGGCGACTGGATCTTGCGCGAGGCCTGCAAGCTCGCCACGGACTTGCCCGAGATTACCGTTTGCGTGCCGGTCTATCCGAAGCAGCTCCTGACCAGCGACTTTGCGCAGACGCTGACGCTGGCGCTGCGAGAGAGCGGCGTGGACGCGAGCCGCCTCGAACTGCGGCTCGAACGCGGCACGGCGCGCGTCAACACGGAAAGCCTTCGCTCCGATGTCGCAAAGCTCAGGGCGATGGGTCTCGAAGTCGTCGCCGATAGCGTCCTCGCCGGCGAAAACGCGCTTTCGAATCGCGCCTACTGGAGCATGGACCGGGTGATGGTCGACGCGCGCCTCGGCGCCATTCTCAAGAGACAGGCTCATCCGCTCGCAACCGAGATTGCCGAGATCGAAGCTCGCGACGCCAAGGCGAAAATTTCCGGCAAACGTTGCTTCGAGATCGACGCCAAGGCGGCGCTACACAGCTTCGTGGTGCTCGATACGATCAAACCGGCCGAGCTCACGGCCGCGCTTCGCGAGACGAGTAAGAGCGCGGAGGATGCGCAGGCCGAAGACGACGGGATGATCGCGAACAAAGAGAACGTCGCGTGAGAGTCGGTTCTACCGATCTTCGTTGTCGTTGAGCGGAGCCAGCGCCGGGCGCTTCGTTCTCCAACTTCGCCAAAAGTTCGTGTGACGGCGCAGACGTGTGGGTGGCGCTTCATCGGCGCGACCCGTGCCCCGATAATGGACGATGGCCGAATCCGCCAGTCGCTTCAAGTCGCTCGGTTCGAACTCGCCGATATTGCGAAGCCGCGCCGGACGCGGATAACGCGGATTGACGTCCATCCATCGGTAGAGCGCCGGAACGATGCGCGACATGCTGCCCGCGCTCGCGGCCTTTCGAAGCGCCCGCCACGCGGCGAACTCGCCTTCCGCGCGTGCTTTGCGCCACGCCGCCCACCGGCGCCAGCCGCGCTCGATCAGTACACGCATGCGCGGATAAAACCAGATCGCGAGCGCCATAGCCGCCAGAGCGACACACGCATACATGACATCTCTCTCATCGAGGTAGATCACCGTGTGCCGCGCCAGGCCGCCCGGAATGTCCCAAAGCGGCCGTTCGCTCGCTGCATGCGCGCGAAAGCTGAGCGCCGGAAGATGAATCTTTTCGCGCGCGCGAGTGGTCGTGTTCCACCATTCGATATCGATTGCCGGCAGCGTGTACGTTCCCGGACGCTCGACGAGATACGCGACCGTATCCGTGCGCTCGCCCGCGACGAATCCCGAACGGTCCTGCGTGATATTGCGGGTTAGCGGCGGCTTCGAATAACGGCGCAATCCGGCGATGTCCGCAAAAGCGAGCGGTGGAATCAGCATCGACTCGGTGCCTTCCGCGCGCTCCGTGACGGCACGCGTCAAGGTGCCGCCGACTTCCAGCTTGCCGTCCGAAGGTTCGATTCTTTGCGTCACGGTAAGCTTTGGCGTGGGGAAAAACGACGCCATGTCTTCGGCCCCCGCCGGCACGCTTGCGACCAACTCCAGCCGGGGCGTCGTAAGCGTGACCGGTCCGTCGGCGCCGCCGGGATGCAGCGTGATGGCGAACGGCGGCACATCGAAAGTGCCCGCCGCGCGCGGCACGATTCGATAGACGCGCCGGACCCCGAACCAGCGCACACCGTCCATGGTCTCCGAAAGATTCTGCGCACTCTCGTCAGGCAACGTGACGAACGCATCGTGCACGTCGAACAGCGGCCAGTCCGGCGCGGCCGTGAACCATGTGGTCGTGAGCGCATCGACGACGAGTTGCGCCGCGCTGCCCGCCACCACCTTACCAGCCGGTTCGAGATGCGCGCGCAACATGGTTCGGGGCGCATCGTCCGCGTGAGCGATCGAAAACACGTTCGAGAGAATGACGAACCCTATCGCGAGGAGCAATCGCATCACGGGCTCGCTCCTGCTTCCTGTTCGAAGCGCTGATGCAAAAACGCCGCGGGCGATGTATTCAGATTACGCATCCACGTTTCCTCCGATGGACGCTGTTGCTCGACCAGCACGCGCTGGCCGCCTTTGATCTTCTTCTTGTCCGTCTCGACCTGATCGGGCTTCTGCGTGGTCGATTCGTCACTCTGCTCGTCGTCCTCGATGAGCATCTGTACCAGCTTCCGATTTGCACGCGCCTCCGCGAACCCCGCGCGATGCGCAATCGCGGCGTCGTAAGCCTTCATCGCGCCCGCGTAATCTTTTATCCGCGCGAGCGTGTTGCCGACATAGAACAACGCGTCCGGCGTGTCGAGTCGGGTGAACGTATCGAGTGCGCCGGCAAAGTCGCCGGCAAGATACTGTGCGCGGCCTTTCCACATGGGATCGTCGAAACGCGCGGCGGCACGCTTGTAGTCGCCATGTTCGAAGCTGTAGCGACCCTGCTGATCATGCGTTGCGAAGAGATCGAGCCACTCGAACGACGCGGCTTGCGCCTGCCTGGGAAAGTAAGCCATTGAAAGCGCAACTAGTATGATCGGCAGCCACTTCACCGTCCAGCCGCGCCTGAAGCAATACAAGGCGATGACGAGAATCGGCGCGAGCAGCCAGTAGCCCGATTCCTTCCAGCGCGGCACGATCTTCGAATCCTGCGCCGCTTCGAGATACACCTGCGCACGGTGCTGCACCCATTGCACGTCGTCATCGTCCGCGCGCATGCTTGCAAGCGGAATCGAAGCCGCTTGCGTGATTTTGCGGATGGCGGCTGCATCGAACGTGCCGGTGACAGGGCGGCCCGCTTCGTCAGTCGCGATTTCGCCGTTCGCTCCCCGGATCGCGCCGCCGCGTTCCGTGCCGACCGCGAGCCAAAGCAACTGGTGGCGCGATTCCTTCGCCATCCGAACGAAATCATCCGTATGACTTTCATCGAAACCGTCGCTCATGAAGACGATCGTGCCCGCTGCGTCGTCGGCCTTCTGCAAGACACGCTCCGCAAGCGCCAGGCCGGCAGCGGCGTTCTTGCCGTCATGCGGCATCAATTCGGGCGCGAGCGCAGGCACATAAAGCCCGAGCAAGGCGGGATCTTCCGTGGGCGGCACGACGAGATGCGCGCTCGCCGCGAACACCAGCAGCCCGGTGCGCGCGCCTTTGCGCGCTGCCGCGAGATCGAGCACCTTTTGCCTTGCGCGTTCGATACGGCTTGGCGCGACATCGGTTGCATCCATCGAACGCGCGAGTTCGAGGACGATCATGAGCGGCGCCTTGTCCCGATCGAAGGGCGGACGTTCCTGTTGCCACGTCGGCCCCGCCACGGCAATGGCGGATAAGGCGATCAGCGCGGCCAACGAATGGATCGGCTGCAAACCACGCTTCGCACGCTCGCCGACGATCAGATGCTCCAGCAAATGCGGCGCGATGATGTTGCGCCAGCGTGAACGCACATCGTTACGACGCAACCACGCAAACGGTAATAGCACGGCTGGGATGAACAGCAAGAGCCATAACGGGCGCAGGAAGTGAAAAGCCGTCAGATCGATAGCCATATCAAGCTCCGATCTCCCCGGGCACGCGACGCGGCGCGCGCAAGAGCGCAACGAGACAGGCAATGCCGTGATACAGCGTGAAGAGCGACACCGCGAGCGCGAGCGCCAGCCAGTAGAACTCCCGGCGCGGCCTGTACACCTCGCGCGTGATCTTTTCCGGTGTCATCTTGTCGATCTGCGCGTACACGGACGCGATGTCTTCCGCGCGGCCCATCGCATGGAACGACGTCCCGCCAGTCGTCCGGGCAATGCGCGTCAGCGCGTCGAGATCGACCTTGTCCTCGCCTTCGGTCTGCGGATCGCCGATACCGATGGTGTGCACCACGATGCCGTGATGCTTCGCAATCTGCGCGGCCTGCGTGGGCGCGATGGCGCTTGCGGTGTCGTTGCCATCGGTGAGCAGAATCAGCACCTTTTCCTGCGCGGGCGTGTTTTCCATGAGTCTGACCGCCAGCCCGATCGCGTCGCCGATAGCCGTGCGCGGTCCCGCCATGCCAATGCGCATGGCGTCGAGCAGCATCAGCACGCTGTCGTGATCGAGCGTGAGCGGCGCTTGCGGATAAGCACCGTCGCCGAACACGATCAGGCCGATGCGGTCGCCCTTGCGCTTCGCAATGAAATCGGCGACTACGCGCTTGACCGCGCTTAGGCGATCGAGCCGTTCGCCGGTCGCGCCATCGATGAAATCGCGCTCGCTCATCGATTGCGACAGGTCGATCGCAAGCAGCAAGTCACGCGCGGGCAACTCGTGCGTGACGGGCGGTTCGAGGAACACCGGCCGCGCCGCCGCAACCAGCAGCAAAATCCAGAGCACGGGCATGAGCAAGCGCTGCAGCCAGTTGCGGCGCAGACGCACGCCGCCAGGCGCGGGTTTCTCGCCGGCAGCATTGGCCATTTCTTGAAAGAACGGCATGCGCACGGCTGTCGATGTCGTGCGATACGCGGGCGCCAGCCACCACACGAAGAGGGGCAAGGGCAGCAGCGCGAACATCCACACGTACTCAAACTTCCACATGATGATGCTCGATCCAGTCGCGCGCCGCGTGAACGAGACGGTCGGCGTCCTGTCGCGTGATGGCGGCGAGTCGCGCTTGCGGCGCATATGTCGCGGTGAAAAGCAGCGCGCCGCTCGCATCGTCGAAGTGACCGTGCGTGGCGCGCAGAAATGCAAGCCAGGTTGCGCCGGTGAGCGAGGCCACTTGCCCGCGCGGCGCGGCGGCAAGCGCGGTACGTTTGATGAGCGGCGCGATCTCGGCAAGCGCGGCCGCACGGCTTGCTTCGTCGGCAAGCTTCGCTTCGATGCGCGCCAGTTCGGCAAGCGCCTCGCGCCGGTAGCGGCTCCTTTCATGCCGACGCCAGGCGAACCATCCGGCGAGCGCCGCCAACGCCGCGAGCAAGATAAGCACGATTAGCCAGCCGATGGTCCGCGGCATATACGACACGGGCTCGGGCAACGGTAACTCGCGCAGCGCCTGCAACGCGGCGGGCGTGTCGGCGGGCATGAGCGGCGTGGTCATAGGCCGCCTTGCGCCGCGCGACGCACGCGCTCGCCGAATAAGCGCCGCACCTGATCGACGACCGGTTCGGCGGTCGATAACGCCATCAACGGCACGCCGCTCGTGCGCAATAGCTCCGCAATCGCTGCCGCGCGGCCCTTGAAGAGGCTGGCGAGCGGCGCACGCACGCGTTCCTTTTCCATGCGCAGCTCCACTTGCAAGCGTCCTTCGCTCACCACCAGCGCGCGATGCTCGGGCATGCCTTGCCAGAGCGGATCGAAGACGAGCGCCGCGATCACGTCGTTATGCGCGGCAATCTGCCGGAGCAGCCGGCGCGTGCGTTCATCGGCGCCTGCAAAGTCGCTCATGATGCACACCAGAAAGTCGTGCGATGCGATCTGCAACACGCCTTCGAGCGCCGCATTGAGTTGCGCGTAATTCGTTCGCGCGAGACTCTCGGCATGCAACGACGCGTTCATCCGCGCGATGGCGCCGAACAGCAAGTCGATGCGCGCGCGACTTCGCAACGGACGCACGCGGACCACTTCTTCGTCGCCGAACACGACGCCGCCCACGCGATCCCCAGCGGCAAACGCCATCCACACGGCGAGCGCCGCCGCTTCGGCCGCGACCACGGACTTGAGCGCACGGCTCGATCCGAAGAACATGTTCATGCGCTGATCGACGATGACCAGAAGCGGCCGATCGCGCTCCTCGGTATAGACCCGCACATGCGGCTTGCCCGTGCGCAGGCTCACGCGCCAGTCGAGATGGCGTATGTCGTCGCCGGGCAAATAGCCGCGCAGTTCCTCGAAATTCAGGCCGCGTCCGCGCATGCGCGACGCTTGCCGTCCCGACAAGATGCTCGTTACGGGCGCGGGCGCGACGAAGCTCAAACCCCGCGCACGGCCTTCGAGCCCGGCGAGATGCGCGGCATCGACATAAACGCTGCCGATGGCCGAAGCGGGCGGGCCATGAACGTCTGCTGCGTCGTGCGGCATCGCGGGTTTCCTCCAGGCTCAAGCTGGCACGGCCACTTTCTCCACTAGCCGGTCTATCACGTGGTCGGCGCCGACCTTGTCGGCGGTCGCATCGTAGGACAGCAGCAAACGATGCCGCAGCACCGGATGGATGACCGCGCGCACGTCGTCTGGCGTGACGAAATCGCGCTCGTCGAGCCATGCATGCACGCGGCTCGCCCGATCCAGTCCGATCGCGCCGCGCGGGCTCGCTCCGACTTCGATCCATTTGCCGAGGTCGGCGTCGAGCGCGCCGCCATGACGCGTCGCGTTGACAATCGATACGATGTATTCGTCGATGGCCGGCGCCACCGCGACGCGCCGGACGGCCTCGCGCGCGGCGAACACAGCTTCCTGCGTCAGCGTTTCCATGGCGGCCGGCGCGCCCTCGCTTTCGCGACGCAGCAAGCGCAGCATGTCCGCCTCGCTCCGGGGCGACGCATAACCGATCAGCACCTTCATGAGAAAACGGTCCATCTGCGCTTCCGGCAGGGGATAAGTGCCTTCCTGTTCGATGGGATTCTGCGTCGCCATCACGAGGAAGAGCTCCGGCAGCGGGTACGTCTTGCCGGAGATTGAAATTTGCCGCTCTTCCATGGCTTCGAGCAGCGCGGATTGAACCTTGGCGGGCGCGCGGTTGATTTCGTCCGCGAGAATCAGATTGCCGAAGATGGGACCCGGCTGGAACGAGAGCGTGCGTTCGTTGCCCGATTGCAGAAGCGTCTCGCCGCCCGTGATATCCGAGGGCAGCAGATCGGGCGTGAACTGGATGCGCTTCATCGTGGCGGCCAGACGCGCCGCGATGGCCTTGACGGTACGTGTCTTTGCGAGACCCGGAAGGCTCTCGAGCAGCACGTGCCCATCCGCGAAAAGCGCAATGAGAATCTGGCGCACGACGGCCTCCTGGCCGATCACCGCTTGCCCGATGCTCGTCTCGAATCGCCGGATGAGGTCTTGCATGGCTCGCTCGCTAAGAGTGCAACGCGCACGCGTTGCTGATGCGATGATCCCGAAGCTGTCTGAACACGTGCTGCACAAGTTACTAAAGCAAGGCGGTTTCGTCAAAGCCGTGTCGGCCCTTTCGCAAGGATGCCTACCGTTTGCGGCATCGCTCGAAAAAAAGATTGCTAACATTTATTCGTTCGTATATTGGTGGCTCCATTGTGTTGGCTCCCATGCGACACGGTCGGGGTGACGGCAATGGCGAACATACCGGTGAATCACAACGCGGCCGGGCGAAGCTCGGAATTCAACGCAAGGCGCATGGCGCTCTGGGCCGTGCTCGTGCTGCTATGTCCGGCGCTCGTCGGATTCGCGGTGAGCCGCGCGCTGCGCGAGCCCGCCAGGCCGATGGTCCATGCCGTCCTCGGCGACGGCGTGAGCGGCCCGAAAGGCATGGCGTGGATACCCGGCGGCGAATTCCAGATGGGCAGCGACAGCAAGCTCGCGCAAGCCAACGAACGTCCGGCGCATACGGTGCGCGTTCACGGTTTCTGGATGGACGAGCATCACGTGACGAACGCCGAATTCGGCGCGTTCGTGGCGGCCACGCACTACATCACCACCGCTGAAAAGAAACCCGACTGGGAGACGCTCCGGGTGCAGTTGCCACCCGGCACGGCGCGTCCGCCGGACAGTGCGCTCACGCCGGGCGCAATGGTGTTCGTCGGCACACGGGAACAGGTGTCTCTGCAAGACTATTCGCGCTGGTGGCGCTTCGTGCCGGGCGCGGACTGGCGGCATCCCTCGGGGCCGTCGAGCAATATCGATGGCAAGGACGATCATCCCGTCGTGCAGGTCTCCTACGAAGACGCCGAGGCCTATGCCAAATGGGCGGGCAAGCGCCTGCCCACCGAAGCCGAATGGGAATTTGCCGCGCGCGGCGGGCTCGATCAGGCGACCTATTCCTGGGGCAACCAGTTCGCACCCGACGGCAAGCAAATGGCCAACGTCTGGCAAGGCCAGGAAAAGCAGCCGTTCCCCGTCGTCAACGCGAAAGCGGGCGGCGCGGCCGGGACGAGCCGCGTGGGGAGTTTTCCGGCCAACGGCTACGGACTCTCCGACATGACCGGCAACGCGTGGCAATGGGTAGCCGACTGGTACCGGGCCGATCAGTTCAGGCGCGAGGCATCGATAGGCGGGGTGGTCAACGAGCCCGCGGGCCCGGCCAGTTCATGGGACCCGGCCGATCCCGGCGTACCCGTGGAAGCGCCCAAACGCGTTACGCGCGGCGGTTCGTTTCTGTGCAACGAAGACTACTGCCTGAGCTATCGGCCAAGCGCGCGGCGCGGCACCGACCCCTACAACAGCATGTCGCACCTCGGTTTCAGACTCGTGGTGGATAAGGACGTCTGGCAAGCGGCGCATGGCGCATCGCCGGCGAATCCGACCCGGACCGCCGCTCGCTGAACGCATCGGCGCGGCAACACATTGCTTTCGCGAAAGGAGAGTCGAGTGCGGCGGGGACTTCGACACATTCTTGCTGGCGTGCGGGCCGCGCTGCTGACTGCCGCGTTCGCGGTGCTCCTGGCGGGCTGCGCGCGCTCCGGCAACGACGCGTCCGCGCAGGCCAGCGCCGGCGTGAGCGCCAGCACCGCGCAGACGGCGCAAGGCGTTCTGCCGTCGTGGCGCGGCGGCCGCGCTCGGCAAGCGCTCATCGACTTCGTGCAAACCGTCACGCGCGAAGGATCGCCAACCTATTTGCCGCCCGCGCGACGTATCGCCGTGTTCGACAACGACGGTACGTTGTGGAGCGAACAGCCTATCTATTTTCAGTTTGCCTTCATGCTCGATGAAGTGAAGGCGGCCGCGCCGAACCATCCGGAATGGCGCGGCGACCCGGCGTTCAAGGCGTTGGCATCGGGCGACAAGGCCGCGCTCGCGGGCCAGCAAAAAGCATTGCTGAAACTGCTCGCGGTGGCGAACAGCGGCATGACGGTCGATGAATACGACAGCGCCATTCGCGCGTGGCTCGCAAGATCGAAGCATCCGACGCTCGGGCGTCCGTACACCGCGCTCGTCTATCAGCCGCAACTCGAACTGCTCGACTATTTGCGGGCGAATGGCTTCAAGACTTTCATCGTGTCCGGAGGAACGATCGAATTCATGCGCGTGTTCGCCGAACAGGTCTACGGCATTCCGCCCGAGCAGGTGATCGGGTCGAGCCAGCTCGTGAAGTACGTCGTGCGCGACGGCAAGCCCGCGCTCGTGCGCGAACCGAAGCTCGATTTCGTCGACGACGGTCCCGGCAAGCCCGTCGGCATCTACCGGAACATCGGCAGGAAGCCCGTGCTCGCATTCGGCAACTCGGACGGCGACTTGCAGATGCTGCAATACACGGCCGCGCAGGACGGGCCGCATCTCGAACTGATCGTGCATCACGACGACGCGGCGCGCGAATTCGCCTACGACCGCCAGTCGAAGATCGGCAAGCTCGACCGCGCATGGGACGAGGCGCTCGCGCGCGGGTGGATCGTCGTGAGCATGAAGAACGACTGGAAGGCGGTTTATCCGGCAAGCGCGCCATGACGGGCGACGCGCGAAAGACGTAGGGCGCTCAAGGAGAATCACAATGACCAAGCCGCAACTCCGACGCTTCCGCTATATCACCGGCGCGCTCGCCGCGCTCGCGGCGATCTGCGTGCTGATCGTCCCGCCGATCGTCTCGACCGCGCAGACGCCGAACGCGGCGAAGCCCGCGAAACCCGCGCCGGCTCCCGCGCCCGCCGCCGCGCAGAACAATAATCAGAATGGGAAGAAGCCCAACATTCTCGTGATCTTCGGCGACGATATCGGGCAGACCAATATCAGCGCATATAGCAAAGGCGTGGTTGGCTACGAAACGCCGAACATCGATCGCATAGCCAACGAGGGCATGCTCTTCACCGACTACTACGCGGAGAACAGCTGCACGGCGGGCCGTTCGACCTTCATCACGGGCGAAGTCACCTTGCGCACGGGGCTGTCGAAAGTGGGCATTCCCGGCGCGGACGTCGGCCTGCAGGCGCAGAACATCACCATTGCCGAGGCGCTCAAGCCGCTCGGCTATGCGACCGGCCAGTTCGGCAAGAACCATCTCGGCGACCGCGATCAGTACTTGCCCACCAAGCACGGCTTCGACGAGTTCTTCGGCAACCTGTATCACCTGAACGCCGAGGAAGAACCGGAGCGTCCTTATTATCCGAAGAACGACACGGCGTGGGTCAAGGCGAACGCGCCGCGCGGCGTGATCCATTCGTTCGCGGATGGCCGCGTGCAGGACACGGGTCCGCTCAACACCAAACGCATGGAGACGATCGACGACGAAACGACGAGCGCCGCGATCGACTTCATGCAGCGCCAGAACAAGGCCAACAAGCCTTTCTTCGTGTGGATGAACACGACGCGCATGCATTTGTTCACGCACGTGCGGCCATCCATGCTCGGTCAAAGCGGCATGCCGGGCAACGAATACGCCGACGGCATGATCGAGCATGACAACGACGTCGGCAAGCTGCTCAAGGCGCTCGACGACATGAAGATCGCGGACAACACCATCGTCGTCTATACGACGGACAACGGGCCGAACCAGTTCTCATGGCCGGATGCCGCCACCACGCCTTTCCGCAGCGAGAAAAACACCAACTGGGAAGGCGCGTTCCGGGTGCCCGCGATCATCCGCTGGCCCGGCAAGATCAAGCCGGGGACGGTTTCGCGGCAGATGATCTCGGGCCTCGACTGGTTCCCGACGCTGGTCGCCGCCGCGGGCGACAACGGCATTGCCGACCGCTTGCTCAAGGGCGCGGCGATCGGCGGCAAGAACTTCAAGGTGCATCTGGACGGCTATAACTTCGTGCCGTATCTCACTGGCCAGACGAAGGACGCGCCACGTCACGAGTTCTTTTACTTCAACGACGATGGCCTGCTCGTCGCGATGCGCCAGGACGACTGGAAGGTGGTCTTCTGCGAGCAGCGCCAGCCGGGCGGCTATGAAGTGTGGGCGAACCCGTTCACGTGTCTGCGCGTGCCGAAAATCTTCAATCTGCGCATGGACCCTTACGAGCGCGCCGATATCGTCTCCGACCAGTATTACGACTGGACCACAAAGAACGTGTATATCGCGCAATACGCCGTCTCGAAGGTCGCGCCGTTCCTCGCGACGTTCAAGCAATATCCGCCCGCTCAACGGCCCAGCAGCTTCAGTATCGACCAGATGACCGACAACTTGATGAAGAGCATCGAAAGCGCGGGCAAGTGATCCGGGAGCCGAGAGACGATGACAGATCTGAGCGCCGCGATCAAATCCGCCCGGACCAAGGCAAGCCGCCGCGCACCGGCCAGCGCCGATGCGCATCACGCGAGCACCATGCGTCTCGCGTGGCCTGCGTTGCTGTTGTTTGCATCGGGCGGCGCGGCGCTGATCTACCAGGTGTTGTGGGTGCGGCAACTCACGCTCGTGGTCGGCATCGAAGTGCAGGCCGTGACCGTTGCGATCAGTGCGTTCTTTGCGGGACTCGCACTCGGCGGATGGCTCTTCGGCAAGTTCGCCGACCGGAGCATGCGGCCGTGGTTACTGTACGCGGGACTGGAACTCGCCGTGCTTGGCCTCGGTCCGGGCGCGACGCACGCGCTGGCGCACTCGGCCGCGCTCTTCGCGACGCTGCAAGAGCGCGCCGGGCCGCTTGCGTGGTTCTTGCCTTTCGCGCTGGTCGGCGCGCCTGCCATCGCGATGGGCGGCACTTTGCCCGTCCTCATGCGTG
Source organism: Caballeronia sp. GACF4 (assembly GCF_023631025.1). Classification (NCBI taxonomy): domain Bacteria; kingdom Pseudomonadati; phylum Pseudomonadota; class Betaproteobacteria; order Burkholderiales; family Burkholderiaceae; genus Caballeronia; species Caballeronia sp. GACF4. The sequence goes on from NZ_JALQDW010000004.1 coordinate 38,780, forward strand.
TAACCGGCGCGTCGCGGCAAGACATCGGTGGCGCGGGCGGGCGGTTGTACGCGGCCAATACCGCGGGCGCCATCGCTGGCGCGTTGCTGCCGGTGTTCGTGCTGATTCCTTTGCTAGGCGTGCAGGGCAGCGCCTATGCGGCCGCGCTTCTCAATGCCTGCGCCGCGATCGGTGCAATGTTGCTCATGCGCCGCGCCGCCGTGCAGAACGGTTCGCTCGATGACCCCGCCGCGCGCGCCAGCGCCGCTTCCTCCGGCTCGCGCATCGCCATTGCGCTCTATGCCGTCGCGGGTGGCATCGCGCTCGGCTACGAGGTGATCTGGTCGCAGGCCATCGGGCAATTCGTCAGCACGCGCAGCTTCGCTTTTTCTATCGTGCTCGCCACGTATTTGCTCGGTCTTGCGCTCGGCAGCGCGATCGCGGCGCGCCATGCCCAACGGATACGCGACCCGTGGAGCGCATTCGGCGTGCTGATCGCGTTGGCGGGTCTGGCCGCGTTCGCGGGCGTCGCATGCGTGGGCGACTGGCTTTCGCTCGCCCAGCGTCACGCAGCCGACTTCGGCCTGAGCGTGACGGGCAACATGCTCGCGTCGATGAGCGCGGGCTTTGCCGTCGCCGCATGCGTGATCGTGCTCGTGCCGACGATCTTGCTCGGCGCGGCGTTCCCTTTCGCGCTCGCCATGGCCGCCGATGGGGACACCGCGCACGGAAGCGGCATCGCAAGCCGGGTAGGGCGCGTCGTCGCGATGAATACGGCGGGCGGCATCGGCGGGACGCTGTTTGCGGGTTTCGTGCTGATTCCGTCGCTCGGTCTGATCCGCTCGCTCGGCTTGCTTGCGGTCGCGGCGAGTCTGATCGGCTTGTCGGCGGCACTGAGCGCGCGCTCCGCACAAAAGGCCGGCATCTGGGCAAGCGCGGGCATTGCGGCGATCTCGGTTGCCGTCGCGATCGTCGTGCCGTCCGACCGGCTTGGCGTGCTGCTCGCCAAGGCGCATCACGGCAGCCTTGCCTATTACGAGGAAAGCTCGGGCGGGACGGTCGCCGTGCTCGAACAAGGCGCGGAGGCGCAACGGTTCCGCCGTCTCTACATTCAAGGTGTCTCGAACTCGGGCGACGCCATGACGTCGCTGCGCTACATGCGTCTGCAAGCGCTGCTGCCGCTCATCGTGCATGCCGGTGCGCCGCGTTCCGCGCTCGTCATCGGACTCGGCACGGGTATCACGGCGGGCGCGCTGCTCGCGTGGCCGGGCCTCGAAAAACGGGTGGTCGCCGAATTGTTGCCGGCGGTCGTGCGCGCGTCGCCGGCGTTCGCGGGCAATTACGACGTGAGCGCCGATCCGCGCATCGAACTTCGAGCCGGAGATGGCAGGCGCGAACTGCTGTCGCGCGATGAACGCTACGACCTCGTGACGCTCGAACCGCCGCCGCCATCGGCGGCGGGCGTGGTGAACCTGTATTCGACTCAGTTCTACCGGCTCGCGGCGGCGCGATTGAACGAGCGCGGTATCGTCGCGCAATGGTTGCCAATCGCGACGCAAAACGAGCAGGAAACGCGCTCGCTCATCCGCAGCTTCATGCAGGTGTTTCCGCATGCCGCGCTCTTCACGACCGAGTTCCACGAGATGATGCTGATCGGCTCCAGGGAGCCGTTGACGCTCGACGTGCCGCGCATTCGCGAGCGCTTGGCACAGCCCGACGTAGCGCGCGCGTTGAACGAGGTGGGCATCGGCTCGGCGGAAGCGCTTCTTGCAACTTATGTCGCGGACGGCCCCGCACTTGCCTACTATGCCGCCGATGCCCGCCCCGTCACCGACGACGATCCGCGCATCGAATACGCGCCGTGGGTCGAGCCGACGGATTTTCCGGCGACGCTGACGCGCTTGCTGGCGTTGCAGAGCGAACCGCCGCTCGCAAACGGCGACGCCGGATTCACCGACGCGCTGCACAGCGAGCGCGACACACTGCATGCGTTTTACCGGGCGGGACTCGATGCGTATCGTGGCGACCGCAACGCATGGGCGGGGGAAATTCGCGCGGTGCTGAGCGCCGACCAGGCGAACCCGTATTACCGCTGGGTGCTCGGCGCGCACGACTGAGCGCCGCATCTTGCTTGCGTGAAATCGTTGTTTTTTCTAAAGGCGATGAACCGGCATGACGTTACCGACACACCACCTCATGCATGCTTTCCGAGTCCATTGGCATCGCCTCGCCGTGGCGCTTTTCGTGGTCGGCGTCTGCCTGCTGCCTTTATCCTCGCGTGCGACCGAGGGCGCGTTGGGGCGGCCCGTTGCGGGCATGAGCGTGCTGTCCGGAATCGGCATTGTTCCGCCAGAGCCGCTGACGCTGGTGAGTCTGCAGCAAATTTATATCGATGGTTCCATCAGCGGCAACCGTCAGGTCCCGATTGCCGGCAAGACCTCGCTCGGGATCGACGGGCAAGTCGCCTTCACGCTCGCGACGGTGCTCAAGGTATGGGGCGGCTTTGCGGGATGGGACTTCGCATCGGGAATCACGGTTCCGTACGTATGGACCGAAGTGACGGCATCGTTTTCGGCGGGGCGTTTCGGAACGACGAGCAGCGACCGCGCGTCGAATCTGTTCGACCTCTACTTCACGCCTATCGTGGCCGGGTATCACTTTTCCCAGACGGCGCATATCGCGCTCAGCTTCAATTTCTGGGCGCCCACCGGTCACTACGATGCGAACGCGCTCGCCAATCCCAGTCTGAATAACTGGACCTTCGTCCCGCAGGTCGCGTTCACCCAGTTGATGCCGAAATACGGGCTCGAATTCGACGTCGTGGCCGGTCTCCAGTTTTATACGCGAAACACCGCAACCGATTATCAGAACGCGCCATTGTTCACGCTGGATGCAATGGGACTGAAGAAGTTCTCGAACGGACTGGGGGTTGGCCTCGTGCTCGGAACGGTTCAGCAGTTGGGCAACGACTCGGGACCGCTCGCGGACAGGCTGAACGGCTTCCGGGGGCACGACTTTTCGATGGGTCCGATCCTCACCTACGACACCAAGATCGACGGCAAGCGCCCGTTGTCGGCGAGCTTGCGATGGGTGCCGTCGATTGCAAGCACGAACCGGTTGAAGAGCACGGCGAGCGTGATGGCGACCATGTCCGTCGCTTTCTAGGCCGCGGCCGCCCTTCGATCGACGAGTCGAAACACTGCGCCCCCGGCGTTTTTTCAACTGCACCGCGCCTGCTTTCTGGTCGATAATGCGGCGAACCGTTGCGCCGCCGCGCCCACGACCCATGCGCTCATGACTGAAGTCGAATCCGCCGTCCTCGTTTTCGCGTTGCTGCTCGCAAGCACCGGCTTGGGCGCGATCGTCCGGCCGTTGCTGCCCGAGGAGCACAAGGCGCAGGAGACCGTGCAACTCGTGCAACTGCTGGTCGGCATGCTGGTGACCTTCGCGGCGCTCGTGCTCGGCTTGCTGACGGCATCCGCGAAAACGGTCTTCGATACCACCAACACCGACTTGCGCAGCTACGCGACATCGATCATCGAACTCGATCACACCATGCGCGATTACGGCGCCGACCTTGAGCGCGCACGTGCGCTCTTGCGCTCGTACACCGCTGCGGCGATCGCCAGCACCTGGCCCGACGAAGCGCCGCCCTTGGGCGATTATCCGGCGGTCGGCACATCGCTTGGCGGAGCCGACAATCTCGCGAGCCGCACACTCGGCGAATTGCTCAATCGTGGCCAGCATGAAGTGCGCATGCTCGCACCGGGCGATGCCTACCACCAGCGCCTCGCCGACGAATGCGCGACGCGCTTCGAAGACCTCATTGCGCTGCGCTGGAAGCTCGTCGAGGAAGCGCATGGGTCGATCTCCTATCCGTTCGACCGGATTCTCGTCGGCTGGCTGCTCATCATCTTTCTGTGCTTCGGGCTGATCGCGCCGCGCAACGCGCTGTCGCTCGTGACGATCACGCTGGGCGCGCTGTCGATCGCCTCGGCGGTGCTTGTGATCCTCGATCTCGACACGCCGTTCTCCGGTCCGATCATGGTGCACAGCCAACCGATGCGCGACGCGCTGGCTTATCAGAGCCGCTAATCTCCGGTTACGCTGACGCGTGCTTCGTCGCGCTCGCCGACGAGAAGCGCTAATCTCCTGTTACGCTGAGCGGCGCTTCGTCGCGCTCCATCACTCGTTCGCCTACAGAGCCGCTCATGTCCAGTTACGCTGATCCACGCATCGTCGCGCTCTACGACGCGCTCAATCCCGCCGCCGCCGATACCGCGTTTTATCTCGCGCTAGCCGAATCGGCGGGACATATCGTCGATCTGGGCTGCGGCACGGGCTTGCTCGCCTGCGAATTGGCGATGCGCGGCTACAAGGTCACGGGCATCGATCCTTCCGCGCCGATGTTGCGCGTTGCGCGCGCGCGTGCGCATGGCGAGCGCGTGACGTGGATCGAAGGCGACGCCTCCGCCTTGCCGTTCGTCGCCCCTGCCGATCTCTTGTTGATGACGGGTCACGTCGCGCAAGTCTTTCTCGACGACGCCACCTTTCTCGCCACGCTCGTGGCCGCGCGCCGGGCGGTGCGTCGTGGCGGACGCATCGCCTTCGAAAGCCGCAATCCCCATGCGCGCGCGTGGGAGCGATGGACGCCGGAGCATTCGCGACGTCGCGTGAGCGGGCCGGATGGCCGCGGCGTCGAAGTGTGGCAGGAACTCCACGCGACCCCCGATCCGCTAATCAGCGCACGCGCGGCCTTCACGACGCACTATCGTTTCGACGATGGCGAGACGCTATCCACAAAGAGCGAGTTGCGCTTTCGCTCGCGCGATGAGTTGGCGCGCCTGCTCGATGACGCGGGTTTTGCGCAGATCGATTGGTATGGAAACTGGGATCGTGCGCCGGTGACGGACGAGAGTCCCGAGTTGATCGCCGTGGCGTCGTGAACGCTCGGAAGCGAGCGCGCCACGTAGGCGTGGCGAGTAGCCACGACAACTTCACGACACGCGGTGTATCCTTGGTCGCGGCCTCGGCGCGAAGGCTCGCGCAATCGGCCGGTTTATCGACAAGGAGAACACGATGCTTAAGAAAACGCTCTCGAAAGCGCTATTGCCCGGCGCATTCGCGCTCTCGATGCTCGCTGGCGCGGCACATGCGCAATCGTCGCGCGTCTACTTCGTGGAGCCGAAGGACGGCGCCACCGTCACGAGCCCCGTGCATGTGAAGTTCGGCGTGGACGGCATGAAGATCGCGCCAGCCGGCACGATGACGGAAGGCACCGGACATCACCATCTGCTCATCGACAGCGGTCCTTTGCCCAAGGGCACCGTGATTCCCGCGAACGATACCTCGCTGCACTTCGGTAAAGGCCAGACGGAAGCCGATGTGAAGCTGCCGCCGGGCGATCACACGCTCACCATGCAGTTCGGCGACGGCCAGCACAAGTCGTATGGGCCGGAGATGAGTTCCACGATCAAGGTTCATGTGAAGTAACGTGATGGCGGCGGGGGCAGCGGCGATTCCTTGCGGAATGGCCGAGGCTGCCGCCGCGCTTCTTTCGTCCCTACACCGGCACGCCGCATCCGCATCCAGCCGACGATTGCATCGGCCGCATCGACGTCCCATGCGTTTCGGACCAGCCACGCCGCCGCCCTCATCCATACGGCCAGGGCCTTCGCCGACGACCGCGCGCGCACGCCGCGTTTCCGACTCGCCATCCTCGTCCATTCAGCCAGCGCCCCAACCCTCGGGCCTAACATCGGTACAATGGCCGCTTCCCCGGTATCGCACTGTTCGCATCCATCCCCATGTCGCTTTATTCCATTACGGACGCGCAGCTCGCGTTCGGTCACGTCGCATTGCTCGATCACGCGGATTTTTCGCTCGAAGCGGGTGAACGCGTCGGTCTGATCGGCCGCAACGGCGCGGGCAAGTCGTCGCTACTCAAGATCGTGGCGGGGCTCGCCGCGCCCGACGACGGTCTCGTCACGCGTCAGAACGAACTCTCCACGGTCTATGTGCCGCAGGAACCCGAATTCGATCTCGACGCCACCGTGTTCGATGTCGTCGCCTCCGGCCTGACCGAAGCACGCGCGCTCCTCGACGAATACGACGCCGTCGCCCACGAACTCGCGGATACCCCCGAAGGCGCGCAGCACGACGCCTTGCTCTCGCGCATGAACGCGCTGCAATCGGCGCTCGATTTGCGCGATGCCTGGAACTGGCGCAATCGCGTCGCGACCACGCTCGCGCAGATCGGTCTCAACGGCGACGCGCGTTCGGGCGCGCTGTCCGGCGGCATGAAAAAGCGTGTCGCCCTGGCCCGCGCGCTCGTCGTGCAGCCCGACGTGCTCTTGCTCGACGAACCGACCAACCATCTCGACTTCGACGGCATCCGCTGGCTGGAAGACCTGCTCGTGACACTGCGCACGGGGCTGCTGTTCATCACGCACGATCGCGCGTTTCTGGATCGCGTGGCTACACGCATCGTCGAACTGGATCGCGGGCGGCTCTTGTCGTATCCCGGCAATTTCAGCGCGTACCAGACGAGAAAGGCGCAGCAACTCGAAGTCGAACAGGTGGAAGTGGCGAAGTTCGACAAACTGCTCGCGCAGGAAGAAGTGTGGATTCGCAAGGGCGTGGAAGCACGCCGCACGCGCAGTGTCGGACGCATTGCGCGGCTCGTCGAGATGCGCAACGAACGCGCCGAACGCCGCAACGTGCAAGGCAACGTCAAGCTGGATGTCGGGCAGGGCGAGAAATCCGGCAAGATCGTCTCCGAACTGACCGATGTAACCAAACGCTTTGGCGGGCGCACCGTCGTCGATGCCTTCACGGCCACCGTCATGCGCGGCGACAAGATCGGGTTCGTCGGGCCGAACGGCGCGGGCAAGACGACGCTGCTCAAGCTGATTCTCGGCGAATTGCAGCCCGACGAAGGGCGCGTGCGTACCGGCACGAACATTCAGGCGGCGTATTTCGATCAGATGCGCGCACAGCTCGATCTCGACAAATCGCTCGCCGACACCATCAGCCCCGGCAGCGAATGGGTCGAAGTGAACGGCGTGAAGAAGCACGTGATGAGCTATCTCGGCGACTTCCTGTTCGCACCGGAACGCGCGCGCTCGCCGGTGCGCTCGCTGTCAGGCGGCGAGCGCAATCGGCTGCTGCTTGCGCGGCTCTTTGCGCGGCCCGCCAACGTGCTCGTGCTGGATGAGCCGACCAACGATCTCGACATTCCCACGCTCGAACTGCTCGAAGAACTGCTCGCGGAATACGACGGCACCGTGCTGCTCGTGAGTCACGACCGCGCTTTTCTCGACAACGTGGTGACGTCCGTGTTCGCCGCGGAAGGCGGCGGCAAGTGGCGCGAGTATGTCGGCGGCTTCTCGGACTGGCAGATTCAGCGCGAACGTTCGGAGCGTATCGCCGAGGAAGCCGCGCGTCAGAGCGCGAAGGAAGCGACGAAGGACGACGCGCCGAAGGAAAGCGCGGCCGGCCGCAACGCGCAACGCAGCGTCAAGATGTCGTTCAAGGAACAGCGCGAGCTGGAAGCGCTGCCGGTGCGCATCGCGGAACTGGAAGAGGAGCAAAAGCGCATCGGCGCGCAGCTGGAAGACGGTTCGATCTTCGCGAAGGACGCCAAGGAAGGCGCGCGTCTTTCGGAGCGGCACGCAGCGATCGACGAGGAACTCATGATTGCGCTCGAGCGCTGGGAAGAGCTCGAAGCCAAGCGCAAGTAACACACGCATTTCAGCATGCCTGGCCGCGACCGCGCGAAATCGGCGCGGTCAGGGCTGGCCTTTTATTCGTCCGATGTGGGCGGCGCGGACGAAAACCGCTATTCTCCTAGCGCGGCCAAGGATCGGCGGGCGGGGCGAGCGCTCCGCACGAGCACATCCGGCCAGGCAGATAACGTTTCGAGCAATCGATCAAGCATTCGCCGGCACTTCGGGCGCATGTCGTGGCATTCCCGCGAGCACGCACGATGCCGGGTCAACGTTCAACTATGACCACGAAAAAATCCAGCGCGGCCGAGTCAGGCACGCAACACCGCGCAGCGCAACGAGAGCGCGCGATGAGCGCGAAAGCGGCCGGCTACAGCGAAGCATCGATCAAGGTTCTCAAGGGGCTCGAGCCGGTCAAGCAGCGGCCCGGCATGTACACGCGCACCGAGAACCCGCTGCATATCATTCAGGAAGTCATCGACAACGCGTCCGACGAGGCGCTCGGCGGCTACGGCAAGCAGATCACCGTCACGCTTCATACGGACAACTCCGTGTCCGTCGAGGACGACGGCCGTGGCATTCCGTTCGGCTTGCATCCGGAGGAAGGCGTGCCGGTGGTCGAAATCGTGTTCACGCGCTTGCACGCGGGCGGCAAGTTCGACAAGGCCGCGGGCGGCGCCTACACGTTTTCCGGCGGGCTGCACGGCGTGGGCGTATCGGTCACGAACGCGCTTGCCACGCGCCTCGAAGTCACGGTCTGGCGCGACAACAAGATCGCGCAACTGGCGTTCGCCAATGGCGACGTCATCGAGCAACTCGTCACGCGCCCCGGCGACCGGGGCGCGAAAAAGACGGGCACGCGCGTGCGCGCCTGGCCCAATCCCAAGTACTTCGACTCCCCGAATTTCCCGCTCGGCGAATTGCAGCGCCTGTTGCGTTCTAAAGCCGTCTTGCTGCCGGGCGTGGAAGTGGCGCTCGTCATCGAGAAAACGGGCGAACGGCAATCGTGGCGATACGAAGACGGTTTGCGCGGCTATCTGCTCGAAGGCATGGGCGGCAGCGACTTGCTGATCCCGCTTTTCGAAGGCGAACGTTTCGCGGAAAGCTCGCGTTCCAGCGAGGAAACCTTCGCCGAAGGCGAGGGCGCGTCGTGGGTCGTCGCGTGGAGCGAGGAAGGGCCGCTTCTGCGCGAGTCTTACGTCAATCTGATCCCGACGCCCGCGGGCGGCACGCACGAATCCGGCCTGCGCGACGGGCTCTTTCAGGCGGTTAAAAGTTTCGTCGAGCTTCATAACCTTCAGCCGAAGGGCGTGAAACTTCTCGCCGAGGACGTGTTCGCGCGCGTGTCGTTCGTGCTCTCCGCGAAAGTGCTCGATCCGCAGTTCCAAGGCCAGATCAAGGAACGCCTGAACAGTCGCGATGCCGTAAAACTCGTTTCGTCGTTCTCGCGTCCGGCGCTCGAATTGTGGCTCAACCAGCACGTGGAATACGGCAAGAAGCTCGCGGAACTGGTGATTCGCCAGGCACAGGCGCGTACACGTGCCGGGCAGAAGGTCGAGAAGCGCAAGAGTTCGGGCGTCGCGGTTCTGCCGGGCAAGCTGACGGATTGCGAATCGACGGATATCGCGCGTAACGAACTCTTTCTCGTCGAGGGCGATTCGGCGGGCGGCTCCGCGAAAATGGGCCGCGACAAGGAGTTCCAGGCCATCCTGCCCTTGCGCGGCAAGGTGTTGAACACGTGGGAAACGGAACGCGACCGGCTCTTCGCGAACAACGAAGTGCATGACATCGCCGTGGCGATCGGCGTCGATCCGCATAGTCCGGACGACAAGATCGACCTGTCGAATCTGCGCTACGGCAAGATCTGCATTCTCTCGGACGCGGACGTCGACGGCTCGCACATTCAGGTGCTCTTGCTCACGCTTTTCTTCAAGCACTTCCCGCAACTGATCGAACGCGGTCACGTGCATGTGGCGCGTCCGCCGCTCTTTCGTGTCGATGCCCCCGCGCGCGGCAAGAAGCCCGCGCAGAAACTCTACGCGCTCGACGAAGGCGAACTCGAAGCCATTTTAGACAAGCTGCGCAAGGACGGCGTGCGCGAAACCGCATGGACCATCAGCCGCTTCAAGGGCCTCGGCGAAATGAGCGCGGAACAGCTCTGGGACACGACCATGAACCCCGACACGCGCCGTTTGCTGCCGGTCGGCCTGGGCGATCTCGGCTTCGATCTCACCGTCTCGCGCATGACCATGCTGATGGGCAAGGGCGAAGCCGCGTCGCGCAGAAGCTGGCTCGAAGAGAAGGGCAACGAAGTGGAAGCGGACATCTGAGCCTCGCAATCTGGCCCATAGCGCCCGCATGCAACGCGCCCTGAACGCATAACAACGGATATTCGATGGGAATCACAGACGATCTCTTCGCCGATCAGCAAGCAGCACCGGAAGGCGAACAACTCACACTCGGCGATTACGCCGAACGCGCTTATCTCGACTACGCGGTGAGCGTGGTCAAGGGCCGCGCGCTGCCCGACGTGTGCGACGGGCAAAAGCCCGTGCAGCGCCGCATCCTCTACGCGATGAGCGAGATGGGGCTCGCCTCGGGCGCGAAGCCGGTGAAGTCGGCGCGCGTGGTCGGCGACGTGCTCGGCAAGTATCACCCGCACGGCGACCAGTCCGCCTACGACGCGCTCGTGCGTCTCGCGCAGGACTTTTCGATGCGCTATCCGCTCATCGACGGTCAGGGCAATTTCGGCTCGCGCGACGGCGATGGCGCGGCAGCCATGCGCTACACCGAAGCGCGTCTCACGCCCATTGCGCGCCTTTTGCTCGATGAAATCGATCAGGGCACCGTCGATTTCATGCCGAACTACGACGGTTCGTTCGAAGAGCCGAAGCTCTTGCCCGCGCGTCTGCCGTTCTTGTTGCTCAATGGCGCATCGGGCATTGCGGTGGGTCTCGCGACCGAGATTCCCTCGCACAATCTGCGCGAAGTGGCGCAGGCCGCCGTCGCGATGATCCGCGACCCGAAACTCGGCCATGCCGGCGTGATGGAAAAGCTGAACGGCCCGGACTTTCCGGGCGGCGGGCAGATCATCTCGAGTCACGCGGAAATCTCGACGGCCTACGAGACCGGACGCGGCAGCCTGAAAGTGCGCGCCCGCTGGAAGATCGAGGAACTCGCGCGCGGTCAGTGGCAACTCGTCATTACCGAATTGCCGCCGAGCACGTCCGGACAGAAGGTTCTCGAAGAAATCGAGGAACTCACCAACCCGAAGATCAAGCTCGGCAAGAAGACGCTCACGCCCGACCAGTTGCAGACCAAGCAGACACTGCTCGGCTTGCTCGACACCGTGCGCGACGAGTCCGGCAAGGACGCGCCCGTGCGGCTCGTGTTCGAGCCGAAGTCGAGCCGTATCGACCAGACCGAATTCGTGCATTCGCTGCTCGCGCATACGAGCCTCGAATCGAACGCGGCGATCAACCTGGTGATGGTCGGCGCGGATGGCCGGCCGCGGCAAAAGGGCATCGTCGAAATCTTGCACGAGTGGGTCGGCTTCCGCTTCGTGACGGTGACGCGCCGCACGCAGCATCGGCTGAACAAGGTGAACGACCGCATCCATATTCTCGAAGGGCGGATAATCGTCTTCCTGAATATCGACGAGGTCATTCGCATCATCCGCGAGGCGGACGAGCCGAAGCAGGCGCTGATCCAGCGCTTCAACCTGTCGGACCGGCAGGCGGAAGACATCCTCGAAATCCGCTTGCGTCAGTTGGCGCGGCTCGAAGCGATCAAGATCGAGCAGGAGCTGGCCGACCTCGGCACTGAGAAGACGAAGCTCGAAGAGTTGCTCAATAGCGATGCCGCGATGAAGCGTCTGCTCATCAAGGAAATCGAGTCGGACGCGAAGCAATATGGCGACGATCGCCGCACGCTGATTCAGCAGGAAAAGCGCGCGACCTTCGAAGTGCGCGTGGTCGACGAACCGGTGACGGTGGTCGTCTCGCAGCGTGGCTGGGTGCGCGCGCTGAAAGGCCACGGACTCGATCCGGCGGGTTTCACCTTCAAGGCGGGCGACAGTCTTTACGCGGTGTTCCAGGCGCGCACGCCGGACACGCTCATCGCTTGGGGCAGCAACGGGCGCGTGTATTCCGTGGCGGTCGCGTTGCTGCCGGGCGGCCGTGGCGACGGCGTGCCGGTCACGTCGCTGATCGAACTGGAGTCGGGCTCGCACTTGCTGCATTACTTCGCGGCGACGGCGGAGCAGCCGTTGCTGCTGGCATCGAGCAATGGCTTTGGCTTCATGGCGAAGCTCGGCGACATGGTGAGCCGCAACAAGGCGGGCAAGGCGTTCATGACGATCGACGAAGGCGCATTGCCGCTTGCACCGATGCCGGTCGTGCCGGGCGCGAACTATGTCGCGTGTTTATCTAGCACGGGGCGACTGCTCGTGTTCGGCATGGACGAGATGAAGACGCTCTCGGGCGGCGGACGCGGCGTGATTCTGATGGCGCTCGACCCGAAGGAAACCTTGCGTCAGGCGCTTGCCATCGATGCACGCGGCGTGGTGATGATCGGCACCGGACGCGGCGGCAAGCCGAAGGACGAGAAGCTGTCGGGCTCGCAGTTGCAATTGCATCTGGGCAAGCGGGCGAGAAAGGGCAGGACGCCGGATGGGACGTTGAAGGTCGCGGAGTTGAGGCCGGTGTTCGAGTGAGGGCAGAGGAAGTTGCGCGATGCCTCAAGCGATACGTCGCGCACATGTCTGACACGCCTCGTCGCGTTCATGCGTCGGGGCGTTTTCTTTTCGTTTGTCGACCGCTGTCCGGAACTGACACTGCGGCGCTCAAGTCGAATGCCCAATTCAAGAACAGTTGGAATCCCATGACCCACGCCATCGAAGCCGCCCTTTTCCTGCACCTGCTCGGTGTCGCCATATGGATAGGCGGGATGGTCTTCGCGCATTTCTGCCTGCGCCCGGCGCTCGGCGATCTCACGCCGCAATTGCGCCTGCCGCTCTGGGAAGCCGTGTTCGCACGCTTCTTCAACTGGGTCGCGGGGTCGGTGCTCGTGATTCTGCTCACGGGCGGCTTCCTGCTGTGGCAGTTCGGCGGTGGTCACGCGGCGTGGCCGCTGCACGCCATGGCAGGGCTCGGCATCGTGATGATGCTGATCTTCGGGCACATCCGCTTTGGCGTGTTTCCGCGCATCCGTCGCGCGGTGCAGGCGCAGAACTGGCCCGATGGCGCGCGCGCCGTGGGCACGGTGCGGCGCCTCGTCGTGATCAACCTGGTATTGGGCGTGGTGACGATCGGTACTGCCGTCTTGTCGCGCGGCTTTTGAGTCTCAAACGCCGCGTTCGTCGCTCAGCGCGGGACTCGGCGGCTCTTGACCCGCATGGCCCGCATCTTTCTCCGAGCGTGGCATGACCCCTCGTGTCAAGCCGCATACGCCAAAGCGGTCGAGCAAGGCCTGCACGCCATCCGCCGGGACGGGCCGCGAGAACAGGAAGCCTTGCGCTTCCACCGGACCGAGCGCCGCGAGCCACACGATCTGCTCTTCGCGTTCCGTGCCTTCCACGACCACCGTCAGGCCGAGTGAACGCGCGAGATTCACGATGGCCGACACCATCACGCACACGCTGCGGTCTTCGGGAATCGCCTGGATGAAGGAGCGATCAACCTTCAAGGTATCCACCGAAAAACGGTTCAGATACGACAGCGACGAATAGCCCGTGCCGAAGTCGTCCAGCGCGATACGCACGCCAAGACGCTTCAACGCCATGATCTTTTCCTGCACGAGCTCGGGATATTCAACCATCACGGTTTCGGTGATCTCGAGTTCGAGCTTGTCCGACGGAATGCCGCTCGCCTCGATGGATCGCGCCACCGTCTCAAGCAAGTCTCCCCGCCAGAATTGCACGGCCGATATGTTCACCGCGAGCGACAAGCCGGTGTAGCCCTCGCGCTGCCATTGCGCGAGCTGCATGCAGGCCGTGTGAACCACGAAGTCGCCCACCGCGACGATCAAGCCGGTCGACTCCGCAACCGGAATGAATTCGTTGGCGGGAATCAGCCCATGCTGCGGATGATTCCAGCGCACGAGCGCCTCGAACCCGGTAATGCAGCGCCGCGCCAGATCGATCTTCGGCTGATATACGAGAAAGAGCTGCTGCTCCGTCAACGCGACGCGCAACTGCTGCTCCCACTTCATCAGATGATCCGCGCGATGCGACAACTGCGGCGAATAAAACTGATAGCAGTTCTTGCCCGCGTCCTTCGCGCTGTACATCGCGAGATCGGCTTTCTTCAGCAGATCGATCTCGCTTTCGTTCGATACCGAAAAGAGCGCAATGCCGATGCTCGCGTGCAGCACGAACGCACTGCCGCGCACATCGAACGGCGTGGCGAACATGGTCGAGATGTCGTCGGCGAGCGTGATCGCGCGCTGCTCCACTTCCTCGCCCTTGACGACCACCACGAACTCGTCGCCGCCGATACGCGACAGCGTGCCGCTTTGTCCGACGGTTTCGGCGAGACGCGACGCCGTCATCTGCAGGACGATATCGCCAGCGTTGTGGCCGAGCGTGTCGTTGACGGTCTTGAAGTTGTCGAGGTCGATGAAGAGCAGCGCAAGCCGTCCGATGTTCTCGGTGTGCGCCACGTCCTGCCGCAGCCCGCGCAGAGTCGAATAGCGATTACGCAAGCCTGTCAGCAAATCGTATTCGACGAGATGCGTCATCTCGCGCTCGCGCCCGAGCAGCTTGCCGATGAGACCAGTGGCGACCGCGAAGAAGCCCAGCATCGCGAGCGAGATGAAGCCCGCCATCAGCAGATACACGTTGCGCGTGTGATTGAAGTCGACGAGTTCCTCGCGCTCCGAAAGGCCGACGAGCACGCCGAGCGGATAGCCGTCGATATGCCGGTAAGACACGATGCGCTTCACGCCGTCGATTGGATCGACATAGATGCCCGACGCGTGCTCCGAGGTCGGATACACGCCGCTCGCACTGAACTCGCCGTGGACGGGGCCGCTCGCGTTGCGCGCGCCACTGCCCTTGGCCACGGCGTTCGGCGCGTGTGCGTCGGAGGCCGCAGACGAAGCGCCAGAGGCGCCGGATACGCCAGCTACGCCAGAAGTGCCCGCGCCGCCGCCCGTACTGCGCGCGAGCACCGAGCCGTTGTCGGACACGACCGCGATCACGCCTTCATGCCCGATGGAGGCGACGTTATAGAAATCGCTCGTGAAGTACGCCGGGTCTTCCGATACGACGACCACGCCCGCGAACGAGCCATCAGAGTGATTCAACCGCCGCGTGATCTGCAGCGTCCAGATGCCGGAGACGCGTCCGCGCACAGGCCGGCTGATATAGAGCAGGTCGTCGTTGGAGTGGACGTGAACCTTGAAGTGCTCGCGATCCGACAAGTCGATGGGCTTCGGATGCGGATCGGCCGTCGTGGCGATGAGCGCGCCGTGTTCGTCGATGAGCGAGACTTGCACGAGCGTGTCGCTCTGCACGACGCCTTTGTCCACGGTCGCGATGAGATCGAACTCGCTGGGCGACTTCTCGTATTCGTACTTGACGAAGCGCGTGATCTGATCGACCTGATGGATCGCCTTGATCGTGTGCTGTTCGAGCGCGGAGGAGAGGATGGCGGCGGACGCCATGGATTCGTGCGTGGTGGATTCACGTTCCACCGAGAGCCGCGTGAAGATCACGGCCCACAACGACACCAGCACCAGTGTGCCGAGCACGGGAATGAGCAGCAGTGCGCGCCGCCGCCGCGCGCCCGGTGTCACGGAGCGCGCGTCGCTGGCCTTGATGCGCGAGCGCTTCATGGAAGGCGTGGGCCCGCAAGGGCATGCAACGCTTCGGCTGACGAGGAGCACGAGAGGTTGCAAGCTGCCGAGCGCGCGATGTGTATGAAGCGGACCATGTCTTTTTGCGTTGAGGCGAAACGAGCCACTATACCGCGCGAGTTGGGCGACCACGCTTCGAGCGACGATGCATGGCGAATCTGGCGCCATGCGCTTCGCGTGAGAAGCGTTCGGCGCCCGGCGGTTACTTGAAGCCGTGCGGCAACTGAAGCAACTACAACACGGATTTGACGATGAGGGTGCGACTTATCTGACAGCATACGTTTGCGCCGAAGCGCAAGCGGCTGAATACGACACGAATCGCGCTCGAGCTTTTGTGGTCCCCGATTGTTCAGATATTAGCGAACAGACCCGAGTTCGGAAAGGGGCGTGGCCAAGGGGTATACGCGTGGCACGACTTGCCGATGAACCGGCGTCCCGCAAGCAAAATGTGCCATCGAATATCGTAACGAAATGGCTGCCGATGCCTGCCGACGAATCGTTTCGGCAGGCGCGAATGCATCGGCGAGGCGCTTTCGCCGCGCATGCGTATTCAGCCGTTCTTGGCAAGCATGCAAACAAAAAACCCGGCGCCTGATGACGCCGGGTTCTTGCGACCGTGCGGTGCGAAGGCGAAAGCGTCAGGCTACTTCGGCGATCAGTTCGATTTCCACGCATGCGCCAAGCGGAATCTGCGCCACGCCGAAGGCCGAACGCGCGTGCTTGCCGGCATCGCCGAAAATATCCGCGATGAGTTCGGACGCGCCGTTGGTGACGAGATGCTGCTCGGTGAAGTCTGGCGTCGAATTGACGAGGCTCATCACCTTGACGATACGGCGCACGCGGTTCAGGTCGCCCACATGCGCGTGCAGCGTCGCGATCAGGTCGATGGCCACGTTGCGCGCGGCGGCCTTGCCTTCTTCGGTGGAAAGCGTGTCGCCGAGCTTGCCCGTATAAACCTTGCCGTCTTTCTTGGCGATGTGCCCCGACAGATAAACCGTGTTGCCGCTCTGCGCGCTCATCACGTAGGCGGCGGCGGGCGCGCCCGCGGTGGGCAGGTCGATACCGAGTTCCTTCAGCTTGTCGTAAACGTTGGATGCCATCGATGACTCCTGGAGTGAATTGAAGCGCGACGCCAATGAAGCGCCGCGCGTGGATCAGACGCTCGCGCGCAGCAGTGCGCCGAGCCTGGCGACGCCTTCGTCGATCTTCGCGGGCGGCACCGTCACGAACGAAAGACGCAGCGTGTTGTACTCGGCGTCGTTGGCGAAGAACGGACCGCCCGGCACGAACGCCACGTTCTCCGCGATGGACTGTTCGAGCAGCTTCATCGAATCGATGTGCTTCGGCAGTTTCACCCACACGAACATGCCGCCTTCGGGCCGGTTCCATTCGACACCGGCGGGCATGTGACGTTCGAGCGCGTCGAGCATGGCCTGACACTGGTCGCGATACAGCGCGCGGATGGTCGGCACATGTCGATCGAGAAAGCCGTCCTTGATGACTTCATGAACGATACGTTGCGTGAGACTCGGCGTATGCAGATCGGTTGCCTGCTTGGCCTGCACGAGTTTGAAGTGCAGTTCCTCGGGCGCGATGATGTAGCCCACACGCAGACCCGGCGCCAGCACTTTCGAGAACGAGCCCAGATGGACGATGTGATCGGGCGCCATCGAGAGCAGCGTGGGCAGCGGAGCGCCGGCGTAATCGAGCGCGCCGTAGGGGTCGTCCTCGATGATCGGAAACGCGGCGCTTTGCGCGAACGCGGCGAGCGCGCGGCGGCGTTCCAGCGGCAGACGGCGACCCGTCGGATTCTGGAAGTTCGGCTGTGCGTAGAGCAGGCGTGCATCGGCGGTGAGCGCGGCGCTCAGTCCTTCGGGGATGAGGCCGGCTTCGTCCGTCGGCAACTGCACGTAATGCGGCTCGAACATCGAAAAGGACTGCAGCGCGCCGAGGTAAGTCGGCGTTTCGACGAGCACGCGGCTGCCGGGATCGACGAGCGTCTTGCCAAGCAGATCGAGCGCTTGCTGCGAGCCCGTCGTGACGAGCACCTGCGTCGGACGAATGGTCACGCCGTCTTTCGAATAACGCGCCGCGATCCATTCGCGCAGCGGCATGTAGCCTTCGGTCGCGCTGTACTGAAGCGCGGCGGCGGGCTGATCGCGCAAGATGCGTTCGGACGCGACGCGCATTTCCTCGACGGGAAACGTCTGCGGCGAGGGCAGGCCGCCCGCGAAGGAAATGACTTCGGGCCGCTCCGTGACTTTGAGGATTTCACGAATCGCCGAGCTGGTGAGCTTGCGGGCGCGTTCGGAAAGTTGCCACGGCGTGGCGCGCAGATCGGCTTGATTCATGGAATGTCTCGCTTGGGGTTTCCGGGGTTGACTACAACTGGCTGAAGCTGATCCTGAATCCGGCGGCAAAGTGCACCGCCGCCTGAAATGTCGATTATCGCCCAAGCGAACTTGCGTGCACGGTCTCGGGCTTTCGGCCTGGGTGCTTATCTTGCGCTGTTCGGGCTTGCCGCCGCAACGGGCAGCGGCGCCGCGCGCACCGCCGTCTTGCGCCCGAGCACGACTGTCACGATGACGGCGGTCGCGTAGAGCCACGTCGTCGCGCTTACCTGTTCACCGAAGAAGAGCGCGGAGAATGCCATCGTGAAGAAAATCTGCAGTAATTGCACTTGTCCGACGCGCGCGATGCCGCCCATCGCGAGACCCGCGTACCACGCGAAGAAGCCGATGAACTGCGAGAAGAGCGTCACGTAACCGAACGCGAGCCACGTGCGTAAAGCGAGCGGCTCGGGATGAGCCGCGTGATGCGCCCACGCGAGCCAGCCGACCGGCAGCACGAGGAAGGGCGCCGATAGCACGAGCGCCCAGCAGATCACCTGCCATCCGCCCATCTGTCTGGCGAGCCGCGCGCCTTCCGCATAGCCGAGCGCGCCGATGCCGACCGCGACGAGCATCAGAAGGTCGCCTGCCTGCAAGCCGCCGCCGCCCGTCTGCAAGGCGAACGCGATGACGATCGCGCTGCCCGCGATAGCGCTCACCCAGAAGAGTTTCGATGGCCGCTCGTGCGAGAGCCACGCGGCGTAGATCGCCACGCACAGCGGCTGCAAGCCATTGACCACGGCGCCGTGCGACGCGGGGACGGTTTTCATCGCCCAGGCGGAAAACACCGGAAACGCGACGATCACGCCAAGAGACACGACCGCGAGGCTCTTGATCTGCGGCCAGGACGGCCGCTTTTCGCGGCGCCATGCAAGCAGCAAGGCGGCGGGCAGCGCGGCGACGAGCGCGCGCCCGAGCCCGTTCAGAAGCGGATGCACTTCCTGCACGACGATGCGCGTCATCGGCAGCGTGAGGCTGAAGATGACGACGCCGATCAGGCCGAGCAACATGCCTTCGGTTTCGCGGGTTCTCATCGTTCCATGTCTCCTTTGGGGCGGGCTCTTGGGCTCGCTGTTAGTCGTCGTTGTCGTTGTCGTCGGTAGGTGCGGCGTCGGCATCGACCGTGGCTTGCTCATTCGTCTCGGCTTGCAGTTCGCGCGGATCGCTTTGCATGCTGGATGCACCGCCTTCTTCGGCAGACGAATCGCCATCCGACGCAACCGCCGCAGCCTTGTCTCGCACACGCCTTCGCTTGCCTGCCGCCTGCCGCGCCTGCTCGTTCGCAAGCCGCGCCGCCTCCACCGATTCCGCCGATTCGCCGAGCGTCACCATCGAGCCATCTGGCAGCTCGAAACGCGCGACGAGAGCGGGCGCGCCACGCGTTGGCTCGACTTGCATCAGATGCGCCGCGCCGAGCCATTCGAGCTGTTGCGCCACCGCATCCGCGTTCGGATGAAACCCCGTGAGCGATGCCAGCGCAATGCCCGTTTGCGGCAACGTATCGCTCGGATGACGCGGCGTATCCCATTGGATCAGCGCGGGCAACACGCCATCGCCCGCGCCTTGCCACGCGGGGAACGCGCCGTCGTCCGGCACCGTCAGCCCCCACGTATTGCCGGAGCGCGACATTGCCACCACGGGCGCGATGCGTTCCGGATACTGCTCCTGCCAGCGCACGAGCGACTTCGGCCGATCCACACGAAGCACCCAGTGCACGAGCTGCGGACCGTCTTCGAGGCGACGCTGCAATGCCGGGTCGTCGAGCGCGAAGAGGCGCGGGCGCGATGTGGCGGGCGAAGGCGCGTCCGGATCGATTGCGATCACTTCGATATAAGCGCCGCCCCACAGGCTCAAGAGCCGGTTGTGCGTGCGCATGAGCGGATGCGCGCCACCGGGCGCGGTCTCCACGCCGAACTTCGCGGCGATAAATTGCGCGCCCTCGGCAAGCGTGCGCGCGGCGATCACGAGATGGTCGAGTTTCAGCGGATGAGCGGTCATGGCACAAGCCCGAAGCGTCAATACAGGGGCCGATAGCATAACCGCTCGCCCGCGCCGCCCGAAGCGCACGGTCACGGAAAGGATGCGCCATCCAGTGCAGCCCGAATGCAGAATGTAGCTGCTGCCACCAGAACAGTAACGGTACAATCGGCGGAATACTGTTCTGTACAGTTTTGAGCATATTGAACCCTTCGCCTGAACCGCACATCCGCCACGGAGGCCCGCATGTCCGTCCCGCTCGATCAGATTCCCGCTCCACACGACGCCGCGCAGCTAACGCTCGTCGATCAGCTCGTGCAGTGGGGACGCCGCCGCATCGACGAACGGGTGTTCCGGCCGGGCATGCGCATGCCGTCCATCCGCAAGCTGGCGGTCGATAAAGGCGTGTCGCGCTTCACCGTGGTCGAGGCTTATGAGCGGCTTGTCGCGCACGGCTATCTCGATTCGCGGCGCGGGTCGGGCTTCTACGTGCGCGACCGTATCGTGGCCGCCGCGAGCCCGGCGCCGGAGCAGGCGCCCGTGCAGAACGCGATCGACGTGGTCTGGCTTCTGCGCAACATGCTGCACAGTTCGAGTCCCGAGAAAGGGCCGGGGCTCGGCTATCTGCCGAACCGGTGGCTCGACGGCGAGCTCATCACCAACGCGCTGCGCTCGATGAGCCGCATGTCCGGCGCGCAGATGCTCGGCATGGGCACGCCGCATGGTTTTCTGCCGCTGCGGCTGCAGTTGCAGACGCGTCTCGCGGAACTGGAGATCGGCGCGACCGAGCAGCAGATCGTAATGGTGTCGGGCATCACACAGGCCATCGACCTGATTTCGCGCCTTTACGTCAAGCCGGGCGATGCGGTGATCGTCGGCGATCCCGCGTGGTTCCAGATGTTCGGCCGCTTCGCATCGCAGGGCGCGCGGCTCGTCGGCATGCCGTACACGCCGGATGGGCCCGATCTCGACGCGCTCGAATCGCTCGTCGCGACCTGGCGGCCGAAGATGCTGATCATCAACTCGGTGCTGCAGAACCCGACCGGCACGTCGCTCACGGCGGCGCAGGCGTTCCGCATCCTGCAACTCGCGCAGCAGTACGACTTCATGGTCATCGAGGACGATATCTACGGCGATCTGTGTGCGCCTTCGTATCCGGCAACGCGGCTTGCATCGCTCGATCAACTCAAGCGCGTAATTTTTCTCGGCAGCTTTTCGAAGACGCTCGCCGCGAATCTGCGCGTGGGTTATGTCGCGGCATCGGCGGAAGTGGCGAAGGCGCTCGCCGATCAGAAGATGCTCGTCGGCATGACGACGCCCGAACTCAACGAACGCGTGCTTTACAAGGTGTTGACCGAAGGGCATTACCGGCGGCACGTCGAACGGCTGCGCGGGCGGCTCGACGCCGTGCGTGACAAGACCGCTCGCATGCTGGAAAAGACCGGTCTGAAGCTGTTCACGACGCCATCGGCCGGCATGTTTCTTTGGGCCGACACGGGTGTCGATTCGGAAAGTCTCGCGGCGGCGGGGCACGAAGCCGGCTTTTTATTGACGCCGGGCAGCCTGTTTTCGCCGAATCAGTCGCCCACTACGTGGATGCGCTTCAACATCGCCAACTGCGGCGATCCGGCGTTGCCGGAGTTGCTGGCGAGTCATCGGGAAAAGGCGGCGCGGCGGGGTTCCTAGGCGAGCGGCTCGGCTGAATGGTGTCGTGGAAAACCGCGCACCCCAGCCGCACGTCAACTCTCCCGACGCCGCCGTTTCCGAAGACGCGGCAAATGCCGCCGGTCCGATGGCGCATTCAAAAACCCCGCCAGCACGTGTTCGAAGAGCGCAAGCGCACCCGGCATCAACCGATACCGACGCTCATAGAGCCGCGCCTGTCCGCCGCAAAACTTAAGCGCGTAATAGTCGGCAAGCAGGTTGCCTTGCGCTTCCATGTTGTAGTCCGCGAGACCTTTGTCGGCCGCGAGCGCATAGCGATAAGGCAGGCCGATACGAATCGCCCCGCGCAGCCTCACCCAATAGCCGAGCTGGAACTGCCACACATGCGTCATCTCGTGGATGAACCACATGCGCTCACAGAGGTCGCAGGCGGAGAAGTCGTGCTGGTAGCATGCGCGTGGAAAATAGAGGCTGCCGTTCGGCGCCATCGCGGTGTGTCGCGGTTGCAGTCCGAACGGCAGATAGCCGCGAGCGTGAACGCGGACCGTCGAATAATCGATCGAAGCGCCGAACACGCACCGCGCCAGCGCGATCTCACCGGGCGTGAGCGGCCGTGCGCGTATCAAGGGCTTCGGCGTGTGAAACATGGTCGGGCGATCGGTCGTGCTAAAGCGTCATCCTAACCGGCTTTTCACCGGCCCTTGAAATAGCCCGTCCCGCCCATATATCGGACGAATTCTGCGCGTGTACGCGGCGCATGCCATGCAAGTGGCTTAAGATCGCACGCCGCGCATTCCGAACCGCATCTATAAAACTCAACCAGAGGACCCGACCATGGCGCAAGAAACCATGAGCTTTCAGGCGGAAGTGAAGCAGCTTCTGCAACTGATGATTCATTCGCTCTACAGCAACAAGGAAATCTTCCTGCGCGAGCTGATCTCGAACGCATCGGACGCGGCAGACAAGCTGCGCTTCGAGGCAATCGAAAACAGCGCGCTCTACGAGAACGATCCGGACTTGCGTATCCGCGTGTCGTTCGACAAGGCGGCGCGCACCGTCACCATCGACGACAACGGCATCGGCATGAGCCGCGAAGAAGCCATCTCGCATCTGGGCACGATCGCGCGCTCGGGCACGAAAGAGTTCTTCTCGAAGCTCTCCGGCGACCAGCAAAAGGACGCCGCGCTCATCGGACAATTCGGCGTGGGCTTTTACTCGGGCTTCATCGTCGCCGACAAGATCACGGTGGAATCGCGCCGCGCCGGTCTGCCGGCATCGGAAGGCGTGCGCTGGACGAGCGCGGGCGAAGGCGAGTTCGAAGTCGAGAATATCGAGCGCGCGCAACGCGGCACGACCATCACGCTGCATCTTCGTCCGGAAGAGAACGAACTGCTTTCGAGTCACAAGCTCAAGTCGATCATCCAGAAGTATTCGGATCACGTCGCGCTGCCCATCCTCATGAAGAAGGAAGAATGGGACGCCGAGAAGAGCGAGATGGTCGAGAAGGACGAAGACGAGACCGTCAATCAGGCGAGCGCGCTGTGGACGCGTAACAAGAGCGACATCACCGACGAGCAATACAAGCAGTTCTACCAGCATATTTCGCACGATCACGACGACCCGCTCGCGTGGACGCACAACCGCGTGGAAGGCCGCAGCGAATACACGCAACTGCTGTATGTGCCGAAGCACGCGCCGTTCGATCTGTGGAACCGCGAACATCGCGGCGGCCTCAAGCTCTACGTGAAGCGCGTCTTCATCATGGACGATGCCGAGCAATTGCTGCCCGCGTATTTGCGCTTCGTGAAGGGCGTGGTCGATTCGGCCGATCTGCCGCTCAACGTCTCGCGCGAGATCCTGCAGGAAAGCCGCGACGTGAAGGCAATTCGCGAAGGCGTGAGCAAGCGCGTGCTGTCGATGCTGGAAGAAATCGCATCGTCGTCGGCCGAAGCAACCGACGACGCCAACCGAGAAAAGTACACGAATTTCTGGAAGGAATTCGGTCAGGTGCTCAAGGAAGGCATTGGCGAGGATTTCAGCAACCGGGATCGCATCGCGAAGCTGGTGCGTTTTGCATCGACGCATAACGACTCCGACGTGCAAAACGTCTCGCTCGCCGATTACGTCTCGCGCATGAAGCCCGAGCAGACGAAGATCTACTACGTCACCGCGGACAGCTGGCAGGCCGCGAAGAACAGTCCGCATCTGGAAGTGTTCCGCAAGAAGGGCGTGGAAGTGCTGTTGCTGACGGATCGCGTCGACGAATGGATGCTCTCCTTCCTCAACGAATTCGACGGCAAGCCGCTGGCGAGCGTCGCGCGTGGCGACCTCGATCTGGGCGCGCTGAACGACGAGGAAAAGCAGCAGCAGGAAAAGGTCGGCGAGGAATTCAAGCCGCTCGTCGAGAAGATGAAGGAAGCGCTCGAAGGCAAGGCCAAGGACGTGCGCCTGACCTTCCGCCTGACCGACTCGCCGAGCTGTCTCGTGGCCGACGAAGGCGACATGAGCGGCTACCTGCAACGCATGCTGAAGGCAGCGGGGCAGAACGCACCGAAGATGGAGCCGATTCTCGAAGTGAACCCGGAACATCCGCTGGTGAAGGCGCTGCAGACCGATGGCGCGAATTTCGCGGATTGGTGTCATCTGCTGTTCGATCAGGCGTTGCTGGCCGAAGGCGGATCGCTGGAAGATCCGGCGAGTTTCGTGAAGCGGACGAATGCGTTGTTGTTGGCGCGTTGAGGTCGAGGGTTGGTTGTTGAGGTGAAGGACGCGCCGTTGGGGTTTCGACGGCGCGTTTTTTTGCGGCTACGACTTCTTGGCCCGCTCTGGCACGGAAGCGGACTGAAGCGTTGTCGTTAGCGCGCTTGAAGTCTCGACCTTTGGATGCGCGCTGCCGGAACGGACCGGCAGCGCGTATTTTTACTTGCGCTCCTTGTTGGACTGGGCGAGCACGGAAGCAGCTAGCGTCTTCGTTTCCTTCGAATACTTCGGGCTTTTCAGCACTTCGCTTGCCTTGTGCTCCATCGCGCCGCTTGTTTGCTTCGCGCTATGGGCCTGTGATAGAGCCGACGCGGCAAGACTCTTTTTGATCTCCGATGCTTTCGGATCATGAAGCGTCTCGGATGCCAAATGCGCCACCTTGTTCGACGTCTGCTTTGTGTTTTTAGACATTTAGATATCCTTTTATAAATGCGCTGATCGTGAAATCCACGGTCTGCAATTCAGTGTGCTGCGTTGCGCGCCGCCATTCCATACGATTTGTCCGAAGGGCCAGCGCGGTTTTATAATTAACGCCATGCTGACCTGCACCGATCCCGTCGACCGCCATTGGCGCAGCGCGCCGCTCGCATCGCTTACGAGGCATCAAAAAGACTGGCTCACACGCGGCGGCTCCCTGACCGCGCACTTGCGCGCGCTAGGACAAGTCACTGTGGAAGTGACGCGCGAATGCGTCGCCGCGCCGTGGCTTGACGAATGGCAAGCGCTCGGCGTCACGCCGCGCACGCCGGTGTGGACGCGCGAAGTCGCGTTGAAGGTCGATGGCGTCGCAGTTGTAGTCGCGCACAGCATCGTCGCGCTGTCGCACAGCACGGGCATCTGGCAATCGATGCGCCGCCTGCGCACCCGCCCGCTCGCCGAACTTCTCTACAGCGACAGCAGCGTGTCCCGTTCCGTACTCGCAAGCCGCGTCGTCACCGCGCGGCATCCGCTCCATGCGCTGGCCTTGCGCGAAACGCCGCCCGGACATGCTCTGCACGCGCGCCGCTCGGTATTCCTGCGCCACGGCGCGCCGCTCATGGTCACCGAATGCATGCTCGATGCGCTCTGGGCCCGGCTCGCGGAATCGGCAAGACCGCGGGGTGTTCATCATCGTGAGCATGCGCGGGCGTTCGAGCACCTGAGTTCGCATGCAAAGCGCGTCGCGGACGAGAAAGCCCGATGACGCTGACCGGATTCGCGCCCGTGGCCGACCGCGCCACGCATACGCTGATTCTCGGCAGCTTCCCGGGCGTCGCATCGCTGACGGCGACGCAGTACTACGCGCATCCGCGCAATCAATTCTGGCGGCTCGTGGGCGCGGTGATCGGCGAACCGCTGCATGAATTGAGCTACGAGAAACGTCTGCAACGCCTGCTTGCTCATCGGATCGGCTTATGGGACGTGCTTGCCGCATGCGAGCGCCAGGGCAGCCTCGACAGCGCAATCCGCAACGCCGCCGCGAACGACTTCGACGCATTTCACACGCGCTTTCCCGCGCTCGGGAAAGTCTGCTTCAACGGCAAGACTTCGGGCCGCTTCGAAGCGCAGGCGAGCGCCGCGGGTTACGCGACGCTCGTGCTGCCTTCGTCGAGCGCGGCCAATGCTATGCTCTCGTTCGACCAAAAACCGCGCGTCTGGCGCGACATTCTCAGCACACAATGAAGAATCTAATCAAGCGCGCATCCGCCGAAGCACGCGCGTTCGGCCGCAACAAGGATGCGGCGAAACAGGACCGCCGCCGCATCAAGGGCGATGACGACGATCTCGCCAACGCGCCGCGCATCGACGCGCCGCGTAAGCCGCGCTTCGCGCCCGTGACGTTCTCGGAAGAGGGCGGCGTGCGTTATCTGCACTTCGGCACTGAATGGATCCAGGGCGCGATGCGCATCAAAAAGCCCGATCACCTCGAACTCGAATACGCGCAGCAGATGATGGCGTGGCTGCTTTTCATCGAGACGCCGGCGCGCATCGTGCAACTCGGGCTCGGCTCGGCCGCGCTCACCAAGTTCTGCTATCGCTTCCTGAAACGCGCGCAAGTCGAAGCGGTCGAGTTGAATCCGGCGGTCGTGATCGCCGCGCGCGCCATGTTCGAGCTTCCGTACGACGACGCGCGCCTCACCGTCACCGAACGCGACGCGTGGGAGTTCGTCAACGACCGCGCGAACCACGGCACCATCGGCGCGCTGCAGATCGATATCTACGACGCCAGCGCGCGCGGTCCCGTGCTCGACAGCGTGTCGTTCTATCGCGCGTGCCGGGCGTGTCTCACACCGGATGCGGGCGTCGTCACGATCAACCTGTTCGGCGATCACCCGAGCTTCGTGCGCAACATGCGGCATCTGAACGAGGCATTCGCCCATCGCGTGATCGCGCTGCCGGAAGTACACGACGGCAACCGTATCGCGCTCGCCTTCGCCGGTCCCGCGCTCGACGTGCCGTTCGCCGCGCTCGAAGCCCGCGCCAGGCTGATCGAAGCGCAACTCGGCCTGCCCGCGCGCAAGTGGGTAAAAGGCCTGGCTGAAATCGCGAAGCTGCCGATGACCGGTTCGTTCGCCATCTGATCCTCGGTTCCGCTCCAGCCAATCCAGGCAGGCGATCCCGGCGATTTTTACGATCTCATTTCTTATCAGGGGATTAGTCGGGATTCCCCCTGCTTGACCCGCGTTTTTCGGTCCATATACTCCTCCTGTTATTTCGGGGCGCTTTCAGCGGCGTGCCATGCAAGATGGCAACCGGCCTTTCGAGCGAGCGACCGACCGTCCTCGCCTGGCCGCGCCCAAAGCGAATGCTCAAAACAATAGGGAGACCGTCATGGCTCACGAAGCTGCGACCGGCACAGGACAACCACGCAACAAGCATTGGCTCTGGCTTCTGATCCTTCCATGGATCGGCGTGGTTTGGGTGCCGTTTTACAACAAGATCGAGCCGGTTCTGTGGGGCTTTCCGTTTTTTTACTGGTATCAGTTGCTGTGGGTGCTGATCAGCGCGGTCATCACGGCCGTCGTCTATAAGAAGACCAAGGCGCTGTCCTCGGGTCGTGCCACGCCCCGACAAGGAGCCCCGCGATGATGAATCTCACCGCGACTTTCGTCTTCGTCCTGTTCTTCGTCGGCGTGACGATTCTAGGCTTCATCGCCGCGCACTGGCGCAAGGGCGATCTCGGTCAGCTCGACGAATGGGGCTTGGGCGGCCGGCGCTTCGGAACCGTCGTCACGTGGTTCCTGCTCGGCGGCGATCTCTACACCGCGTACACCTTCGTGGCCGTGCCGGCGCTCGTGTTCGGCGCGGGCGCGACGGGCTTCTTCGCGCTGCCTTACACCATCCTGATCTATCCGTTCGCCTTCGTCGTGTTTCCGAAGCTGTGGAGTATCGCGAAGCGGCACGGCTACGTAACCGCCGCCGACTTCGTGCATGCACGCTACAACAGCCGCATGCTCGCGCTGGCGATCGCCGTGACGGGTATCGTCGCGACCATGCCGTATATCGCGTTGCAACTCGTGGGCATCGAAGTGGTGATCGGCGCGCTCGGCTTTTCGACGCAAGGATTGCTCGGCGACATGCCGCTCATCATCGCGTTCGCGATTCTCGCGGCCTACACGTACACCTCGGGCCTGCGCGCGCCCGCGATGATCGCCGTGGTGAAGGACGTCCTGATCTACATCACCATCATCGCCGCGATGATCATCATTCCCGCGCAGCTCGGCGGCTTCGGGCACATCTTCGGGGTCGTGCCGCCCGCCAAGCTGCTCTTGAAGGCGCCCGATACCGCGAGCCTCAACGGCTACAGCGCGTACGCGACGCTCGCGGTGGGTTCGGCGCTCGCGCTGTTCCTGTATCCGCACTCGGTGACGGCGATTCTTTCGTCGAACTCGGGCAACACCATTCGCCGCAACATGGCACTGTTGCCCGCGTACTCGCTCGTGCTCGGGCTGCTCGCGCTGCTCGGCTACATGGCGCTTGCCTCGGGCGTGAAGGACATGCCGGAATACGCGTCGTACTTCAAGGCCTATGGCGCGAACTTCGCCGTGCCGGCGCTCTTTCTGCATTACTTCCCGTCGTGGTTCGTGGGCGTGGCGTTCGCGGCCATCGGCATCGGCGCGCTCGTGCCCGCGGCGATCATGTCTATCGCGGCGGCCAACCTCTACACCCGCAACGTACATCGCGAGTTCGTCAACCGGTCGATGACGCCCGAGCAGGAAACCAACGTCGCCAAGCTCGTCTCGCTTATCGTGAAAGTGGGCGCGGTGGTGTT
Organism: Caballeronia sp. GACF4; assembly: GCF_023631025.1. NCBI lineage: Bacteria > Pseudomonadati > Pseudomonadota > Betaproteobacteria > Burkholderiales > Burkholderiaceae > Caballeronia > Caballeronia sp. GACF4. Next base: position 67,387 of record NZ_JALQDW010000004.1, read on the forward strand.
CATTCTCGCGCTGCCGCTCACTTATGCCATCCAGTTGCAACTGCTCGGCGGCATCTGGATCATCCAGACGCTTCCCGCGCTCGTGCTCGGTCTCTATACGCGCGTGCTGGATCATCGCGGTCTGCTGATCGGCTGGGCGGTGGGTATTGGCACGGGTACGTGGATGGCCGTATCGCTGCAACTTAAGGGCTCGATCTTCACGGTGCATATGTTTGGCTACGCCGTGCCGGGCTATGCGGCGGTGTGGGCGTTGATCGTCAATCTCGTGGTGTCCATCGTCGTGAGCCTGCTGGTACGCGCGCTCGGCCTCAAACGTTCGGATGACCGTACGCGTCCGGAAGATTATCTGGACATCGTGGAAGGTTGATCGCGCGATTTCTCCGCGTTTGATACCCTGAACGCCCGTAACCGCCTTCCGGCTGTTGCGGGCGTTTCGACTTCGGACCACGAGCGACCATGCCCTTACAGACTTCCGTGTCACCCCGGCGCATGCAGGCAAGGCGGCTCATGCACGGGCTCGCTTCGCCGTATTTCCGATACCGGCATGCGAACGTGATCCACGCGGTGCGCGTCGCGCTCGGCATGGCAACCTCGTTTCTGGTGACGACCGGCATCAACGTGCCGCATGGCGTGTGGGCGTCGGTGTCGCTGCTGGTCGTGATCGGCGGCTTGCAGCACTACGGCAATATCCGCAAGAAAGCCGTCGAACGGGCACTGGGTACGGCGCTCGGCGCGGGCATCGGGCTCTTTTTGATCCTCGTGCATGCGCTGTTCGGCTCGCTCCTGCTGTTTTTCTTTCTAATGTCCCTGTTCGCGGGCGCGTGCGCCTACTACGCAATCGGCAAGGCGGGCTATGTCGCGCTGCTGACCGCGATCACAATGGTCATCGTCTCCGGTCATGGCGATCTTTCCTTCGATGTCGGGCTGTGGCGCACGGCCAATGTGATGATCGGCATTGCCATCGCGCTGGCGTTCTCGTTCGTGCTGCCGCAGTACGCAACGTATTCGTGGCGCTATCGGCTGGCGGACAACCTGCGCGAATGCGCGCGGCTTTACGGCGCATTGCTCGATGGCAAGCCGCTGTTGCCCGAGGAAACCACGCGGCGCTTTCTTGCGATGAGCCAGCGTCTCGTGCAGGCGCGCGGCTTGATGGAATCGGTCGCAAAGGAAACACATGTGCCAATTGCGCGGCTAGAGGAGATTCAGCGCCTGCATCGTTCGATCCTGGCGGCGCTGGAGATGCTGGCTTCGTCGGCGGTGGAGAATTTCGGCATCGACTGCACGCCGCGTGAGCAAGAGGCGCGGCACAAGCTGCTGCGCATGTCGCGCGCGCTGCGTTTCGGGCGTGTGGGTCTTTTGCACCGAAGCGTGGACCTGACCGTATTCACGCCGATGCCAGGAGAAGCGAACGAAAGGGATTTATCGACGCAGGGCATGCACTGGCTCGCGATGCGTTTTGCGGAGCAGGTGGAACGCCTGCGCTTGCGACTGAGTGAGATCGAGCGGCAGTGGAACATAGAAGGCGCACGGCCGCTCAACGATTGACTGTGCTCGTCTCGCGCCTTTAGTGAGCGGGCTGTCACGCCTGCGCGGGTGCTTCCTCGGTGGTATTGACCACGTTGATGAGCCAGGGCACGCCGAAACGATCCTTCAGCATGCCGAAGCCTGCCGTGAAGAACGTGGCCTGCCACGGGGTCAGCACTTCGCCGCCTTCGACGAGCTGGTTGAACATGCGCTCGCCGGAAGTCGCGTCGTCGGCGGCGACGGACAGCGTGAAGCCCTGATAAGCCTTCGACGGCTGACCGAACTGGCCGTCCGACACCATGATGGCGTTAGGTCCCACGCTGAAGAGCGCGTGCATGACCTTGTCCTGCCATTCGGGCGGAACGCTCGCGCTGTCGGGCGTGTCGCGAAAGCGGATCAGCGCATGAATCTCCGCGCCGAGTGCGGTTTGGTAGAGAGCGAGCGCGTCCGCGCAGTCGCCGTTGAAGAACACATAAGTATCGAGTTGCATGACTGACTTTTTAAGCTCTTACGTTTTGCCTCAGAGCCTCGCAGTCTATTGCAACGCGCGTTTATGGAAACTGGGAAAAGGTCAATTTAGGTCAAAATAAACGGGAATAGTGCGTTTACAGAAACACTGACCCATGACAACAAAATGGCGCAGTGTGAGTGCGCCATTTTGTTGTACTGCATGCGGGGAAGCGCCCGGCTTATTGAAGCGCGGTAATCAGCTTTTCGAGCTTTATTGCATCGGCAGCGAACGCGCGGATACCTTCCGCGAGTTTTTCGGTGGCCATGGCGTCGTCGTTGACGAGGAAGCGGAAGGTCGGCTCATCGACGCTGATCTTCTCGACGTTCTCGTTCTTGACCGAATCCGCGGAGAGCTTGCGCTCCACCTTCTCGTCGCTGTCGGCGAGTTTCTTCAGGAGATCGGGGCTGATGGTCAAGAGATCGCAACCCGCGAGTTCCGTGATCTGGCTCACCGTGCGGAAACTCGCGCCCATGACTTCCGTCTTGTAGCCGAACTTTTTGTAGTACGCGTAGATGCGGCGCACCGACTGCACGCCCGGATCGTTCGCGCCGCCCATTTTCACTTCGTCCCATTCGGCGCCCGCCGACTTTTTGTACCAGTCGTAGATGCGGCCGACGAACGGCGAGATCAGTTGCGCACCGGCTTCCGCGCACGCGACGGCTTGCGCCAGCGAGAACAAGAGCGTCATGTTGCAGTGGATGCCTTCCTTTTGCAGCACCTCGGCCGCGCGGATTCCTTCCCACGTGGACGCCAGCTTGATCAGCACGCGGTCCTTCGAGATGCCCGCTGCGTCGTACAGCTTGATGATTTCGTGTGCCTTGTCGATTGAGCCTTTGGTGTCGAACGAAAGGCGTGCGTCGACTTCGGTCGATACGCGGCCCGGAATGATCTTCAGAATCTCGGTGCCGAACGCGACGAGCAGATTGTCGATGATCTGACCCATCGGCTTGTCCTTGTGCTCCTTGACGGTCTTCTCGAGCAGCGGCTTGTAGTCGTCCTTCTGCACGGCCTTCAGGATCAGCGACGGATTGGTCGTGGCGTCCTGCGGCTTGAACGCGACGAATTGCTGGAAGTCGCCGGTATCGGCGACGACGGTGGTGTATTGCTTGAGCTGGTCGAGAGCGGATGTCATGTCGAGTTGTCGGCGCAATGCGCCTTGTCAATTGCGGTGGCCCGCGGTTTGCCTTTGAACGCGACGCCGCATGCGATGCTTCGGCTGCGGCGCGCCCCTGATTTCTCACTTCATCATTCTAGTCCCGCGCACGGGTTTCACGCTTGAAAGCGCGCACGCGGCATGCCCGGCTTCGACCGGAGCTGCACGGCGCGGTTCCTTACAGCACGGTCACTCGATGCTGTACGCCAGCTCGTGCCAGCGCCGCACCGTGCCTGAACCGATCTGCCCGCGTGGAAAGCGCATGGCGCGTACTTCCTTGAGGGCGCGCGCGTCCTTGGTCGTATCGCCGCAACTTTTTTTGAGCACGACATCCTGGACGGTGCCGGTGTCGTCGAGCAGGACGCGAACGATCGTCTTGCGCTTTGTCGCGCCGGCGGAGATGCCGCGCGCCAGTAATTTGTCGATCAGAGACATGACGGTGATGCAGAAGTAGTTGCAATGTCTCGGCCAGATAATGCCGGCCGATACCGTCATTTTAGGCGCTCGGCCGGCGCGCATTAAGGATCAGATGCGTCACGACGCCCGCGATTAAACCCCAGAATGCGGAGCCGATCGACAGCAGGGTCAGCCCGGAAGCCGTCACCATGAACGTGACGAGCGCCGGCTCGCGCTGGCGCACGTCGTGCATGGCGTTGGCGAGTCCGCTCATGATCGAACCGAAAAGCGCGAGCGCCGCGACCGAAACGACCAGCGCTTTCGGGAACGCCGCGAACAGCGCCGCAATGGTCGCACCGAACGTGCCCGCGACGAGATAGAAGACGCCGCACCAGACCGCCGCCGTATAACGCTTGTCGCGATTTTCATGCGCTTCGCGGCCGGTGCAGATGGCGGCCGTGATCGCCGCGAGATTGACGCCGTGCGAGCCGAACGGCGCGAGCAGCAAGGAAGCGATGCCGGTAGTCGAAATGAGCGGCGCGGAAGGCGTGTCGTAGCCGTCGGCGCGCAAGACGGCGATGCCCGGCACGTTTTGCGAGGCCATCGCCACGATGAAGAGCGGAATGCCGATGCTCACGATTGCCGAGACGGAGAACGACGGCATCGTGAAAACGGGGTGTGCGAGCGCCACGTGGAAGCGCGAAAAGTCGAGCAGTCCGAGCGAACCCGCGACGGCGATTCCGGCGATGAGCGTCGCCGGAATGGCGTAACGCGGCGCCAGGCGCTTGGCGATGAGGTACGTGAAGAACATCACTAGCACGAGCGCCGTCTGCATTTGCGCCGCTCGAAAAATCTCGATGCCAATTTCGAACAGAATGCCCGCAAGCAAGGCTGCGGCGATGCCCGACGGAATGCGCTTCATGAGCGTGTCGAACCAGCCCGTCACGCCGACCGCGGTCAGGAGCACCGCGCACACGATGAACGCCCCGATCGCCTCGCCATACGCCACGTTCGGCAGCGACGAGATGAGCAAGGCCGCGCCCGGCGTCGACCACGCGACGACGATAGGCGCGCGATAGCGCAGCGACAAGCCGATCGTGCACAGCGCCATGCCGATGGAAAGCGCCCAGATCCACGACGAAATTTGCGCGTCCGACAGATGCGCGGCCTGGCCCGCCTGGAACATCAGCACGAGCGAACTGGTGTAGCCGGTCATCATCGCGACGAAGCCGGCGACGATGGCGGAAAGGGAGGTATCGGCAAGCGGGCGAAGCGGGGCGGGCGTGGAGGAAGAGACGTTCATGCGTGGTGGATGGTTATTTGGACAGCGCGCGCATCGCGCTTTCGAGGCCTGCCATGGTGAGCGCGTACATGCGGTTGCCGAGGACATGGCGGATCGCGGAAACGGACTGGCGATATTCCCACAGCCGCTCGGGCTCCGGGTTCAGCCACGCATGATGCGGAAACTGATCGGCAAGACGCCGCAGCCACACCGCGCCGGCTTCGGCGTTGTTGTATTCGACCGAGCCGCCCGGTTGCAGCACTTCGTAGGGACTCATGGTGGCGTCGCCGACGAAGATCAGCTTGTAGTCCGGCGTGAATTTATGCAGCACGTCGAAGGTCGGCGTGCGTTCGGCATGCCGGCGCCGATTGTTTTTCCACAGATAGTCGTACACACAGTTGTGGAAGTAAAAGAACTCGAGATGCTTGAACTCGGCCTTCGCCGCCGAAAAAAGCTCTTCGACGCGCTTGATGTGATCGTCCATGGAGCCGCCGACATCGAGCAGCATCAGCACTTTCACTTTGTTGTGGCGCTCCGGCACCATCTTCAGATCGAGCCAGCCGGCGTTGGCTGCCGTGCTGCGAATGGTGTCGGGCAAATCGAGTTCGTCCGCGGCGCCTTCGCGCGCGAAGCGGCGCAAGCGTCGCAAGGCGACCTTGATGTTGCGCGTGCCGATTTCCACCTGATCGTCGTAATCGGCATAGGCGCGCTCGTTCCACACCTTGACCGCGCTGCGCTCGCCGGGCGAATCGCCGCCAATGCGGATGCCTTCCGGGTTGTATCCGCCATGTCCGAATGGCGACGTGCCGCCCGTGCCGATCCACTTGTTGCCGCCTTCGTGGCGGTCCTTTTGCTCGTCGAGCAGTTCCTTCAGGCGCTCCATCAGTTTATCGATGCCGCCCATTGCCTCGATGCGCTTTTTCTCTTCCGGCGTGAAATCGCGTTCGAGCCGCTTCTTGAGCCAGTCGAGCGGAACCTCGAAGGCTTCGTCGGGCAACTCGGTGATGCCATGAAAGTACGCGCCGAACGCGCGGTCGAACTTGTCGAAGTACTTCTCGTCCTTGACGAGCGCCATGCGCGCGAGGAAATAGAACTCGTCGAGCGAGGGCGAGATGACCTGGGCCTTCAGCGCTTCGAGCAAGGTCAGGTATTCCTTGACCGAGACGGGCAGCTTCGCGTCGCGCAGCGAGTAGAAAAAGTCGATCAGCATGGCGCGCTCTCCATAGCGAGGTGAATCAGCGGTCGAGCCGATGCTTCAGATGCGCGCGCACCGCGGGCCATTCCGACTGAATGATCGAGAACACGACGGTATCGCGCAACACGCCGTCGCGTCCTATCTGATGGTTGCGCAGAATGCCGTCCTGCTTCGCGCCAAGCCCCGCAATGGCTGCACGCGAGCGGTGATTCATAAAATGCGTGCGGAACTCGACGGCGATGGCATCGAGCCTTTCGAAGGCATGCGTGAGCAGGAGCAGCTTGGCTTCGGTGTTGAGCGCGGTGCGCTGCACGCGCTTTGCATACCACGTATGGCCGATTTCCAGCCGCCGATGCGTTTCGTCGACCGCGAAATAGCGCGTGGAACCGACGACATCGCCAGTCTTCGCATCGATCACCGCGAAGGGATGCGCGCCAAGACGGTCGCGCATGTCGAGCGCTGTATCGATATATGCGCGCGTCTTGTCGGGCGACGGCACGAAGGTGTACCAGAGTTTCCACAACTCGCCGTCGGAAGCAGCGGCCGTGAGCGCGGCTTCGTGTTCGACGGTGAGCGGCACGAGCTTGACGTGCTCGCCTTCGAGCGTGACGGGTTCGATCCAGCGGCTCATGCGTGCTTTTTCCAGGGCTTGGTTAGCGGTTGTTGCGGTTCATGAACAGAAGCCGCTCGAATAGCGCGACGTCCTGTTCATTCTTCAGAAGCGCGCCGTGCAGCGGCGGCACGATCTGCTGTTGATCAGTCGAGCGCAGTGCTTCAGGCGGGATGTCGTCGGCGAGAAGCAGCTTCAGCCAGTCGAGCAGCTCGGAGGTGGACGGCTTCTTCTTCAGGCCCGACACGTTGCGCAGTTCGAAGAAGCTCTGCATCGCGGCGGCGAGCAACTCCTGCTTGATGTCCGGGTAATGCACTTCGACGATTTCTTTCATCGTCTGCGCATCCGGGAACTTGATGTAGTGGAAGAAGCAGCGGCGCAGGAACGCGTCGGGCAGTTCCTTCTCATTGTTCGACGTGATGATGACGAGCGGGCGATGCCGCGCCTTCACGAGTTCCCGCGTCTCGTAGACATAGAACTCCATGCGGTCGAGTTCGCGCAGCAGGTCGTTCGGAAACTCGATATCGGCTTTGTCGATCTCATCGATCAGGAGCACCGTCTGTCGATCCGCTTCGAAGGCCTGCCACAGCACGCCCTTGACGATGTAGTTGCGGATGTCCTTCACGCGCTCGTCGCCGAGTTGCGAGTCGCGCAGGCGCGAGACGGCGTCGTATTCGTAGAGGCCTTGCTGGGCCTTGGTGGTCGACTTGATATGCCATTGCAGGAGCGGCATGCCGAGCGCGCTTGCCACTTCCTCGGCAAGCATGGTCTTGCCGGTGCCGGGTTCACCCTTGATGAGGAGCGGGCGTTGCAGCGTCACCGCGGCGTTCACCGCGAGTTTGAGGTCGTCGGTCGCGACGTATTGCGATGAGCCTTCGAAACGCATGACGAAGTCCGGTGAGGAAAAAAATCCCAGTATAAGTCAGAAGACCTTTTGGCATCGAGGCTTGCCGGGGTATCGTGTGAGCCGCTTCAGGCACGCCGGAGCACGCGCGCCGGCCCTGCATCCGAAGTCGGGCGAAGTCAATCGGAATGTTTGTACAGGGACCAATTGTCGCAGGCGGGTTGGCTGCTTTTCAGCCGATTCCCCTTGTCAGCAGGGCTTTCGCGCGATCTCCCCTTGTGGACGGTGGGGAGGTCGCGCGGTACAATTAGCCCGATTTTTTTGGCCTGCGTGGCTAAATAGCGAAAACAGTCCCGAGAAGGTTGTGATGCGCTCGGCGCGGCCTTGGCCCCAGGCGGTAGAAGCGCGCCGGATTTCCCCTCATGCTAGGTTAGAAGCTATGAACAATTTTGTCGGCAAATGTGCCGTGATTGCAGCGCTGTCGGGTCTTGCCGGCTTCGCGACCCAGGCGTCGGCCGACGTCGTGGGCAACGCAAAGGCCGCTGAGGGCAAGGTCGCGATGTGCATCGGCTGCCACGGCATACCCGGCTATCGCACGGCGTATCCCGAAGTTTATGAAGTGCCCATGCTCGGCGGCCAGAACGCGCAGTACATCGCCAACGCGCTGCATGCCTACAAGAAGGGCGACCGCCACTTCGACACCATGCGCGCCATCGCGACTACCTTGTCCGATCAGGACATCGCCGATATTGCCGCGTACTACGCCGCGCAAACTCCCCAATCGAAGAACAATCCCGACAAGTGATCCGTGCTTTTTAGCGTTTGACTCGATGCGACGCGCGCGCACTCATGCGCCGACGTCGATACGGCAATCCGGTATTGCATGGACACAGGAGAATTCATGATGCCCTCTCAGGCACTCCACACAAGCTTCAAGGCGGCATGCGCGGCAGCGGCGCTCATCGGCATGGCGGCGTTGAATGTTGCGCACGCGGCGGACGTCGGCAACGGCAAGGCACTGTCCGAGAGCCACAATTGCTCGGCCTGCCACGGCCCTAACCTCAATAAACCAGTGAGCGGCGAGTATCCGCGTCTCGCGGGTCAGCATGCGAGCTATATCTACTGGGCGCTCCGGCAGTATCAGATTGGCGGCGGAAATCCGAATTTCGGCCGCAACAACGCCATCATGGCGGCGCAGGTGCAGAACCTGTCGCAGAGCGACCTGAAGGATCTCGCGGCTTATATCGAATCGCTCGATGGCAACCTCGTGCTGAAGAAGTAAGCGCGCTTCGGTTCGTTCGCATCAAACGAAACACCCCGCATCGAGCGGGGTGTTTTGCTTTGTCGCGCGGCTTCGAAGATGTTTAGTCCGGCGAAGTTAGTCCTTTGAAGCTCGACGCTCGATGAGCGCGAGGTATGCGTCGGTATCCGGCGGCGTGTTGCTGCGCTGCGCTTCCCAGATCACCTGCCCAAGGCATTCCATGATGGCGTGCTGCGCCTCGTGCGTGGAACCGAGCCGCGCGGCCAGTCGCTCGTGCGCTCGACGAATGCCAGGCGGCTGATCGATCGACAACTGTTCGGTGATCGCAAGATGCATCGACAGATGCAGAAACGGGTTGCTCTGGCCGCGATCGGGTGAATAGTCCGCGCCTTGTGCTTCAGGATCGCTGAGCGCGTCGTGATATTCCGGATGCTCGCGCATCCAGTCGGCGGCCATGCTTTCGAGCGGCGTGAGAATCTCGCTCGCGCGCTCCTTGCGCCAGGTTTCGGTGAAGAACTGACGAACTTCGTCGCGGCTAGGGTTGAACATAAGGTATTGATTCGATTGCGGGATTCAGACCGCTATTGTAGAGCTAGGGGTAGGAGTTCTGCTTGAGCGCTGGGGCAATTGGCGCTTGGCTGCCCGGCGATTCAAACCACCGGCGCCGGCGTCTTCGGCCGATATTCGCAAAGCGGCTCGATCGCGCAATGCCAGCACTCCGGCACGCGCGCCTTGCAGACGTATCGCCCATGCAGGATCAGCCAGTGATGCGCGTGCTGCAAAAATTCAACCGGGACATACTTCTCCAGCGCGGTTTCGACCGCCCGCACGTCCTTGCCCGGCGCCAGTCCCGTCCGATTGGCGACGCGAAAGATATGCGTGTCGACGGCAATGGTCGCTTGCCCGAACGCAATATTCAGCACGACATTCGCTGTCTTGCGTCCGACGCCTGGCAGCGCTTCGAGCGCCTCGCGATTGTCGGGCACTTCGCCGCCGTGTTGCTCGATCAACATCCGGCACGTCGCGATCACGTTCTTCGCCTTGGTCCGATACAGCCCGATCGTGCGGATACAGTCCGTCACGCCTTCCTCGCCGAGCGCAAGCACTTTCCCAGGCGTGTTGGCGACGGGGAACATCTTGCGCATCGCCTTGTTGACGGAGACATCGGTGGCTTGCGCCGAGAGCATCACGGCGATCAACAGTTCGAATGGCGTCGTGTATTCGAGCTCCGTCTTCGGTTCCGGGTCGATGCTTTGCAACGTTTCGAAGATGGCGCGGCGCTTTTTGGCGTTCATCGTGAGTTCGAGGGATCGTTGTTCGCGGTTTCCTGCATGGCGAGCCGCCGGCGGCGCTCCTCGGCGGCATCGATCTGCGCTTGCACGGCGGGGCTCACGTTGTCCGTGTTCTTCGGGCCGGTGCCTGCGCGCGCCATCTCTTCCTTCTTCTTGCGTGCGCGGTCGAGCGCGGCCTGAATGATCGCGCGTTTCCTGGCTTCAGGGTCGTCGGCTTGCGCGGCGGCGCTTGCGGCTGCTTCAGGCCGTGCGGAAGATACCGCCGCTTGCGCCCGACGCGCCGATGCACGCGCTTCGGCCGCCGCGTGCTCACGTTCGTCGCGCGCCACGCGCCGGTCATGACGCTCGCGCGCCGCGTCGGCTTCCGGTTGAGACCACGCATTCCAGCCGGTGGCGTCGCCGGTCACGGGAATCATCGCGATGCAATCGACGGGGCAGGGCGGCACGCATAGATCGCAACCCGTGCACAGTTCGGGGATGACCGTATGCATCTGCTTCGGCGCACCGACGATTGCATCGACAGGGCACGCCTGCATGCAAAGCGTGCAACCGATGCACACGTTCTCGTCGATCACGGCAACGGGACGCGGACGTTCGACGCCATGCGTGGTGTCGAGCGCAATCACGGGCTTGTCGAGCAATCGAGCGAGCCGCGCGATGCCTTGTGCGCCGCCTGGCGGGCACTGGTTGTAGTTTGCATCGCCCGCGGCGATGGCTTCCGCATAAGGCCGGCAGGCGGGATAGCCGCACTTGGTGCACTGGGTCTGCGGCAGCAAATCTTCAATGCGCTCGGCGAGCGTCTTTGAAACGATAACGGTCACGAAGGGGTCGCGATATGGCTTGGGGAGTCGAGGCAGGGAGGAGCGCAAGAACGGCTCGACCACAATCAAACACGTATGACGGTTGCTCGCTGCCTGCATTCGGCGCGCTTATTCCGCTTTTGACGACGGTACGCGCTCGGGTTTAGGCGTCATTATCGCCGAAGTCGCAAATAGTCGTGCTGCGAACGCTTAATCCCAATTGCCAATGACGTGGCGATGTGCGCATAATCAAAGCGCTTTACCGTTTGACCGCAGGACGGTGTTCCCCAATAACCATGGGCAGCGCCCGTTCACGTCATGTACCCAAACGCGGGCCGCGTGACGCTCATCCGGACAACGCGGCTCCTGAATCATGCCACCATGAATCAGCCGAAAATCAAAAGAGATCCTGAAGGCACCCGTCGCCGTATCCTGCTGGCTGCTGCAGAAGAGTTTGCAGCGGGAGGACTGTTCGGCGCGCGCGTCGATCAGATCGCGCGCCGGGCCGAAACCAATGAACGCATGCTCTATTACTACTTCGGCAGTAAGGAGCAGCTTTTCACGGCAGTGCTGGAGCACGCCCTCGGCTCGCTGGTGGAAGCCGAGCGCACGCTCGACCTCGACGGCGTGGCGCCCATCGAGGCCATCACGCGCCTTGCCCATTTTGTCTGGGATTACTACCGCGATCATCCGGAATTGCTGAGGCTGATCAACAATGAAAACCTGCACGAGGCGAAATATATCAAGAGCTCGAATCGCACGCGCGAACTGATCTCGCCCATGCTCGAAACGGTCACCGCAATTCTGGATCGCGGCCAGAAAGCGGGGCTTTTTCGAAACGATGTCGACCCGTTGAAGTTCTATATCACGCTGTCGGGGCTCGGCTACTACATCGTATCGAATCGATTTACGCTCGAAGCCACATTTGGACTCGACTTTAGCGAAACGTCGCAGCGCGAACAAATGGTGCGGATGAATACGGAATTGCTGCTGGCGTTTTTGACGCGTCGTTAATCGTCTGACACGCGGGCAATAAAAAAGTCGCGCCTGGAAACAGGCGCGACTTTTCGTCTTTTACGGAACCGGTTCTATGAACCGGCGCGTAGTCGAACTCGGTCACTGAATCTCAGGCCGGCACGGCTTCCTTCTTCGGCGCCTTGTCGTGTTCGAGAATGAACTCGCGCAGTTGCGGATACACCATCGTGCGCCAGCGGCGTCCGGAGAAGATGCCGTAGTGACCAGCTTTTTCCGCCGTGAAGTGCCGCTGATTCTGCGCGGGAATGCCCGTGCAGAGATCGTGCGCGGCGCGTGTCTGACCGCTGCCGGAGATGTCGTCCAGTTCGCCTTCGATAGTGAACAGGGCCGTCGCCGTGATGTCTTGCGGGCGCACGCGCTCGCCGTTCACGTCCCACGTGCCTTCGGCAAGACGGAACTCCTGGAACACGATACGAATGGTCTCCAGGTAATACTCGGCGGCCATGTCGAGCACGGCGTTGTACTCGTCGTAGAAACGGCGATGCTGCTCGGCGTCATCGTCGTCGCCGCGAAGGAGGTTCTGATAGAAGTCCCAGTGCGCGGTGAGGTGGCGCTCCGGATTCATCGCGACGAATCCCGCGTGCTGCAAAAAGCCCGGATACACCTTGCGGCCCACGCCCGGATAATTCGCCGGCACCGTATAGATGACGTTGTTCTCGAACCACTCGTACGAGTGCTCGTTCGCGAGCGAATTGACTGATGTCGGGCTGCGGCGCGCGTCGATCGGGCCACCCATCATGGTCATGGTGCGCGGCGTGTCCTCGCCGCGGCTCGCCATTAGCGAAATGGCGGCAAGCACCGGCACGGTCGGCTGACACACCGAAATGACATGCAGGTCCTTCGCACCGATATGGCGGATGAACTCCTGAATGTATTCGACGTAATCGTCCAGATGGAACGCGCCATTTTCGACCGGCACCATGCGCGCGTCCAACCAGTCGGTGATGTACACCTTATGGTCTTGCAAAAGCGTGTTCACGGTGTCGCGCAAGAGCGTTGAATGGTGCCCGGAAAGCGGCGCGCACACCAGCACGATAGGCTCGTCCTTCAGCTTGGTGACGGTGGCGCTGTCGTCGGCGAAGCGCTTGAAGCGCAGCAGACGGCAAAACGGCTTTTCGACAACCGTCTGCTCGACGATCGGGATGTTATGGCCGTCCTTCACGATCTGATGAATGTCGAACTGCGGCTTTTCGTAGTCTTTGCCGAGCCGGTACAGCAATTCGTAGCCGGCGGCAAAACGGCTCGCGCCGGGAACATAGGAAAGTGGGCTCGCCGGATTCACAAACGACTTCGATGCCGCCTGGGCCCAGGCGGTGAGGGGCGACAACATGGCCCGCTGAACTTCGTGGATTTGGTAGAGCATGGTTGCCCCGTGAAAAACCGGTCTGCGTGTCGATCCCGGCAAGACTTCCGGCGATCAGGCTCAACGACGCTCGATAATCCCCGCGTGCGGCGGGCTGTCGCCGCACGCAAGGCACTGTCTCTTCCCTTACTGCAAACGTCTGATGCTTGATACTGGGCAACTTCTGGGCATTTAACGACACGCCCGGCTCGGAGCTTGAGCCAAAGCAGAGTTTTCTGCGCAACAAACGCACGATTCCACTAAACGGTTAAAAATACCAGCTTTTGCTTCGCTACGCGCAACAGTTAAATTTTGTGCGTTGCACCAATCTTAACTGCATGGCATTCGTATTCCAAACACGACTTTGCCTATTTCTTGGCCATCGCGGCTTCTAGCGCTGGATTTGCCTTGAGATTCCCGTCTTTCGAGTCGCCAGCAGGTTGACCCGTCGCTTCGGCCATCTCTTCTTCGTGCCGCATCAGATTCATGCCGGTGTGCACCAGCGCCACGTGCGTGAAGGCCTGCGGAAAGTTGCCAACCATGCGCTTCGCTATCGTGTCGTACTCCTCGGCCAGAAGGCCTACGTCGTTGGCGAGGCCGACGAGACGCTCGAACATCTGATGCGCCTCATCGAGCCGTCCTTGCAGCGCGAGGTTGTCGACCAGCCAAAAGCTACAAGCCAGAAACGTGCCTTCTCCAGGCGGCAGACCATCGGCGACTTCGGTCGTGTGATAGCGCTTGACCAGCCCATCGTGCGTCAGAGTGGTTTCGATTGCATGTACGGTTCCGGCCACTCGCGGATCATCGGGCGGCAAAAAGCCGAGCAATGGGATCAAAAGAAGGCTCGCATCGAGCGCATCGCCGTCATACGTCTGCGTGAACGAATTGATTTGCGGATTCCAGCTTCTCGCGCAGACGGCGGCATGCACGCGCGCGCGCATCTCGCGCCAATGATCCACCGGACCTTCCAGATCGAACTTTTCCGCCGATTGAATAGCGCGGTCGTAGGCCACCCACGCCATCACCTTGGAGAACGTGAAGTGCTTGCGGCCGCCGCGCACTTCCCAGATGCCTTCGTCGGGCATCTCCCAGACGGTGTCCAGGTGCTGAAGCATGGCGCACTGGATCGACCATGCGGTTTCGTCGCTTTGCAGGCCACCGACGCGCGCGAGATGCAACGCGTTCATCACTTCGCCATAGACGTCGAGCTGCAACTGATTGACCGCGCCATTGCCGATGCGCACCGGTTGTGCGCCTTCGTAGCCCGGCAGCCAGGGAATCTCGTATTCGGGCAGACGCCGCTCGCCCGCGATGCCGTACATGATCTGCACCTGATCGGGCGAACCCGCCATCACGCGGCCCAGCCACGCGCGCCAGGCGCGGGCTTCGTCGTAGTAGCCGCCGCGCATCATCGCGAGCAGCGTGATGGTCGCGTCGCGCAGCCAGCAATAGCGATAATCCCAGTTGCGCGTGCCACCGAGCTGTTCGGGTAGCGACGTTGTCGGCGCGGCAACGATGCCACCGGTCGGCTCATACGCCAGCGCCTTGAGCGTAATGAGCGAACGGCGTATGGCGCTGGCCCACTTGCCCTTGAGTTCACTTTGGCTAGACCATTCGCGCCAGTAATTTTCGGCGCGTGCGAGTTGCGTGTGTGGATCGTGCGCGGGCGGCAGCCGCAAATGCGATTGCGAATAGCACAGCGAAAAGGGCACGCGTTCGCCCGCGCCAACGTCGAAGTATGCGGTCGTGCGCATGTTCTCGCCGACGAGATCCACGGGCGTGCGCAGCACGGCGAGGTCGGGACCGGCAATCGCGCGAATGCCGCTTGCGTCGGGCAGGCGGCTGACCCACGGAATCGCCGAGCCGTAGTCGAAGCGCAACACCAGTTCCATCTTCATGCGCACCGAGCCGCGTTTGCCCACGACGATGCGCACCAGTTCCGAATGACCGTTGCGCGAAGGCATGAAGTCGACGATCGTCACCGCGCCATCGGGCGTCTCGAAGTCGGTTTCGAGGATCAGCGTGTCTTCGCGATAACGACGCCGGATGACCGGCGCTTTACCGTCGGGCATTTCCGGCGCGAGCAGCCATCGGCCATGTTCGGGTGTGCCGAGCAACGCCGAAAAACACGAGGCTGAGTCGAAGCGCGGCCAGCAGAGCCAGTCTACGGAACCGTCACGGGAAATAAGTGCTGCGGTGTGGCCGTCGCCGACCATGGCGTAATCTTCGATCAATGCTGGCATGCGGACATCTTCCTGCTGGCGGCGCCCAAGAGCGCCGAGGGTTGGAATGAGAACGACACAGACATGTAAGACGCAAAACGCAAACCCTTGGTCTGGCCGCATTCTGCCGCATTCGTTCACGGTGAGCAGGAAACCGGGCGAACGCTCCTCTATCGCGGCGGCAACGGCGCGTCCCGCAGGGCTGGCGGAAACGCCCGCGTGACTCGCCGATGGAAACTTGCCGGAACGATCGGCCAATGTTTAAATGAAGTCTTACGAACGGCCTTCAGGTCGCGTCGTTCAACTGCGCGTCGGGGCCATGTCGCGCTGTCATCGAACCTTCTTTCGTACCACGGTCTCACGCTTCGCACGTCGCATACCGGTTCATCACTTCGTGATTTCGGGGAACAGGACACCATGCACAATCCGTCGAAAGCTGACTGCATCGCCATTCTTTCCGCAGCAAGCCGGTTGAGCGAGCCCGACACTTTGCTCGCGCTCGATCCCGGGCATCTCGGTTTGTCGCGCAACGCGATGGAAACCGCCGCTGTCTTTCTCACCGAGCGCGGCTGCTTCAGCGGCTATTCCTTCGACGCGGCGGGCGTCGCGGTAGGCGCGCTGTCCTTGCAAGGCCGCTTGCGGCTGGAACAACTCGCCAACGGTTGAAACGCGAAGACTTTCGCGTCCAGTCCTAGGACATGCGCGCGGTTCAAGCCGCGCGCATGCGTTCGTCAGAAATGCGCCGAGCCCATGCCGAATAGCCCGATCAGTCCAATCACGATCAGATAGATCGCGACGATGAAGTTCAGCAGTCGCGGCATCACGAGGATGAGAATCCCGGCGATCAGCGACACCAGCGGCCCAAGGCTTACGTGAATGTTCATCGCAGCAACTCCTTTTTGTTGTTGGTTCGAATGGTTGGGTTTAGCCTGTTGCGGTTTGCCCGGTGGCACGGTGGGAGCAAAACTTGCTCGCGCCACGCCAGCCAGACGATGCCGCAGCCGTTCGCGCATCGCCCTCGATAACAAGCATCAGAAGACGATGAGGAGCTTTCATGCACCCGAGCCATCCGTTGCCGGAACGGTTGTCCGCCGTCGCGGCGAGACGCACGTCGCAAGTGCCGCGCCCGCTACAGAATACGCTCACGAGTTCGCTCTTGGCTTCATTCAAGCCGCGTAGGTGGGCCCGGGGTTTCGCGTTGATCCTGTCGATCGCGGCCACGCATGCCGTGGCGCAGACGCCCGCAAGCGCGACGCCGGCCGCGGGCGCCAGTGGCGCTGCGGTTTCATCGGGCGGCGAGGTGCTCGATCTGCTCATCGGCACTTACACGGGCGGCGGCAAGAGCGAAGGCATCTACGTTTATCGCTTCGATACCGGCAATGGCGAGCTGACGCGCGTCGCGTCGGCGCAGACGGTGAACCCGTCGTATCTCGTCGTGAGTCGCGATCACAATTACGTGTATGCCGTGAACGAACTGCCCGGCGACAACGGCCCGGCTTCGCAACGCGGCGGCATCAGCGCGTTTCGCTTCGACCGCGCAACCGGCCAGTTGAGCTTTTTGAACCGCGTGTCGGCGGATGGCAACGACCCGTGTTACCTCGCGCTCTCGCCGGATGGCAAATATTTGCTGACAGCCAATTACTCGGTGGCGGCCAATCCCGGCGGCAGCTTCGCGGTGTTTCCGATCAACGCCGATGGTCACGTCGGCACCTCCGTGCTGACGGTGCATCACGAAGGCAACGGGCCCGTGAAAGGGCGGCAGGACAACTCGCACGTCCACTCGACCGTGTTCTCGCCCGATGGCAAATATCTCTTCACGCAAGACCTGGGCGTCGACAAGGTGTTCGCGTACCGCTACACGCCCGATGGCAGCCGCGGCCTGTTCGGTCCGACCGATGCGCGTTACACGCCGGTCAAGGCTGGTTCGGGCCCACGGCATCTGATTTTCGATGCCAGCGGCAAGCATGCTTATCTCACGACCGAAATGAACGCGTCGGTGCTCGTCTTTTTCTATCGCGACGGCAAACTCAGCGAAACGCAGAGCGTGCCGATGACCGCGCCCGGCTTCAAAGGCAAGATCGGCGGCGGCGCGGTGCATCTGTCGCCCGATGGACGCTTTCTGTATGCGACCAATCGTGGCGACGCGAACGAGCTCGTCGCGTTCGCGGTCGATCCGAACAACGGCCATCTCAAGCTCTTGAAACGATATCCGACGCTCGGCAAGACGCCGCGTGAGTTCGCGATCGACCCGAGCGGGCGCTGGCTCATCGTCGGCAATGAGGACAGCGACAGCGCGTTCTTCTTCCGGCGCGATCCGGCATCGGGCGAACTGGCATCGGATCCGAAGCGGCTTTCTATCGGCTCGCCGGTCGATTTCAAGTTCGTCTCGCCGTCTTGAGAAGTTTGCGCGGTGTCGTTGTCGATCGCGGCAATGGTCCGTTCCAGGCTTTCGTCACGTTACCGCGACGCGAAGCCGTCACGGTTTCATCTCTGTGCACGGTCTTCGCGCTTCTCATGCGGCCCGTGCAACCGATGGCAACGGCGGCGTTGTGTTCTTCCGGGGCGGCCACGAGTTCTAGTACGATGCTGCGTCGGCTCGCGCAGCCTGGCATTTGGAACCGAAAGGTATCCTGATGAAATCGAAAGACAACGGAAATTGCAGGGAAAGCAAGATTGAACACGACTTACACTTCCGGCCGCGCCGGGCGTCCCGAACCGGGCCCGCAGTCTGACAAGAACGAAGCGGCGCCGCCCGGCTTCATCAGCGCGTTTCGCTTTGCGGGCGGCCAGGCGCTGCGGCTTTCGTGGGACGAAGCGCGCGATGCGATCACGGGCGACGGACCGACGTGGCTCCATCTGTCGGCCAACGACGATACCGTCGAAGGCTGGCTCGAAGGCGTGAGTTCCATGCCCGATGTCGCGCGCGAATTTCTGAACGGCGAGGACAAACGTCCGCGCGTGCACATGGGACCAAATTTCATGTACGGCGTCGTCGCCGACTTGGAGCTCGTCGCGGCGACGCCCGCGGGCGCGGAGCCGGGCGCACGCGAGGCGATTCGCGCGACCGGCGCGTTGCGCTTTTACGTCGACCGCAACCGCATGATTACGGTGCGCGCGCGTCCCTTGCAGTCGACCGACCGGCTGCGTCATGCCGTGCTCGAAGGCGCGATGTTCCGCGATACCGTCGATCTTTTCGCGGGTCTTATCCGCGCGCTCAACGAAACCTTCGCGGACCGTATCGATGAAATCGGCGACCGTCTCGACGATGTCGAAGAGGGCGTGCTCGAAGGCGGCCATTCGAACTGGCGCGTCGAACTCGGCGTGGTGCGGCGGCGGCTGGTGGAGGTCAAGCGCTTTATCGACCCCGAGCGTAACGCGCTTACGCAACTCGTGACGCGCCGGCTTGAATGGGCCGAACCGCGCTCGATGGAAGCGCTCGTGCAAGCCATTCAGGTGCTCAACGGATTGGGCGGCGGGCTCGAAGGACTTTACGAGCGCGCCAAACTCTTGCAGGACGAAATCGCCGCGCTGCTTTCCGAGGACATCAACCGCAAGCTCTTGTGGCTCGCGATCATGTCCGCGTTGTTATTGCCCGCCACGCTCGTGACGGGCATCTTCGGCATGAACGTCGCGGGCTTGCCGGGCACGCACAATCCCGCTTCGTTCTGGGTGGTGGTCGGCGTGATGGCGGGATGCGCCGCCATCACGATCTTCCTGTTGCGCCGCTTGCGGCTCTGGTAAAAACGCTTAGTCGGCCGGGCCCGGCGGTGCGAGCACTTCGCGATTGCCGTTGCTGCCCATCGAGGAGACGAGCCCGGCCGTTTCCATCTGCTCGACGAGCCGCGCCGCGCGGTTATAGCCAATACGCAGTTGCCGCTGCACCGACGAAATCGAGGCGCGCCGTGTGCGCAACACGAACGCGACGGCTTCGTCGTAGAGCGGGTCGGCTTCGGCCTCGGGCGTTTCGCCGAACAGGTCTGGCGACGCGCCTTCGGACGTCGGCCCGGACAGAATGCCTTCCTCGTATTCCGGCTCGCCAAACTGCTTCAAATATTCGACCACGCGATGCACTTCGTCGTCCGCGACGAACGCGCCGTGTATGCGTTGCGGGTAGCCGGTGCCGGGTGGCAGGAACAGCATGTCGCCTGCGCCGAGCAGCGATTCCGCGCCCATCTGATCGAGAATCGTGCGCGAATCGATCTTGGACGACACCTGAAACGCCACGCGCGTCGGAATGTTGGCCTTGATGAGACCCGTGATGACATCGACCGAAGGCCGCTGCGTCGCGAGAATCAGGTGGATGCCGGCCGCGCGCGCCTTCTGCGCAAGACGCGCGATCAATTGTTCGATTTGCTTGCCCGCGACCATCATGAGGTCGGCCAGTTCGTCGATGATCACGACGATGAGCGGCAGCGTCGATAGCGGCTCGGGTGCATCGGGCGTCAAGGAAAACGGATTCGTGAGCTTCTTGCCGGCCGCTTCGGTGGCGCGGATCTTTTGATTGAAGCCCTGCAGATTGCGCACGCCTACCGCCGACATCAGCCGGTAGCGCTTTTCCATTTCGCCGACACACCAGTTGAGCGCGTTCGACGCGAGCTTCATGTCGGTGACGACGGGTGCGAGCAGATGCGGAATGCCTTCGTAAACGGACAGTTCCAGCATCTTCGGGTCGATCATGATGAGGCGCACGTCCTCAGGCGTCGCCTTGTAGAGCAGCGAAAGGATCATTGCGTTGATCGCGACCGACTTGCCGGAGCCCGTCGTGCCCGCGACCAGCATGTGCGGCGCCTTGGCGAGGTCGGTGACGACCGGATTGCCGACGATGTCCTTGCCCATCGCGATGGTGAGATTCGACTTCGACGCGCGGTACACGTCCTGTTCGAGAATCTCGGACAGACGGATCATCTGGCGTTTCGCGTTCGGCAGTTCGAGGCCCATGCAGGTTTTGCCGGGAATCGTTTCGACGACGCGGATCGACGTGAGACCGAGGCCTCGCGATAGATCCTTCATGAGGCCGACGATCTGACTGCCGCGCACGCCGAGCGCCGGGTCCACTTCGAAGCGCGTGATGACGGGGCCAGCGGATGCGCCGACGACCGTGACGGGCACCTTGAATTCCTGCAGCCGTTGTTCGATTAGCTGGCCGGTTTCGGCGAGTTGCTGTTCGGAGACGGGTTCGGCGTCTTCGGATGCGGGTTCGAGCAGGTCGAGCGTGGGCAATTCAACTGCGGATGCGTGCGGCGCGTGGAATTCGAATTCGGTAGGCGCGAAGCCGCGTACCGGCGGGCGCGGGGCGCTTGCTGGCGACGTTGTTGCGGCGGGTGGCGCTTCGGCTTCGGCCTCTTGCAGCGGGACGGCGATGGGGAAGCGCACGATGTTCGATGGCTTTTCCGGCGCGTCGAGGGCTTCCTCGCGCGCGGTCTCGTGGACGGGCGACGTCGAAGCGCTTTGGATCGATTCGTCTCGAAGCGACGCGGGCGCGTGCCGCACGGTGCCGTCGCGCGGCAATGCGGGTGCGCTTTGGCCGGTTTCGTCGCCAGGCAACGTGGATGTGCTTCGGATTGTTTCGTCGGGAGGCAATGCGGTCGCGTTTCGCAAGGGATCCGCACCAGACGGGGCGGGCTGGTCGCGAGCATCGTCGAATGCGTCCGCGAGCGGCGGCGGCTCGTCCATCGGCAGGAACGACGGCAGCGGAGGTGGCTCGTATCTCGGCGACGATGACGGCTCGTCCAGCCACGGCGGTGCAGGCGTTTCGGTGTGACGCGTTGGCTCGACCAAGTCAGGCTCGGCGTGCTCCGGCGTGAACTCGCGATGAATCGGTGGCGTAGCGGGCGTTGCGGGCGCGTCCAACGAAACCGCTGCCGGTGCTTGTGACGCAACGTTGGCTCCCATGCGTGAGAAAACGAGCGCGCTTGCCCCAACGGAGGTGGCATCGTCTGGAATGGCGCCGTTCGCGTTCAGACCGCCATCGATCAACGTGTCCGCTGGCTTCGGAGAGAAGTCGACAGGTTCCGTACTCGTGGGCGCTCGCGTCACGGCGTCGCTCGCAGATTGCGATGCGACTTGCGAGCCAGACGCTGCGGCCATATCCGCCACCATCGCTTCAGGTTCACGCGCGAGCCCCGTTCCGGCGAGCGACGTCCATAACGCGGCGTTCTCCTCGATAGATCGCAGCGTCGCCTGAACGGACTCGGGCGGTGGAGGTGGTTCGAGCGGCGGAAGTGCCGAACGCGCCAGCGCGTCGGCGGGCGTTGGCAGCGAACGCCCAGCAAAGTCACGCGTGGCCGGTGTTGCGGTCGGACGAGCGGGCGGCGCGCGCCGCACGAGCCCGGGCGAAGTCTGCCCCGCACGACTTTGTGCGGGCATCGGACCGCGTGCATTGCCTCCTGCCGATACTGAAGCGGTGCCACCCCGGGCCAGTGCAGCCGATGCAGCCGGAGCCGCACCCGCCCGAAGAACATTCCCGCGCGGCTCGACCGCAACCGATGAGGCAGTACTGCGCGACGCAGAAGCCGCAGCCATTCCCGCGGAAGTTCGCGCCGACGCTGTCGGGCCATTCGCGCCTTGTGCCGGCCGCGCCCCCGGCGACACCGAGGCACGCGGCTGCGTGGACGGATTCAACCATCCACCGGGTGCGACCGGCTCGATAGGCATCGGCCGACCGGACGCGCTTTCCGCTTCGAACGAGGATCGGCTGAGACGCACGGCGGCATAGTTGGTCGACGCGGTATTTCTCGCCGACGCCTGATCGCGATTCGCGCCGCTCTTGCCGATCGAAGGCGGACGCCACGCGGTAGGCCGCCGATAGCGTCCGCGTTGCTTGCCGGTCGGCAAACCGAGCGTGGGCTCATCCTGCGGCACGCGCACGGACGAGGCATCGAAACGATCTGCGCCGATGCCGCGCACGGGGATCTCGCGCGTCGTCTTGGTCTTGTCGCGCGCACGACGCTCGAACCAGCCGGATGCATCGCGTCGCCCACGGCGTTCCTTCTTCGGCTGCGGTTCGCGCTCGTTTTTTTCGGGTGGTGTCAGCCAGCTCTTCGGTAAATCGAAGCCGAACGCTTCATCGAACCAGATCAGCACCGAGCGCCACGAGAACTCGACGAGCCACGGCGCGAACATTGCCAGCACGAGGGCCGCAACGGCAATCGCGCCAGCCGGATAAGCCAGATTGACGAGAAGCAAGGCAAGCGCCCGACCACCGCGATTGATATTCGCCTGCGTTTCGACGCCACTTGCAAGCAGGCCTTCGAGCACGCTGCTCGACAGCAATACGCAGAAGAAGCCGACCCACAGCCGGATCGTGCCGGGGCCGCGCAGTCCGCTGCCGCTCGGGAGCACCGATTTCACGATACGCCAGAGGAGTGGAAGGATCCAGACGACTGATGCACCGAACCAGCCGAGAACTACCATTTGCATGCTAGAGATAGAACCAATGTTGGGTGAGACGTATGAGACAGGACCAGACTCGCTGCCGGCTTCGGACGCATGCGCGTTCAACCAGGCAGTTTAACGGTTGCGGCGTGCGCCGATAGGTATGGCGCGAGCACGCAACACCTCGCGCTTACTTTGGCCGCGGCGCGAACGTGAGCACCTGTCCATCGGCGAGCGTCAGTTGCAACGCTGGCGGCGGGTTCATCTGAACGCCGCTTCTGGCGACATGTGCGAGTCCATCCAAATACGGCTGCTCCAACGCACCGCCCGTGCCGGAGACGCAGGCCATGCGCGTACCGGCGAGCGGGCCGAACGTGAGCTTGCCGTCTTTCAGGTCATAGGCGCCCGCGAAGCGGTTGCAACCGGAAAAGCCGCTCGCGCGCCGATGGCCGCTCGCCGTCGAAAAGTCGAGCGTGATGGGCTGCGCGCCGCCCGCGTCCTGAGGAAGCGCACGCGGCTTGCCGCTTGCATCGGTCCAGCGCGTGAGCTGCCATTGCGTGTCGTCGAGCAATTGCGTGGCGGCGGGGTTGTAGGGATCGGTGGGCGGCGCGCTCGCGTCGGGATGCTTGGGGAGCGCGCAGCCGGCGATGAAACCCGTGGCGAGCAGCAGCACACCGGCGCGCCGCGATGCACGTGTGAGCCACGCCGGCGCTCCCCGAAAAAGCGGCGACGAAGACGGTGTGCGGATGAAGTGCGTGGGCATCGGGGAGTCCTGAAACTGGCGAAACCGTAAGGGTATCGCACTCGTCCTACGATTTGTCCAGCGCTCGATGCAACAAAATGATCGGCAGCGCTTTCCTCCCGTCGACGATCTTTGAAAAGCACGCGAATGCCTTGCAACTGAGCAGCGATACCGCTTGTCATACTGCTCTTGGCGCCTGTCAATAGACCGAATGGCAGAGCTGTTGCACTAAGCGGTGCGTGTTAACATCCGGGCCATTCTCGCCTCATCGAATGTTCGAGCAACAGGCGCCACCGAATCCGATTTCTGGAGCACTCATGCACACCGACTCGCAACGCGACCCCGCTACCGGCACGAATGCAGCGACCGACGTCGAGCGCCGCATCGGCACGCCGCTTTCGGCGCATGCCACGCGCGTGATGTTGCTCGGCGCGGGCGAGCTCGGCAAGGAAGTGATCATCGCGTTGCAGCGGCTCGGCGTCGAGGTGATCGCGGTGGATCGCTATGCGAACGCGCCGGGGCATCAGGTCGCGCACCGGGCGCATGTCATCGACATGACCGATGCCGTGGCGCTGCGCGCGCTCGTCGAGCAAGAGTCGCCGCATCTGATCGTGCCCGAGATCGAGGCAATCGCCACCGACGCGCTCGCCGACATCGAAGCCGCTGGCATTGCCACCGTGATTCCGACCGCGCGCGCCACGCAATTGACGATGAATCGCGAAGGCATTCGCCGCCTGGCCGCCGAGACGCTCGGCTTGCCGACCTCGCCGTACGCGTTCGCGCAGTCGCTCGAAGAGATGAAGGCGGCGATCGCGAAGATCGGTTTTCCGTGCGTGGTGAAGCCCGTCATGTCGTCCTCGGGCAAGGGACAATCCGTGCTCGGAAGCGACGCGGATGTCGAGCCCGCCTGGAACTACGCGATGGCGGGCGGGCGCGTGAACCACGGGCGCGTGATCGTGGAAGGGTTCATCGACTTCGAGTACGAAATCACGCAACTCACCGTGCGCGCGGCCGACCCCGCGACCGGCGAGACGGCGACCTTTTTCTGCGAGCCTATCGGCCACGTGCAGGTGGCGGGTGATTACGTCGAATCCTGGCAGCCGCAGGCGATGAGCGCCGTCGCGCTCGCCCGCTCGCGCGATGTCGCGGCAAAGGTGACGACCGCGCTCGGCGGACGCGGCCTCTTCGGCGTGGAACTCTTCGTGCGCGGCGATGACGTATGGTTTTCGGAAGTCAGTCCGCGTCCACACGACACGGGTCTCGTGACGCTCGCCACGCAGCGTTTCTCCGAGTTCGAACTGCACGCGCGCGCCATTCTCGGCTTGCCCGTCGATACCGCGCTGCAAACGCCGGGCGCATCGGCGGTGATCTACGGCGGCCTCGACGAAGCGGGTATCGCCTTCGAAGGCGTGGCCGAAGCGCTTGCGGTGCCGGGCGCGGATCTGCGCCTCTTCGGCAAGCCCGAGAGCTTCGCGAAACGGCGCATGGGCGTCGCGCTCGCTACTGGCGTCGATACCGGCGAAGCGCGTGAGCGCGCGAAGCTGGCGGCGTCGAAAGTAAAGCCCGTATCGAGTCGACCGGGCTGACCATCGCCTGCAAATGGCAGGGAGAAGATAGTGAAGCGAATCATCATGGCCGCGTTGATCGTGGCGTGCGCGGGACTTTCGGGCTGCGGGCTGGCCGCGGCTCCGTGCCGGATCGCGTCAGCGGGTTTGAAGATCGTGCCGGTGGTCGGCCATGTCGCGGCCGCGCCCACGGACGCCTGCGCGGATGTGATCGATCCATGATCTTCGGGCCATCCATCAAGGCTCGCCGAGCCGCTTCCCACGATTTCCGGACCCGATGATGAAACGATCTCTCGTACTTTCGGCCGCGCTTCTTATGGCGTCCACGATTGCCACGACCGCGCGCGCGATGCCGCTCACCGTGCCGCAAATCCAGACCGCCTCGACGCAGACCACGCGCTACGACTGCAAGGATGGCAAGAGCGTGTCGGTGCAATACACCAACGCACGCAATCACCAGAGCTTCGCGGCATTGACGGTGGATGGCCGCAAACTGCTGTTCGTCAACGTGATCGCGGGTTCCGGGGCCAAATACGTCGCGGATCAATATACGTGGTGGACCAAGGGACCGCAGGCCAATCTCTATGACGAGATGGCGGCCAAGGACTCGCCGCCGCTACTGGCCGATTGCGAGGCGCACAACAAGTAAGCGCGGCCTACGTCGTGCGCCTCTGTCCGCATGAAGCGCGGAAAGGGGCGGATCGACGCCGGATGCTACAATGTGCGGCTTTCCGGCTAAGATTTTTGCCCTGCAGCGTCGTGGTTCGCATCGGCTCGCGTGGCCTTCCACTTGAGCGTGCGTCGGCCGCCTTGAAAGCATCATCGAAGCCGTGTTCCATCGCAGCGGGCCTTGTGCCCGAACCTGCGGCGTTCCGCAGGCCGCGACCATCGGCCGAATCTGCGTCAGGCGCTCGTTTTCCTGCCCGGCGCGCTTCAAGTGCATGGCAAGCGCCGCGCACAAATGCTTGCGCGGACAATCCTCCGCGTCACCGAAATACTCACGCGTAATCGACCGAACGCCCGCTTACGCACCGCTTCAAGCGGATTTTTAGCGAAAGCCCAATAGTCACCATGTCAGATTCCGTCGCCACGAACCCGTCCACCGCGCCTACGTTCGATCAGTTCGGCCTGGCCGCCGACATCCTCAAGGCAGTGAGCGAGTCCGGCTATACCACGCCCACGCCGATCCAGGAGCAGGCCATTCCCGTCGTGCTCGCGGGCCGCGATGTGATGGGCGCGGCGCAGACCGGCACGGGCAAGACCGCGAGTTTTTCGCTGCCGATCATCCAGCGTCTTTTGCCGATGGCCAATACGAGCGCCTCGCCCGCCCGCCATCCCGTGCGCGCGCTGATGCTTACGCCCACGCGCGAACTTGCCGATCAGGTCGCCGCCAACGTGCAGACCTACTCGAAGCACACTGCGTTGCGCAGCACGGTGGTGTTCGGCGGCGTCGACATGAATCCGCAGTCGGATGCGTTGCGCCGTGGCGTGGAGATTCTCATCGCGACGCCGGGACGTCTGCTCGATCACGTTCAGCAGAAGACGCTCAATCTCGGCCAGGTGCAGATGCTCGTCCTCGACGAAGCCGACCGCATGCTCGACATGGGCTTTCTGCCGGACCTGCAGCGCATTCTGAATCTGCTGCCTAAGGAGCGTCAGACGCTGCTGTTTTCGGCGACGTTCTCGCCTGAAATCAAGAAGCTCGCGGCAACTTACTTGCGCAACCCGCAGACCATCGAAGTCGCGCGCAGCAACTCCACCGCGACCAACGTGCGGCAGATCGTCTTCGAAGTGCACGAGAGCGACAAGTCGGGCGCCGTCGCGCAACTGATCCGCCAGCGCGGATTAAAGCAGGTCATCGTGTTCTGCAACAGCAAGATCGGCGCGAGCCGGTTGGCGCGCGTGCTGGAACGTGATGGCATCGTCGCCACCGCGATTCACGGCGACCGTACGCAAGGCGAGCGCATGCAGGCGCTCGACGCGTTCAAGCGCGGCGAGATCGAAGCACTCGTCGCAACCGACGTGGCCGCGCGCGGGCTCGACATCGCCGAATTGCCGGCGGTCATCAACTTCGACTTGCCGTTCAGCGCGGAAGATTACGTGCACCGTATCGGTCGCACGGGGCGCGCGGGTGCGTCGGGCGACGCGTTGTCGCTGTGCAGCGCGAACGAACGCAAGCAGCTTGCCGACATCGAGAAGCTGATCAAGCGTCCGCTCGAAGTGATGACGCTCGAAGTAGCGACGCCGGTGCGCCGTGAAGGCGCGCGGCGCGACGAGCGGCCGGTCCGCCCGGAGCGCAGCGAACATCGGCATGGCGCGCGGGAAGAAGCGGGTCCGCGCCGGCGCACGTCGGGGTCGTCGTATGATCGGCCGCGCGGGCGTCAGCAGCCGGTGGACGAATTCTTCCTCAAGCCTTACGAGCCCTCGCCCTCGGCGGTGAAGCGGCATGAGGAAAGCGTCGAGCCGGAGCGCAAGAGCGCGCCGAAGCAGCCGTTGGCCGCGTTGCTTGGCGGGTTGGGTGCGTTGCGTAAGTCGACTTGAGTTGGCGCGTGAAGCTCTAAGAAACGGTGGTCTCTGCGACTGCCGTCGAACCGTTGGGAACGGTACGTGTGGGATGAAAAGGGCAACCGGTCAGGTTGCTTTTTTTATGTGCCGCTCTTTGACCCCTTAAAGGCCGCAGCCAACGTCCTGACGCGACAAAAGGCCCAATCTCGCACCGCACTCGTCAGTCGAACGCTTACGCGGCGCGAGCGATTAGCCCCTCAAAAGCGAACGCACGCCACTAGATAATCCCGAACCGACGCGCCCACTGCGCGGTCGCATCCGCATAAAACGACTCGAGCGAACCGGCGGCGGCCACTTCGATACTCAAATGCCGCGCCGCCTGCACCAACGCATCCAGCGGCGCGTCACGGCCAAGCGGCGCCGCGCCCGTCTGCTTGCTGAGTTTCTCGCCCGCATCGTTGCTGACGACAGGCACATGCAGATACGACGGCGTCGGCACATCGAGACATCGCTGAAGATAAATCTGCCGCGCGGTCGAATCCAGCAGGTCTGCGCCGCGCACGACATGCGTAATGCCGGCTGAAGCGTCGTCGACGACGACAGCCAGTTGATACGCCCACAGCCCATCCGCACGCTTCAAGGCAAAATCGCCGACTTCGGCCGCAAGATCTTGCGTCTGTATTCCCTGCCAGCGATCCACGAAACCGACGCGCGCCGCGTCGCCGTCCGGCACGCGCAGTCGCCACGCGCGCGCGGGACGGCCATGCAAGCCGCTTCGACAAGTACCGGGATAAGCGAGTGTCGCGTGACGAGCATGCGCATGAACGAGCGAGTCGGCGATCTCGCGTCGCGTGCAGCCGCAGGGATAAACGAAGCCGGCGGCAAGCAAGCGCTCGAATGCATCTTGATAAGCCGCGTCGCGTTGACTTTGCCAGACCGGCGGTTCGTCCGAATGCATGCCGAAATGCGCGAGCGTTGCGAGAATCTCGTCGGCCGCGCCAGCCACCGTGCGCGGTGCATCGACATCTTCTATTCGCACGATCCAGCTACCGCGATGCGCCCGCGCATCGAGAAGACTAGCAAGCGCGCTGACGAGCGACCCCGCGTGCAGCGGCCCGGTGGGCGAGGGCGCGAAGCGGCCACGGTAAGTCATCTCAGGGCTCGTTCAAGGTTTAGGCGGCCTTCGCATCCGGATGACACGCGGGGCACGTGGCGCCCGGCACGTACAACGGCGACTGCTGATCTTCCACGCTGACCACCGCGCGGCAGCCGAAGCATTGCGAAGTGGAGGTCTGCTGCAGGTTCGGATCGAGCGCCGTGCGGTAGTCGAACACGAAACATTCGCCCGAGTAATGCGCGCCGCCCACTTCCTCGAAATACTTGAGGATGCCGCCCTCGAGTTGATAGACGTGATCGATGCCCACTTCCTTCATGTGAATCGCAGCTTTCTCGCAACGAATTCCGCCCGTGCAGAACGACACCACCGTCTTGCCTTCCAGATCGGCACGGTTCTGTTCGATCACCTCGGGAAACTCGCTGAATTTCGTGATGCGGTAGTCGAGCGCGTGGTCGAACGTGCCGACGTCCACTTCGAAGGCATTGCGCGTGTCGAGCATGACGACCGGACGGCCTTCGTCGTCGTGACCACGGTCGAGCCAGGCCTTGAGCGTCACCGGATCGACGGCGGGCGCGCGGCCGAGTTCCGGCTTGATCGCGGGCTTCTTCATGGTGATGATCTCGCGCTTGAGTTTCACCAGCATGCGGCGAAACGGTTGCTTTGCGGAGAGGCTTTCCTTGAATTGCAGATCGGCGAAGCGGTCGCCGAAGAGCGCGTCGCCCCGAATGTAATCGATGAACTCGCGCACCTCCGCCACCGGCCCCGCGATGAAGAGGTTGATGCCCTCCGGCGCGAGCAGGATCGTTCCCTTCAGGCCAAGCGCGTTGCAGCGTTCGGTGACGAGCGGGCGCCACGCGGCGCTGTCGTCGATGGAAACGAATTTGTAGGCGGAGAGGTTCAGAATGCTCATGATCGGATAACGGGGCAAAGCCGGTAAAAATGGCGGCAAAAAGCGGATGCTGGGACGCCGCGCAACTCCGTATTATCCCGCAAATGGCGCAGGTCTTTTCGTAGGCGCGGGCCGCCGCGTTCACGCCGTTTGCGCCAGCGCAATTTCGAGAATCGCCGAGGGCTTGTCCGTTCGGCTAACGCGCGCCCCTTAGCCGTTTTCGCGATGGGCCGCATGTACAATATCGTCATGTCAGATCCCCGCTTCGTTCATCTTCGCGTCCACTCCGAGTTCTCGATTGCCGACGGCATCGTGCGGCTGGACGACGTCGTCAAATCCGCCGCGAAAGACGGTCAGGGCGCACTCGCGCTGACTGATCTCGCCAACGCGTTCGGCCTCGTGCGCTTCTACAAGGAAGCGCGCAGCAAGGGCATCAAACCCATTGCCGGCTGCGACGTCTGGATCACCAATCCCGCCGATCGCGACAAGCCTTCGCGGCTGATCCTGCTCGTGCGCGACAAGACCGGCTATCTCAACCTGTGCGAACTGTTGAGCCGCGCGTGGCTGACGAATCAATATCGCGGGCGCGCTGAAGTGCTCGTCGAATGGCTCGAAGAAGGGCTGGCTGAAGGTCTGCTCGCCATTTCCGGCGCGCAGCAGGGCGACATCGGCATGGCGTTCGCGGCGGGCAACGCGGCAAGCGCGCAACGCAACGCCGAACGCTGGTCGGCGCTCTTTCCGAACGCGTTCTACATCGAACTGCAGCGCGCCGGTCAGCCGGGCGAACAGGCTTATTTTCAGGAGGCCGTCGCGCTCGCCGCAAAGCTCGGGTTGCCTGTGGTCGCCACGCATCCGCTGCAATTCATGACGCCCGACGACTACACCGCGCACGAAGCGCGCGTGTGCATTTCGGAAGGCGATATCCTCGCCAATCCGCGTCGTCAGAAGCGCTTCACGACCGAGCAGTATTTCCGCACGCAAGACGAAATGTGCGCGCTTTTCGCGGATATTCCTTCCGCGCTCGCCAATACGGTCCAAATTGCGAAGCGCTGTAATCTCACGCTCGAACTCGGCAAGCCCAAACTGCCGCTTTTCCCCACGCCGGATGGCCTTACGCTCGACGACTACCTCGTGCAGTTGTCGAAGGAAGGCCTCGAGGTGCGGCTCGCGCAGCTCTATCCCGATGAAGCCGAACGCGAGGCACAGCGCGAGACTTATTACGCGCGGCTCGAATTCGAGTGCGGCACGATCATCAAGATGGGCTTTCCGGGCTACTTCCTGATCGTCGCCGACTTCATCATGTGGGCGAAGAACAATGGCGTTCCGGTGGGTCCCGGCCGCGGTTCGGGCGCGGGCTCGCTCGTCGCTTATGCGCTCGGCATTACCGATCTCGACCCGCTGCGCTACAACCTGCTGTTCGAACGCTTCCTGAATCCCGAACGCGTGTCGATGCCCGACTTCGACATCGACTTCTGTCAGGAAGGGCGCGACCGCGTCATTCAGTACGTGAAGCAGAAATATGGCGCGGATGCGGTTTCGCAGATCGCCACCTTCGGCACCATGGCGGCGAAGGCGGCGGTGCGCGACATCGGCCGCGTGCTCGATCTCGGCTACATGTTCACCGACGGCGTCGCCAAGCTCATCCCGTTCAAGCCGGGCAAGCACGTGACCATCGCGGACGCGATGAAGGAAGAGCCGACCCTGCAGGAGCGCTTCGACAACGAAGACGAAGTGCATCAATTGCTCGAACTCGCGCAGCGCGTGGAAGGGCTCACGCGTAACGTCGGCATGCACGCGGGCGGCGTGCTGATCGCGCCGGGCAAGCTCACCGATTTCTGTCCGCTCTACACGCAGGGCGAAGACGGCGGCGTGGTCAGTCAGTACGACAAGGACGACGTGGAAGCCGTCGGTCTGGTCAAGTTCGACTTTTTGGGCCTGACCACGCTCACCATCCTGGACTGGGCCGAGCGCTATATTCGCCGGCTCGATCCCTCGAAGAGAGACTGGAATCTCTCGCAGGTTCCGCTCGAC
The DNA here is from genome assembly GCF_023631025.1 of Caballeronia sp. GACF4. NCBI lineage: Bacteria > Pseudomonadati > Pseudomonadota > Betaproteobacteria > Burkholderiales > Burkholderiaceae > Caballeronia > Caballeronia sp. GACF4. The sequence goes on from NZ_JALQDW010000004.1 coordinate 99,077, forward strand.
GACCCTGCTTCGTTTTCGATCCTCAAGAAAGCGAATACCGTCGCCGTGTTCCAGCTGGAAAGCCGCGGCATGCAGGGCATGCTGAAGGACGCGCAGCCGGACCGCTTCGAGGACATCATCGCGCTGGTGGCGCTGTATCGTCCGGGCCCGATGGACCTGATTCCGAGCTTCTGCGCGCGTAAGCACGGGCGCGAGATCGTCGAGTATCCGGACCCGCGCGTCGAGCCCGTCCTGAAGGAGACCTACGGCATCATGGTCTATCAGGAGCAGGTGATGCAGATGGCGCAGATCATCGGCGGCTATTCGCTCGGCGGCGCGGACTTGCTGCGTCGCGCGATGGGCAAGAAGAAGCCCGAAGAGATGGCCGTGCATCGCGAGTTGTTCCGCGAAGGCGCGGCGAAGAACGGTCTCACCGCGCAGAAGGCGGACGACACCTTCGACCTCATGGAGAAATTCGCGGGCTACGGCTTCAACAAGTCGCACGCGGCGGCTTACGCGTTGCTCGCTTATCACACGGCGTGGCTGAAGGCGCACCATCCGGCGGAATTCATGGCGGCCAATATGTCGCTCGCCATGGACGACACCGACAAGGTCAAGATTCTCTTCGAGGACTGCATCGGCAATGGCATGGCCGTGCTGCCGCCGAACATCAACCAGTCGGCGTATCGCTTCGAACCGGTCGCCGAAGCGGACGGCAAGCGCTCGAAGACCATTCGCTACGGTCTGGGCGCGGTGAAGGGCAGCGGCCAGAACGCAATCGAAGAAATCCTGCGTGCGCGTGAAGACGGGCCGTTTGCGGATCTCTTCGACTTCTGCGAGCGGATCGACCGGCGCGTCGTGAATCGCCGCACGGTCGAAGCGCTGATCCGCGCGGGCGCGTTCGACTGCCTGCACGAGAACCGCGCGCAACTGCTGGCCTCCGTGCCGCTCGCCATGGAAGCCGCCGATCAGGCCGCCGCCAACGCCATGCAAGGCGGTCTCTTCGATATGGGCGACGCGCCGCTCGAAAAGCATCAGCTCGTCGATGAACCCATGTGGTCCGACAAGAAGCGCTTGCAGGAAGAAAAAACCGCGCTCGGTTTCTATCTGTCTGGCCATCTCTTCGACGCCTACAAAGGTGAAGTGCGCCGCTTCGTGCGTCAGAAAATCGGCGAACTGAAGGAAGGGCGCGACAAGCTCGTCGCGGGCGTGATCTCGACCACGCGCACGCAAATGACCCAGCGCGGCAAGATGCTGATCGTCAATCTCGACGACGGCACCGGCCAGTGCGAAGTCACCGTGTTCAACGAGCAGTTCGAAGCCAACAAGGCGCTGTTCAAGGAAGACGAGTTGCTCGTGGTGCAAGGTCAGGCGCGTAACGACGCCTTCACCGGCGGCATTCGCTTTACCGTCGATACCGCGATGGACCTCGAACGCGCGCGCAGCCGCTACGCGCAGTCGGTAAAGGTCGAGATGAACGGCAACGCGGATTCCTTGCGTCTGCGCCGCGTGCTCGAAGCGCATGCGGCGGGTGCGGAAGCGCCGGCGGCCGTGGCGCCGCCCGCGCGCGAAAACGGCAGGCAGCGCCAGTCCGCACCCATCCCGAACGGCTTGAACGTGAGCATCGTTTATCGCAGCGAGCATGCGGAAGGCGAAGTGCGGCTCGGCGATGCCTGGCGCGTCAAGCCCACCGACGAACTCATCACCGCGCTGCGCGGCGAGTTCGCGGGCAGCGCAATCGAAATCGTCTACTGATGCGCATCGGCATCTCGGCGAACGCGCTCAAACTGAGCGGCGGGCTCGAACGCTACGCCATGGACCTGGTGCGCGGTCTTGCCGCCGCCGGCTTCGAGGGCCGCCAAAAGCCTGCGTTCTTTGCCCGCAAGATCGACTCGTCGTTGCCGGAGAGCAAGCTCGTCGAGGCGCATCGCATCAAGGTGTCGTTTCTGCCGGGCAAGCTGCGCGATGTGTATTTTTCGTGGGCGCTCAAGCGCGCGCGCAATAAGGCCAGGGTCGACGTGCTGATCGGCTGCAATCGCGTGGAAGGCTCGGAGATCGCCATCTGCGGAGGCACGCATATCGGCTTTCTGCGCGCAACCGGGCGTCGCGAAAAGCGGTCGGATACGCGGCAGATCGCGCTCGAACGCAGGCAGTATCGGGACGCGCGCGTGATCGTCGCGCACTCGGACATGATGCGTAACGAGCTTCGCGGACTCTACGGCATCGACGAACGGAAGATTCGCGTGCTTTATCCGCCCGTGGATGGCGCGCGTTTCGCCTTAGCCGATGAAACCTCGCGCGCCCGTCTGCGCGAACGGTTCGGTTTCAAGGAAGACGAAATCGTGCTGCTCTTTCCTTCGAGCAGTCACGAGCGCAAGGGTTTGCCGCTGATCGAGAAGGCGCTCGGCGGCGCAGGCTTGCCGATCGTGATCGCCGTCGCCGGGCGCGCGCCCGAGAAGAGCGCGCCGAACGTGCGCTATATCGGCTACGCGAAAAATATCGAGGACGCTTATCGCGCGGCGGACTTCACCATTCTCGCGTCGAGCTACGAGCCGTTTGGGCTCGTGGGCATCGAATCGGTCATGTGCGGCACGCCGGTGATCTTTCCGGCCTGCATCGGCTGTGGCGATGCCATCGACGAAAGCGCCAAGCACGTTTTCAAATCTGGCGATGCGGACGACCTGCGGCGCGTCGTCGCTGCGGCAATTGCTTCACGACGCCGCGTATCCGGCAATGCCGTTCGTTATGACGCGAGCGTCGCGTCGCATGTGAATGCGCTGCTGGCGCTAGCGGAAGAAATCAGCGGCGGTCGTTGAAGCCGCTGAGCCAAGCCGTGGCGCCTATCGTCTCTCGTTCAGATGCTCGAGCTTCAAGAACCGGTAATACACCGTCTGCGCATTGAAGAGCGCGATCATGAAGCCCGTGCGCCCATCGAGAAAACCGCGGCGCAGAAAATACGTTCGCAAAAAAGCCCACGTGCCGCGTGTAAGCGCAACCCCGAAACCGCCGCGCTTGCCTGCCGCATAACGCTGCACGGCGCCCGCGGTCGAATAAGCGTCCAGCTTGCGCAGCACGGTCTCGAAGTCTTCGTAGGAGTAGTGCATCAGCCGGCCATTGAGCCTGATCGCGGGCTCGTCCGTGGAAAGCACCAGACGCTCGTGCACGAGATCCGACGAGAAGCGCGCCGCGCCCCGCTTGAACAGCCGGGGAATCCAGTCCGGATACCAGCCGCTGTGTCTCACCCACGTTCCGCAAAAACTCGATAACCGGTCGACCGAATAGACATCCGCTTGCGGGTGAGTGATGGCGGCTCGAATCGATGCGGCGAGTTCGGGCGTCACGACTTCGTCGGCATCGATAGACAAGACCCAGTCGGTGGCGAGCGCATCCAGCGCGCGATTCTTCTGCGGCCCGAAGCCGGGCCAGTCGCGCGCTTCGATCACGCGCGCGCGATGTGCCTGGGCGATACCCACGGTGGCGTCGGTGCTGCCGCCATCGACGATGACGATGTCATCCGCGAACGAAACCGAGTCGAGACATTGCGCGAGCCGCGCGGCCGCGTTGTAGGTGATGATGGCGATGCCAAGCGTTGGCGATTTCATGTTGCCCGAGTCCGGCCTCTGATTCTTGTCGTGGTCACGTTCGATTGGAAAAGCCTAGCCGCGCAAATGCCATTTCACGAAGAAGAACGGCGAAAGCAGCCACGGGCACGTCGCATACACGAACATCTTGATGCGAAATCCCGGACTGACTTCATTCGATCCAGCCAGCAACGCGACCTTGCGCGCCAACGACGCGTCGCCGAACACGGCGCTCACGTAGCGCTCGCGCGCCGACTTTCGCGCCAGCATTGCGCGCATCCGAGCGCCGACGCCGACCTTGTCCGCGTCGCTTTCGAGCTGACGCGTCTCGCCCGATCCGTTGATATTCGCTAGCTTGATACGCGCGACGAATTCCGCCGGCGTGCGCCATTTGCGCTTGCTCGACAGCCCGCCGCGCCGGTACAGCACGAGCGGTTCGTGCAGCGTATGCGCGCCGTGACTCATGATCGCGCGAAACGCCATGATCTGGTCTTCGCCGTAGATGCCGGGCGCGATCGGCCCGAACTCCTCGAAGAGACGCCGCGCCCACGCATGCGCCGCGCCGACCAGATGAGGCCGCCGTTCCATCCAGTCGTCGAAGCTGCGATAGTCGTCGAGGTCCGTTACGCGCAGGATGTCGTGCGTATTGCCTTCGCCATCGAGGTCTTGCAGGTCGGTCGCGATGAGGTCGTGGCGCTTGCCGCTTGCGAGCCACACTTCCATGACGCGCGTGACGCGTTCCGGTCGCGAGATATCGTCGCCCGCCGCGATAAAAAGCATCTCGCCCGATGCGCGCGCCGCGAGCGCACTGAGATGCGCGCTGATACCCGTGTTCTTCTCGTTTCGATACAGCCGCACCGTATGCGGCCCGCGATATTCGCGCACACAGCGCTCGGCGACGGCGTAAGTGGCGTCGGAGGAGGCATCGTCGGAAATGAGGATTTCCAGCGGCGACCAGGTTTGCGCGACCGCCCCGGCAATCGCGTCGGCAACGGTTTCCTGCTGATTGAAGGTAATGAGCAAGAGACTCGCGAGCGGCGCGTTCTGCTCTGGCTGTGATATTCCTGACATGTACGATTCTGAGTGCTTCGAAGGCCCGGCGCGTCTTGGCCACGGCGTTGCGCGCTCGCGGAGAGCGAATCTCATGCCAGACGGCAGCGGCTATAATAACCCGCGATTTGGGGATAGGCGACCGGGCCGGCCGGTCAATCCCGCTTAAGGTTCATCGATTTGGAAAAAACTCTGCGCTACATGATCGCCAGCATGGTCTTGCTGGCGCCCGCAAGCACACTCGTCGTGCGAGGAGGGACGGGCTACTGCTTCTTCGTGTTGCTTGCCATCGCGCTCTTCGCGGGGTTCAGCAAGCCGTTTCGTCTGAGGCTCGGTCTGCTCGTCAACGCGTTCCCGCTCTATACGGTGGCCATGCTGTGCTTCATGGTTTATCTGCCGTTGCAGCAAGCCATCGAAGGTTATTATCTGCCGCGTGAATTCGACGGCATGTCGCGCTTCGCACTCGCGTTGCCGATTTTCCTGCTGCTCGTCAACGTGCCGATTCGGCAACTGAAGGCGCTCGGCTGGGGCTGCGCGCTCGGTGCCATCGGCGCGGGTTTCTGGGCCGTGGACAGCGCCATCCACATGACGGTGACGGAACTCGATCGCCTCGGCAACGATTTCACCAATCCGATTCCCTATGGCAATACCGCGCTCCTGCTCGGCTTTCTTTCGGTGATGTCGATCCGCTGGGATCGTTATCCGAACGCGCTGGCGAAGCGCCTCGGCATTGCACTGAAGCTGCTCGGACTGGTGGGCGGCATTTACGCGTCGTATCTGTCGGGCACGCGCGGCGGCTGGCTTGCCATTCCGCTCTTTCTCGTACTGTGCCTGCTCAACTTCGGCTGGATCAAACACCCTCGTCACTGGCTGACCGCGCTCGGCGTCGCCGTTCTGGCGATGGCGCTCTTGCTCGCCTCGCCGATCGGCCGCGAACGTGTGCAGGCGACGCGCTCCGACATCGCGCGCCTGTCGCACGGCGCGGCGGCGGACAGTTCGCTCGGCGCGCGGCTGCAGTTGTGGACCGCGTCGATTCATCTGTTCGAGGCGAATCCGGTCTTCGGCGTCGGCAAGGGACATCTGAAGAATTCGCTCAAGGGCATGGCCGATGCCGGCGAGGTATCGCCGCTCGTCGTCAATCAACGCGCGCACAGCGAGTTTTTCTCGACGATCGCGGAATTGGGCGCGTCGGGCGTGGTCTGTCTTGCGTTGCTGTATTTCGGGCCGCTCGTGTATTTCCTGCGCTACCGGAAGTCGCCGCATCCCGATGTGTCGACGGCGGCGTATTGCGGGATCGCGGTCTCGGGGTCGGTTATCATCTTCGGACTGAGTATCGATGTATTCACGGTCGTGATGAGCACGTCGCTCATCGCGCTCTTCTGGGCCGTGCTGCTTGCGGTCATCACGCACGACGCGCGCGAGCCGCTTGGCAAGCCGGGGCGCGGACCGATCGGCTGAATTCGGGCCGGCCGGTTTCATTCTCCGGCTGACGAGAAATCACAAAAGTAACCAACGAGCGCCGCGGGAAGAGCTGGAAAGCGCCGGGCGAAGTGGAGATACGCTCTTGAAACGAGAAGGTAGTTTGCGCAAGCCGATTGGCGGCGCGGAAAGTTCGTCGCCGACCGCGGTCATGCGGCGCCTGTGGCCCTACATCCGCCCGCTCATGGGCATGGTGTTGCTCGGGCTCGGCACGATGGGTATCGTCGCCGCAACCGAAGCCGGCATCCCGATGCTGCTCAAACCGTTGCTCGACCACGGTTTTGGCTCCAAAAGCAGCGATCACGCGAAATGGCTCGTGCCGGCCGCGGTGATCGGACTCGCGCTCGTGCGCGGCGCGGCGCAGTATGCGTCGGGCTATTTTCTGTCGTACGTGTCGAACAAGATCCTGCTGCAACTTCGCCTGCAGATGTTCGAGCGCATGATCCACACGAGCGCCGGCTTCTTTCAGCGCGAGACGGCCAGCACGGTCATCAATGCAGTCGTGTTCGAGGTCAACCAGATTCTGAGCGTGCTATCGAGCGTCGTCGTCACGCTTGTGCGCGATTCGCTCACGGTCGTCTTTCTGCTCGGCTATCTGTTCATCCTCAACTGGCGGCTCACGCTGATCGTCGCGGTCATCCTGCCGGTGATCGGCTGGCTCGTGAGCAAGATCAACCGACGATTGCGGCGGCTCAATCGTGAGCATCAGACGCTGACCAACGAGTTGTCCTATGTCGTTGAGGAAACCGTCGCGGGCTACAAGGTCGTCAAGGTGCATAACGGCGAACCGTACGAAATGGACCGCTTCACGGAGATGAGCCAGCGCCTGCGCGGCTACTCGATGCGCATGCAGGTGTCCGGCGGCCTCGCGCAGCCGCTCACGCAGTTTCTTGCGTCGATCGCGCTCGCGGTGGTCATCACGATTGCGGTCGTGCAGTCCACCAACGATCAGACCACGGTAGGCGGCTTCGTTGCCTTCGTCACGTCCATGTTGCTCGTTATCTCGCCGCTCAAGCATCTGATTGACATCAATCAGCCGATGCAGCGTGGCATGACGGCGGCGGAGCTGATCTTCGGCCTGATCGACGAACCCGAGGAGCCGAAGGGCGGCGGGCGGCGTCTGGAACGCGCGCAAGGCGAAGTCGAGTTTCGCGATGTCACTTTCAGCTACGGTTCGCTGGACCGCATGATTCTCGACCGCGTGTCGTTCAAGGTTGCGCCCGGCGAGATGGTCGCGCTCGCGGGGCCGTCAGGCAGTGGCAAGACCACGCTCGTGAATCTGCTGCCGCGCTTCTTCGATCCACGCGGCGGGCAGGTGCTCGTCGATGGCGTGCCGATCACCGACTACGACCTGCACGACCTGCGCGGCCAGATGGCGATGGTGAGCCAGGATGTCGTGCTGTTCAACGACTCCATTGCGGCGAACGTTGCTTATGGGCAGAAGCCCGATCGCGACCGCGTGTTCTCGGCGCTGATGGCGGCGAATCTCATCGATATGGTGCAGGCGCTGCCTGATGGCATGGATACCTTGATCGGCGGCAACGGAATGCGCTTGTCCGGTGGACAGCGGCAGCGTTTGGCGATTGCCCGCGCGATCTACAAGGACGCGCCGATCCTGATCCTGGACGAGGCGACATCGGCGCTGGATTCCGAATCGGAACGCTACGTGCAGGCCGCGCTCGAAACGCTGATGAAGGGACGCACGACGCTCGTGATCGCGCATCGCTTGTCGACCATCGAGCGCGCGGACCGCATCCTCGTCATGGAAGGCGGGCGAATCGCGGAGCAGGGCAGCCATGCCGAACTATTGCGCAAGGAAGGACTGTATGCGCATCTGCACCGGATTCAGTATCAGCAGCAGCCGGCTTGATCGGCTTATTGACCATCGGCGCTTGTTCGCGACTTCGGTCAACTATTGATACAAACGCTTCGAGCAGCCTTGATATGATCCGCGGCCCAATCCGTGGGACCGGATCATTGAAAGAGAAGCGAAGATCATGTTGCAGTTCGTTGTAAAAGCAAAAACGCGCAGCCGGCCGAGCCTTGCGTCGATGGCTACGGTGGTTCTCATCAGCACCGTTCTTGCTGCCTGCTCGGGCGGCGGCTCTAGCGCTCCCTCGAAGGATTCGACGGATACCACGGGTACGACGGACCCGTCGGGCAAGAGCGCAACGCCCGCGGCCGCGCTGCCGGCCATGTCCATTAATACGGATGGCCGTGTTTCAATCGTCGATAAAGATGTTTATCTCGGCGCCGATCTCGGCATCACCGGGCCGGACGATGTCGATCCCTTCACAGGCAGGACGAGCATCAAGGGCCATGGCAACAGCACGTGGACGGCGGACAAGAAGCCATATCGCTTGAAACTTGACAGCAAGGCAAGTTTTTTTGGGCTGCCGAAGGACAAGAACTGGATTCTGCTCGCGAATTACTTCGACAAGACGCTCTTGCGCAATCGCACGGCGTTCGAACTCGGCAGGCGTTTTGGCATGGCGTGGACGCCGCATGACGTTCCCGTCGAACTCACGCTCAACGGTCAGTATGCGGGCGTGTATGACGTGGTCGAGTCGGTGCGGGTGGACAAGAACCGCGTGAATATCGCCAATAGTGACAACGCGGTCGCGCCCGAGAGCACAGGCTTCCTGGTCGAAATCAACGAGCGCATGGACGAAGACGTTTGCTGGCGCACGACGCACGGCATTGCGCTTTGCATCGACAGTCCGGATTCGGCATCGGACGCACAGGTCGCTTTTATCAAAGACTATATGCAGCAGGCCGAAGACGCGTTGTATTCCAATTCGGGGAATTACGAGCAGTACTTCGATGTCGCATCGCTGATCGACTGGTATCTCGTCAACGAGATTTTCAAGAATCAGGACGCGCGGGATTTTGCGAGCATCTACCTCTATAAGGATGCCGGCGGTAAATTGAAGTTCGGGCCGTTGTGGGACTTCGACATTGGCGCGGGCAACATTAACTTTTCCGACGCGCAGTATCCGGAAGGATGGTGGGTTGCAAACGGTCAGTGGATCTCACGCATGAAGCAGATCGATCCGAGCTTCGAGACACGTGTTCGGGCACGGTGGGATCAACTGAAGGCATCGCAAATCGATACGATCGTGAGTTATGTCGATGAGAACGCGCAGGCGCTTCAGGCAAATGGCGCAGCTAAGCGCAACTTTGATAAATGGCCGGTGCTTGGGAAGAAGCTTTGGCCGAATCCGGTGGTGACGGGTTCTTATCAGGGTGAGGTGGCTTATCTGAAAGATTGGCTCACGCGGCGGATTGCCTGGTTGGATGGGAATCTTTGAGGGTGGAATTGAAGGAGCGTCACGCGCTCCTGTTTGCTATTTGCTGTTTGCAGCATCGATACAGAAGAGCCGCTCGGCTCAGTCGTCTGGAAAACCATACCAGCCATCCATTAAGGCGCTGATTTCGATGTCGACAAATTCTGGTCTGCCTTCGAATGAAGCTTCGTAATGACGAAGGGCCGCTATTCGGCCCTTTCGTTGCTTATTTATGCGTCGATGAACAAAAGGTTCGAACGCGCGCCCCTGCGTGTTTCTTTAGAGGTTGTATGAGTTAGTCCTACATCAACACAATGTCATACTGCTCCTGACTCAAATTCGACTCCACCTGCAACGAAACCGGCTTGCCGATAAAGTCCATCAACATTGCCAGATGCTGTGACTCTTCTTCCAGAAACAGATCGATCACCTGCTGAGAAGCCACCACGCGAAATTCGCGCGGATTGAACTGCCGCGATTCGCGCATGATCTCGCGCAACACGTCATAACACACGGTTCGCGGCGTCTTCACCTGCCCCTTGCCCTGACAAGTGGGACACGGCTCGCACAACACATGCGCAAGAGATTCCCGCGTGCGCTTTCGCGTCATCTCCACGAGCCCGAGTTGCGAAAAGCCATTGACCGTCACGCGCGTACGATCCCGCGACAGCGCGCGCTTCAATTCGCTCAGGACCTGATCGCGATGCTCGACGTTCTCCATATCGATGAAATCGATGATGATGATTCCGCCCAGGTTCCTCAACCGCAATTGCCGCGCGATGGTGTGCGCCGCTTCGAGGTTCGTCTTGAAGATGGTGTCGTCGAAATTGCGCGCGCCGACATAGCCGCCCGTATTCACGTCGATGGTGGTCATGGCCTCGGTCTGATCGATCATCAGATAACCGCCCGACTTCAAATCGACGCGCCGCGACAGCGCCCGCAAAATTTCAGCCTCGATGTTGTACAGATCGAAAAGCGGCCGCTCGCCCGTGTAGTGATGCACGCGCGATGCCACCGCCGGTGTGAATTCCGCCGCAAAATCCGCCAGCATCTGATACGTCTCGCGCGAATCCACTTGAATGCGCGTGGTCTCGTCATTCACGAAGTCGCGCAACACGCGCTGCGCCAGATTTAGATCCTGATAGAGCAAAGTGGTCGGCGGTACGCGCTGCCCTTGAGCAACTATCGTCGCCCAGGTCTTGCGCAGATACGAGACATCGGCGGCAAGCTCTTCACTCGATGCATCTTCGGCAATCGTCCGCACGATATAGCCGCCTTTTTCATCGGCGGGCAGCACGGCGGTGAGACGCGCGCGAATAGCTTCGCGCTCCGTCTCGCTCTCGATCTTCTGCGAAATCCCGATATGCGGTTCCTGCGGCAGATAAACCAGCGTGCGCCCCGCAATGCTCACCTGCGTGGAGAGTCGCGCGCCCTTCGTGCCGATAGGGTCCTTCACGACCTGCACCATCAGCGCCTGTCCTTCGAAGACGATCTTCTCGATAGGCACATGCGGCGACGATCCATGCGGCTCGCCCGCCACGCGCGGATGCCATATATCCGCAACATGAAGAAACGCGGCGCGTTCCAGACCAATGTCGATGAACGCCGACTGCATGCCCGGCAACACGCGCACGACCTTGCCAAGATAGACGTTGCCGACGCGGCCGCGCGAGAGCGTGCGTTCGACGTGAAGCTCCTGAACGGCGGCTTGCTGCACCAGTGCGACGCGGGTTTCTTGCGGTGTGACGTTGATCAGGATTTCTTCGTTCATGGCCTGTTTAGAATTCGACGCGTGCCACGCGCAAGAGTGCTGCGGTTTCGAAAAGGGGCAAACCCATGATACCCGAATAGGACCCGTCGATTCGCTCGATAAATGCTGCCGCGCGGCCTTGAATGCCATACGCGCCGGCCTTGCCCAAAGGCTCGCCCGTCGCGGCGTATCGTTGCAGCGCAGCACGGTCGACCGGCGCGAAACGCACCGTCGAGCGCGAGAGCGCGGCGTGACATGCGCCATCGGCATCGACGACGGTCAGTGCCGTCAGCACTTCATGTTCGCGACCCGCGAGCTTCGTCAGCATCGCGACCGCGTCTTCTTCATGCGCGGGCTTGCCGAGTATTTGTCCGTCGATGGTCACGGTGGTATCCGCGACGAGAATGGGCGCTGTCCCATGATTGCCCGCGACGAGACGTGCGCGCGCCGCATGCGCCTTCAGCATGCAGACACGCTGAACATAGGCATGCGCTGCTTCGCCGGGCAGCTCGGCTTCGAGCGCTTCGGCGTCTTCATCGGGACGAGGCAAGAGGAGTTCGAACCGCACGCCCAGTTGCCGCAGCAACTCCTGGCGGCGCGGGCTTTGAGACGCAAGATAGACGAAGGGATAAGTAGACATTCGATAGCGGGTCTCGACAAGCGCGCCGGCCTTCGACACCACCACGGAATATCAGGGCATCTGCCGTTACGCGCGATGATAAGGATGATTCTGCGTGATGCTCCACGCACGGTAAAGCTGTTCGGCAAGCAGCACGCGCACCATGCCGTGCGGCAGCGTGAGACTCGAGATACGCAGCATGAGTTTGGCGCGCGCCTTCACTTCGGGCGCGAGGCCGTCCGCGCCGCCGATCACGAACGCGACATCGCGGCCGTCCTGTTGCCAGGCGGGCAGGGCGTTCGCGAGTTGCATCGTGGTCCAGTCGCGGCCGCGTTCATCGAGCGCAATCACGCGGGCGTTCTTCGGCAGGGCGGCTTCTATTCGCTGCTTCTCGGCAGCCATCACGCTTTCGGCATTGCGGCCGGACGAGCGCTGCTCGGGCTTGATCTCTTTGAGCTCGATGCGCAATTCGGGCGGCATGCGCTTCGCGTATTCGTCGAAGCCATTCGTGATCCAGTCGGGCATCTTGTGTCCGACTGCGAGAATGACGAGCTTCATCGACGCGCTGCGCTTTAGGCCTGCTTGCGCGCGGTCTTGCGGGCGGGACGCTTGACGGCCGGTGCGGCATCTTCCTCGTCTTCGTCCTCGTCGGCTTCGACGTTCGCGCCGCCGAACATGCTCGGCTTGCTCAATTTCACGCGCACGGGTTTGTCGCCCCAGACTTCTTCGAGGTTGTAGTACTGGCGCAGCGCCGGTTGCAGGATATGGACGACCGCGTCGCCGCAGTCGACCAGCACCCATTCGCCGATCTCTTCGCCTTCCGTGCTGATGATGTCGCCACCGGCTTCCTTCACCCGTTCGCGCACGCTGTTGGCAAGCGCCTTGGTCTGCCGGTTCGACGTGCCGCTCGCCACGACCACGCGGTCGAACAGCGACGTCAGGTGAGTGGTGTTGAACACTTTGATGTCTTGCGCCTTGACGTCTTCGAGACCGTCGATGATCGCGCGTTGAAGCTTTTGAATTTCCATGATTACCGTTGATACAAATGATGTTGAACAATGTAGTCCCATACGGCGGATGGGACCTGCGCGCGGACTTCGTCTTGCGACGCGCCTCGTGCGCCTTCGTGTGATGCGCTCGCTTCCTCGCGGATCGCCGTGGCGGATACGTCGATGAGAAGCGTGGTGTCGATCAGCATGTGACCGTGAGTGCTGGCCTGCAAGACTTCCGGGGATGCCTCGCGTGCTTCGAGTTCAGCGGCGACGGGCGCGGGCAGCGACGCGACATCGAAGCCGGGACGCGTCTCCACGCAGACATGCGCGAATTCGAAGAGCCGTTTCCAGTCGCGCCAGGTATTGAGCTTGACCAGTTGATCCGCGCCGATCAGCAACGCAAGCGATGCCTCGGCGCCTTCCTGCTCGCGCCAGCGCGCAAGCGTCTCCACCGTGTAGGTCGCGCCTTCGCGCTCGACTTCATCGGTGGCGACGGTGATCTTCACGCCATCGATGTGCAGCGACTGCGCCGCCGCGCGCGTCATCGCCAGCCGGTGATGCGGCGCCGATACGCCTTCCTTCTGCCACGGCTGACCCGCGGGCAACAGCACGAGTTCGGTCAGGCGCAAGAGCGCGGCGAAGCGGCGCGCGAGCGCCAGATGCCCTTCGTGAATCGGATCGAAGGTGCCGCCCAAAATGCCGACGCGCTTTTTGCAAGGTGTGCCCGGCGCGATCACAGCCATTGCCGGCGCACCAGGAAGTCGGAATAGAGTCGCGCTTCCGGCGTGCCGGGCTCGGGCGCCCAGTCGTAGCGCCAGTTCGCAACCGGCGGCATCGACATGAGAATGGATTCGGTGCGCCCGCCGCTTTGCAGACCGAAGTGCGTGCCGCGATCGAACACGAGGTTGAATTCGACGTAACGTCCGCGCCGATACGCCTGAAACGCGCGCTCGTGCTCGCCGTAAGGCGTGTCGCGGCGCTTGTCGATGATCGGCAGATAAGCTTCGAGAAACGCGTCGCCGACGCGCCGCATCATCGCGAACGAACGCTCGAAGCCGGGCTCGGAGAAATCGTCGAAAAAGATGCCGCCGATACCGCGCTGCTCGTCGCGATGCTTCAGATAAAAGTACTCGTCGCACCACGTCTTGAAGCGCGGATACAACTCCACGCCGAACGGGTCGAGCGCGTCGCGGCAGACGCGGTGGAAATGCCGCGCGTCGTCCTCGTAGCCGTAAATGGGCGTCAAGTCCATGCCGCCGCCGAACCAGAAGATCGGCTCTTCGCCGGGCTTGACCGCCGTGAGCATGCGCACGTTCATGTGCACGGTCGGGCAGTGCGGATTTCTCGGATGCATCACCAGCGACACGCCCAGCGCCTCGAAACCGCGCCCGGCGAGTTGCGGACGCGCGGCGCTAGCGGAGGGCGGCAGCGCGTCGCCCGCCACGTCCGAAAAGCCGATGCCGCCGCGCTCGAAAAACTCGCCGCCTTCGAGAATGCGCGTCACGCCCCCGCCACGCAGATGCGCGCCGGGCTCGCGAGTCCAGGCATCGGTCGCGAACGAACTGCCGTCGAACGCGCCGAGGGCATCGGCAATACGCGTCTGCAAGCCCGTCAGGTATTGACGGACGGCGGCAATATCGTGGGCTGCGTCGTGCTGGTTCGTTTCACTCATCGATTGCTGCAATGCGCCATGACAGGCGTTATGTGGATTCTCTAAAAACGCGCTGCCGGACGCGGAGGTCCGGCAGCGCGGGAAAAACGGCTCGATTTCAGGCGAAAAGCCTTATCCGTGCTTGCGGTTCACCGCCCGGTAGCCAATGTCCCGGCGATACTGCATGCCATCGAACGAAATCTGATTCACTGTATCGTAGACCACGGACTGCGCGCCGCGCACGGAATCCGCCAGACCCACGACACACAACACGCGCCCGCCTGAAGTGGTGAGCTTGCCGTCCGTGAGCGTAGTGCCCGCATGGAACGTGACGGCGTTGTCCGTTTCAGGCGGAATGCCGTTGATGCGGTCGCCCTTGCGCGGCGTCTCCGGGTAGTTGTGAGCCGCGAGCACGACGCCCAGCGCCGTGCGCCGGTCCCAGTCGAGCTCCACGCTGTCCAGCTTGCCGTCGATGGCCATCTCCACGACCTTCGAGAAATCGCCCTTGAGGCGCGCCATGATCGGCTGCGTTTCGGGGTCGCCCATGCGGCAATTGAATTCGAGCGTCTTGGGCGTGCCGTTGGCGTCGATCATCAGGCCCGCGTACAGAAAGCCGGTGAAGCGGATGCCGTCGTTTTCCATGCCGCGCACGGTCGGCAGGATGATCTCGCGCATCACGCGCGCGTGCAGTTGCGGCGTGACGATCGGCGCGGGCGAATACGCGCCCATGCCGCCGGTGTTCGGGCCCTTGTCGCCGTCGAGCAGACGCTTGTGGTCTTGGCTGGACGCGAGCGGCAGCACGTGCTTGCCGTCCACCATGACGATGAAGCTCGCTTCCTCGCCGGACAGGAACTCTTCGATCACCACGCGCGCGCCTGCGTCGCCGAGCTTGTTGTCGGCGAGCATGGAGTCGATCGCGTCGTGTGCTTCCTCTGCGCTCATCGCGACCACCACGCCCTTGCCGGCAGCGAGGCCATCCGCTTTCACGACGATCGGCGCGCCTTTCGTGTCGATGTAGGCATGCGCGGCGGCGGCGTCGGTGAAGGTTTCGTAGTCGGCCGTCGGAATGTTGTGGCGCTTCATGAACGCCTTCGCGAAGTCCTTCGAGCTTTCGAGTTGCGCGGCTTCCTTTGTCGGCCCGAAAATCTTGAGCCCGCGCGAACGAAACAGATTGACGATGCCCGCGGCGAGCGGCGTTTCCGGTCCGACGACGGTCATCGCGACATGCTCGCGTTCGACGAAATCGGCGAGCGCCGAAGGCTCGGTGATGTCGATATTGCGCAGGCGCTCGTCCTGCGCGGTGCCGCCGTTGCCGGGCGCCACATAGACGATCTGCACGCGCGGCGACTGGGCGAGCTTCCAGGCCAGCGCATGTTCGCGACCGCCGGAACCAACGACGAGTAACTTCATTTGAATCCCCGAAAAGCTTGAGTGAAAGCAGTAGCCGCGCGCTGACGCCGGGCGGGCCAGGCCAATGCCGGAGCCCACGCCGTCACCGGCATGACAGGTCGAAGGCGGCTCGCGCGGACTTCAGGCTGCGTCACCTGCCTTCTCATCAAGCGAAAGCCGTTCCAGCATCGCGGCCCGCCGAGCGCGGCGGACGGGCGCAACGGCGGCGCTTATTCGTCGTTGATGGCGGCGTTTGTATAGACTTCCTGCACGTCGTCGAGATTTTCGAGAGCGTCCAGCAGTTTTTGCATTTTCAGGGCGTCGTCGCCGCTGAATTCCACTTCGCTTTGCGGCTTCATGGTTACTTCGGCGAGTTCCGCCTTGAAGCCGGCGGCTTCGAGCGCGTCCTTCACCTTCTGGAAGTCGTTGGCGGGGCTGATTACTTCGATGCTGCCGTCGTCGTTCGTCACCACGTCGTCCGCGCCTGCTTCGAGCGCGGCGTCCATCAGCTTGTCCTCGGGCGTGCCCGGCGCGAACAGGAACTGGCCGACATGGTCGAACATGAACGATACCGAGCCGTCCGTGCCCATGTTGCCGCCGAACTTCGAGAACGCGTGGCGCACTTCCGCGACCGTGCGGGTGCGGTTGTCGGTCATGGTGTCGACGATGATCGCCGCGCCGCCGATGCCGTAGCCTTCGTAGCGGATTTCCTCGTAGCTCGCGCCATCGACGCCGCCGACACCGCGCTGGATCGCGCGGTTGATGTTGTCCTTCGGCATGTTGGCGTCGTAGGCCTTGTCGACCGCGAGCCGCAGCCGCGGGTTCGAGTCGACTTCGCCGCCGCCCATGCGGGCCGCGACCTGGATTTCCTTGATGAGGCGCGTCCAGACCTTGCCGCGCTTTGCATCGGCTGCGGCCTTTTTATGCTTGATGTTGGCCCATTTCGAGTGACCCGCCATTACCTTTCTCCATCGCGCGCGGACGTCGTGCCGCGCCTTGGTTTGCTGTGATGCTGTAGATGTCTGTTCGATGCGCTGCTGCATTTTTTAAACGGCAGCCGGGTTCGTGCGTCGGGCGCGGCCCGAAGGCAAGCTAGTCAGGCTCGCGGCAAGATCCGATTAGGAACAGACCGAAATTTTATCATGCTGGGATGGCTTGGCAGGCGGCTTGCGTCGATTGGGAAAAACGAGCGGGCGAAGGCGGATTCGGGGAAAGTGCGCCGCGCAAAAGCCATCGCACAATAAAAAACCGCCGCGTATGTCGCGCGGCGGTCTCGAGACTTGATCTGCGAAAACGGGTTGCGATCAGTTCTTCGTGCCGAACAGCCGGTCGCCTGCATCGCCGAGACCGGGAACGATATACGCATGATCGTTCAGATGCGAATCCAGCGAGGCGACGTAGAGCTTCACGTCCGGATGCGCGTCCTGGAACACCTTCACGCCTTCGGGCGCCGCCACCAGCGCCACGAACACGATATTCTCGGACAGCACGTTGCGGCGCTTCATTACGTCGACGGCGTGGACGGCCGAGTAGCCGGTCGCGACCATCGGATCGCACAGAATGAAGACGCGCTCTTCCAGGTCGGGCGGCAGGCGCACGAGATACTCGACCGGCCGGTGATCTTCCGCGCGATAGACGCCGATATGACCGACGCGCGCCGAGGGGATCAGGTCGAGCAGCCCGTCCGACATGCCGATGCCCGCGCGCAGCACCGGCACGATGGCGAGCTTTTTGCCCGCGATCACGGGCGCGTCGATCTCGACGAGCGGCGTTTCCACGCGCTTGGTCGTGAGCGGCAAATTGCGGGTGATCTCGTAGCCCATCAGCAAGGTGATTTCCCGCAGCAGTTCGCGAAACGTGCGCGTGGACGTGTCCTTGTCGCGCATGTGGGTGAGCTTGTGCTGGATCAGCGGGTGATCGGTGATGAAGAGATTGGGAAAACGGCTGTCCTGTTTCATGGGTCTCGCGCGTTCGCGCGTCCTGCTGGTGTGCTGCTCGTGTGATGGGGTGCCGTCATGGGCGATGCGTGAGCGCCGGCGCTCATGCCGCGCGCCGGGCGGACAGTGGCGACAGTTTACCGAAAACCCCGCCGTTGCCTAAGAACATTTGCCGCGTTTATCGGCAAGCCGCATGGCCCGCCCGGCGTTGCCGCCCCGATTCTCTTAGAATTGCGCGGAAGGCGTGACGGTCATCTCACGCGCTCCGAACCGAAACAGTCGAGACAACCTCTGGAGGATGGACGATGGACATGGGAATCGCAGGGCGCACCGCGCTCGTCTGCGCGGCAAGCAAGGGACTCGGGCGCGGTTGCGCCGAGGCGCTCGCAGCCGAGGGCGTCAATCTCGTCATCACCGCGCGCACGGCGGAAACGCTCGAAGCGACGGCCGCCGCCATCCGCGCGGCTTATGGCGTGGACGTGAAGACCGTGGCCGGCGACATCGCCACGCCCGAGGGCCAGGCCGCCGCGCTCGCCGCGTGTCCGCAGCCGGACATCCTAGTCAACAACGCGGGCGGGCCGCCGCCGGGCGACTTCCGCAATTTCACGCACGACATGTGGATCAAGGCGCTCGAAGCCAACATGCTCACGCCGATCGAACTCATCAGGCAGACCATCGACGGGATGATCGGGCGCGGTTTCGGACGCATCGTCAATATCACGAGCTCGTCGGTGAAGGCGCCGATCGATGTGCTCGGGCTCTCCAACGGCGCGCGCTCCGGGCTCACGGGCTTCGTCGCGGGCGTGGCGCGCAAGGTGGCGTCCACGGGCGTGACCATCAACAATCTGCTGCCCGGCACCTTCGACACCGACCGCGTCGCCGTGACGTTCGAAGCGCAGGCAAAGGCGCAGAACATCAGCATCGACGAGGCGCGCAAGCGTCGCGCGGACGCGCTGCCCGCTGGACGCTTCGGCGAGCCGGACGAGTTCGGCCGGGCCTGCGCGTTCCTGTGCAGCGCGCATGCGGGCTACATCACCGGGCAGAATCTGCTGATCGATGGCGGCGCTTATCCGGGCACGTACTGAACGCAGCCGCGCCGCGCGCGCATCAGCGCGAAAGGCGCACTTGATTCTCGACACATGGCGAACTGAACCGACGGAGACATTCAAGCGATGACCAAGGCAATCCGATTCGACAAGACAGGCGGCCCCGAAGTCATGAAGTGGGTCGACGTGAACGTGGGCGAGCCGGGCAAGGGTGAAATCCGCGTGAAGCATCACGCGGTCGGGCTCAATTTCATCGATGTGTATTTCCGCACCGGGCTTTATCCGATGCCGCTGCCCAACGGGCTCGGCATGGAAGGCGCGGGCGAAGTCACGGCGGTGGGCGAGGGCATCACGCAATTCAAACCGGGCGATCGCGTGGCGTATGCGTCGCGTCCGCCGGGCGCTTATGCCGAGGAACGCGTGATGGCGGCGGATTTCGTCGTCAAGCTGCCGGATGCGATCAGCTACGAAGATGCCGCGTCGATCATGCTGCAAGGACTGACCACGCAATATCTGCTGCGCCGGACCTATCGCGTGAAGGCGGGCGAAACGGTGTTGATCCACGCGGCGGCGGGCGGCGTCGGCCTGCTCGCGGTGCAGTGGGCGAAGGCGCTCGGCGCGACGGTGATCGGCACGGTCGGTTCGGACGAGAAAGCGGAGATCGCGAAGGCGCATGGCTGCGATCACGCGATCGTCTACACGCGCGACAACTTCACGCAGCGTGTGCGCGAGATCACCAACGGCGCGGGCGTGCCGGTGGTCTACGATTCCATCGGCAAGGACACGTATATCGCGTCGCTCGACAGCCTCTCGCCGCTTGGATACTTCGTGAGCTTCGGCAATTCGTCGGGTCCGGTGCCGCCTGTCGATTCATCCGAACTCGCCGGGCGCGGTTCGCTTTACTTCACGCGTCCGACGCTTTTCAGCTATATCGCCAAGCGCGCCGATCTGGATGCCATGGCGGCGGAACTGTTCGAAGTCGTGTCGTCGGGGAAGGTCAGGACGAACGTGCGGCAACGTTATTCGCTGGCCGACGCGCCCCGCGCGCATGAAGACCTCGAAGCGCGCAAGACGACGGGCTCGACCATTCTTTTGCCTTGAGCCTTTCCCGCGTGACGGATTCTCACTGAAACTAAGAAATAGAACAGCATCGATATGAGCGAGCCGTCCGTCACCGTCGTCCTGATCGAGGACGAAAAGCAGATTCGCCGCTTCGTGCGCGTGTCCCTGGAAGCCGAGGGCATGACCGTGCACGAAGCGGAAACCGGCCAGCAAGGTCTGATCGAAGCGGCGACGCGCAAGCCCGATCTCGTGATCGTCGATCTGGGTCTGCCGGATACCGATGGCCTCGACGTCATTCGCGAACTGCGCGGCTGGACCGAATTGCCGGTGATCGTGCTCTCGGCCCGCACGCAGGAAGCGGAAAAGGTCGCCGCGCTCGATGCCGGCGCCGACGACTATCTCACCAAGCCGTTCGGCGTTTCCGAGTTGATGGCGCGTATTCGCGCGCATTTGCGGCGGCGCAATCAGGCGGCGGGCAACGAGACGCCGGCCGTGCGTTTCGGCGATGTCACCGTCGATCTCGCGTTGCGGCGCGTCACGAAAAACGGCGAGAGCGTGCATCTGACGCCGATCGAATATCGCCTGCTTGCCACGCTCGTGCGGCATGCGGGGCGCGTCTTGACGCATCGGCAATTGCTGAAGGAAGTGTGGGGACCGTCGCATGTGGAGAGTCCGCATTATCTGCGCATCTACATGGCGCATCTGCGGCAGAAGCTCGAGCGCGATACGGCGCAGCCCGAGCATATCGTCACGGAAACGGGCGTGGGATATCGGCTCGTGGGAGTCGTGTGACGTGCGTCGTTCGAATTACGCGGTGACCGCGGCGTAGGTATCGAGCACGGCGTCGAGCGGTTCGTTTCCGCCGACGAAGCCGATGACCCGATCCCGCACGCCAAGCGCCACGCAACGCAGCGCAATGCGCGCGACATCCTCGCGCGACACGTCGGGCATATCGACCGTGGTCTCGTCCGCGAGCGCAATCGTGCCGCGCGCGGGTTCGTCGGATAGCGGGCCAGGACGCAGGATCGCGTAAGGCACGCCGCGCCGCATGACGTAGGCATCGGCTTCGCGTTTCATGCGCGAGTAATGACGCAGGGAAAGCGGATTGCGCTCCGGATGAAACGCGGTCAGCGCGCTTACGACGACGAGTTGCCGCACGCGCCGGCGCTTCGCGTAATCGGCGGTGCGCATGACGGCGTCGCGATCGATCGCACGTTCCTCGTGCACGCCTTCGCTCTCGGACGACCCCGCCGCGTAGATCACGTGCGTGATGTCGTCGAAGACATGCGAGAAGTCCTGGTCGAGATCGCCGAGCACGATTTCCGCGCCCAGCGCCGCGAACTCGCTCTTGTGCGCGGATTTGCGAAGCAGCGCCCGAAAAGGCGCGGCGTGGTCATGAAGACCTTGCGCGATAAGCCGGCCCGTGCGGCCGTGCGCGCCGATCAGCAGAACTTTCATCGTCTTCATTGAGTTCGCTCCCTTGCGGTGGCCGGCTCGACAATCAAAGTAGGCGATTTCGGCGCCTTGTGCTATCCGTGCTTGCGCGGCCTCGCGTCACTCCACCGCGCTTGCCGGCCGCGCATTGCCACGCCGCCGCGCGCGCCGTTCCTCTGCGCGCACGCGGAAGCGGTCCATATACAGATAAACCACCGGCGTCGTATAGAGCGTCAGCATTTGACTCACGATCAGCCCGCCGACGATTGCAATGCCAAGCGGCGCGCGCATCTCCGATCCTTCGCCAGTTCCGAACGCGAGTGGCAGCGCGCCGAGCAGCGCGGCGGCGGTCGTCATCATGATCGGGCGAAAGCGCAAGAGACACGCTTCCTCGATGGCATCGCGCGAAGTCTTGGCGCCGTGCCGCGTGGCCTCGATAGCGAAGTCCACCATCATGATCGCGTTCTTCTTCACGATGCCGATCAGCAAGATGACCGCGATCAACGCGATGATGCTGAACTCCGTCTTGAACAGCAGCAGCGCAAGCAGCGCGCCGACGCCCGCCGACGGCAGCGTGGAGAGAATCGTGATCGGATGGATATAACTTTCATACAGAATGCCGAGCACGATATACACAGCCGCGAGCGCCGCGAGAATCAGGATAGGCTGGTCGTTCATCGACTGCTGGAACGCCTGCGCCGTGCCCTGAAAACTGCCGTGGATGGTCTGCGGCACGCCGATTTCGGCCATCGTTTCGTAGATCGCGGCGGTGGCCTCCGAGAGCGACTTGCCCGGCGGCAGATTGAACGAGATGGTGGAAGCCACGAACTGGCTCTGGTGATTGACGGAAAGCGGCGTATTGCCCGGCCCGAATTTCGCGATGGCCGAAAGCGGCACCATCGTTTCCTGCGATGTGGAAACCGCCGCGCCTGACGACGAACTCGACTTGCCGCTCGCCGCGATGGCGTTGGTCGCCGAATTCTTGACCGAAGCGAGCGCCAGCGCGGCGGCTGTGTCGGAACTGCTGGTGGACGAGCCGCCCGCGCCGGTCGAACCGGTCGCCGAGGTGGACGCCGTCGAGTTGGCGCCGGAAGTGGTGGTCGAATTAGTCGATGACGTGCCGCTCGCCGTGCCGCCCGACGTGCTGATGTAGATCTGCTTAAGCATCTCCGGGTCCTGCCAGTATTTCGGCGCGACTTCCATCACCACGTGGTATTGCGACAGCGGGTTGTAGATGGTCGAGACCTGGCGCTGGCCGAAGGCGTCGTAGAGCGTGTTGTCGATCTGCGCGGGCTTGATGTTCAGACGCGCGGCCGTGGCGCGGTCGAAGGTCACCATCGCTTCGAGACCGCCTTGTTGCTGGTCGGAATTCACGTCGGTGAGTTCGGGGCGCTTGAGCAGCGCTTCTGTGAGCTTGGGCGCCCACGTGTAAAGGTCGCTCGTGGTGTCGGACAGCAGCGTGAATTGATACTGCGCATTCGACTGCCGCCCGCCCACGCGAATATCCTGAACGGCCTGCAGGAAGGTGCGCGCGCCCGCGACATCGGCAAGCGGCTTGCGCAGACGGTTGATGACCTGATCCGCCGACACCTTGCGTTCGCTCTTCGGCTTGAGCGAGATGAACATGAAGCCGGAATTGGTCGTGCGCCCGCCCGTGAAACCGGCGACGCTGTCCACGGCCGGGTCCGATTCGACGATTCGCATCATCTCCGAGAACTTGCCTTTCATCGCCTGAAACGAGGTGCTCTGGTCCGCCTGAATGCCGCCGACGATACGCCCCGTGTCCTGCTGCGGGAAAAAGCCCTTCGGCACGATGATGTACAAATAGACGTTCAGCCCGATGGTCGCGAGCAAAATGAGCAGGATGAGCCGCGGGTGCCCGAGCGCCCAGCCAAGCGTTCGCGCATAGCCGCGCTGCATGCGCTCGAATTGGCGCTCCAGCCAGAGCGCGAGCCGGCCTTCTTTCTTCTTCTGATGCGGCTCTTGAAGCAGACGCGAGCACATCATGGGCGTGACGGTGAGCGACACCACGAGCGATACGGCGATCGCCAGCGACAAGGTCAGCGCGAACTCGCGGAACAGGCGCCCAACGATACCGCCCATCAGCAGGATGGGCAGGAACACGGCAACGAGCGAAATGCTGATGGACAGCACCGTGAAGCCGACCTCGCGCGCGCCGAGTATCGCGGCCTGCATGCGCGGCACGCCGTTCTCGACATGCCGCGAGATGTTCTCCAGCACGACGATGGCGTCGTCCACCACGAAGCCCGTCGCGATGGTCAGCGCCATCAGCGAGAGATTGTCGAGCGAGAAGCCGAGCAAATACATCGCCGCGAAGGTGCCGATGATCGATATCGGCACGGCGACGCTTGGAATCAGCGTTGCGCGCCAGTTGCGCAGGAACAGGAACACGACCATCACGACGAGCGCCACCGCGATCACGAGCGTAAGTTCGGTGTCGTGCAGCGAGGCGCGGATGGTGGTCGAGCGGTCCGCTGTCGGGGTGATCAGGACATCGGCGGGAAGGGCGGCTTGCAGTTGCGGCAGCATGCCCTTCACGCGGTCGATCGTCTCGATGATATTCGCGCCCGGCTGACGGTACAGAATGACGAGCACCGCGTGCTTGTTGTTGATGAGGCCGAGATTGCGCAGGTCTTCCACGGAATCGACCACTTCGCCGACGTCCGAAAGATGCACCGCCGAGCCGTTGCGATAGGCGACGACCAGATCCTTGTATTGCGACGCCTTGCTCGCCTGATCGTTGGTGTAGAGCTGGACGTGGTTGTCCTTGAATTCGATTGCACCCTTCGGACTATTCGCATTCGCCGATGCCAGCGCCGCGCGCACGTCTTCCAGCCCGATGCCGTAGTGAAACAGCGCGCCCGGTTCGAGTTCCACGCGCACGGCCGGGTTTGCCGAGCCGCTCACGTCCACTTCGCCGACGCCCGGCACGGTAGAAAGCGTCTGCTGCAGCACGGTCGCCGCGGAGTCGTAAAGCGCGCCCGCGGTTCGGGTAGGCGAGGAGAGCGCGAGCACCAGAATGGGCGCGTCGGCCGGGTTCACCTTGTGGTAGGTCGGATTGCTGCGCAGCGCGGTTGGCAAGTCGGCGCGCGCGGCGTTGATGGCGGCCTGCACGTCGCGCGCGGCGCCGTCGATGTCGCGGTTCAGGCCGAACTGCAGCGTGATGCGCGTGGTGCCGACCGCGCTTTGCGAAGTCATTTCGCTGACATCGGCGATGGAGCCGAGATGCCGTTCGAGCGGACTCGCCACGCTCGTCGCCACGGTTTCGGGACTTGCGCCCGGCAACTGCGCCTGCACGGAGATGGTCGGAAAATCCACTTGAGGCAGCGGCGCGACCGGCAGCTTCACGAACGCGAACATGCCGGCGAGCGCGATGCCCACCGCGAGCAGCGTCGTCGCAACGGGCCGGTCGATGAAAATGCGCGACATGTTCATGGCTTACTCCGCGTCGGCGGCGGGCCGCGGCTCGTGCATGCCGCCGCCGAAGCGCGCGCGCAACCGGCGGCCGAGCGAATCGAAGGCCAGATAGATCACGGGCGTGGTGAAGAGCGTGAGCAACTGCGAGACGATCAGACCGCCGACAATCGCGATACCGAGCGGATGCCGCAGCTCCGAACCCGCGCCCCAGCCGATCATGAGCGGCAGCGCGCCGAGAAGCGCGGCCATCGTCGTCATGAGAATCGGGCGAAAGCGCAGCAGACACGCCTGGAAGATCGCGTCGCGCGGCGACTTGCCTTGATCGCGCTCGGCTTCGAGCGCGAAGTCGATCATCATGATGGCGTTCTTCTTCACGATACCGATCAAGAGCACGATGCCGATGATGCCGATGATGTCCAGATCGTGCCCGGTGACCATCAGCGAAAGCAGCGCGCCGACGCCTGCGGACGGCAGCGTCGAGAGAATGGTGATCGGGTGGATGAAGCTCTCGTACAGCACGCCGAGCACGATATACATCGTGACGATGGCCGCGAGGATCAGGAACAGTTCGTTCGAAAGCGAAGCCTGGAACGCGAGCGCCGCGCCCTGAAAGCGAATCTGGAACGACGCGGGCAGACCGATGTCGTTCTTCGCCTGCTCGATGGCCTTGATCGCCGCCCCAAGCGATTCGCCCTTGGCCAGGTTGAAGGAAACGGTCGTCGCCGGGAATTGGCCCAGATGCGTGACGAGCAACGGCGCCGCGCGCTCGTGGAACTTGGCGATGGTGTTGAGCGGCACCTGCCCCGTCGTCGAAGTGGACGACGGCAGATAGATGCCGTTCAGGATCTCGCTGTAGTGCGCGTCCGAAGGCTCCGATTCGAGGATCACGCGATACTGGTTCGACTGCGTGAAGATGGTCGAAATGATGCGCTGGCCGAAGGCGTCGTAAAGCGCGTTGTCCACCGTCGCGGGCGTGATGCCGAAGCGCGCCGCCGTCGGCCGGTCGATTTCGATATACACCGACTGGCCGTTTTGCTGCAGGTCGGTCGCCACATCCGTGAGAATGGACGTATGTTGCAGCCGCTCGACGAGCTTCGGCACCCATTCCGCGAACTCGGACGGGTTCGGGTCGGTCAGCATGAACTGATATTGCGTCGGACTGACGGTGGAATCGATCGTCAAGTCCTGCACCGGCTGCATATACAGCTTGATGCCGGGAATGTCCGCGACGTCGCTCTGAATGGAACGGATCACGTCGCTCGACGTGTTGCTGCGGTCGTCGCGCGGCTTCAGGTTGATGAGCATGCGCCCGCTGTTCAGCGTGATGTTGGTGCCGTCCACGCCGATGAACGAAGTCAGGCTTTCGACATCCGGGTTCTGCAGAATCTTTTGCGCGAGCGCCTGCTGCTGCTCGGCCACGGCCTG
Source organism: Caballeronia sp. GACF4 (assembly GCF_023631025.1). Classification (NCBI taxonomy): domain Bacteria; kingdom Pseudomonadati; phylum Pseudomonadota; class Betaproteobacteria; order Burkholderiales; family Burkholderiaceae; genus Caballeronia; species Caballeronia sp. GACF4. Next base: position 125,196 of record NZ_JALQDW010000004.1, read on the forward strand.
ATACGACGCGGCCTGCGGCGCTTGCGTGATCGCCTGGATCACGCCGGTGTCCTGCGTGGGAAAGAAGCCCTTCGGAATGAAGATGTACAGCACGGCGGTCAAAACGAGCGTCAGCAGGGCGACGACGAGCGTCGCGGCTTGCCGCTCCAGCACCCATTCGAGCGCGACGGCGTAGCGGCCGATCACGTAGTCGATGAACTTGTGGGCGCGCGCCTCGAAGCGCTTGCTGTCTTTGGGCGGCGTGTGGCGCAGGAGTTTTGCGCACATCATCGGCACGAGCGTGAGCGAGACGATAGCCGAGATAACGATGGTCACGGCAAGCGTGATCGCGAACTCGTGGAACAGACGGCCAACCACATCGCCCATGAAGAGCAGCGGGATAAGCACCGCGATTAGTGAAACCGTCAGCGAAATGATGGTAAAGCCGATCTGCTTCGAGCCTTTCAACGCTGCCTGGAGCGGCGGGTCGCCTTCCTCGACATAGCGCGCGATGTTTTCGATCATGACGATGGCGTCGTCGACGACGAAGCCTGTCGCGATGGTCAGCGCCATCAGCGAAAGATTGTCGAGTGAAAAGCCGCACAGGTACATGATCGCGAGCGTGCCGACCAACGACAGCGGCACGGAAAGACTCGGGATGATGGTGGCGTAGACGTTGGCGAGAAACAGATAAATTACCAGCACGACCAGCACGACGGAGAGCGCGAGTTCGAACTGCACGTCGCGCACCGACGCGCGGATGGTCGTGGTGCGGTCCGTGACGATGCGCACGTCCAGCGCCGCCGGCAGCGATTGCTGCAAGCCTGGCAGCAGCTTCTTGATGCCGTCCACCACTTGAATGACGTTCGCGCCCGGCTGACGCTGCACGTTGAGGATGATGGCGGGCGTCGCGTCGACCCACGCGCCGAGCTTGGTATTCTCCGGACCTTCGACGACCGTGGCGACATCGGTGAGCATGACCGGCCGGCCGTTCTTGTATGCGACCACCGCGCTTTGGTACGCACTTGCATCGGTCAACTGGTCGTTCGCATTGATGGTGTAGTTGCGCGACGGGCCGTCGAAATTGCCCTTCGGCGTATTGACGTTGAGGTTGGCGATAGTCGTGCGCAAGTCGTCGATATTCAGCCCGTACGAGGCCAGCGCTCGTGTGTTCGCCTGAATGCGCACGGCGGGGCGGTTGCCGCCGCTGATCGACACGAGACCCACGCCCGCGACTTGCGAAATCTTCTGCGCGAGGCGCGTGTCGGCGAGATCCTGGACCTTGGTGAGCGGCAGTGTCTTGGAACTGATCGCGAGCGTGATGATCGGCGCGTCGGCGGGGTTCACTTTCGCGTAGATCGGCGGGGCGGGCAGGTCGGACGGCAGCAGATTACCCGCCGCGTTGATGGCGGCCTGAACTTCCTGCTCGGCGATATCGAGCGGCAAATCCAGACTGAACTGCAAGGTAATGACCGACGCGCCCGCCGAACTCTGCGACGACATCTGGTTCAGGCTCGCCATCTGCCCGAACTGCTTTTCGAGCGGCGCGGTGACGCTGGAGGTCATCACATCCGGCGACGCGCCGGGGTAAAACGTCTGCACCTGGATGGTCGGATAGTCGACCGCGGGCAGCGCCGACAGCGGCAGAAAACGTAGCGCGACGAGGCCGACCAGCATGATCGCCGCCATCAGAAGCGCCGTGCCGACCGGACGCAGGATAAAAAGGCGAGATGGATTCATGCGGCTCTGGTTGCTCTTGGCTTAACTGTCACTGCTGCGGTTGCTGACGACGATGCCCGCCATGCCGCGCACCCGAAGCTGCCGACGCGGCAGCCGCCGCCGATGCACCTGAAGCGCCGGATGCGCCCGAAGCACCCTTGGCCTTGTCCGCCGGAATCGTGATCTTCGCGCCTTCCTTGAGCCGGTCGGAGCCGTCGATCACCACGCGCTCGCCGGCCTGCAGACCGGTTTTGATGCTGGTGCGCTCGCCATCGACGGGACCGGTTTTCACGTTGCGCACCGTCACCGTATTGTCCGGCTTGACGACATACACGAACGATCCCGATGAGCCGTTCAGCACCGCCGAAGTCGGAACGATAAGCGCGTCCTTGATGACATCGACGAGCAGCTTCGTGTTCACGAACTGGTTCGGAAAGAGCCCGAGTCCTTTGTTGTCGAAGGTCGCGCGCAGCTTGACGGTGCCGGTGGTGGTGTCGATCTGGTTGTCGAGGGTTTCCAGATAGCCCGATTCGAGCGCAACCGTATTGGCGCGGTCATATGCCGTCACCGACATCTTCGTGCCCGCGTGCAGCGGCTTCAGGATGGCGGCAAGGTTGTCTTCCGAGGTGGTGAAGATCACGCTGATCGGCTGCAATTGCGTGATGACCACGACGCCGTTGGTGTCGCCCGTCGTCACGTAATTGCCGGGATCGACCTGACGCAGGCCGACGCGTCCCGACACGGGCGCCGTGATGCGCGCGTAGGTGAGATCGAGCTTGTAGGTATCGACGTTGGCCATGTCCGACTTGACCGCGCCTTCATACTGCTTGACGAGCGAGCCTTGAGTGTCGACCTGTTGCTTGGCGATGGAGTCTTGCGAGAGCAGCGTCTGATAACGCTGCAAGTCGAGCCTCGCGGTCTGCAACAGCGCCTGATCCCGCGCCAGCGTGCCTTCGGCGTTACGCAGCGAAATCTCATAAGGACGCGGGTCGATCTGCGCGAGCACGTCGCCCTTTTTGACCATCTGGCCTTCCTTGAAGGCCACGTCCATCAGCGTGCCATTGAGCTGCGTCTTGACCGTGACGTTGGCAAGCGGCGTGACCGTGCCGAGCGAATTGATGACCACCGGCATCTCGCCTTGCACGACGGTCGCGACGTGCACGGGCTGCGGCTGATTCATCGCGTTCGCGCTGCCGCCACGACGGCCGCCGCCCTGACGTGCATCCTGTGGTTGACCCGAGGCACTGTTGCGGCTCCAAGGATGCCACCAGGCGACGGCTCCCGCGACAATCAGCAAAGCGATCACGAGCGGGACGAGCTTGCGCCGCCTTGGCGGGCGTTCCCCGAGCGTGGTCGTGGCAGGTCGATCAGGCGAGTTGGACGGTTTCTGCGGTTGTCCGGGAGAATTCTTTTGGTCGTCCATCGGTTCTGTGGCTGGTATTTCAAGTGATTCGTTGGAGCGCCCAAGGCGGCGCGCGAACGCCAGGCAGGACAGCGCAATCTGCAAGTCGCATCGAGGCGAGGACCTGAAAGCGGGCGATGAGCACATGAAGCTTTTTCGCGACGCGTTCGAAGCGCTGCCGCGCATGACGAAACCGCAACGAAGAGACACGACGCATACAAGCCGCACCAACGCCGCGCGGTCGTGCGAAGCATGATGCTACGTCCCGCATCGAGGCCCGTCCACCTACCTTTCTTTCGGCTGATTACGAGTGTTACACGCGGCCTGACATGGCTTTCGCACGATGCGAGCGCAGGCCGGCCGAACCCGTCGATGGGTCGGCCGGCCAATACGTCAGGGGTGTCAAGTCTACTCGGTGGCGCGCAAGTCCGTAGAGGCAGCCATCGCGATGGCCGCCGATGCGGCGCCGGACGTGCCGCCGATCTCGTGCGCGATCTGGCTCACGCAGCGCAACAGCGCGGGCGCGACTGTTTCGATGAGCGTCTCTTCGGGACACTGATGTGCCGCGCCGCCGCAGTTCACGGAGTAACGCTCTTCCGACGGACCGATGAAGCCCGCCGCGACCGCGTTGAGCCCCAGATGCCATTCGCCGATCGAAACCGCGAAGCCATTGCGATGCGTGTCTTCGATACCGTGCCGAAGTCCCATCGCGATGAGCGGCCAGTCGTCGCCGGATGCGATCTGCAGACTACCGATGAGCGTTTCGCGATCCGCCTGCGACAGCACGGACAAGTACGCGCGCCCCACGGCGGTACGGGTCAGGTCCATCCTTCCGCCCACTTCGAGACGTGAGACGAGCACGGCCGAACGCGGACGGATGGCATCGATAACGACCATTTCCAACCGGTCCCGCACCGCCAGATGCACCGACAGGCTGGTTTCCTCGGCGAGCGCGATGAGGTAGGGGCGCGCACGAGCACGAATATCGAAATTGCGTAAGAATCCGTTGCTGAATTCCAGAACAGAGGCGGTCAGCACGAAACGCTCGCTGTCGGGCAGCCGCAGCAGCAGGCCTGCGCCGACGAGCGTTGCTGTGATACGCGACACGGTAGGTTTGGGAATGCCGGTCCATTCGGTCAGCTCTCGGTTGCTGACAGGGGCATCGGCGGCAGCGATACGGCGTAGAACGTCCAGACCGCGCGCAAGCGCCGTGACTTCTTCGCCCTCTCTTTCTCTCGGTTTTTCCCGGTCTGGTAGCCGGCTTTTTAATGTGTGCATTCTTATTTTCTGAAACGTAGTTTCGGATGCGGACTGACGCTAAATAACCCGGATGCCACTTAAACTTGCAAGCGGTGCAAGCCTCTCATCGATAAGCAGCAGACGGAATGAAACATTTCTCTTGATAGGGGTTTGCAAAGATTACCTTGGGCAGAAGTTCTGCGCCGGAGATTTTGCTTGACTTGGGCAGCAATCCCATAAAAAATGGAACCGAATTTCGAAACTGGTGGGGCGACGTGCACAGTTGCTTTCCGCTCCCCGCTTGAATGACCGGCTCTCAGGTTCTAGCACGGCCCTCGGAATGGCTAGAACTTTTAAGGCGCTATGGAAACATAGCGCCTTTTTTTTCGCCCTATGTTTGCGGTAACAAACGCACTGAATATACGCTGAAAGCAGAAATGGCGTCGGACTGGAAGCAAGTTTGCTTCGGCGCGAAGGGTTGCGGAGACGCTGGAAGAGGGCGAGGCGCGCTCTCGAAGGCCGGGCGCGTGGACCGATAGCGGCGCGCGATGCGCCGCCGGTGAGTCGATTCAATCGAATTCGTTGAACACACGGCGCTGCCGAAGCAGGCGCTTGCCGCGCATGATCCAGTACACGCTCGCAAGTAACAAAAGCAACGCGACGCTCAAAACGAATACCGGCGAAATGCGTTCGGGCGCTGGCTGACTGGTGGCGATCAAAAGCGCCGCGAAAAATGCCGCCGCCGCTTGATAGTAGGCGCGCTTGGCCAGACTGCGGCGCATCTGGTGCGTGGTGAAGCGGGAAACAGGAGGACGGGTGAAAGGCTCGAAAATCAGGACCCCGGCGAAGAGGGCCACGACGAAATTCATATAAAGCATGGGGGCAACGTTGGCGCGAAGAGATGTGGACTGGCGGTGAATATATGCGAGTCCCATGCCTCTCAAAACCAGAAGTGTCCTAAATGTAGAGGGAAAACTCTATTACATTCGCAGGGAGTTAGAGGGTGTTCAAAAGTTAGGCAAAGCCGAGAAGAGCTGGTAAGGGTTTCCCAAGGTTCCCTCGTGATGCAAGCTTTACAAAACGCTTCTTTTCCAAGTGCCAATTCGAGCTTTCGCGCTTAGGCAAAATGCGCTCAAAACGTTGCCATCCAGGGTCAGCGTATGATGAGCGCCATTTCCAAGAGGAACAAATCGCGCTCAGGCGTGCGGACTTCGCATCGAGATTCATGCAGCACTCAGGCACCACATCTGGAAGGAACGACCATGCAGACTTCGCCCATGACCCGAATCGGGATCGCGCTCGCCGCGCTCGGTGTACTTGCCGCGTGCGAAAAGCACGATGCATCGGCAGGACAGGCGGCGGGCGCGCTCAACAACCTCGCGAGCCAGACCCAGCAAAAGTTCGATCAGGCGGCGAGTTACGTCGGCCAGAAGGTCGATTCCGCCAAACAGACAGCTCAGCAGAACATCGACAACGCCGGCTCGATGCCCGACATCTCCGCGAGCAGCGTCGCGGCGACGGCGCGTGCGAATCTGCAGAACGCGGCGAGCGCGACCAACGCCGCCATCACCGACGCGGCCAGCGCGACGGGCGCCGGTTTGCAGAACGCGGGCCGCAAGTTGCAGGACTGGTCGAAGGACGGAAGCGCATCGGGCACGGCGGGTAACGCGGGTACGTCGGACACTTCGGGCGCGAGCCCGACCACCGACACGAGCGGCGCCCGCACGGAAATGGACAAGTAAGCAGCCGGCGTCGACTTAACATTCCGTTACGTCCGATTCGGCCGATGCCTTCACCGCAGCCGCTAAACTGGCGGTCTTTCGGAAATCGAGACAGTTATGAAGTCACGCAAGCTCGCGCATGACGGCGCGCTGGCGATCGTCGCGATATTTTGGATGGCCGCGCTTGCGCTTTTTACGCCCGCCGCGTTCGCGGCTCCGGCGCTCACGCTGCCTTCGTTCGAGGAACTGATCAAGCCCGCCGCACCCGCATCCGCTCCCGATGCGGCTTCCGGCGTGACGGACCCGGCCGTATCGGATGCCGACATGGTGCGCTCGCTCGATACGGTCATCTCGACGCTCGACAGCGATCGACAGCGCGGCGCGCTCGTCGCGCAACTGAAGAAACTGCGCGAAGCCAAGCGCGCGGCCGAGACGGCTGGCGCGGCATCGGGCGCGGTCGATTCAGCCGCTGCGTCAGGCGCAAGCGCGCCCGCGGCCACGCCGTCGACGGCATCGTCGGTCGTGGCGAGCATGGCGCAGAACGCGGGCTTGCTGGGCGCGATAGCATCGGCGCTCACGAACATCGAAGCCGACGTGAAGCGCGGCAAAACGCCGATCGCGTACTGGGGCGGGCGCTTCAACGCGGCCGGCAACGAACTCTTCACCATCGTCACGAGCCAGAGCCGCGAGCCGTTCGGCCGCACGCTCTTCAATTACTTCGCGATGCTCGTCGGCTGGGGCGCGTGCGCGTTCGTCCTCGTCTATGTGCAGCGGCAGGTCCACGCGCGTTACGGCATCCAGGCCGGACTGCATTCCAACCCGACCACGCGCGAATTGCTGCTCTTCGCGCTGCGTCGCGTCGCGCCTTATTTGTTCGCGTTCCTCGTCGCGCTGGCCTTCGTGCGCATGATGCCGCTTTCGCTCGGCCGCACGCTCGCGATGGTCACGGCCTACGCCATCGTGGCGGGCGCGGTGTTCTCGGCGATCTGCCTCATCATGTTTTCGCTGTTCGGCTCGGCGCACCGGCGCGTGGCGGTGAACGTGCTGATCATCCGCGCGCGGCGGCTCCTGTTCCTGATCGGCACGTTCGGTGCGCTCGGCGACGCGGCCGCCAACTACGACGTCGCGCAGCAACTCGGCACCAATCTGTCCGCCCTGATCTCGACCTTCGCGAACATGGGCGCGGCGGCGCTTACCGCGTATTTCGCGCTGGCGTTCCAGCGGCCGGTCGCGCATCTGATCCGCAGCCGCACCTACGAGCAGCGCAACACGCGCAAGGCCGCGACCGAGACCTTCGAAGTGGTCGCTTCGTTGTGGCAGGTGCCGTTGCTGCTGCTGGCGTCGGCGTCGGTGGTCGCGACGCTCGCGGGCATCGGTACATCAGAGAACGTGTTGCAGATGGCGATTGCGACCGCCGGACTGCTCGTCGTCGCGTTCTTCCTGTCGGCGATCGTGATCCGCATCACGCGGCCGAAGTCGCAGAAGCCACGCCGCCAGTCGGCTTACGTGCGGCGGCTCGTAAAGTTCGTCGGCACGATGATCGTGACCGGCGTGTGGCTCGTATTCCTCGAACTGTCGTCGCGCTTCTGGGGTTTTTCGCTCGCACACATGGCCGAGGAGAGCGTCGCGGCGCGCGGCATCACGCGCGCGTTCGCCATGATCGTGCTGACGTTTTTCATAGTCTGGCTGGTGTGGATCCTGATCGATACCGCCATCCAGGAGACGTTGCGGCCCGATTCCACGCGGCGCGGCACGCGCGGCCCGAGCATGCGCGCGCGCACCATGCTGCCGCTCGTGCGCAACGTCGTGTTCGTCGTGCTGCTGATGATCGCGGGCATCGTCACCGCGGCCAATCTCGGCCTGAACGTCACGCCCTTGCTGGCGGGCGCGGGCGTGATCGGGCTCGCGGTCGGCTTCGGCGCGCAATCGCTGGTCGCGGATCTGATCACGGGGCTTTTCATCATCATCGAGGACACCATTTCCGTCGGCGATTCGATCGAGGTGGAAGGCGGCCACGCGGGTATCGTCGAAAGTCTGACGATCCGCACCGTGCGCCTGCGCGACGGCCAGGGCGCAATCCACGCGATTCCCTTCTCGCAGATCAAGACGGTGAAGAACCTGTCGCGCGACTTCGCCTACGCCGTGTTCGAAGTGCGCATGCCGTTTTCGGCGGATGTCGACGAAATCACGCAAATGATTCGCGAAGTCGGAGTCGAGCTGATGGACGATCTGCGCTATCGGCGCGAGATGCTGGGTCCGGTGGAGGTCTGGGGACTGGACCGTTTCGATCCGAACTGGATGGTCGTAAAAGGGCAGATCAAGACGCGGCCGCTGCAGCAATGGAGTGTGGCGCGGGCGTTCAATCTGCGCATCAAGCGGCGGATGGACGAGGCGGGCATCGAGATTCCCGTGCCGCGGATGCATGTGCAGATGAGCCGCACCGACCTGCATGCCGCGTTCGAGCCGCACGCCGATGGCCGCGCGCAGCGCATCTGGACGGGCGAGGAGCGGCTGCTCGAAGACGAGGAATTGGTGGATGCCGATCCCTCGAAGGCCCGCGATGTCTCGCACGAACCGCGTCCCGCGCCGCCGCCGACGGACCAGTCGGTGCAAATTCCGCCGCAGATTCCCACGGCGGAGCCAGGCAAGGGTTGAGACGAACTCGTCGTCAGGCCGCAAGCAAGTCGTTCACGTGCGTGGCAATCTCGTCGCCCGCGACGCCGTAGATATGCAGCGAGATCGCGCGCGCGGTGGCATCGGCGGGATTTCCCAGGCGGTGAATCGCGCCTCGGCCCGCCTGCACGAAGGAGACGTCGCCGGCCTCGCGCGCATGATGCCGCGTTTCGATGGCTGATGCCGAAGGCGCGTCCCAGCGATAAAGCGTCTCTTCAAGCGTCCCGTCGATCACCGCATAGCCGCACCACGTTCGATGACCGTGCACCGGACTCGCCTGTCCCGGCTCCCAGACGAGCGCGGCGATGGCGTAGCGGGCAAGCGGATCGGCCGCCAGCAGATGACGGCGATAGCCGCGCGCGCCGCTCTCACGCTGATCGAGACGCAGCAGGCTCGTATCGGACGAAGCGCGCCGCAGAGCCGCACGCACGCGCCATCCGAACGACAAGGCATCGGCGGAATGGAAGGCGGCATCGATTTCATCGCAGAGCCGGTTTAGCGCCGAACCGCCGCGTAGCGACGCCGGCGCTTGATCCCGAGGCCGCGAAAGGCGGCTGAACGCTTCGAATTTCATGATGACGGCACCGGTTTTCGTTGTGTTTCGCGAACAACATTTATACCGGCTTGCGCCCAGAATTAGTTTCCATATAATTCTGCTCGAAGAACCAAAAATAGAATAATTTCCTATCGGGGGTGCGCTGTGGGAATGGACCTTATCGATCGCAAGCTGCTGGAATTGCTGCAGACCGACGTGACGATGCCTATCGCCGAGCTTGCGCAGCGCGTGAATCTTTCGCAAACACCGTGCTGGAAGCGCGTGCAGCGCTTGAAGGAAACCGGCGTGATCCGCGCACAGGTGGCGCTATGCGATCCGAAGAAGCTGGGTGTCGGCACCACGGTGTTTGTCGCGGTACGCACGAATCAGCATACGCAGATCTGGGCCGAGGACTTCACGCGCGCCGTGCGCGACATTCCGGAAGTCGTGGAGGTGTATCGGATGAGTGGCGAGACGGACTATCTGCTGCGCGTGGTGGTATCCGATATCGACGATTACGACCGCGTCTATAAGCAGCTCATTCGCGCCGTGCCGCTCTACGATGTCAGTTCGAGCTTCGCGATGGAGCAGATCAAGTATTCGACCGCATTGCCGGTGCGTCCCACGCTCGAATCCTGAGGCGTGACTCGTTTTCAGATGGCGGTTGGCGCTTGCCCGCGCCATGCCACTTCAGTCCGCACCAAGCGCCTGCCTGTAGAAGGCGCGGCATGATCGATTCGCCAAAAAAAAGCCGCCCGTGGAGGGCGGCGTAACGCGTCCAGTCACTAGGTATTCCGGTCTAGCCCTTACTGCCCCGGCCGGAATCAGACGCGCATGGAATCGAAGGAAGTATGGCCGGTGACGCGGTGCCCCTCAAGCGGGACCGTGCAGCAAAGAATTTCGCGGTGCTTGGCCGTCTTCCGAAACGGCGCGCGCGGACATGCGGCAGATCGAGGAACGGTCGGCGCAACGCAACTGAAAACCAGTGCGGGTACTATCACGGGTTGATGACGAAACGCGCCAGGAGACGCAACATCCGCCATGACCGATGACCGCAACGACCGCCGCCCGGACAGTACCCGCAACGGCGCGCCCAAGAAGAAGAATCCGACATTCGGCGTCGGCGCGTTCATCGTCGTCGTGGTGTTGCTCGTGATCGGCACGCTCGCGTATAACGCGATTCGCGAGAAGCGCGACTTCGATCAACAGAACGCGACGCCTTCGCCAGCGAGCGATGCGCGGCCGGCCGTGCCGGCGATCGGAGCGTCGCAGTAGCCGAGCCCCTCAAACCGGCAAGCGAATCTGCGCCGCATCCTTGCTGATCAGCGCGGACGCCGTAAGCATCTGCTTGCATTGATGCGCAAGCAGTTTGAGATCGTGAAGCGCATCGGCGGGCAACGCCTGCGTGCGTTCGGCGTTCGTGACCATGGCGTCGAGTTCACGGCGCAGTTCCTTGATGTCGTCCGCATTCGCCGATGTCGCTTCTTCGCGCGCGGGCTCCGGCAGCGCGCCCTGTGCATCGGACAGATTGTCGCGCACGATTCCGAAAGTCCGTTGCAACGGCTCGAACGCCTGACCTTCGGCTTCGTTGATCGTTTGCAGAAGCGGCGCCGCTGCCGTGATCTGCGACGCGAGCACGTGACTTTGCACGAGCAGATCGTTGAGTTCGGCGACGTATTTTTGCTGCGCCTTGGGCTCCAGCATCATTCGCTGGAACGCTTGCGCGAGATTGGCGAACGCAATGTGCACGTTCTTGCGCGCGAGCCGGTAGCGGAAGTCGCGGTCCAGCGCGGTGGCGGCGACGGTCGCGGCAGCCGATGCGCCCTTGCTGGTGGTCGCCGCCGTGCTCTCGCCGATGCTCACCGACGACAGCTTTTCCGCCGTTGCGCTCGCGGCACGTACCGCCGATGCCGTCACGAGATTCGGATCGAGCGCGGGAGTGTCGACGGTGGATTCGTTGGCGGCTTCTTTCGCGATCACGATGCTCGATACGGCGGCGTCGTCTAGCGTCTGTGTCGCGGTGGCCGTGGCGACGGCGGCCGGTGCAATCGAATCTTGCGTGCGCGTGTTTGCACCCGCACCCGCACCCGCACCCGCACCCGCACCCGCACCCGCACCCGCACCCGCACCCGCACCCGCACCCGCACCCGCACCCGCACCCGCACCCGCACCCGCACCCGCACCCGCACCCGCACCGCCACGCGCTTTACTCTCCGCTTGCCCCGCGCTCGCGCTCTTGGCCTTCCACCACCAACTCGCCTCGAGATAATTGCGCGTCGCGCCAAGCAGATCCTTCACGAGCTTGCCCATCAGCCGATATTCCCAATACGGGAACAGATGGCTCGCCGCGATTGCAATCGCGCAACCAACCACCGTATCGATAGCCCGTTCGCCGATCAGCCGCATGCTTCCCGGCGCGAGCAGATGAAACATCAAGAGCACATACGACGACGTGAACACCACGCTCGCCGCATAGTTGAAGAGCAGCAGGCTGTAGCTCATCACCATCGACGCGAACATCACGATGAGCAGAATGTGCGGCTCCTTCACGAGCAGAATCAGCGCGATGGTCAGCGCGCAGCCTATCGCCGTGCCGATGATCCGCTGCGTGTTGCGCTGCTTCGTGAGCGAATAGCCAGGCTTCAGAATGATGACCGTGGTCATCACGATCCAGTACGCGTTCGTGAGCGGCAAGAGCCGTCCCAGCCAAAAGCCGATGCCCACCGCGATCGTGACCCGAAGCGCGTGCCGGAAGCTCGGCGAGGCCATCGTGAGATTCGAGAAAATCTGCATGAACGGCACGCGCCGGCTCGATATGAAACGCGACAACGCATGGTCGATCTGCACTTCGGTTTCGATCAGGCTCGCGTCATCGCGCGTGCGGCGGCGCATCTTGTCGATCAGGCGCGTGGCGCTCCACAAACGGCGGAACACCGCCGCCGCGGCCGCGTAGGCTTCGGCGTTCTTCTCGGGCATGCCGTGCTTGCGCATGAGTTCGAGTTCGTACTCGATAGCGCGCAGCTCCGCCTTCATGCTGATCTGCCTGGGCGCGGAACTGTTCTGCAATACGGCCAAGCCGATTTCCTCGAGATCCGCGCTCGCCTTGCGCATCAGGTCGCGATAAAAGATCAGCACGTCCGAGCCCGCGAACGTCTTGCGCACGAGCGGATAGTCCGTATGCGCGCCGACGAAGAACTCGTGCAAATCCACCACGTTGATGAACAGATTGAAAAGCCGCGCGCGCCGCGCGTCGAGCTTGCGGCTTTTTACTTTCGGCAGATTGCGCAGCACGATGTCGCGCGCGGCTTCCTGTTGCTCCACCGCCGCAATCTGCTTTTCGATGAGCTTTCGGTAGCATTCGTCGAGATCGGCGTCGTTGTCGTAAAACTCGGCGCGCGCCTGCAAATACTCCGCGCAACTGAAGATGCTCTGCGCCAGCGCCTGCTGTTCGATGCGATACACGAGCAGCCGGCTCACGAGCGTGGCCCAGTACGTGTACCAGAGGCCGCCCAGCAAGATCCACGACGCGTTGACGAGCGCCTGCATCGGCGTGAAGTGCTCTTCGAGCGTGACGACCATCATGAAGAGCGTGGCGAAGCTGATCTGCGGCCAGCGGTTGCCATAGACGACGATCAGCGAGAGCACGAAGGTGAGCGGCACGACCGTGAGCCATAGCGTCAACGGATGCGCCGTCGCAATGCCCGTGGCGAGCGCCGAGAAGAAGCCGATCACCGTGCACGCGAGCATCTCGTTGTGCTTGTATTTGAGCGGACCCGGCATGTCGACGACACACGCGCCAAGCGCGCCCGTCGCGATGGTGAAGCCCAGCTCGCGATTGTGAAACACAATGAGCATGAGCACGGCGGGCAGGGACACGCCCAGAGCGATCCGCAAGCCGCCGAAGAAATACTGGCTGTAAATGAACTTCCTGATTTCGAACGAATAGCGCATCGACTTCCTGGTTTGACGCTCGTTATGACCACGGGCGAAGCACGCTCCGGACCCAGGCGGTCAGGCGGGTTGAGTCTATCGCACTTGTCATGCACTTATAACTCACTTGCGCTACGTTCGGAACTCGTCCGAATGGCCAGCTTTTCGGCGCCTCGCGGCCTTTGTTATGCTCACGTGAAAAGCGCCGAACACATCTTCAAGGGAGCCCACCGATGAGCGACAGCATCGCCGTGCCGCCGCACGAGATCGAGCTGACGGCCGTGCGCGCGCAGGGTGCGGGCGGGCAGAACGTCAATAAGGTATCGAGCGCCATTCATCTGCGCTTCGACATCCGCGCATCGTCGTTGCCGGAGCACATCAAGGCGCGGCTGCTCGCGCTGTCGGATAGCCGCGTGACGCGCGATGGCGTGGTCGTCATCAAGGCGCAGGAATATCGGACGCAGGACATGAATCGCGCGGCGGCGCTCGCGCGGCTCGACGAGCTGATTCGCAGCGTGAGCATCGTGCGCCGCAAGCGCATCGCGACCAAGCCAACGCGCGGTTCGCAAGTGCGGCGCGTCGAAGGCAAGGTCAGGCGCGGGGCGATCAAGGCCGGGCGCGGGCCGGTGCACGGCGACTGAAGCGGGAGTTCAAGCGGGATTCGAGCGAGAGTTGAAGCGGCGCGTCAGCCGTGCTGCTCCGCGGTAGATACATCGAGCGGCCCGAGCATGATCGTCTTAAGCCTGCCGCGTCCGAGCACGCGCGCGAGTTCCGCGAAGACGCAATAGTTGAAGACGAGCGTGACGAGCAGAATCTGCACGGCCCAGAATTGCGGCCAGTTCAGATGGTCCAGCAAGTCCTGGTGCGCGGCCGCAAGACTATGCGTCTCTTTCCAGAACTCGAACAAGCGCTCCAGGTAATGGAGCACCAGCGCGACGAGCGTGTAAATGACGGTTTTCCATCCCGCATTCCAGATGAGCGGGCGCTCGGGATAGCGATTGATGAACGGCAGCATGTCGGCGAGTAGAACCGCCTTGCCGAGAATGAGCGAGGCGACGAGCACGGATGCCGACGCGGGAATCGACAGGCCGGCGCCTTTCACCATGAGCGCGTGCACGACCATCACCACGTGCAGCACGACGAAGAAGAACAAGGTGGGCGGCAGCATCTTCATCAATTCGTGCCTGGCCTTCGCGAAAAAGTCGTGCATGGTCTGCTCCAGGAAACGCATGGATGCGCATGCCGGCGCGTTGCACGAAATGCAACGCGCATCCGAACAATTCGATGAATCTCGCACTGCGGCAGCGGCTGCGCTGTTTGCAGTCTAGTTCAGCCTACGAGCTTGCGGCGTCCTGAAAACGGCAGGCGCTTGATCGCGCCGGTGGCGAGCGCGGTGCCCGCAAGGACGACGGCACAGCCTTCGAGCATGACGAGCGACACCCGCTCATGCAGAAACAACGCGCCCCACAGAATGCCGAAGAGCGGAATGACGAAAGTGACGGTCATCGCGCGCGCGGGACCGACGACCGCGACCAGATGGTAGTAGATGAAGTACGCGATACCCGTGCAACCCACGCCCAGCGCGAGCACCGCCGCCCATGCAGGCGCGGAGACCGGCGCGGCGGGCCACGTGACGAAGGCGATAGGCGCGAGCACGAGCGTCGCGCCGATCATGCTGCCCGCGGCGTTGGTCATGGCATCGACGTCCATCAGATACTTTTTCGCGAAGTTGCCCGCAACACCATATAGCGCCGATGCCGCGAGCGCCGCGGCCGCCGCCAACACGCCCGCCGCGCCCGATCCCGCCGAGCCCTCTATCTGATTCCACACGAGCAGCAGCACCCCCGCGAAACCGATCGCCGTACCGATAGTGCGCAAGGTCGTGAGCCGGTCCTTCAGCCAGAGATAGGCGACGAGCGCGCCCCACAGCGGCGTCGTCGCATTGATGACGGATGTGGCGCCAGCCGAAAGCGTCAGCTCCGCATAAGCGAAGAGGCAGAACGGCGCGGCCGAATTGAGAATGCCGACGATGAGTAGCGGTAGCGCACGCTTGCGCATGATCGCGAGACTGCTCGAAAACTGGCGGCGGCCGAGCAGCATGGCGACGAGAAACACGGCGCCGATGCCGACGCGCAAGGCCATGAGCGGCGCGACGCCGAACTCGGCGACGCCCACGCGGATAAAGAGAAACGACGCGCCCCAGAGCGCGGCGAGACAGACGAGTTGCAACAAATTGACGGGTGACATGACGATGCGGACTTCAGTGTTCCAAGGAAAAGTCCGCGCATGTTAGCACCGCGCCGCGCGCCGCTGGTCATCGCGCCGATGAGACCGCAAGGAACAATCAATGTGGCGGAATCATCCACGTCAACACGTTCTGCTGCAGCCACACGAGAATGCCGAGAATGATGGTGAGCAGAATCGAATGCTTGAAGGTGCGCGCGAAGACGAGTCCTTCCTTGCCCTTGAGTTCGGTCGTGGCGACGCCCGTCGAAATGTTTTGCGGCGAGATCATCTTGCCCATCACGCCGCCGGACGAATTGGTCGCGGCCATCAGCACAGGATTGAGATTGAGTTGATGAGCGGCGACCACCTGAAGGTTGCCGAAGAGCGCGTTGCCAGAGGTATCGCTGCCTGAGAGAAACACCGCCACCCAGCCGAGAAAGGCCGACACGAGCGGGAAGAACGGCCCGACCGAGGCCACCCCGAGTCCGAGCGTGTAGTTCATGCCCGAGTAGTTCATGAGATACGCGAGCCCGACGATGGTCGCCACCGTGAAGATGGCAATGCGCGTTTGCACCCAGGTATCGACGATAGCGTGGCCGAACTCGCTTGCCGGCAGCTTTACCAGGAGCGCGGTGATGATGGCCGCCACGAGAATCGCCGTGCCGGTGGCGAGCGGCTGGAAGTCCCAGATCGCGCCGTAGGGCTGATTGTAGAGCGTGATGTAGACCGCCTTGTCGAGCCCCGGCCACGGGACCTTCACGTCGCCGATGAGGAAGATCTTGGCTACCGTCCAGACGATCACCACGACCGAGACGACGATCCACGGCATCCATCCCTGAGCGGCCGAGACGTTGCCGCGCGCGTTGGCAAGGCGATCGACGTTCACCGCGAAGCGTTCGTCGGGCGCGGGCTTCCAGACGCGCAGGAACGCTATGGTGAGGATCAGCGAGACGAGCGAGGAGAGGACATCGGTGAGCGAATAGCTGATGTAGTTCGACGTGACATACTGCGTCAACGCGAACGCGCCGCCCGAGACGAGCAGCACGGGCCACACGCGCAGCATGTTGCGAAAGCCCGCGTAGATACCGATAACATAGAACGGCAGGAAGAACGCGAAGAACGGCAACTGGCGGCCGACCATCTTGGCGAGCGCATCGGTGGGCAAGTGCGTGACCGCGCCGAGCACGGTGATCGGTACGCCGAGCGCGCCGAACGCGACTGGCGCCGTGTTGAAGATCAGCGTGAACGTGAGCGCTTCGAGCGTCGGAAAGCCGAGCAGGATCAAGAGCGAACTCGTGATGGCGATCGGCGTGCCGAAGCCCGAGATGCCTTCGAGCAATGCGCCGAACGAAAAGCCGATGACCACGAGCACGATGCGCCGGTCGTTCGGCAGGTTGTCGATCATCCACACGCGAAACGCTTCGAAGCGTCCCGAGCGTTGCGCGACGTTGTAGAGCAGGATCGCGGAGAACACGATCCACATCACCGGCCAGAGCGCGAACACGGCGCCGGCCGCGATGGAGTCGAGCGCGAGTCCAACCGGGAAGTGCCAGCCTACCATCGCGATGATCAACGCGACGATCAGTCCCGCAAGCGAAGCCTGCCACGCGGGACGGCGCGCCCAGCCGAGCATGACGAGTACGACGATGATAGGCAACGCGGCAACGATGAAGGAGAGCGCGAGCGAACCCGCGATAGGCGTGAGGATCTGATGGAACATCGGGTCTCCTGTGTCTCTATTCTTGGATGGATGCCGCGGTCTTCGCTGCTGGTTCGAGTGGTATCGAAGACTTTAAGCAACCGCATAACGCGCTCACTAAGAATAGGGCGAGGATGGCCCCCGTCAAGGCTTGAATATTGGCGTAAGGATGCCGGATGGAAGCGGAAAGGGACGTGACGCATCTGCTCCGTTCGGACGCTTGGTCACGCGTTTCGCGGGATGCGGCGATCAGCTCTCGACGGTCGCCGGAGTAGCCGTTGTTCGTTGTGCCGCGCTGGAATCAAGACGCGATGCCGGCACTTGGCGAAACACCCAGAGCGCGAGCAGCCCAAGGGATGCGACCATCCACAGCAGGAAAAAAGCGAAGGCCATCATGTCCAATCCCCGAGAACGATAGGTAACGCTTGGGCTCACACCCGCGCGGTCCGATAAGTAGGGATACGATTTAGCGATAATCGTGCCAAAGCACCGGCGTAATCCGCCAGGGCCTTGTCGGATAAGGAAAGTGATCGATCGTACAGAGTGGCAAGGCAAGCGAATTGCGTCTGCATTGCCGGAAAATGTTTCAGAGTTGTTACTTTTGTCGGTAATAGCGGCGCAGAGTGCGACGTCGACGCCGCATTCGAGCGTGGGGTTTCATTTATTCAATGGCCGTGGCCGCCACCGCCATGTCCACCGCCGCCTTGCCAACTGCCACCGCCGCCGTGCCATCCGCCGCCACCGCCGTGCCATCCACCACCGCCGCCATGCCATCCGCCGCCGCCATAGCCGCGTCCCCAGCAACATCCGCCGCCGCCCCAGTAGCCGAAGCCGATCGACACCGACGGATAACCGTAGCCGTAATAACCGGGGTAAGCAGCATATGCGGGATAAGCGGCGTAAGCGGGATAAGGTGCGTACGCGTAAGGATAGGGATAGGCCGGCGCATACGGCGTGCTCGTATAGATCGTCGAGTAGTCGACTGTCGGCGCGGCCACTGCGTACTGAGCTTGCGACGGCGCGTTCGCGGCACTGACGCCCGAAGCACCTTGCGCCGGTAACGCGAACTCACGTTGCGTATAGGCAGCGGGAACCGGCGGATAGTAATAAGCGGGGTAGTCGGGATACGGCAGGTAGCATCCGCCGAGAAGCAATCCGGCAGCAAGCGAAACGGCCGCTGCCCTGTAACCAAAGATGATGCGCGGGGAAATCATGATGCTGCTCCTTGCTTGCGACTTGCCGGACTCTACCTATGCGATTGCGAGGAAGGGTCCGTTAAGAAGGAGCTTACTCGATCGTTGCGGCGTGCGCGTCACGCGTCCGCTAACAAGCCTCGGCGTGTATCAATCCTGAAACAGCCCTCGATCGAAGCGGCGGCAAGCATCGCTGCTTGCCGCATGAGATGACTGTGGATCGCCCGCTTACTTCCCGACTTGATTGCCGATAACCCCGCCTACTGCCGCGCCCCCCAACGTCGATAACGCGCTTCCGCCGATCACGGCCCCACCCGCGGCGCCAACACCAGCGCCAACGGCCGTATCGCGTTGACGCGTCGTCATGTTGTCGCAGGCCGTGAGTCCGGCGAGAAGGGAAACGACCACTGCTGCGGCGCCGATTTGTTTGATGATTTTCATGTCGACTCTCCAGAACGATTGATCAATGAAACGGCCGCGGCTTTGCCCACGCGTCCTGCCGTTCGATCACGATCTGGCTTTCATCGACGGACGCCGCAACGTTTTTTTCGCCGGTTCGTTCGTTTATCAGCAGGAAAGATGCCCGAAACGGTGCACGCGCGCGCCATGCAAAAACGGCCTGCAAGGAAGCACAGGCCGTTGCGTACAGTCAGCGTTTGCTTCAGGTCGGCTGATAAATCTCCGCGCCCTTCTTCACGAACTCGATGGCCTTGGTCTGCATGCCCTTGGCGAGCGCATCGCTTTCGGAGACGCCTTGCTTGGCCGCGAAGTCGCGCACGTCCTGCGTGATCTTCATCGAGCAGAAGTGCGGGCCGCACATCGAGCAGAAATGCGCGACCTTGGCGGAATCCTTCGGCAAGGTTTCGTCGTGAAACTCGCGCGCCTTGTCGGGATCGAGGCCGAGATTGAACTGGTCTTCCCAGCGAAACTCGAAGCGTGCCTTGGATAGCGCGTTGTCGCGCACCTGCGCGCCCGGATGACCCTTCGCCAGATCGGCCGCGTGCGCCGCGAGCTTGTACGTGATGATGCCGGTCTTGACGTCGTCCTTGTTCGGAAGTCCGAGATGCTCCTTCGGCGTGACGTAGCAAAGCATGGCGGTGCCAAACCAGCCGATCATCGCCGCGCCGATGCCCGAGGTGATGTGATCGTATCCCGGCGCGATGTCGGTGGTGAGCGGCCCGAGCGTGTAGAAGGGCGCCTCGTCGCACCATTCCAGCTGCAGGTCCATGTTCTCCTTGATGAGCTGCATCGGCACATGGCCGGGGCCTTCGATCATCACTTGCACGTCGTGCTTCCACGCGATCTGCGTGAGTTCGCCGAGCGTCTTCAGTTCACCGAGCTGGGCTTCGTCGTTCGCGTCGTAGATGGAGCCGGGACGTAGGCCGTCGCCGAGCGAGAACGAGACGTCGTACTGCTTCATGATCTCGCAGATGTCTTCGAAGTGCTCGTAGATGAAGCTTTCCCGATGATGCGCGAGACACCATTTCGCCATGATCGAGCCGCCGCGCGAGACGATACCCGTCATGCGGTTGGCCGTCAGCGGCACGTATTGCAGGCGCACGCCCGCGTGAATGGTGAAGTAATCGACGCCTTGCTCGGCTTGCTCGACGAGCGTGTCGCGAAAGATTTCCCAGGTCAGGTCTTCCGCCTTGCCGTTGACCTTTTCGAGCGCCTGATAGATCGGCACCGTGCCGATCGGCACCGGCGAATTGCGGATGATCCACTCGCGCGTCTCGTGAATATGCTTGCCCGTGGACAAGTCCATCACCGTGTCGCCGCCCCAGCGGATCGCCCAGGTCATCTTGTCGACTTCCTCGCCGATCGACGAACTCACCGCCGAATTGCCGATGTTCGCGTTGATCTTCACGAGGAAGTTGCGCCCGATGATCATCGGCTCGCTTTCCGGGTGATTGATGTTCGCGGGGATGATCGCGCGGCCGCGCGCCACTTCATCGCGTACGAACTCGGGCGTGATGGCCTTCAGGGCGTCCTTGTCGAACGGCACCGCGCCGAACGACTGGCCGGGATGCTGACGGCCCATCATCGCGGCGAGCTTTTCGCCGTTCGGACCGCTCGTCTTGAGGCTTTCGAGGTATTCGGCGCGGCGCTGATTCTCGCGAATGGCGATGTATTCCATCTCCGGCGTGACGATGCCCTGCCGCGCGTAATGCATCTGCGACACGTTCTTGCCGGGCGTCGCGCGTCGCGGATGACGATGCAGATCCGGGAAGCGCAGCTCGGCCGTTTTCGGATCGGCGGCGCGCTCGCGGCCGAATTCGCTCGAAAGACCCGCGAGTTCCTCGGTGTCGCCGCGCGCTTCGATCCAGCCGGCGCGCAACGCGGGCAAACCGGAGCGGATGTCGATCTTCGCGTCCGGATCGGAGTAGGGGCCGGACGTGTCGTACACGTACACCGGCGGATTCTTTTCGCCGCCGAAACTGTCGGGCGTGTCGGACTGCGTGATCTCGCGCATCGGCACGCGGATGTCGGGCGTCGAACCCGTCACGTAGACCTTGCGCGAGTTGGGCAGCGGCGCGATGGCGGCTGCATCGACGACGGCGTTTTCGGACAGGAACTTGGGATTCGCATTCATGTGCTGTTTCTCCTTTTCAGTCGCAGGGACGGTAATTGACAGCGAGCACGCGGGCGATCGAATGAACGACGAACAAACGAACGCCGGCGAGCTCGGCTGATTCAGGAGCTAGACAGGGAGGAACGAGATGGAAAGGTGCGGGCCCGAGAAGACGTGGCGCGTGAGAGAGATACCGTGCGCCGAGGCCCGAACGCTTCCCTGCGCTGGCATTATCCAGATCAGGTTCAAAGGGTATTTCTCACCCACATTGCACGGGCCATTCAGTCGACGCAGCCGGACGAATCGCGATGTGCAACGCAGGACCCCCGCGTTAGCAGGCGTCACCATACATCGTGGCGTGGCATCTTGGCAACCGTTCGCGAAGTTTGCGCTGAAGCGCAGGCGCTTACTGCATAATGGCGAGCGCGCGATTTTCGGTACTTACCCGGATGTCGTCAGCAGTCGCCCCGCCTGTCGCTTCCGCACTTCTTTCGCTCCGTCATGCCGTCCATCGTCAGTCCCGCCTCGTTCGTCACCTGGCGCGCGCGTTCTTCAAGCTCATGCCACGTTCGGTCGATTGGCGGCAGTCCCCATTGCAAGTCTCTTGCCCCGATCCGGGCGCGCTTCGCGGAGTAATGCATGTCTGCCGTACCTCCGCGTCTGCCGCTCGGTTTTCCCGACCGCTTTCCGTTTCGCGCTCCTCGCAGCCTCAAGGGACGCGTCGCGCTCGCGTTGGCCGTCGTTTATATCGTGTGGGGATCGACGTATCTCGGCATTCACCTGGCGCTCGAATCGTTTCCGCCGCTCATGCTCGGCGGCCTGCGTAACCTGTGCGCTGGCGTCGGTCTCTTCGTGATCGCCGTGCATCGCAAGGCGGTGTGGCCGACGGCGCGTGAAGTACGTAATGCAGCGATCGTCGGGACTTTGCTCGAAGGTTTGTCGAGCGGGATGATGGCTTACGGCATGCGCACGGTGGGAACCGGCACGGCTGCCGTGATGGTGGCTACCGTGCCGCTCTTCGCGACGATCTTCACCGCGCTTGCCGGGCGCAGTGTGGCGAAGGGCGAATGGTTTGCGGTGGCGCTGGGTCTCATGGGTATCGTGTTGCTCAATCATGGCGATCCCTCGCCGAGCTCGACCGTCGGCACGCTTGCCATCTTGTGCGCGGCAATTTTTTGGGCGGGCGGGGCGCATTTGGCAAGCCGTCTCTCGCAGCCTTCCGATCTGCTGATGTCGACTGCGTTGCAGATCGGGCTTGGCGGGCTTATCGCGACTGTCATCGCGTTTGTGTCAGGCGAGCGCCTTGGCCAAGTGAGCATGGGCGCGGGGTTTTCATTCTTGTATCTCGTCGTGATTGGTTCGATGGCCGCGTATGTCGCTTATAACTTTCTCATTCGGAACACGAGCACGATTGTCGCGACGAGTTGTCTTTACGTGAATCCGGTCGTCGCGGTTTTATTGGGCGCTTTGTTGCTTGGGGAAATCATCACGCAGTGGACGGTTGTTGCCACGGTCGTGATTTTGATGAGCGTTGCGTTGTCATTTTGGTTTGATTATCGGCGGCGGGGGTTGGTTTGAGCAGCGCGCCTTCCGCCTTTCCTTTTGTAAAAACCTCCTCCGCGCGCTGCATTCGCTCCTATCCGGCGCTGCTTTAGTCGGCCTTCCAGCTCGGCCCGAGCAATTCCTCTAACGAATATCAAAGCCTTGCGGCGCAAGGCTCGCCGTCATATCGGCCGCCTCTGCGCACCGATGCAGGGCATGCGCATTGCTCAATGCCGTCACCCTCGAACGACAGTTTCATCGGCATGACACGAAAGCCTGTCGTTCAAGGGAATAGAAGCAAAAGAAAAAAGGGGTCTTCCGAGGCGCGCCGGGCAATACGCATGATCACTTAAGCGTGGTGCTCGCAGCGCGGACCGGACAACAAAATCAATGATTAAAGCTAAGGTGGAAACATGAAGCTCATCCGCACAGTCACCGCGCTTGCCGCTGTCGCCTCGCTCCTGTCCGCTTGTGGCGGCTCCGACGACGTAGGCAAGGAACTCGGACTCACGAATCCAGAAGTCCACTTCATCCACGCGATCCCGAGTGCCCCCAACGTCGACTTCTACGACAACGGCAAGGTGCTGCAAGCGAATCTCGGCTACCAGACAGTGACGAACTTCGCAAACATCGATACGGGCCAGCAGAACTTCTCCTACGCCGCCGTCAACACGACGACGCAACTCGCGACCGACACGAGCATCTCGAATGCCGCCAAGGGTCACGAGTACACGGTGATCGCGCTGCCTGACGCGGGTTTCCTGCCGTCCATCGCCGTGATCGACGATCCGTTCGACAAGGGCCTGCTCTCGAACAGCGCGCGGGTGCGCGGCTTCAATGCGTCGGCGAATGCGCAGACTCTCGATCTGTATCTGGTCGCACCGGGGACGAACATCGCGACCGTCAATCCGACGATGGCGGGCGTCGGCTTCAAGAACGCCGTGCCGGCAACGACGCAAGACTCGCTCTACGTCAACGGCGGGACGTATCAGCTGGTCGCGACGCTGCCGGGTTCGAAGACGCCGGTGTATGCGTCGGCATCGTTCAATCTGAGCAACAACGCCGATTGGCTCGTGACGACGCTGCCTTCAGGCAACGCGTTGTCGCAAGTGATCCCGAACAAGATTCGCGTGCTCGTTGCGCAGGGCGGCAATACCACGACGCCTGCAATCGAGTTGCCGGACACGCTGTAAGTTGAAGCGCCCGGGTAACAGGGCGCAGTTGTTGACGAGCCCCACGCTGCCGCACGCGTGGGGTTTTTTCATTCGAAGAGGAGCGGGTTTATGACCCTCGCAGACATCCGGCCGCCTATCTACGTGCGAACGTCGCCGATCACGCGAGGCAAGCAAGCCTCAGGCGCCACGCATCCACGCTCTCACGTACTAAAGACAAACGAAAAAAATCCCGCCAAAAAACATGACGGGACGACAGAAAATCAGCACGAAACATCAACGCGATGAGCGCCTGGCTCACCGCGCCGCGGCCAATTTACTTATGCTCTTCGGCCGAATTCGAAATAGCCTGACCGCCCTTCGAGATATCCTGGCCCGCGCCCGACATGGTATTGCAGCCCGCGAGCGCGGCGGTGCCGGCGATCAGCAGCAAAGCGATGATTCGAGTCATGTGTGTTCCCCTTGAATTAGAAATTCGGGTAGCCCTTCGAGGCTTCCGTTGTGATCAATCATAAAAAAGCGGCGTAGTCGCCGCTGTAGGCGCACACGGGTTTTTGGTGTCGGCCGTCTCTGCTATTGGCGTAAGTATCGTCCTACGTAATCAGGCAAGCGGAACGGCCGCCGGCGCGCTTGCATCGATGAACGTGCCCGCGCTGCGCTCGCGTGGCATCGACACGCTGATGCGCGTGCCATGCGGCGCCACGCGTTCGATCTCGAAGCGCCCGCCGCGCGCCGACACGCGCTGACGCATGCCGACCAGGCCGTGCGTCTGCGTGCGCTTCAAATCCTGCGGACGTATGCCGATGCCGTCATCCGCGATAGCGAGCGCAACGTCGTCACCATCGAGCGCGAGCGCGATTTCGATGCGGTTCGCGCGCGCGTATTTCGCCGCGTTCGTGAGCGTCTCCTGCGCCACCCGAAAGAGCGCGATCTCGATAGCCTCGCCGAGCTTTACATCGTCGCCGGGAAGATCGAATTCGACGCTCCAGCCGTTGCGTTGCGCGGCTTCATCGGCGAGCGAGCGCAGCGCGGTCACGAGACCGAAGTTGGCAAGCACGGTCGGCCGCATGTCTTCGATAATTCGCCGCTTGAGCGCAATTCCCTGGTCCAGATTGCCGATGGCGCGCGCGAG
The DNA here is from genome assembly GCF_023631025.1 of Caballeronia sp. GACF4. Classification (NCBI taxonomy): domain Bacteria; kingdom Pseudomonadati; phylum Pseudomonadota; class Betaproteobacteria; order Burkholderiales; family Burkholderiaceae; genus Caballeronia; species Caballeronia sp. GACF4. The sequence continues at coordinate 149,930 of NZ_JALQDW010000004.1, forward strand.
CTTGTCGGACATGGCGGGTTCGCTCGTCCTGAGCTTGCCGCGCACCCACGCGACATCCATCTTGCTCGCGGTAAGAATGGAGCCGAGTTCGTCGTGCAGTTCGCGCGCAAGTTCGGTTTTTTCGTTTTCGCTCACGGATTGCAAATGCCACGCGAGCGCTTCGAGCTGACGCGTGCGTTCGAACACGAGCCGGTCGAGTTCCTCCTGCTGCGTAATGAGCTTCTTCTGCACGCGGTCCTGCTTGTCCAACTGGATACCGAGATTGCGGAACAGCAGCAGGAACAGGACGATGTTGAGCGCGCACAACGCGCCGACGCACAGCGTGGAAATGCGCTGATCGGCGCGGCTTGCATCGAGCGCGTGCTGCGCGCGTTGCTCTTCGTTCAGCCGCAAGAGGGCGAGCGCGGCATCGAGCGTGGCGCTGCTATCGGGCGACGGCGTCGCTACGACGCGTGCGCGCATTTCCGCATCCGCGGGCGTCTTCGACAGATCGGCGAGATGCGCCTCGCCTTGCGCGATGTTCTCGTCGGCGGCCCCGCGAATCTGCGCGAAGCTCGCAAGCGCGGCGTCATCGCCGATGCGGCGGTAATAGCTATCGAGCGATGTCAACGCGCGGCGCACGCGCCCGGCCGTTTGCGCGAAGTGGCTCTTGTAGGTGTCGTCGGCGGCGAGCGCGAAACCGCGTTCCTCGGCGCTGAGCGTGGCGATATCGGCCGCCAGCGACGATAACTGCGCGGTGGCGCTTTTTGCATCGAGCGCGGTTTCATACTCGGCCGCGATGCGCATGCGCCCCGATTCCAGAATCACGAGCCCGCCGACGGTAATGACGATAGCCACCGTCATCGCGACCGCCCAGCTATAGCGATGCATCCATTCGTTGATACGCGTTGCGCGCCGGGCAAGTCCCTTTGGAGTTTCAGATGCTGCCGGCGCGGCGTCTTTTAGAACGTGGCTCATGGTGTGTTTCTGCGGTTCCGGCGGGCGTCGTGAGCCACGCCGGCAAAGCCGTTTGAAAGCGGATGTCGGTGGATTCCCACAGCAAAAAAGGAGCCAGCCCGGATGCGCGCGCCCGAAGGCCCGGCTAGCATGGGTTCGTCATCATTTTTCAATCATTCCAACGGGGAACGATCATGCTGAAGTGGGCATTGTTTTTCGCGATCGTGGCCGTGATCGCCGGTCTTCTCGGGTTCACGGGTGTGGCGGCGGGCGCTGCGACCATCGCCAAATTCTTGTTCGTGCTGTTCCTGATTTTGTGCGTCGTGTTCCTGGTGCTCGGCTTCGTCGTCACCAAGAAAATAGTCGATTAGCGACCAACTCACTCGCGCCCGAACCTGAATCAGACCATCAAAAGCAAGTCAGGGGGATTCCATGCTTCATTACGCTGCCGTTTTCTTCGTCATCGCGATAATCGCGGCCGTGTTCGGCTTTACCGGCATTGCCGCGGGCGCCGCGGAAATCGCCAAGATCCTTTTCTACATTTTCCTGGTGGTGTTCGTCGTCACGTTGCTGCTGGGCGTGTTCCGAACCTGACGTACGCCTGAAAGCCTTGCTGCACCGGGCCGCTCGCGCGGCCCGCGCCTTTTGCGAGGCATTGGTGGGAGCAGGCATGGCGCGTGCATCGGAGCTTTTGATTGGATAGCAGGGCCCTATGAACGAAGCGGCACGCGTAGGCCTGCTCCAGCGAACGTCTTTCATCAAATTTCAAGGAGCGAACCAAATGTCCAAATCGTCTGCTGTACAAGCCGCGCCGACTCAATCGCGGGACGCATTTGTCCTCGACGTGGAAAAGATCCGCGCCGATGCGCGCACGCACATGGACGAGGGCCCGGTCACGCCGAGCTACGGCGCGGACCGCGAAGTCGTGCTCAAGCTACTGAACGACTCGCTCGCGACGGAAATCGTCTGCACGCTGCGCTACAAGCGTCACTATTTCATGGCCAAGGGCATCCATTCGGAAGCCGTCGCAGCCGAATTTCTCGAACACGCCAACGAGGAACAGGAACACGCCGATACGCTCGCGGAGCGCATCGTCCAACTGGGCGGCGCGCCGAACTTTGCACCCGACAGCCTGAAGTCGCGCTCGCATTCCGAGTACAAGGAAGGCTCGGACCTGATCGACATGATCCGCGAGAATCTGATCGCCGAGCGGATTGCTATCGATACGTATCGGGAGATCATTCGCTATCTCGGCGACAAGGATGTCACCACGCGCCGTATCTTCGAAGACATCCTGGCGGTGGAAGAAGAGCACGCCGACGACATGGCCGATCTGCTGGAAGGCCGTAACGGCTAAATAGCAGGGCATGCCGGCATGACGTCACGCGATGCGCGGAACTCGTCCGAGACCGCGCATCTTTTGCGTGTGCGCATGCGTACAATGGCGGCTCATCCCTGATTTCAAGCGCGAATGATCCGAGTCCTGATAGCCGACGACCATGCGATCGTACGCAGCGGTTTCAAGCAGTTTGTCGCGGACGAACCCGATATGGAAGTGGCGGCGGAAGCCTCCACTGGCGACGAAACCATCGCGCACGTGCGCGTTCAGGCGTTCGACGTGGTGTTGCTCGACATCGCGATGCCAGACAAGAACGGCGTCGATACCTTGCGTGTCATCAAGCAGATTCGTCCGGAGCAGGGCGTGCTGATGCTGTCGGGCTATCCCGAGAGTCAGTACGCGATCAACTTGTTGAAGGCGGGCGCGAACGGTTATCTGAACAAGGACGCGGCGCCGGAAGAAATCGTCCGGGCGATTCGCACGGTGGCGCGCGGGCATCGGTATCTGTCGGAATTCATCGCCGACGCGCTCGCCGACAAGCTCGACAAGCCGGCCGCCGAACGCCCGCACGAGGCGTTGTCCGAGCGCGAGTTTCAGGTCTTCTGCAAGCTCGCGGCGGGGCGTATTCCGACTGAGATCGCGGAAGAACTGCATCTGTCGGTGAAGACGGTGAGCACGTACCGCGCGCGCGTGCTCGAAAAAATGAGACTGGCGAACAACGCGGATCTCACGTATTACGCAATCAAGAACGGCCTGATCGAATAGCGCGACGCGCAGTCGGACGGCAAGCTGAACCGGAGGGCGCCCGAAGTGGGCAAGCACATCATCACCGACGACCGTGCGCAGCAACGCGAAGCGCGCGACACGCCGCTCGCGGTGCTGCTTATCGAGGATTCCCCGCTGATCCGGCGCAGCCTGACCGAAGCCATCGACGCGCTCGGTCCGTGGCGCGTGACCGCGTTCGCCGAGGCTCCGGACGAAGCCATCGCGCTCTTGTCGTCGCAGCGGTTCCATGCGGTGATCATCGACTTGCAACTCAGGCACGGCTCGGGCATCGAGGTGCTGGCGTGGTTGCAGGAGGGCGGCAAGGCATCGATACACGACGAGGCCTTTGTCGCGGTGCTCACCAATCACGCGTTGCCGACTTATCGCGAGCGCTGCCAGCAATATGGCGTGCGCCATTTCTTCGATAAATCGCTGGAGTTCGATCGGGTGCTGGATGCGCTTTGCCGGCACGCGCGGGAAAGACAAGGTGAGCGCGGTTAGCGATCCCCGCCGCCGGAACCCGCCAACGAATCCGCCGCTTCCCGCCCGCGCCAGTGACTGAAGGCCGCCAGCGCCGTCGCAGCCAGCCCGACGACGCAAACGCCTGTCCATCCCATTGCGTGCCAGGCGAGCGAAGCCAGCGCCGATCCCAACGCCCCGCCAATAAAGTAAGCCACCATATAAACCGTATTCACGCGGCTGCGCGCCTCCGGCTTCAATGCGTAGATGCGCGACTGGTTGGATATCTGCGCGGCCTGCACGCCGATATCGAGCACGATCACGCCGATGACCAGCCCCGCGATGCTGCGCGCCGAGAATGCGAACACCACGAACGACAGCGCAACGAGCCCGATGGACAGCGTGATCACCGCGCGCGGCCCACGCCGGTCCGCCGACTTGCCCGCAAGCGGCGCCGCGAGCGCGCCCGCCGCGCCGACGATACCGAATAGTCCCGCGGCCTGCGGTCCCATGTGAAACGGCTCGCCCGCGAGCAGGAGTGTGAGCAGCGACCAGAACGCGCTGAATGCTGCAAAGAGCGCGCCGCCCGTGAGCGACGCTTCGCGAAGCCCGGGATTCTCGACAGCGAGATGCCACATCGACACGAGCAGCTTGCCGTAGGGCAGAGTAGACGTCGGACGGCTCTTTGGCAGCCGCGCAACGACGACGACCGCCAGCACGATCGTCGCGATCACGGAAGCGCCGAATACCGCGCGCCAGCCGAAGTATTCGGCGACGAAACCCGACACCGTCCGCGCGAGCAGGATGCCGAGCAATAGACCGCTCATCACCGTGCCGACGGCATGACCGCGCTCGGCGGCTGGCGCAAGTTCAGCGGCGAACGGCACGGCTTGTTGCGCGATGGTCGCGACGACGCCAATTGCAAGACTCGCGGCGATCAGCACGGCGAGCGTCGGCGCGACGCACGCCACCACGAGCGCCACGCCGAGCGCGGCCAGTTGGAGCAGGATCAGAAGCCGCCGGTCGAAGCGATCGCCGAGCGGCGCTAGCACGAGCATGCCGAGCGCGTAGCCGAGTTGCGTCGCGGCGGGCACCGCGCCGATCAGATACGCGCTGCCGGGAAACGAACCACGGAAATCGCCCAGCAGCGGCTGATTGAAGTAGATGTTGGCGACCGATACGCCCGCGATGGTCGCAAGCAGCCAGAGCGTGGCGCGCGAATAGTGCTGATGATGACTCGAGGAATCGGACGAAGCGGTCATGGTTGCCTTGAGTTGAGCGCGAGAACGGCGGCGAGCCGCCGTGGAGATGCGCGCTTCCGGTCGCCCGCCTTACTGCGCGGCATCGTCCGTGGGCTGCGGCTTCTTCACGAGCCTAGCGGGCGCGAGCCATTGAAAGCCGGTCAGCGTGTTCTCGGCGAACGTGCATTCGGCGGCGGCGGGCGTCTGGACGATTTTTGTTGCGGGCGGCTTGGGCTGCGTCGGGAATTCGCCGCGCACGACGACACGCGAACCGTGGTAGCTCGCGCCCGATCCGGTGAGCTTCAGTGGCGCGCTTGCGGCGTCGGGATACTCGGCGCGCACGCGGTCCTTGCACGTTTCGACGTTGCGGTAATACGAAGTGCAGCCGGACAAAAGCACGAGCGGAAGGCAGACCAGCAAGAAGAGGCGGGAACGGGTAATCATTGGTGAACAGGGTGAATGCTCGGCCGCGCGAGGGCGCATCGGAGCGAAATCAGGGGATGGCGAGCTTTATAACATGCGGGCGCGGCTTGCGTGACCGCATCGGCGTCGTGCTCGTTGGCGTGCTCGCCTGTCGTGCATGCGGCGTGCGGCGGTAGCACAATCGGCGAATAGCGTTTCGTTTTGTGGAGGCCATCGTCATGCGCAAAGATATCGAAGCCGGCGAATATCTGCTGGCGCTCAACGCGGAAGAAAGCGAGAACGAGTCCGGCGCGGGCTATGCGGTTCGTGTGCGGGTGGCGCGCATCGACGGAAAAGCGGTGCACGGCTCGCGGTTGGTCGATGATTCCGGCGAGATGATCGGCCCGCACGGTCCGTTCGAGACGATCGCGGGAGCCCTCGCGCATGGCGAGGCGTGGGGGCGCCACTACATCGCGCGCGTATTGGCGCACGGGTTATAACGGCGGGTGGCGGCGCAGGGAGGGATGTCATCCCCGCGAGGCGAGGGTGCGCGCGCGAATTGTCGGCCGCTAGACTTGGCCTTACCGCTCGGTCCTGCGCCGATCGGCTCAAGCCAGTTTGCGGAGATTGCCATGACGCCCGTTGCGCTTTACGTCACGCCGAACTATATCGCCTCGGTTCGCCGGGGAAGAGGACGTGAATGTTTTGGAGGCACCGTGAGGTTTATCGGTGTGGATGCATTGCCGTTCGATATCGAGCATCTCTGCCTGCTCGACCGCGAAACGCCGATCGAAGCCTTGTTCGATGCAGTGAGGGATGCAGAACGCTTGTTGAATGCGGTGTGATCCGCGATATCGATGCAGCAGGCAGGCGAAGGAAAGCGCAACGGGGTAGATCCCGCAGCGGGGCGCGGTCTCGGCCCGCAGCGCTATCACCCGCGTGATGGTTTCAATTGTGTTCGTGGTCGTTCAAGTCTGAACGGAAACAGCGCGCGCCGCGATAAAAGACGACTGGCTTTATGCTGTCGATTCAGCGTGAAACCATGGGCGAGTGGTACCGGGGACCGGACTTGAACCGGCAAGCCGTTAGGCGGCGGATTTTAAGTCCGCTATGTTTACCAATTTCATCACCCCGGCAGAGGGCGGACGCGAATTCTACCACTGCCATGCAGCGCGCCAAAACAGCGCGACGACAGCAAGTGAATGGCCCGCGCTCCGAGCGCATATCGACGAGAAAACATGACCCTCATCGGCCTCATCTCCGACACGCACAATCTCGTTCGCCCCGAAGCGCTCGAGGCCCTGCGCGGCTCTGCACACATCATCCACGCCGGCGACATCTGCAAGCGCGAAGTGCTCGATACGCTGGCGCAACTGGCTGCGCTGACCGTCGTGCGCGGCAATAACGATATCGGCGACGATGTCGCGATGTTGCCCGAGCACGCGCGCATCGACTTGGCGGGCGCGACGATTCACGTCGTGCACGATATCGCCGATGTGCCGAAAGCACTCGATGGCGTCCATGTCGTCGTGACCGGGCATTCGCACAAGCCGCTCGTCGAGAAGCGCAATGGCGTGCTGTTCGTGAATCCGGGTAGCGCGGGGCCGCGCAGGTTCAAGTTGCCGATCACGGTCGGTCTGCTCGAAATCGGCGAGACGGGTGACTCTGAGGACACGGACATAAAGGCGCGCATCGTTACGCTCATCGAATAAAAAAACCGGCGCTTCTGCACGCGCCGGCTTTTGTTCTAACGACTCAACCTCGATGCTCAAGCCCGAACGGTATTCTCGGGAAACGAGCCATCCATCTCTGCTGCCTCGCGATGACCGCGCAGAATCGCATGCGCTTCCGAATGCGATGCCACCGCGGGCGGCGAGCCCTTCAGCGGCTTTTTGGCCGTCTCGCGCAGCGCGAGCACCGAAACGATGCCGATGATCGACGCGCCCATCAAATAGTACGCGGGCATCATCAGATTGCCGGTCTTGTCGACGAGCCACGCCGTCACGAGCGGCGTCGTGCCGCCGAACAGCGACACCGACACGTTGAAGCCGATGGCGAGCGCGCCATAACGAATCTTCGTCGGGAACAGCGCCGGCAGCGACGACGGCATCACGCCCGTGAAACACGACAGAAGCGCACCGAGAATCATCATGCCCGCGAAGATCGAAGGCACGGTGCCGAGGCGGATCAGCGAGAGCGCCGGGATCGACAGCAGCAACAAGCCGACGCAACCCGCGAGCATCACCGGTTTGCGGCCGATCGTATCCGACAGACGGCCCGCGAACAGCGTGAGCGGCATCATCAGCACCATCACGACGAGCACGATGAAAAGGCCATGCGTCTCGTTGAACTTGAGCGTCGCCGAGAGATAGCTCGGCAAATACGACAGCGCCATGTAGTCGGTCACGTTGAAAATGAGCACGAGGCCCACGCACTGCAAGAGCGGCTTCCATTGCTGCACGAGCGTTTCGCGAAACTGCTGCTTGGTCGTTTCGTGCGACACGGCTTCGGCCTTTTCCGCCTCGCGCTGGAACGCGGGCGTCTCTTCGAGCTTCATCCGGATATACAAGCCGATCAGCCCGAGCGGACCCGCGATCATGAACGGAATGCGCCAGCCCCAGCTGAGGAGCGCCTGTTCGGACAGCGCGGCAGTCAACACCGCGACCACGCCTGCGCCGAGCACATAGCCCACGAGCGTGCCGAGTTCCAGGAAGCTCGACATGAAGCCGCGCTTCTTGTCCGGCGAGAATTCGGCGATGAACGTCGCCGCGCCGCCGTATTCCCCGCCCGTCGAAAAGCCTTGCAACAAACGCGCGGCGAGCAGCAGCACCGGCGCCATCACGCCGATGGTCGCGTAGCTCGGAATGAGACCGATACAAAAGGTGCCGACGGCCATCATGATCATGGTCATCGCGAGCACGCGCTTGCGGCCGATGCGGTCGCCGAGCGGACCGAACACCATGCCGCCGATCGGGCGCACGAGAAACGCGGCCGCGAACGTGCCGAAGGTGGCCAGCAACTGCGCGGCCGGGCTGCTCGACGGAAAGAAGACCTTGCCGAGCGTCACGGCGATGTAGCTGTACACGCCGAAGTCGAACCATTCCATCGCGTTACCGATAGCCATGGCGCCGACCGCGCGCTTGAGAAGCGATTGATCGACGATGGTGATGTCGTCGAGCGTCATATCGGACGCCTGGTCCGATGCGCCTCGTTTGCGCCAGAGGCCGTCATGTGAAGCATTCATAGTGCGAGAGACTCCGTGTTCAACCCCGCGCGCGCGATGCCAGCGCCGGGTGCGCCGCTCCGAGGGCGGCGACTACTGCCGATATCGGCCGGAATAGTGCAGTTTCGCGACGGCGCCGCATGCGTACTTTCAGCCAATGGCCGAAAGCGATAGCTCCGCGCAGCCCTGAATGAAGTCAGCGCTGAAAAATGCGTAGCAAATGCGGTGCCGGTGCCTCGCGGAAGAAGTCGCGAAATTGCACTCGGGAAATAGCAAACGAATTTGACGTGCGGACGACGAACTCAGTGAGTTGCCGCGGGTGGGCCGCGACGTCGGCGAAAACCAAGGCTTGAAACGAAAAAGGCCGGCGCGACGTTTTGATGTCGCTCGAAAACCGACAAGCCTCTTTGTATGAAACTGTCACTGCCGCGTTCGGATTCAGGCTTTAAGCTCGAACTGACCGCGCGAATGATGGTGAATTGCTGTTGATAACGAGCAAGATGATAACACGATGACAGACGAAGCGCAAACCAGCCTGTCCAGGCGCTCTCTCGAAAACGCGCAATCCCTTGCTGGGCTTAGGATTACGCTTAGTCGAATTTGTCCTTAAGCGCTTGTTGAAAAGGACGAGCGCGCAACAAAAAACCGGCCACTCGGACCGGTTTTTTTGAGAGCCAATTAGGCTTAAGTTCAGCTTTGCGGCGGCACATATCCCGTCGCGGTGTCGGCGCCTTCGCCGAAGAAGTACTTCTCCGTTTGCTTGAGCAAGTACTGGCGCGCGCGCGGGTCGGCCATATTGAGCCGGTTTTCGTTGATCAGCATGGTTTGCTGCTTGAGCCAGCCCTGCCACGCTTCCTTCGACACGGTTTCATAGATGCGCTTGCCGAGTTCGCCCGGCAGCGGCGGAAAGTCGAGTCCTTCGGCTTCCTTGCCGAGCTTCGCACATTGGATCATTCGGGCCATCGTCTGTTTCTCCTATTGAGTAGCGGAGCGCGTGCGTTCGTGCGCACGGCGCGTGCAATGTCGGTTCAAAGCTGTTTCATCAGGACGAGCGATTTGCGCTGCCAGTTGTAGAGTCGCCGGCGGTCTTCCGGCAGGTCGTCCACCGTGACCTTCACGAAACCGCGCTTGAGGAACCAGTGTTCGGTGCGCGTCGTCAGCACGAAAATGCGCGTGAGACCGCGAGCGCGCGCGCGTTGTTCGATGCGCTTGAGCAGGCGCTCGCCATCGCCGGAACCTTGCGCCTCGGGCGCGACGGTCAGACACGCCATCTCGCCGATGCGCTCCTGCGTGTACGGATAAAGCGCCGCGCAGCCGAAGAGCACGCCATCGTGCTCGATGACCGAGAAGTGGTCGATGTCGCGTTCGATCTGATGCCGTCCGCGCCGCACGAGCGTGCCGTCGGATTCGAGCGGCTCGATCAGCGTGAGAATGCCGCCGACGTCGTCCGGCGTCGCTTCGCGCAGACTTTCGAGATTCTCGTAGGAGATCATCGTGCCGACGCCGTCGTGCAGGAAGAGTTCGAGCAGCACGCTGCCGTCGAGCTTGTACGGAATGATGTGCGCGCGCGCCACGCCGCCGCGGCAGGCGCGAATGGCGTGCTTGAGATAAAACGCGGTATCGCCCTGAAGCTCGCCGCTTTCGTGGAGCCGGTAAGCGTCGTCGAGCGACATTTCCCGCACCAGTTCGTTTTCCTGATCTTCGAGGCCGGGAATCTCGGTCACGAAGATAATCTTGTCGGCGCGCAAGGCGATGGCCGCGGCGGACGCGACGTCTTCCATCGACAGATTGAACGCTTCGCCAGTTGGCGAAAAACCGAGCGACGACAACAGCACGAGCTTGTTGCTCGCAAGCGACTGGCGGATGGAATCGCCGTCGATCTTGCGCACGACGCCCGTGTGCTGGAAGTCGACGCCATCCAGAATGCCGACCGGCCGCGCCGTCACGAAGTTGCCCGACACCACGCTGATGTGCGCGTGAGCCATCGGCGTGTTCGGCAAGCCCTGGCTGATGGCGGCTTCGATGTCGAGGCGCACTTCGCCAGCGGCTTCCTTCGCGGATTCGAGCGCGCGCGCGTCGGTAATGCGCAGCCCGTGCGAGAACGACGATTCGACGCCGTGCAGACTCAGTTGCTCGTCGAGTTGCGGACGCGAGCCGTGCACCAATACGACGTGGATGCCCATGGCGTGCAACAGTCCGACGTCCTGGACGAGTGCATTCAGGCGGCCTTCCTGCACCAGTTCCCCGCCAAACGCGACCACGAAGGTTTTGTTTCGGAACGCGTGAATATAGGGCGCAACGGAACGCATCCAGTCGACGAACTGGGCGTGGGGATTCGGCGCTTCGGCTTCGACTGCGGCCGGCTGCGACGGGATGGCGAGGTCGGTAGGGGAATTCATGCCGGGATTATAATGCGATGCTATGCCGAATGTTTCCAGACGCCCCACCCAAGGCGGCAAGCCGCCATCCGCCGACAAGTCGCTCGATACCCAGGAGCAGTTGAAGAAACTGCGCGAAAGCTTGCTGCGCGACGCGCAGACAGGCGAGGACGAGGCTGCCGGTCTCAGCAAGAAGGAACTGGCCGCGCGGCGATTTGCGGGCGGCGGTGCGGTTGAGGGCGCGGTTAAGAATTCGGGTTCGCAGGGGCAGAATGCGAAGTCGCCGACGCCGGTGGCTTCGCAGCCTCGGCGCGGCGCGCAGCAAGCGGCCGGAGGGGCTGCCGCCAAGTCGCAAAAGCCGAAGCCGCAGTCTCCGGTCACGCAAGAGTCGCGAGGAGTCGCACCGCAAAGTCGCGTGGAGCGCAAAGCGCTGCAGGAACCGTCGTCGCGAAAGCTGGATGCACCGGCTGATCGGAACACGTCGCTCGCGCGCCCGGCAAGCGCACGCGATATCGCCAAACCTTCCTCTTCGCGCGATGCAAGTAGTTCGCACGATGCTCGCGGCGAACAGCGCAGCACGCAGGCGCGCCAAACGACTTCTGCGTCAACCGCGCGGCCGGTCGAGGCACAAGGCACCCGACCTTCAAAAAACGATTCTCGCGCGGAGACTACGCGTGCCGAACACAGCGCGCGCGACGAACGGCACAAGGCCGAGGCGCGGCAAGTCGATCGAAGCGCACCACCGGACGACCGATCCCATCGAGAGCAGGCCGCAGCGCAAACGCACTCGAGCGCGCGCAACGCGCAAGCCGGGCAGGTTCGCCACGTAAGCGACGAGCGTTCACCACGTGAAGCGCGCGCGGCGCGAGCCAGCGAACCACGCGCCAAGCAACAAGGAGAAGTCTCCGCAGTTCAGCCCGCGAGGCAACACAACGTACGCCCACCGCGCCGCGAGGGGCGCGCCGTCACCCCCAACCCCATCCCGCCGATCACCTTTCCCGAGGCGCTTCCCGTCTCCGCCCGTCGCGAGGAGATCGCGCGCGCGATCGAAGGGAATCAGGTCGTGATCGTGAGCGGCGAAACCGGCTCCGGCAAAACCACGCAGCTCCCCAAGATCTGCCTCGCGCTCGGACGCGGTCTCGGCGCGGGAGGCAGCGGTCTCATCGGTCATACGCAACCGCGCCGGATCGCGGCATCGGCGACGGGGCGGCGTATCGCCGAGGAACTCGCAACGCCTTTCGGCGAAGTGGTCGGCTACAAGGTGCGCTTCACCGACAACCTCGCGCCGGGCGCATCGGTCAAGCTCATGACCGACGGCATCCTGCTCGCGGAAACGCAAACCGACCCGCTGCTGAGCGCGTACGACACGATCATCATCGACGAGGCGCACGAACGCAGCCTGAACATCGACTTCCTGCTCGGCTATCTCAAGGAAATCCTGCCGAAGCGCCCGGACCTCAAGCTGATTGTCACGTCCGCGACCATCGACGCGCAACGCTTCGCGCGCCACTTCGGCAGCGACGAAAAGCCCGCGCCCGTGATCGAGGTCAGCGGGCGGCTGTATCCGGTCGAGGTGCGCTACCGGCCGGTGGAGGAAGACAGCGCCGCCGTTAAATCGGCGCAAGGCACGCTGCAAAAGCGCAACGACCGCAAGGCGGACCGCGATTTGATGGAAGCCATCGTCGATGCCGTCGATGAACTCTGCCGCGTCGGTCCTGGCGACGTGCTCGTGTTCCTGCCCGGCGAGCGCGAAATTCGCGACGCCGCCGAGGCGCTGCGTAAGCACCATCCGCCGCATACGGAAATCCTGCCGCTGTTCGCGCGCCTTTCCGCTGCCGAACAGGAGCGCGTGTTCAAGGCGTCGAACGCGCGGCGTATCGTGCTCGCGACCAACGTCGCGGAAACGTCGCTGACGGTGCCGGGCATTCGCTATGTCGTCGATACCGGCATGGCGCGCGTGAAGCGCTATTCGTATCGCAACAAGGTCGAGCAGTTGCAGATCGAGTCGATCTCGCAGGCCGCCGCCAATCAGCGCGCGGGCCGGTGCGGGCGCGTTGCGGACGGCGTCTGCATTCGTCTCTACGACGAAGCCGACTTTCAGTCGCGCGTGCGCTTCACCGATCCCGAGATCCTGCGCTCGTCGCTCGCGGCGGTGATCCTGCGCATGAAGTCGCTGCATCTGACGGCGATCGAAACCTTTCCGTTCATCGAGCCGCCGCCGGGCCGCGCGATCGCCGACGGTTACCAGTTGCTGAACGAACTCGGCGCCGTCGACGACGACAACGCGCTCACGCCGCTCGGCCGCGAACTCGCGCGGCTGCCGCTCGATCCGCGCGTGGGCCGCATGATTCTCGCCGCCCGCGATCATCACGCGTTGACGGAAGTGCTGATCATCGCGTCGGCGTTGTCGGTGCAGGACCCGCGCGATCGTCCGATCGAAGCGCAGGAGCAGGCGGATCAGGCGCATCGGCAGTTCGTCGACGAGCGCTCCGAGTTCCTGCAATGGACGCGCATCTGGAAGTGGTTCGACGAAGCCATTGCGCACAAGAAGTCGAATCGACAGTTGACCGATGCGTGCCGCGCCAACTTTCTCTCGCATCTGAGATTGCGCGAATGGCGCGACGTGCATTCGCAACTTCTCACGGTCGTGCGCGAACATGGCTGGCGTCTGAACGAATCCGACGCGACGTTCGAGCAAGTGCATCTTTCGCTTCTCACGGGGCTGCTCGGCAACATCGGCATGAAGGCCGACGACGAGCCGCATTATCTCGGCGCACGCGGCATCAAGTTCCATTTGTGGCCGGGTTCCGCGCTGCTGAAGAAAGCGGGCCGCTGGGTGATGGCGGGCGAACTCGTCGAGACGAGCCGGCTGTACGCGCGGACCATCGCGAAGATCGAGCCGGAATGGCTGGAAACGGTCGGGCCGCATCTGTTGCGCAAGTCGCTTTCCGAGGCGCATTGGGAGAAGAAGGCCGCGCAAGTGGTCGCGTATGAACGCGCGACGCTCTACGGTCTCACGGTCTACGGGCGGCGGCGCGTGAGTTACGGCCAGCAGGACCCGAAGTACGCGCGCGAGTTGTTCATTCGCGGCGCGCTGGTGGAAGGCGAGTTCGACACGCGTCTGCCGTTCTTCGCGCACAACCGCAAGCTGGTCGCGGACATCGAGCAACTCGAACACAAGTCGCGCCGTCAGGACGTGCTCGTGGACGACGAACTCATCCACGGCTTCTACGATTCGCTCGTGCCCGAAGGCATCTGGACCGGCGCGGCGTTCGAACGCTGGTATCGCGACGAGCAGCGCAAGGAGGGCGGCAAACAACTGCTGTTCCTTTCGCGCGACGACCTGATGCGTCACGAGGCCGCCGGCGTCACCACCGACCTGTTCCCGAAGCGCATGACGATGTCGGGCATCGAAATGACGCTCGCGTATCACTTCGAGCCGGGCGCGCCGCGCGACGGCGTGACGCTCACGGTGCCGCTTTATGGCCTGAATCAGATCGATGCGCGCCGCGTCGAATGGCTCGTGCCCGGCATGCTCAAGGAAAAGACGCAACTGCTCCTGAAGTCGCTGCCGCAAAAGCTGCGCCGGCATGTCGTGCCCCTGCCGGATTACGCGGCGGGCTTTGCCGAGCGCAACGCGGGGCTGGGGTTCGGCGCGGGCGCCTTGGTCGATGCGCTCATCGCCGATATTCGGGAGCAGACGCAAGTCGCCGTGAAGAGCGCGGATTTCAAGCTCGAAACGCTGCCTGCGCATCTCTTCATGAACTTCAAGGTGATCGACGAGCACGGCCGCCAGCTCGCGATGGGCCGCAATCTCGCGCAATTGCGAGCGGAACTCGGCGGTCAGGCGCAGCAGCATTTCCAGAAGCTGACGGCAAGCGCGGCTTTCGATGCACTTTCCGCCGATTCGCCAAACGCGCCGCAGACGCAGGCCGCGAGCGCGTCCACCGGCACCGCGCTCTATGAAAACCTCACGACGTGGAATTTCGGCAAGCTACCAGAGCTGCTGGAAATTCGACGTCGCGGGCAGACGCTGTTCGGCTATCCGGCGCTCGTCGATCGCGGTGCGCATTGCGACGTCGAAGTGTTCGATTCGCCGGAGGAGGCGGCGCGGATTCATCGCGCGGGCTTGCGGCGGCTCTTCTGGCTGCAATTGCGCGAGCCGATCCGCTATCTGGAAAAGAATCTGCCGGGGCTGCGCGAAATGTCGATGCAGTTCATGGCGCTCGGCACCGCCGACGAGTTGCGCGATCAGATCGTCGATACGGCGCTGGATCGCGCATGTTTGCAAGACCCGCTACCCGACGACGACGTGAGCTTCCACGCTCGCCGCGATGCCGCGAAAGGCCGGCTCACGCTGCTCGCGCAGGAGATCGCGCGGCTGGTCGGCGCGATCCTCGGCGAATACACGGCGCTTCTAAGGAAGCTCGCGCAGGCGAAGCCGTTCGCCCAGGCTTACGCCGATATCCAGTCGCAGTTGAACGCGCTCATCGGCAAGCGCTTCGTGATCGACACGCCTTACGCGCAACTCGCGCATTTCCCGCGTTATCTGAAGGGCATCGGGCTGCGAATCGACAAGCTGAAGGCCGATCCGGCTCGCGATGCGCGTATTTCCACGGATCTGCATCCGCTCGTGCAGCAATATCAGCGCGCGCTCGCGCAACGCGGCGGCGTGGCGGACGCGCGGCTCTCGGAATATCGCTGGCTGCTGGAGGAACTGCGCGTGTCCCTGTTCGCGCAGGAACTGCGCACACCCATGCCCATTTCCGTGAAGCGCCTGCATAAAGTCTGGGAATCGATGCAGCGCTAAAAGACGAAGCAGCGCAATGCCGATTTTTTCGCCAAAAAAACGGCATTTCTTGCGCCGTTAAACGAAATTGCGCAAAAACAGGCGTTCCGTCAACGCGACGACAAGCGCAAACGTTCTACAATGACGCCTGCCTTCGGACGTCTACTTTTTCATGCGCTCATCTTTTCTGTCTGGCCGCTTTCGGGCGGTTGCCTCACGCGCCGCGCTCGCTATCGGCGCGGCCTTCATCGCCACCGCGGCATTTGCCAATAACGTCATCGTCCTGAACTCGGCTGAAGCCACGCTGAGTCTTATCGACGAAAACACGCGCCAGGTCGTCGGCACCGTGCCCACGGGCAAGGAACCGCATCACTTGATGCCCACGCCGGACGCGTCATCGCTGATCGTTGCGAACTCGGTATCGAACAATCTCATGTTCGTCGATCCGAAAACCGGCGCCGTGCAGCGCTGGGTGCAGGATATCGAAGACCCGTATCAGATCGGCTTTTCGCCGGATCGCAAGTGGTTCGTGTCGACGGGTCTGCGGCTCGACCGCCTCGATATCTATCATTTCGACGGCAAGAATCTGACCGTGGCCAAGCGCTTGCCGCTCGCCACCATGCCGAGCCATATCGCGTTTTCGAACGACAGCACGACCGCGTTCATCTCGCTGCAGGTGTCGAACGAAATCGCCGCGATCGACCTGGCGACGCAGACGGTCAAGTGGAAGATGAAAGTCGGCCCGACGCCCGCGGGCGTATGGTTCACGCCGGGCGACAAGTATTTGCTCGTTGGTATGACGGGCGCGGATTACGTCGCCGTGGTGGACTGGCGCAATCAGAAGATCGTCAAGACCATCACGACCGGCAAGGGTGCGCATAACTTCCGCTCGCTCGTGGACGGCAAGCATGTGGCCGTGTCGAACCGGGTGGCGAACACCATCAGCATCATCGACGAAGACACGCTCACGAACGTCGGCGACATCACGGGCCTCTTGCCGGGGCCGGATGACATGGAACTTTCCGCCGACAAGAAGTATCTCTGGGTAACGTTCCGTTTCGCGAAGCATGTCGGCGTGATCGACCTTGCGGATCGTAAGCTGATCCAAACCATCAAGGTTGGCCGTTCGCCGCACGGAATCTACTTCTTCAATCGCGCGCCGGTGACCTCGCCTAACGGCGCCTGAGGCTGCCCGCGAAAGCAGAGGGAAAAGGGCGCTTGCGGGCGCCCTGTATTACGATTGAGTCAGGCCGTATTGAGTCACACGGAGCATCATGTTTCATTCCATTCTTTCGTCGCTCGACAGCTTCGTCTCCGCCCTGCAGACCATGCTCTACGTGGACGTGGTCCAGCCGTTCCTGTTCAAGGTCGGCCTCATGGACTATGACGAAGACACCTACGACGCTCTTTACTGGGTGATCGTCGGCGTGCTGGAAGTGCTCGCGATGTACGCCGTGCTGCGCCCGCTCGAAGCGCTGCGACCGGCCGAGGAATGGCAGGATCGCAAGGGCGTGCGTATCGACGTGCTTTATACGTGGATTGTCAAGCTCGGCATTCTGAACCTCTTTTTCTTCTTCACGTTCCAGCCGGTTTTCGATTCGCTGCAAAGCTGGCTGCGCCTGCATGACATCCCGAATCTGGAAATCGACAATCTCTGGCCGGGCGTGACCACGCAACCCATGGTCACGTTCGTGATCTATCTGGTGCTGCTGGATTTCGCCGGTTATTGGTATCACCGGCTGGAGCATCGCATCGGCATCTGGTGGGAACTGCACGCGGTGCATCACAGCCAGCAGCAAATGTCGCTTTGGTCGGACGACCGTAACCATCTGCTCGACGACATCCTGCAGGCGGGGTTCTTCGCCACTGTCGCGCTCGTGATCGGCGTGGAGCCGTCGCAGTTCGTCGTGCTGGTCGCCATTACGAACCTCATGCAAAGCGTGCAGCACGCCAACATTCGCTTGCATTACGGCTGGCTGGGCGACCGGCTCTTCGTGAGCCCGGCGTTTCATCGTCGTCATCATGCAATCGGCTTCGGCCACGAAGGCACGGCGTACGGCTGCAACTTCGGCGTGCTGTTCGCGTTCTGGGACATTCTCTTTCGCTCGGCTTCGTTCGACCGCACCGTGGAGCCGACCGGTATTCGCGATCAACTCGGCGCGCCGGGCGTCGCGCCCGTGCGTTACGGCGACGGCTTCGTCGAACAGCACTGGCTCGCGTTCAAGCGGATCGGCGCGCGTTTGTCTTCGCGTCGCGCGAATTCGGCTTCCGACAAGAGCTCGGCGGCTGTCTGAGTCTCCATCACCAGCGCCCGTTCGGTGCGCTGGTTTATGCTGTCGTTTCCACTCTCTTCGTCGAATCACGCATGAATGACTTGCTGCGTTCGTTCGTGCGCGCCATTGCGCATGCCTTTCACCCACGCATGCTCTGGCTGACTTTCATGCCATTTGCGGTCGCCACGCTGAGCTGGGGCGCGGTGCTCTGGTTCTTCTGGCAGACGCTGACAGGCGCGGCAACCGGTTGGCTCGACGGCTGGGCGCTCACCGCCGCGATGTACCGCCTGTTCGATGCCGTCGGCTTCTCCTCGCTGCATGCGGTGATCGCGCCGTTTTTCGTCGTCATCATGGCGATTCCGCTGATCTTCGTGACCGTGCTGCTGCTGATCGCCACGCTCTCCATGCCAGGCGTCATCAAGCTGCTCACGCGCCGGCCGGGCGGTCATTACGCGCTGCTCGAAGAGCGTCACGGCGGCTCGTGGTACGGCAGTCTCGGGCACTCGGTCATTACCACGCTCGTTTGCCTGATCGCGCTCGTCGTCACGTTGCCGCTGTGGCTCATTCCACCGTTTTTCGCGCTGATTCCACCGCTCTTGTGGGGCTGGCTCACCTATCGCGTGATGACTTACGATGCGCTCGCCGTGCACGCGAGCGCCGAGGAACGCCGTGTGATCGTGCGTGATGCGCGCTGGCCGCTGCTTGTCATTGGCATCGTGAGCGGTCTGCTCGGTTCGGTGCCGACCATGTTGTGGGCCTGGTCGGTATGGCTCTTGCCACTCTTTCCCGTGGTCGCGGCGGCGACCATCTGGGCATACGCATTCATTCTGGTGTTTTCGGCGCTCTGGTTCGCGCATTACTGCCTGCACGCGCTCGAACGACTACGGGCGAATGCGGCGCCTCAAGTGTCGGCCATCACCGTTCCATTCTGAGAAGGAGCATTCATGGGCATTGGCGTCATCATCATCGGCGACGAGATTCTTTCAGGCCGGCGCACGGACAAGCATCTGCCGAAAATCATCGAATTGCTGAGCGCGCGCGGGCTCTCGCTCGATTGGGCCGAATACGTCGGCGACGATCCCGCGCGCATCACCGCGACGCTCGCGCGCACCTTTGCTTCGAGCGATATCGTGTTTTCGACCGGCGGCATCGGCGCGACACCCGACGATCACACGCGTCAATGCGCGGCCAAGGCGCTCGGCCGGCCGCTCGAACTGCAACCGGAAGCGGCGGAACTGATCCGCGAGCGCATCCGCGAGACGGCCGGCGACAAACCGTATGACCTCGATTCGCCGGAGAATCTGCATCGGCTGAACATGGGGACGTTTCCGCAGGGCGCGGCGATCATTCCGAACAGCTACAACAAGATTCCGGGCTTTTCCGTCGGCGATCATCATTTCGTGCCGGGCTTTCCCGTCATGGCGTGGCCAATGATCGAATGGGTGCTCGATACCAAGTACGCGCATCTGCATCACGCGACGCCTTATATCGAGCGCTCGTTGCTCGTGTTCGGGTTGCCGGAGTCGCGCATCACGCCGCTCATGGTGACCATCGAACGCGATTTCGACGGCGTGCGCGCCTTCAGCCTGCCAAGCGTGGGCGATGCCGCGCGCGGCGCGCTCTATGCGCGTTCGCATATCGACCTCGGCGTGAAGGGCGAGCCGGATCAGGCCAACGCCGCGTTCGAAGTGTTGCGCGAGGGCGTGCTCGCCCTGGGCGGCGAAGTGGTCGAAGCGCCGCCGGAGGACGCGGCATGATTCTGCTCGAAGTCATCGCAACGACCGTTTCCGACGCGCGCGCCGCCGAGCGTGGCGGCGCCAATCGGCTTGAACTGATCACGGCGATCGGCGAGGGCGGGTTGACGCCGAGCATCGGCCTGATCGAGTCGGTGGTGGAGGCGGTGCGCATTCCGGTGAACGTCATCGTGCGGCCGCACAGCCGTTCCTTCGTCTACGATGCCGACGATTTCGCGGTCATCGAACGCGACGTCCGCGCAATCGCGAAGACGGGCGCCAACGCGATCGTCGTCGGCATGTTGAACGCACATGGCGATGTCGACACCGAAGCGCTAGAGCGCGTGATCGATGCCGCCGACGGTTTGCCGCTCACCTTCCATCGCGCGATCGACGAAGCCCGCGATTTACCCGCTGCGTTCGAGACGCTTTTGCGCTTCGACGCCGTCACGAACGTGCTGACATCGGGCGGCAAGCCTTCCGTGCTGGAAGCCGGACCGGTTATCAAGGCGCTCGTCGCGCAAGCGGCGGGAACGCATTGCACGGTGCTCGCGGGCGCTGGTTTCACCGTGGATGCGGTTGCACCGTTCGCCGCCGCGACAGGCGTGAAGGCCGTGCATTTCGGCTCTGGCGTGCGCGTGCATGGAAAAGGCTCGGAGCCGGTCGACGAATTACGCGTGGCGCGCGTGCGGGCGTTGCTCGACGGCGAGTGAACGAACGGCGACGCTTATGCGCCCATCCAAGGCAAGCCGCGAAAGCACCATCCCGACACCGTCTTCCGATGCCCTTGTCCGTCTTTTTCTCCCTCGAAACCTTCGAGCAGGTCATACGTTTTCATGAACCCTTCTTTCTGCGCGGCGACCGCGGCGAGCTTGGAGCGCGCGGCGCTGCGGCACAGAAAGAGCACCGGCGTATCCGGAGTGGCGACCTGCCGCAATTGTTCGATAAACTCGCCGTTCGGCACCGAGCCGGGATAGCGAATCCATTCGATATGCGCGTACTGCGCGCCATCGACAGCGGGACGTCCGACCCAGTCGAGTTCGGCGCGTGTGCGGACATCGACGAGACGCGTACGCGGGTCGAGCTGCAGCAGTTCGAAGGCTTCGGCGGGAAGGAAGGCGCCCGCGTAGGTCAGCTTGTTTTCCGTGGCCCGGCTCGCGGCCTGGCCATAAAGTTGTTCGAGCGTGCTCATGGCGCGTAGTCTCCGGTAAAGCGCAAAAAATTCATTTTAGCGTGCCAGACTCTCAGCGGTGCCGAGGGCTGGAATCGCGGCAACCTTACTGCGTCAAATTGGTGCAAGATAAAACGAATGCACGAAAATCGGGCGCGCCTCGGTAGATCCGAATTGTCGCGCACCGAATTAGTGCGAACGGTCGGCTTACGACTAAGCGGCCGGCTCGATAAAGCATCATCGTTTCACAAAAAACGCGCGCCGCTTCAAATGCTTAGCGCAAGATTGGTGCGCTTGGCATGGAAGCTGCTTTTCAAACCACGATTGTTTCAGCGGTACAGGATTCGGTCGGGGCGGCGAAAGGTTTTCGCCGACTTTTGTTAATCAGGAGATAGGTAATGAGTAAATCCGTGGCCGACGTCATTCAGCTCGTCAAGGACGAAGACGTCAAGTTTGTCGATTTCCGCTTCACCGACACGCGCGGCAAAGAACAACACGTTTCCGTGCCGGTCTCGGCATTCGACGAAGACAAATTTGAAAGCGGCCACGCTTTCGACGGTTCGTCCATCGCCGGCTGGAAGGGCATCGAAGCATCGGACATGTTGCTCATCCCCGATGCGGATACCGCGTTCATCGACCCGTTCTACGAAGAGTCCACGCTGGTTCTGACCTGCGACGTGGTCGAGCCGGCCGACGGCAAGGGCTACGAGCGCGACCCGCGTTCGCTGTCGAAGCGCGCTGAGGCATATCTGAAGAGCTCGGGTCTCGGCGACACCGCGTTCTTCGGTCCGGAGCCGGAATTCTTCATTTTCGACTCGGTGCAATGGAACACGGATCAGTCGGGCACGTTCGTCAAGATCGGCTCGGAAGAAGCGCCGTGGTCGTCGGCGAAGGAATTCGAAGGCGGCAACACCGGCCACCGTCCGGGCACGAAGGGCGGCTATTTCCCGGTCGCGCCGGTCGACACGTTCCAGGACATGCGTTCTGAAATGTGCCTGTTGCTCGAACAGATCGGCATTCCGGTCGAAGTTCACCACCACGAAGTGGCGGGCCAGGGCCAAAACGAAATCGGCACCAAGTTCTCGACGCTGGTTCAGCGCGCGGACTGGCTGCAGCAGATGAAGTACATCATCCACAACGTGGCGCATACGTACGGCAAGACGGCGACGTTCATGCCGAAGCCTATCGTCGGCGACAACGGTTCGGGCATGCACGTTCACCAGTCGATCTGGAAGGACGGTCAGAACCTGTTCGCGGGCAATGGCTACGCGGGGCTGTCGGAATTCGCGCTGTTCTACATCGGCGGCATCATCAAGCATGCACGCGCGCTGAACGCGATCACGAACCCGGGTACGAACTCGTACAAGCGTCTCGTGCCGCACTTCGAAGCGCCTGTGAAGCTGGCCTACTCGGCTCGCAACCGTTCGGCATCCATCCGCATTCCGCACGTGAGCAACCCGAAGGGCCGCCGTATCGAAACGCGCTTCCCGGATCCGCTCGCGAATCCGTACCTGTGCTTCTCCGCGCTGATGATGGCGGGTCTCGACGGCGTGCAGAACAAGATTCATCCGGGCGAAGCCGCGGACAAGAATCTGTACGACCTGCCGCCGGAAGAAGATGCAAAGATCCCGACCGTGTGTGCCGGCCTCGATCAGGCGCTCGACGCACTCGACGCGGATCGCGAGTTCCTGACGCGCGGCGGCGTGTTCACGGATTCGATGCTCGACGCGTACATCGAACTGAAGACGAACGAGCTGCAACGTTATCGTCAGTCGGTGCATCCGGTCGAGTTCGAGATGTACTACTCGCTGTAAGCGCCGCCAACGCATGACGTCGATGCGCTTCGTAGACGGCTGGTCGATGAAGCGCGCGGCGCATGCCCTAGGCGAACACGAAAAAGGGACGGCGCGCCGTCCCTTTTTTAATCGCCGCGTGGCTGACGCGTGTCACATGCAGTCACAAAGAAAGAAGAAGATCGAGTTTCACGAGCGACCTCATTGGCCACCCTTTTTAAAGCTCGATGGTGCTTAAGAATCTGATCAAGGCCCGCAAAGGGCACGCCGACGCACTCTCCGACGACACCCAACTCGCGGGAACCGGTCTTCTGCCGGGACTCGAAGCGTTGCCGACCGTCGTGCTCGTGCTCGACAAACGCACGCAGCGCATCGCGTACGCGAACCCGTCGGCGGAGTCGATGCTGGAGATGTCGCGCAAGCAACTCACGCAGACGCACTGGCCCAATCTCTTCGCCAACTCCGAGGAACTGGCGACGACCATCGCATCCATCGCGGAAAACCGCTTCAACGCGACGCGGCTCGATGCCATGCTCGAACGCCCCGGGCGCGAGGCGTTTCATGTGCATGCGATCGTCGCGTATCTGGAAGTCGCCACCGATTACGTGCTGCTCGAACTCTTCGAGAACGAACGGCATTTGCGCACCGACCGCGAAGAGCGCATTCACGATCTCACGGCGGTAAACAAGCAGCTCATCCGCAACCTCGCGCACGAGATCAAAAACCCGCTCGGCGGCATTCGCGGGGCCGCGCAGCTGCTCGAGTTCGAACTCGGCGCGCGCGAACGCGACGAGTTGCGCGAATACACGCAGGTCATCATCAAGGAATCGGATCGGCTGCAGACGCTCGTCGATCGCTTGCTGGAACCGCACCGGCATCCGCATATCGTCGGCGATGTGAACATCCACGAAGTCTGCGAGCGCGTGCGCGCGGTGATCCTCGCGGAGTTTCCGCGCGGCCTCACCATCGAACGCGATTACGACGTGAGCGTGCCCGACCTGCGCGGCGACAAGGAACAGCTGATTCAAGCGCTCCTCAACATCGTGCGCAACGCGGCCGAAGCGTTGAGAGAGCGCATCTCGCAAGGCGACGCCAAGATCGAACTGCGTACGCGCATTGCGCGCAAGGTGACCATTGGCAAAAAGCTGCACAAACTGGCATTGGACTTGCATATCACTGACAACGGTCCCGGCATTCCTAGTGAGATTCGCGACCGGATTTTCTTTCCGCTCGTGTCGGGCCGGGAAGATGGCAGCGGTCTGGGTCTTACGCTCGCGCAGTCGTTCGTGCATCAGCACGACGGGCTGATCGAAGTGGAGAGCAAGCCCGGTTGCACCGAGTTCGCCATGCTGTTGCCATTCGGAAACTGAGGATCATCGACCTGAATCCAAACGACGCACATTCCTGGCCGCCAATTTACGACGCGATTGCGCTCCAAGCCTTGAAGCCTGACCGTTTCGACGGGCTCACACCGAACCACACGAAGACTTCTCGCCGAACGATATGAAGCCGATCTGGATAGTAGACGACGACCAATCAATCCGATGGGTGCTTGAGAAAGCACTCGCACGTGAGAACTTCACGACGCGCAGTTTCTCCGGCGTGCGCGATGCGCTCGCCGCGCTCGAGCACGACAGCCCGCAAGTGCTCGTCTCCGACATCCGCATGCCAGGCGGCTCGGGCCTCGAATTGCTGCAAACGGTGCGTGACCGCTTGCCGGGCTTGCCAGTCATCATCATGACGGCGTTCTCGGATCTGGATAGCGCGGTGGCCGCATTCCAGGGCGGCGCGTTCGAATATCTCGCGAAGCCTTTCGATGTCGACAAGGCCGTCGAGCTGATCCGCCGCGCCGTCGACGAGTCCATGCGCGGCGAGTCCGCCTTCGACGAGCGCGTGACGGAAACGCCCGAGATGCTCGGCCAGGCGCCGGCCATGCAGGACATGTTTCGCGCCATCGGCCGCTTGTCGCATTCGGCGGCGACCGTGCTCATCACGGGCGAATCAGGCACCGGAAAGGAGCTTGTCGCGCGCGCCTTGCACCGACATAGCCCGCGCGCGAACGGACCGTTCATCGCGCTGAATACGGCGGCGATTCCGAAGGATCTGTTGGAATCCGAACTATTCGGTCACGAGCGCGGCGCGTTCACCGGC
Organism: Caballeronia sp. GACF4; assembly: GCF_023631025.1. Classification (NCBI taxonomy): domain Bacteria; kingdom Pseudomonadati; phylum Pseudomonadota; class Betaproteobacteria; order Burkholderiales; family Burkholderiaceae; genus Caballeronia; species Caballeronia sp. GACF4. Next base: position 174,583 of record NZ_JALQDW010000004.1, read on the forward strand.
GCGCAGGCCATGCGGCAAGGGCGTTTCGAGCAAGCGGAAAACGGCACGCTGTTCCTCGATGAAATCGGCGACATGCCGTTCGATTTGCAGACCCGCTTGCTGCGCGTGCTCTCCGATGGACAGTTTTATCGCGTGGGCGGACACAATCCGCTCAAGGCGAACGTGCGCGTGATCGCGGCGACGCATCAGAATCTCGAATCGCGCGTGCGGCAGGGTTTGTTTCGCGAGGACTTGTATCACCGGCTCAACGTGATTCGCCTGCGCTTGCCCGCGTTGCGTGAACGCAGCGAAGACATTCCCTTGCTCACGCGGCATTTTCTGCAGAAGAGCGCGCGTGATTTGGGCGTCGAGCCCAAGCGCGTTTCGGATGAAGCGATTGCTTATCTGGCGTCGCTGCCGTTTCCGGGCAACGTGCGCCAGTTGGAGAACTTGTGCAACTGGCTGACGGTGATGGCGCCCGCGCAAGTCATCGAGCAGAAGGACTTGCCACCCGACCTCACGCCGCGACAGGACTATGCGTCGGCGGAGAGCATTGCGGTGTTGCCCGATGGCGCGATGACGGCGGGGCCCGCAGTCACCAACGGCGTCGCGGCGCCGTTGGCCGGAACGCCGGCTGGCGTTTGGGAGAACGGCTTGCGCACGGAAGTCGCGCGCCTTTTGCGTGAGAATTCGGCCGATGTCATGGACGAACTCGCGCGCCGTTTCGAGGCTGCCGTGATTCGCGAAGCACTCGACTTCACGCGCGGCCGGAAAGTAGAAGCGGCCGAGCGTCTGGGCATTGGCCGCAATACCATCACGCGCAAGATTCAGGAACTGCATCTGGACGCGTGATTTGGAGCAGATGGGGTCAGCCGAGCGTCGCGATCACCGGCGCGTGGTCGGATGGCTGGTCCCATTTGCGCGGCGCTTTATCGACTTCGCATGAAGTGCATAGCGCCGAGAGTTCCGCCGACAACAAGATATGGTCGATACGCAGACCCATATTGCGGCGGAACGCCATCATTCGATAATCCCACCACGTGTAGAGCTTTTCGGGCTGCTCGAACTTGCGGAAGGCATCGGTCAGGCCGAGTTCGACGAGTTGCACGAAGTGCGCGCGCTCCTCGGGCGATACGAGATTCTGTCCTTCCCACGCTTTCGGGTCGTGCACGTCGCGGTCGTCTGGCGCGATGTTGTAGTCGCCGAGTAACGCGAGCTTCGGATGATGCGCCATCTCACCGCGCAGCCATTCACGCAGCGCGTCGAGCCAGCGCATCTTGTAGGCGAACTTCTCGGTGCCGGGCGCCTGGCCGTTCGGAAAATACGCCGACACAATGCGCACGCCTTCCACCGTCGCCGCGATCACGCGCTGCTGCAAATCCTCGAAACCGGGGATATTGCGAATGACGTTCACCTCGTCCACTTCCATGCCGTCGCGCACCAGGATGCCGACGCCGTTATAGGTCTTCTGTCCCGCGAACCAGCTTTTGAAACCGACAGCCGCGAGTTCGGCGCGCGGAAACTTTTCGTCGGGGAGCTTGAGTTCCTGAAGACACAGGACGTCGACGTTGGAGGAAGCCAGCCAGTCGATGACGTGCTGCTGGCGGACTTTGAGCGAGTTGACGTTCCAGGTGGCGATTTTCATGGGGACGACGATTATCTTTGGTTCTGGTGAGGTCGAGTGCGCCGGACTTCGTGCGCAAGGCGATTCAAGTGCGGATAGCCATCCCGAATGATACCGCCATGTCATGGCGGATCGGCTTCGGTAGCCTGGCGCGTGCTTCGCGAAGCTGCGGTCGAAGCGCCTCTTTACACCATTTTTACACCGCCCCCTCCAACCTTATCCAACCCTTTACGCGTCCTCCCCTAATCTCCACCCTATCCGAAAACCGATAGGGGAGAACGTCTCAATGGACCTGCTTTACCTCGCCGGCATAGCCCTGTTCTGGGCCCTGTGCGTGGCCCTCACGCGTGGCTGCGCGCTACTGCGCAACCGCGTTCAGGGAGGCCGCGCATGAACGCCTGGATGATGTGGCTCGCCGCCGCCTCGACGCTGCTGCTCTTCGCGTACCTCGTTTATGCGCTTCTCGACGCGGAGAACCTAGAATGAACGCCAATTCGCTGATGCAGACAGCACTCTTCATCGTCGTGCTGATCGCGCTCGCCATCCCGCTCGGCCGATACATCGCGAACGTGCTCGATGGCTCGTCGTTGATCGTGAGAAAGACACGACCCGTCGAACGATTCATCTACCGCATGGCCGGCGTCGACCCCGAAGCGGAAATGTCGTGGAAGCACTACGCACTCGCCGTGCTGCTCTTTAACGCGCTCGGCACGCTCGCGCTGTACGGCTTGTTGCGCGTGCAGCATCTGCTGCCCGCCAACCCGCAAGGCTTCGGCGCGATGACGCCCGACGCCGCCTTCAACACCGCCGTGAGCTTCGTGACCAACACGAACTGGCAGGACTACGGCGGTGAAAGCACGCTCGGCTATCTCGCGCAAATGCTCGGCCTGACCGTGCAGAACTTCCTTTCGGCGGCGACGGGCATCGCCGTCGTCATCGCGCTGATTCGCGGTTTCAAGCGGCATTCGGTGCAGACCATCGGCAACTTCTGGGTCGATCTCACGCGCACAACGTTGTACGTGCTCGCGCCGCTTGCTGTCGTCGTGTCGGTGTTGCTCGTGAGTCAGGGCGTGATCCAAAACTTCAAGGCGTATCGGGACGTCTCGACGCTGCAAGTCACGACGTATCAGACGCAGTCGACGGACGCGCAAGGCAAGGCCGTCACGCAAACGCTCGAGAACGACAAGCAAACGCTGCCGATGGGCCCCGTCGCGTCGCAGGAAGCCATCAAGATGCTCGGCACCAACGGTGGCGGCTTCTTCAACGCGAACTCCGCGCATCCGTACGAGAACCCGACGCCGTTTGCAAACTTCGTGCAGATGCTCGCCATGCTCGTCATTCCGGCGGCGTTATGCGTCGTCTTCGGGCGCATGGTCGGCGACAAGCGGCAAGGCTATGCGGTGCTCGCGGCCATGACCATCGCGTTCGCCGCCGCCTGCTGGAGCGAGATCGCGGCGGAACAGTCGGGCAATCCGGTCTATGCGTCGCTGCATGTCGATACGACCGCGTCCGCGCTGCAATCGGGCGGCAACATGGAAGGCAAGGAAACGCGCTTCGGCATTGCGCAATCGGGCATTTTCACGGTGGCGACGACCGCGGCCTCATGCGGCGCCGTCAACAACATGCACGATTCGCTGACGCCGCTCGGCGGGCTCGTGCCGATGCTGCTCATCCAGCTTGGCGAAGTGATCTTCGGCGGCGTCGGGTCGGGGCTCTACGGCATGCTCGTGTTCGCGTTGCTCGCGGTGTTCGTCGCGGGGCTGATGATCGGCCGCACGCCCGAATACGCAGGCAAGAAGATCGAATCGTTCGAGATGAAGATGGTGTCGATCACCATTTTGCTCACGCCGTTCATCGTGCTCGCGGGCACCTCGATCGCCGTGCTGAGCGTGGCGGGAACGGCAGGTATCGCCAATCCCGGCGCGCACGGCTTCTCCGAAGTGCTCTATGCCTTCAGTTCCGCCGCCAACAACAACGGCAGCGCGTTCGGGGGGCTTTCGGTGAACACGCCGTTCTATAACGTCCTGCTCGGCATCGCGATGTGGTTCGGCCGCTTCGGTTCGATCATTCCGGTGCTCGCCATCGCGGGATCGCTCGCGGCCAAGAAGCGCCTCGCGGTGACGGCGGGCACGCTGCCCACCCACGGACCGCTCTTCGTCGTGTTGCTGCTCGGCACGCTGGTGCTGGTCGGCGCGCTCACGTACGTCCCCGCGCTTGCGCTCGGGCCGGTCGTCGAGCATCTCGGCATGATCGCCGGCCACTGAATCTCGAGGAAAGCATGAATCAAATGAATCAAGCGCCGCTGCATCGTCCGGACAATACCGGGCAGACGCGCACGGCGGCCCGTTCGATGTTCGATCCCGCGCTCGTGAAGCCCGCGATCGTCGATTCGTTCGTCAAGCTCGCGCCGCGCACGCAGTTGCGAAACCCCGTGATGTTCTGCGTGTACGTCGGCAGCATTCTCACGACCGTGCTCTGGATCGCCGCGCTCGCGGGCCAGGCCGAAGCGCCCGCGGGCTTCATCCTCGCGATCGCGTTATGGCTGTGGTTCACGGTGCTCTTCGCCAACTTCGCGGAAGCGCTCGCGGAAGGGCGCTCGAAGGCGCAGGCGGCGTCGTTGCGCAACGCCAAGCACAACGTGGTCGCCAAAAAGCTCAACGAGCCGCATCCGAAGTCGCCGATCCGCATCGTCGCATCGACGGATCTGCGGCGCGGCGATGTCGTGCTCGTCGAAGCGGGCGACGCGATTCCCGCCGATGGCGAAGTGATCGAAGGCGTGGCATCGGTCGATGAATCCGCGATCACGGGTGAATCCGCGCCCGTGATCCGCGAGTCGGGCGGCGACTTCTCGTCGGTGACGGGCGGCACGCGCGTGCTGTCGGACTGGATCGTCGTGCGAGTGAGCGTGAATCCGGGCGAGGCGTTTCTCGACCGCATGATCGCCATGGTCGAAGGCGCGAAGCGTCAGAAGACACCGAACGAAATCGCGCTCACCATCTTGCTCGTCGCGCTCACGCTCGTCTTGCTGTTCGCCACCGCGAGCCTCTTGCCGTTCTCCATGTTCGCCGTCGATGCCGCGAAGGCGGGCCACGTAGTGAGCATCACCGCGCTCGTGGCCTTGCTCGTCTGCCTGATCCCGACGACCATCGGCGGCCTGCTGTCCGCCATCGGCGTGGCGGGGATGAGCCGCATGATGCAGGCGAACGTCATCGCGACCTCGGGCCGCGCGGTCGAAGCCGCCGGCGATGTCGACGTGCTCCTGCTCGACAAGACCGGCACGATCACGCTCGGCAACCGGCAGGCGTCGTCGTTCGCGCCCGCGCCGCGGGTCGATGAACGCGAACTCGCCGATGCCGCGCAACTCGCCTCGCTCGCCGACGAAACGCCGGAAGGACGCAGCATCGTGGTGCTGGCCAAGCAACGCTTCAACATCCGCGAACGCGACATGGCCAGCTTGCACGCGACGTTTCTGGCGTTCTCCGCGCAGACGCGCATGAGCGGGGTGGATCTTCCCGACCGCGAGATTCGCAAGGGCGCGGCGCTCGCGGTGAAGAAGTACATCGAGGAACACGGCGGGCGTTTTCCGCAGGAAGTGCAGAGCGCCGTGGATGAAATCGCGCGACGCGGCAGCACGCCGCTCGTCGTCGCGGAACGCATGCTCGAAGGCGGCGCGCGCGCGCTCGGCGTGATCGAGTTGAAGGACATCGTGAAGGGCGGTATTCGCGAGCGCTTTGCCGAACTGCGCAAGATGGGCATCAAGACCGTGATGGTGACGGGCGACAACCGCCTGACCGCCGCCGCGATTGCCGCCGAAGCGGGCGTCGACGATTATCTCGCCGAAGCCACGCCGGAGACGAAGCTCGCGACCATCCGCGCGCATCAGGCCGAAGGGCGGCTCGTGGCGATGACCGGCGACGGCACCAACGACGCGCCCGCGCTCGCCCAGGCCGATGTCGCCGTCGCGATGAACACCGGCACGCAGGCCGCGAAGGAAGCGGGCAACATGGTCGATCTCGATTCGAATCCGACCAAGCTGATCGAGATCGTCGAGATCGGCAAGCAGATGCTGATGACGCGCGGTTCGCTCACCACGTTTTCCATCGCCAACGACGTGGCCAAGTATTTCGCGATCATCCCGGCCGCGTTCGCGACGACGTATCCGCAATTGCGCGTGCTCGACGTAATGCATCTCGCGTCGCCGTCGTCGGCGATTCTCTCGGCGGTGATCTTCAACGCGCTGATCATCGTGTTTTTGATTCCGCTCGCGTTGAAGGGCGTGAAGTATCGCGCGCTCGGCGCAGCTTCGCTCTTGCGGCGTAATTTGCTGATCTACGGGCTGGGCGGCATCGTGTTGCCGTTTCCGGTCATCAAGCTGATCGACATGACCATCAGCGCACTCGGCTGGCAATAATGGAGATGAACATGAAGAACCTCTTGCGTCCCGCGATCGTGCTGCTGCTCGCGCTGACTGTCGTGACCGGCTTGCTTTATCCGGCCATCGTGACGGCGCTCGGACAGGCGGCGTTCTCGCATCGGGCGAACGGCAGCATCATCGAGCAAGATGGGAAGGCGGTCGGTTCGGAACTGATCGGCCAGCAATTCGATGCCCCGCGTTACTTCTGGGGCCGTCTCTCGGCGACCACGCCGAACCCGTATAACGCGAGCGCTTCGAGCGGCTCGAACCTCGGTCCGACGAACCCCGCGCTCGCCGATGAGATCAAGTCGCGGATCACCGCGCTCGACGATCCGGCGTCCGCGCCTGTCGACCTCGTGACGTCGTCGGGCAGCGGGCTCGATCCCGAGATCAGTCCGGCAGCGGCGGCGTATCAGGTCGAACGCGTGGCGAAGGCGCGCGGCCTGCCGCGCGCACGGGTCGAAACGCTCGTCGCGCAGTCAACGTCCGGTAGACAGTTCGGTCTCTTCGGAGAGCCGCGAGTGAATGTGCTTAAATTGAATCTCGCGCTCGACGATGTTCGATGATCGATCACGCTTGAAGCAATCCGCCGCCCACGATGACCCGTCCCACTCCCGATGAACTCCTCGACAAACTGCAACGTGAGGAAGCGCAGCGTCGGCGCGGCCGGCTGAAGATTTTTTTCGGAGCATCGGCGGGTGTGGGCAAGACGTTCGCCATGTTGCAGGCCGCGCGGCGTTTGCGCGAAGAGGGCGTCGACGTGGTCGCGGGCGTCGTCGAAACGCATGGGCGGAAAGAGACGCTTGCGCTGCTCGAAGGAGTCGACGTTCTGCCGCCTGCGCGCATCGAGTATCGCGGGCGGCTTCTCGCCGAATTCGATCTCGACGCCGCGCTCGCCCGCAAGCCGCAACTGATCCTCGTCGACGAACTCGCGCACGCGAACGTGCAAGGTTCGCGGCATCTGAAGCGCTGGCAGGACGTGCAGGAACTGCTCGATGCGGGCATCGACGTATACACCACGGTCAATGTCCAGCACCTCGAAAGTCTCAACGATATCGTCGGGCGTATCACCGGCATTCGCGTATGGGAGACGGTGCCCGACCGCGTGTTCGATCGCGCCGACGAAGTCACGCTCGTCGACCTGCCGCCCGAAGAGTTGCTCGACCGTCTGCGCGACGGCAAGGTCTATCTGCCGCAACAGGCCGAGCATGCGGTGCGCAACTTCTTTCGCAAGGGCAATCTCATCGCGCTGCGCGAACTGGCGTTGCGGCGCACCGCCGATCGCGTCGATGCGCAGATGCGCGAGTATCGTGCCGATCAATCCATCGAGCGTATCTGGCGCGCGCGCGAACGGCTGATCGCGTGCATCGGTCCGGGCCCGGAAAGCGCGGCGCTGGTGCGTGCGGCGGCGCGGCTCGCGAGCGCGCTGAAGGCGGACTGGCTCGCGGTGTACGTGGAGACGCCGCGCCTGCAACGCCTTCCCGATGACAAGCGTCAACGCACCTTCGACGCCCTCAAGCTCGCCGCCGAACTCGGCGCGGAAACCGTCACGCTGGATGGCGCCGATGCGGCGGCCACGCTCATCGCTTATGCGCGCATGCGCAACGTGTCGAAGCTCGTGGCGGGTGCGTCCTTGCCCGGCGGATGGCGGCGCCTCTTCGATACGCCGATGACCGAGCGCATCGTGCGGCAGGCGGCGGATATCGACGTGACGCTCGTGTCCACCGGTCTACGCGACGAACCGCGCACGAACTACGCAATGTCGTTCACCGCGCATTCGCCGCCGCATGCGTACCTTCTTGCGCTCGTCATCGGTGCGGCCATTACGGTCGTCGCGAACTTCCTGGAAGCGCGCCATTTCGCGATCACTAATCTCGTGATGCTGTATCTGCTGGGCGTGATCTTCGCGGCGGTACGGCTCGGACGCGGGCCGGGCGTCATGCTCTCGTTTCTCTCCGTCGCCGCGTTCGATTACTTCTTCGTGCCGCCGACGCTGTCGTTCTCCGTAACGGACACGCAGTATCTGCTGACCTTCATCGTGATGCTGCTGACTTCGCTCACCATCAGCCATCTCACGTCGAGTTTGCGGCGCGAGGCGCGCATTGCATCGCAACGGGAACGGCGCACGAGCGCCATGTACGCGATGACCAAGGAGCTTGCGGCCGCCTTGATGACCGAGCAGATCATCGAGATCGGCACGCGCCATGTCGCGGAGATTTTCCAGGCGAAGGTCGCGATTCTGCTGCCCGATGCCGCCGAACAAGTGCGCCAGAAAGTGGGCGAGCCGAATCCCGACACGGCGCTGGATGCCGCGCGTCTGGATATCGATATCGCGCAATGGGTCTACGATCAGCAAAAGCCCGCGGGACATGGCGCGGAAACGCTGCCAGCCGCTGCGGCGCTCTACTTGCCGCTCAAGGCGCCGATGCGCACGCGCGGCGTGCTCGCGCTCGTCACGGGACGCGAGGCCGAATTCGCCGTGCCGGAGCAGCGGCGCATGATCGAAACCTTCGCGGCGCAAATCGCGCTGGCGCTGGAGCGCGTGCATTACGTGGAGATCGCGCAGGACGCGCTCGTCAACATGGAATCGGAGCGCATGCGCAATGCCTTGCTGGCCGCGATATCGCACGATCTGCGGACGCCGCTGACATCGATCGTCGGCTTTGCGTCGTTGCTGGAGGGCGGGGCGTCGGAAGCGTCGTCGCGCGAACTGATCCATGCGATCCACGAGGAAGCGTTGCGCATGAGCGGGCTCGTGACGAATCTGCTCGACATGGCGCGTTTGCAGGCGGGCGCGGTGCGGCTGAACCGTCAATGGTCGATGCTCGAGGAGACCGTCGGCGCGGCGCTCAACGTCATGCGCCGGACGCTCGCCGGCCGTCCGGTGCAGGTGCGCGTTCCCGCCGATCTGCCGCTTCTCATGCTCGATGCCGTGCTGATGGAGCGGCTCCTCGCGAACCTTCTGGAGAACGCGGCGAAGTACACGCCTGCGGGTTCCGCCATACGCATAAGCGCGGCGGCCGAGCAGGATGGCGATGGCCGCGTCGTGCGCGTGTGTATCGACGACGACGGTCCGGGCGTGCCTGCCGGTAGCGAAGGGCGCTTGTTCGAGAAGTTCACGCGTGGGGAGAAGGAGTCGGCGAAACCGGGCATCGGGCTTGGCCTTGCGATCTGCCGGGCGATTGTCGAGGCGCATGGCGGGCGCATCGGCGCGGAGAATCGTGCCGATGGCGGCGCGCGGTTCTGGTTCACGTTGCCGGTGGAGGAGGCGATGCCTAGGGACATGCCGCAGGACGAGGAGGCTGAAGCGCCGCAACGGGATGGCGATATGGCGGGTTGAGCGGCGTGATGGCTCGAGCCGGAATCTCGCGAGTCGGGCGCGCGGTCTTTTCGATTAACGATTACCTTGCGGCTCCGTAGACGAACCGGACGCGTTCTCACGATATCGGACGCGCAGACGACGAGCGGTGCTGCCCGGCTCAATAGGGTCGTCGCCATTCACGAATGCCAAGAATCAGCGGGCACATTTTGGCTTCCTGTAGGCCTTGGCCGTCTGGCGGCGTGCCGAAGCCCGCGCCTCCATGCGATCATGCCATTCGCCGCCACGCTCACAAAACGCCATGACCGATCCTCAACCGACGCTCGAAGGACCGCGCGTCCAGCTTCGCCCGCCGCAACGCGATGACGCCCAAGCCTTGCTCGATGCCGCCGCCGACGGCGAGCTCTGGAATCTCGCGGTCACCGTCGTGCCGAACGCCGACACCATCGCCCGCTATATCGATGCCGCGCTCGCCGGTCGCGATGCCGGCACCGTCATGCCATTCGTGATCGTGCGCCGCGATACGGGCAAGGTTGCCGGCAGCACGCGCTTCTGGAAAATCGATCGCGCGAACCGCAAGCAGGAGATCGGTCATACGTGGCTCGCGGCATCGGCGCAACGCACGGGCATCAACACCGAAGCCAAGCTGCTCCTGCTCACGCACGCGTTTGAAACCATGCAGTGCGTGCGCGTGCAGTTCACCACCGACGAACTCAATGCGAAGTCGCGCGCGGCGATACTCGGCATCGGCGCGAAACAGGAAGGAATCGTGCGGCACGAGCGCATCATGCCCGATGGCCGCAAGCGCAACTCGGTGCGCTTTTCGATCATCGACGACGAATGGCCCGGCGTCAAAGCGACGTTGCTTGCCAAGCTCGAACGTCAGGCGTAGCGGGTCTTCCTCCGCGCGTGCATGAAGGCGACGAAGCGGCGCGTGAGCGCATCGTCGCGTGCGCTTTGCCATGCGAGGCGATGCGCCTTTTCGCTAGTACGCCGCTCTGCCGCGCGAGACCAGCACGCGCTTGTAACGCGCGTCATCCGGCAAGGTCGGCACGTTGTCTTAACGTGGCATCTGTCCTCCAAATGCCGCAACATCGCAACGCACAGCCCACTAGCGCGCTTTGCGCGTCATCCAAACAAGCCCGCACGGCTTTTCTGTCCCGCTACAATCGGACGAACAGCCTTACAGCGGAGGGTTCTTACATGGATCTCATCATTCGCCGCGCGGCGCTCGTGCGCGGTCGCGAATTGGTCGACATCGGCATGGAAGCGGGGCGCATCGTCGCCATCGAGCCGCATTTGAGCGCCACCGCGCGCGAGGAAATCGACGCCGACGGTTCGCTCGTCACCGCGCCTTTCGTCGATGCCCACTTTCACATGGACGCGACGCTCTCTTACGGCTTGCCGCGCGTGAACGCGTCCGGCACCCTGCTGGAAGGCATCGCGCTGTGGGGCGAACTCAAGCCCGAACTCACGCAGGAAGCGCTCGTCGAACGCGCGATGCAATATTGCGACTGGGCGGTCGGGCGCGGCTTGCTCGCCATTCGCACGCACGTCGATGTCTGCGATCCGCGTCTGCTCGCGGTCGAAGCCTTGCTCGAAGTCAAGCGGCGTGTGAAGCCGTATCTCGATTTGCAACTCGTCGCGTTTCCGCAAGACGGCGTGCTGCGCAGCGCCGGCGCGTTCGAAAATCTCAAGCGCTCGATTGCGCTCGGCGTCGATGTGGTCGGCGGCATTCCTCACTTCGAACGCACCATGGCCGACGGTGCGGCGTCCGTGAAACTGCTGTGCGAATACGCGGCGGAGCAGGGTTTGCGCGTCGACATGCACTGCGACGAATCGGACGATCCCATGTCGCGTCACATCGAAACGCTCGCCGCCGAAACGCACCGGCTCGGTCTGCAAGGCCGCGTGACCGGCTCGCATCTTACGTCCATGCATTCGATGGACAACTACTACGTGAGCAAGCTCATCCCGCTGATTCGCGAGTCGGGCGTCGCGGCGATTGCCAATCCGCTCATCAACATCACGTTGCAAGGCAGATCGGATACGTATCCGAAGCGGCGCGGCATGACGCGCGTGCCCGAGCTGATGGCGGCAGGCGTCGATGTTGCCTTCGGACACGACTGCGTGATGGACCCGTGGTACAGCCTGGGCTCCGGTGACATGCTTGAAGTGGCGCACATGGGATTGCACGTCGCGCAGATGACGAGCCAGGATGGCATGCGCGCCGCGTTCGATGCGGTGACGACGACGCCTGCGCGCATTCTGGGCATCGAAGGTTATGGGCTGGAAGTGGGATGCAACGCGGATTGCGTCGTGCTCGACGCACGCGATCCGATCGAAGCCATTCGCCTGCGCGCGGCGCGCGTGGCCGTGGTGAGACGAGGAAAGGTCGTGAGCCGAAGTCCCGCCGTGCGCGCAACGCTTGCGCTGGAGGGACGGCCGCCAAGCGTCGACTTCAAACTCTGGCGCTAGGCGGACAATAACGCGGATAAAAACGAAGGGGGCCGAAGCCCCCTTTTCGATTTATCCCGCCATGCCGTTATGCCTCAACAGCGCGTCGATGTTCGGCTCGCGTCCGCGAAACGCCTTGAACGAATCCATCGCGGGACGGCTGCCGCCGACTTCGAGAATCTCCCGGCGATACCGCGTTCCCGTCTGCGCATCCAGCACTGAACCGTTCGCGAGCTTCGCGGCTTCCTCGAACGCGGCGTAGGCATCGGCGGAAAGCACTTCGGCCCACTTGTAGCTGTAGTAGCCGGCCGCATAACCGCCCGCGAAGATATGGCTGAACGTGTTCGGCCAGCGCGAAAACGAGGTTTGCGGAATCACGTGGAACTTCTCGTTGATCTCGCGCGCCAGGTCGTTGACGTTCTGCGTGCTGTCCGCCGGATCGTAAGACGTGTGCAGGACGAGATCGAACATGGAGAACACGATCTGCCGCAAGGTGCCGAGACCGCTCTGGAAATTCTTGGCCGCCAGCATCTTGTCGAAGAGTTCGCGCGGCAGCGGTGCGCCCGTTTCGACGTGCGACGACATGTCGGTCAGCACGTCCCACTCCCAACAAAAGTTCTCCATGAACTGCGACGGCAATTCGACCGCATCCCACTCGACGCCGTTAATGCCCGACACGCCCATTTCCTCGATACGCGTCAGCATGTGATGCAGACCGTGGCCGAATTCATGGAACAGCGTGATGACTTCGTCGTGGGTGAAGCACGCAGGCTTGTTGCCGACGGGCGCCGAGAAGTTGCAGGTGAGATAGGCGACCGGCGTCTGCACGCCGCCTTGCGCGCGCTTGTGGCGTGAGCGGGCGTCGTCCATCCATGCGCCGCCGCGCTTGCCTTCGCGCGCGTACAGGTCGAGGTAGAACTGCGCGACGAGCGTGCCGTCCTGGTTTTCCACACGGAAGAAGCGCACGTCCTTGTTCCAAACGGCGGCTTCGTCACGGCGGATCGAGACGTTGAAGAGCGTTTCGGTGACCTTGAACAACCCCTTGAGCACGGCTTCCTGCGGAAAGTACTGCTTCACTTCGTTCTCGGAGAACGAATAGCGCTTCTGACGCAGACGCTCCGCCGCAAACGCGATGTCCCACGGTTGCAGTTCGGGCATGCCGAGTTCGGTGGCGGCGAACGCGCGCAGTTCCATCCAGTCGTTTTCGGCATAGGGACGCGCGCGCTTTGCGAGGTCTTCCAGGAACGCGATCACTTGCGCGGGCGACTCGGCCATCTTCGGTGCAAGCGACACTTCCGCGAAGTTCTGGTAGCCGAGCGTGCGCGCTTCTTCGAGACGCAGCGCCAGGTTCTCCACGATGTTCTGCGTGTTGTCCCATTCGGCCCGGCCCTTGCCGTAGGTCTCGCCGAGTTCCGACGCACGCGTGACATACGCGCGATACATCGCCTCACGCATCGGCCGATGCTCCGAATACTGCAGCACCGGGAAATACGACGGGAAGTGCAGCGTGAACTTCCAGCCTTCCTTGCCTTCGCGCTGGGCGGCTTCGTGTGCCGCTTCGATCACGTCGTCGGGCAGGCCTGCAAGTTCGCTTTGCTGCGTGACGTAATAGGCATATGCGTTGGTCGAATCGAGCACGTGATCCGAAAACGCCTTCGAGAGCGCGGCCTGTTCTTCCTGCAACTGGGCGAAGCGCGGCTTGCGGTCCTCGGAAAGCTCCGCGCCGGACAGACGGAAGTCGCGCAGCGAGTTCTCGAGAATCTTCTTGCGTTCGGGGGAAAGGCTCTCGAAGTCGGGGCCGGCCGCAATCGCCTTGTACTTTTCGTAGAGGGCGAGATTCTGACCGACGCTCGCCGAGAACTCGGTCACGCGCGGCAGATTCGCGGCGTGAGCGGCACGCAGTTCGGGCGTGTCCGCCACCGCGTTCAGATGGCCGACGACACCCCACGCGCGCGACAGCTTTTCCGATTCGAGTTCAACTGCCTCCACGATATCCGTCCAGGTGGCGGGCGTCTCGGGCGCGCTCGCGCGATCGACGGCGCCTTTCGCGGCGGCGAGCAGCACGTCGAGCGCGGGCGTCACATGTTCGGGCTTGATGTCCCCAAAACGCGGCAGGTCGGAAAAATCGAGCAGCGGATTGGCTGCGGCGTTCGTGGTGGCTTGGATGGTATCGCTCATGACTCTCCCTTACTTGCTAATACATGCTGATTCGGGTGCGGGCGCGAGGCGCCCAAACCTTCGTTCGTTTGCTCTATTCGAGCATTATTTAAGGGCGGCGTGGGCAAAATCCAATGGTTTGTTTTTAACGGGCCGATTAATGGATGAAATTCTTTTCGTGCCAGCTCCGGTCGCTTAGTCCAGCGCCCCGCGTTCGGCCGCTTCGACGGTGTTGACAAGCAACATGGTGATGGTCATCGGTCCGACGCCGCCCGGCACCGGCGTGATGAAGCCGGCCACTTCCTTCACGTTCGCAAAATCCACGTCGCCGCAGAGCTTGCCGGCATCGTCGCGATTCATGCCGACGTCGATCACCGTCGCGCCCGGCTTCACCATGTCGGCGGTCAGGATATTGCGGCGGCCCGTGGCGGCCACGACGACATCGGCGTTGCGCGTGAAGCTGGCGATATCGCGCGTCTTGCTGTGGCAGATGGTGACGGTCGCGCCCGCTTCGAGGAGCAGGAGCGCCATGGGCTTGCCGACGATATTCGAGCGGCCGATCACCACCGCGTTCGCGCCCTTCAGGTCGATGCCGTGCGCTTCGAACATCTTCATCACGCCATAGGGCGTGCACGGGCGAAAGAGCGGCTTGCCCGTCAGGAGCGCGCCCGCGTTGGCGACGTGGAAGCCGTCGACGTCCTTTTGCGGCGCGATCGCTTCGATCACCTTATGGCTGTCGATATGCGCGGGCAGCGGCAATTGCACGAGAATGCCGTGGATCGCGGGATCGGCGTTCAGCTTGTCGATGTGCGCGAGCAATTCGTTCTCGGCGAGCGTCGCGGGAAAGCGGTCGAACACCGAATGCAGGCCGTTGTCGTGGCACGCCTTGACCTTGTTGCGCACGTAGACCTCGCTTGCCGGATTGTCGCCCACCAGCACGACCGCGAGGCCAGGCTTGTGGCCGCGAGCGGTGAGGGCGGCGGCGCGCCGGGCGACATCGGCGCGAAGAGTCTTGGAGAGGGCGTTGCCGTCGATGAGTTGGGCAGTCATGGCGAATCGGATTCGGATCGAGGATGGGCGAGAGAGATGTCCGGGCGTCGGACTCGCAGCGCCCGGCGCGATGATGCCGCGTTTGTTCGCGGGCATCGCCGGGTGTCTTCGCACCCTGGGGAAGGGCGAAATTATACCGCCGAGGGCTTCGTGGCGTTCTGGGCGGTGCGCGCCGCCGCTCCGATTCGGCGACGCGCGCATCGTTCAGGCCGGCCTTCTCACTGCGCGACCGGCTGCCACGACGAATCCGGATCGAACGACTTGATCGCCGCCGCCGTGCGCGGCGTCGCTGCGCCCAGATTCTTCTCGTACACCTGCCCGTCCTGATTGACGATGAACGACATCACGCCCGTCTGCCCATACTTTGCCGGCCACGCGATCATGGCGAAACCCCGGCTCAGGTTTCCGTCCTGCAGGTAGTTCATCGCGCCGCCTTTCGCATGCGGCCCCTGCGCCGTGAGAATGCGGTAGTGGTAACCGTAGTAGGCATCGGCCGTGTCGGTCTTGTCGGGCATGGTGGCGGCGAGCGGGCCGAGCGGGCTTTCGGGTTCACCGGGCGCGGCGTCCCAGTAAAGGCCGTCGTGCGTGCCGTGCGTGCTCAGAAAGCGCAGCGCGTAGTGGTTCGTGAGCTTCCGAAAGTCGTTTTGAGCATCGACGAAAGCGAGCGCGACCTGGATCACCGAACGCTCGTTGCGGCCAATGCGCCGCGTCAGCACTTCATCGCGCGCGGCGGGCATGTCGAAGCGCCAGCCCTGGGCCGCCTTCACGAGCGGGATCGGCAGCGTCCAGCCGCTGTCGCCCACTTCCACGTGCGCGCTGCGACGGCCGCCGAGCGGCTTGGCATCTTCGACGATGCGATGCCCCTTGGCCCACGAGCCAAGGTACTGATAGATATCCTGCTCGCCGATGCTGTCGGTCGGCACATACTGCGCGTGGTCCTTGCCGAGCACCTTGGAAAGCGCGATTTCGTCGTTGGAGGCGATGGCATCGGTGAGCGCCTCCGCGGCGGCTTCTGGCGACGGATAAATGGCCTGCGCGTGCGCGAGCATGGGCATCGACAACGACATGAAAGCGAGTGCGGCGCAGAAGGCGCGTGAAAGTGCGAGTGCTTGGTTAAACGTCATCTCAGGCTCCTGTAGCGGATGGGGACATGGGGCGCGACACGATCAACGGCGATGAAAACCTCCGCCACCGCCAAGTCCGCCACCGCCGTGAAAACCTCCGCCGCCGAAGCCGCCTTCGCGCTGCACGCCGCCGCCGCCCGCACCAAGGCCTGGGCGCTGCACGCCGCCGCCGTTGCCGCCCACGCGATTCTGCTGACTCGCGAACGACTGCCTGCTCGCTTGCCCGCGCTGAGCGTCCTGCCGGGCCGTATTGCCGTCGCCCGCGCCGCGCAGCGCGTTATCGCGATTCACGCTCTGCGCACGCTGCCGCACGCCGTTGTTGTCGAGCGCGTTCTGACCGCCGCCTTGCCGAATGTTCTGCACGCGCTGACTCGCATTCTGGTTGAGGTTCTGGCCGGTGCGCTGCTGCAGCGTCTGTGCGGCCTGCGCGCGGGCGTCGTTACGGCCGCGATACTGATCGCGGTTGGCCGCGCCGAGATTCTGATTGTTGAAGTTGTTTTGCCGGTTCGCGACGTTGTTCCGGTTGAACTGCGGGTCGTTGCGGTTCCAGTTCACGTTATTGCTGTTCGCGTTCAGGCGATTGTTCACGTTGATGTTGTTGTACCGATTGACGTTCACGTTCACATTGCCGTGGTTCCAGTCGCAATTGCCCCACAACGAATTCGCAACCGCGATGCCCGCGCCGAACGCGAGCCCCGTCGCGAATCCGGTGGCGATCGCATAGCCGGGCGGCGGCGGCACATACACCGGCGGATACGCGGGATACGGCCACGCGCCGTATACGACCGTCGGGTTGTAGGTCGGCACATAGACCACTTGCGGATTGGCAGGCTGAATCTGAATAGTCTGCTGCTCGACCACGATCTTCTGCTGCTCCGTGCTCTTGAGATTGCCCGCTGTCTGCGCGGCGCGGCGCAAGCGCTGCACGGAGTCCATCACGTCGCTCGGCTGCGCAATGAACGCGTTGCCAAGTTGCGTCATCCAGTCGGGCTTGGATGCCATCGTCGCGAGCGCCTGCGGGAAAGCAACGAGCGATTGCACGCTCGGGTCCCACGGCTCGGACTGCACGGCCTTGACGGCATCGTCGCCCTTGATGTTCGAGTTGGTCTTCGACCATTGCGCGGCCTCGGTGACCTCTTGCGGGTACGTCGACGCCATCAGCACTTGCGCGAGCAGCGCATCGGGATAAAGCGCGACGGGCGCGGTGAGCGCGTCGAGTTGCTGATTGCCGAGCTTGGGTGCCGTACTGGCCGCGCCTTGAGTCTGCGCAAGCACGGACGAGCAATGCAGCGCGGCGAGCGGCATGGCGGCAAGCGCCGCGCACAGCGTGAGCATGCGGACTTGCCGCGCGGGCCGGGTCAAACGGGTGCGATGAGCGGTCAATTTAAGTTCCTCCGTTGCACGGTATTCGATGCTTCGGGCGCGACCTTGGCGCCCGGCAGGCACGCACACGCCGCCGCATGACGCGACATGCGCGCGAGAGATGAGCGTGAACCAGCGGGATGGATTGGCTGTACGAAAAGTAAGAGCGAAGCCGATGAAAGGCAATGGCGCGAAGCAAGCACCGAGGCAATCACGCTGCTTTTGGCAGCACTCAATTCAAACGTTTGCCCGCGTGCCGAAGCACCGTTTGAAAAGGCGACGAATGCGTTGTCGTGCATGACCTCGTTCCCGTAAGGAGGGTGCGGTCAAGTTACGGGCCGCCCTTGTAATGTGTCAACGTGATCCACGAAATATCACGTTTTGCATGCGCGGACAACGAAGGAATGCCGAGAGAAGGGCGCGTGAATTGGAAGCGCAAATACGCATACGGCCAGCATCGAATGCCGGCCGTATGGTTGAAGGTTGCCTTTAGGCAATGAACTACGGTTATTGCTGCTGCGGCTTGTTTGAAAGCGCGAGACGCAGAAGGTCGGCAACGGTATTCACGGAAAGCTTCTCCATGATGTTCGCGCGATGCGCTTCCACCGTCTTGATGCTGATGCCGAGATCGTCGGCGATCTGCTTGTTCAGCCGCCCGGCGATGATCCGCTCCAGCACCTGATGCTCGCGCGCCGTGAGCTTGCCAAGCCGCTCGGCGGCCGCGCGTTGCTGCTGTACGCTGCTGCTTTCGTTGCGCGCTTTTTCGAGCATGCGCTCGACGAGCTTGCGCAGCTCGGCTTCGTCGAAAGGTTTCTCGATGAAATCCATCGCGCCTTTCTTCATCGTCGAGACGGCCATCGGCACATCGCCGTGACCGGTCACGAAGATGATCGGCAGAAGCGAATTCTCGGCAATCAGCTTTTCCTGCAACTCGAGGCCGGTCATGCCGGCCATGCGCACATCGAGAATCAGGCACGAAATGGCGCCCGAATGCGCGATCGGCAGATAGACGTCGAGGAACGATTCCGCGCTCGAAAAACACTGCACGCGATACCCGTTCGCCTCGAGCAGCCAGCGCAACGAATCACGCACGGCTTCGTCATCGTCCACGACAAAGACGGTTTCCTGAGTGGTGACTGGACTGCTCATAGTTCTCCCGTAACTGTTTGTTGTCTCGTATGTTCGCTTTGCGACCCGGCGTTGCCGCCCGAGTCCGTGCCCGACCCATCCACTTCGCCGATCGGCAGGCTGCAATGGAAAGTCGCGCCGGTCACGTGTCCGTCCGATTCGACATTGTTCACGACCCAAAGGCGGCCGCGATGCGATTCGATGATCGAACGGCAAATGTTCAGCCCCATGCCCATGCCATCGGACTTGGTGCTGTAAAACGGTTCGAAGAGACGCTCGGCGGTGGCTTCATCCACACCCGGGCCCTGATCGACCACGCTGATGCACACCACGCCGCCGTCGAGCCGCTGCACGATCACGCGGATTACGGGATCGACGGCATTCGGTTTTGCATCATGCATTGCTTCGGCTGCGTTTTTCAACAGATTCACGAGCACTTGTTCGATCAGCACGGGATCGACGTAGATCACGGGCATGCGCGAGCGGATTTCCGTGACGATGCGAATCTTGCGTTTACGCGCCTCGATTTCGGCGAGACCGACTGCATCCGCGACGATATCGGCCACGCGCGTCGCCTGCCGCTTCGGCTCGCTGCGCTTCACGAACTCGCGAATGCGCTTGATGATCATGCCTGCTCGCACCGCCTGCTGCGCGGTTTTTTCGAGCGCGGGCAAGAGCGATTCCTGTGTCATGCGCCCGGATTTCACCAAGGCGACGCAGCCCGAACAATAGTTGTTGATGGCCGCGAGCGGCTGATTCAGCTCATGCGCGAGCGACGACGCCATTTCACCCATCGTCATCAAACGGCTCGTGAACTGCAGCTTCTCTTCCTGCTGATGCGCGAGTTCCTGCGCCTGCTTGCGCTGCGTGATGTCGGTCGCGATCTGCATCTGCGCGAGATGGCCGTCCACCCACTGAATGTACTGGCGGCGCACTTCGAACCACTTCTGGATGCCTTCCACATAGACTTCCTGCGCGTCGGCCGAGCTTTCGGTCAGCGCGGTGGCGGGCAGTCCGGCGTAGGTATCGACCATGTCGATGGTGTCCGACGAACTCAGCTCCGACGAACCCGAAGCGCCATCGAAACCGGCGCCCGCAAGCTGCAAGTGCCCGTCCGGACGAATGCCGAAGAGATGCCGGTAATAGCGGTTCGCGAACAGCAGTTCGGCTTCGTCGGCGGCGAGAACGGAGACGGCGGCATCGAGACTTTCGAGCACCGTGGTGAAGCGTTCGTGGGCGGCGGCGAGCTCTTCGCGCGCGCGCTTGGGTTCGGTGATGTCCGTCATCGACGACATCCAGCCGGTCTGGCGGCCCGAACTGTCGATCAACGGCGACACGTAAAGACGCGCGTGGAAGAACGAACCGTCCTTACGGCGCACGCGCAACTCGAAACCGGAAGAGGGCGCCTTGCCGCGCAGCGTCATGTCGAGTTGGCGCTGCATCTCGGGATAGGCATCGCGCGGCCAGTATGGAAACGGCGCGTTCTTGCCGACGAGATCGCTTTCGTCCCAACCCGTCATGCGGCAGAACGCGGGATTCACGTGCGTGATGCGGCCGTGCATGTCGAGCACGCGCATGCCGATCAAGACGGAGTTTTCCATCGCGCGGCGGAAGAACGCTTCGGCGTAAAGCGCCTGTTGCGCCTCGAAGCGCTGACGCGTGTGCTTCCAGAGACTCCACAAGCTCCAGAGCACGAAGCACGACAGGCCGGCGACGAGCCACACCAGCGTGTTGTTCGTGAAGTTCGTGAGCTGCGGATACGAATACACGCGCACCGACAACCCCTGGCCGGGCGGATCGAGCGGCAGATCGTAGAACATGTCGCGCGGCAGGCGTGGACGGCTCGATGTCGTCGCGAGTTCGCGATTGTTCAGATCGGTGATGGAGATCTTGTACTTCGCCGACAGCTCGCTCGGAATGTCGTGCTTCAGAATGCCTTCGATGGAAAACACCGCCGCGATGGACCCGAGGAATTCGCGGTCGCGAAACACCGGCGTTTGCAAGGTGATGTAGCCGTTGCCGAGGTCGTCGTAGAGTAAGGGCGAATAAACCTGGCGACGCGTCGTGCGCGCTTCCTCGAAGGCGGCCTGCACCGCTTCGTCCATCTGCGTGTCGTTGGGTTTGGCGAGCCGAGACCCGAGTACCGGCAGCGGCGTATTAGGCCAGCGCGGTTTGTGCTGGCTCGTGTACCAGTTCATGTAGAGGATCTCGGGATGCCCCTGCATGATGTCGGTGGAAGACGTCTGGAATGTCTGAGGGTCGCCATGACCGCTTGCGATGTCTCGCGATAACGCCTGGATCTGCTCTTGCGCACCCGTCATCGAAAGACGAATCTGTTGCTGGGCCCAGGCGACGTTCCGATATAGCGTGTCTTCCTGCTGCTGCTGCTCGCGGCGGTTGAGACTCCAGAGAATCAGGCTCATGACGACCAGAAAAACGAGGATCGAGATGAGCGGCGTGAGTAAATAGGAGTTCGACCACCACGGTCCGTGGTGCCAGCGGGTGGGCGACGAGTCGGTCGGCTTGCGCGCGACCCGCGCCGAGCGTGCGAGAAGCCGATCGGTCAACATGGAAGCGATTGTAACGCAGCGTCTGATTGTTAATTAGCGTAAAAAGGTGCTAGAGACGGCTCAATTGCGGGAAAAGGAGGAGAAAAGTCTGATTAAAAAAGCCTTATCGGACGGTGCATTGCAGCAATTTTCCGCATTATGAGATCATCTCTCATGATTCGAAAAATTCCTTGCTACAAAGTCTGGACCCTATTTAGAATTGCCGGCACGCGGCCAGTGCCCGGTTTTCGGCGGGCGACTGTCGGCGGTTCTTAGAGCGATCCTCACATCAGGAGACGAGCATGTCCGCTGTACCCGACGAAGTTCTCAAATATGTCGCCAATGCCAAAGACGACGATCCTCAGGAAACCGCCGAGTGGCTCGACGCACTCGACGGCGTCATTTCGGCAGTCGGTCCTGATCGCGCGCACTACCTGATCGAAAAGCAGATCGAATTCGCCCGCGTGCATGGCGAGCATCTGCCGTTTTCGGCGAATACGCCCTATATCAA
Organism: Caballeronia sp. GACF4; assembly: GCF_023631025.1. Taxonomy (NCBI): domain Bacteria; kingdom Pseudomonadati; phylum Pseudomonadota; class Betaproteobacteria; order Burkholderiales; family Burkholderiaceae; genus Caballeronia; species Caballeronia sp. GACF4. The sequence goes on from NZ_JALQDW010000004.1 coordinate 196,257, forward strand.
TACGATTCCCGTCGCCGGCCAGGCCAAGATCCCGGGCGACCAGGACATCGAGCACCGCATTCGTTCGTACACGCGCTGGAACGCCATCGCCATGGTGTTGCGCGCGGGCAAGGACACCAATGTCGGCGGTCACATCGCTTCGTTTGCTTCGGCGGCGACGCTCTACGACGTCGGCTTCAATCACTTCTGGCACGCACCGTCGAAGGAACATGGCGGCGATCTCGTGTTCGTGCAGGGTCACTCGTCGCCGGGCGTCTACTCGCGCGCGTTCCTGCTCGGCCGTCTGACCGAGGCGCAGCTCAACAACTTCCGTCAGGAAGTGGGCGGCGAGGGAATCTCCTCGTATCCGCATCCGTGGCTGATGCCGGACTTCTGGCAATTCCCGACGGTGTCCATGGGCCTCGGCCCGATCATGGCCATCTATCAGGCGCGTTTCATGAAGTACATGGAAGCGCGCGGTATCGTGAAGACGCAGGGCCGCAAAGTCTGGGCGTTCCTCGGCGACGGCGAAACGGACGAGCCGGAATCGCTCGGCGCAATCGGCATGGCCGGGCGCGAGCGTCTGGACAACCTCGTGTTCGTCATCAACTGCAACTTGCAGCGTCTGGACGGTCCGGTGCGCGGCAACGGCAAGATCATCCAGGAACTCGAAAGCGAATTCCGTGGCGCGGGCTGGAACGTCGTCAAGGTGATCTGGGGCAGCCGCTGGGACGCGCTCTTCGCACGCGACAAGACCGGCGCGCTCATGCGCCGCATGATGGAAGTGGTCGACGGCGAGTACCAGACCTACAAGTCGGAATCGGGCGCGTTCGTGCGCGAGCACTTCTTCAACACGCCGGAACTGAAGGCGCTGGTGGCCGACTGGTCCGATGAAGACATTTGGAACCTGAACCGCGGCGGCCACGATCCGCACAAGATCTACGCGGCTTACGATCAGGCGCAGAAGTCGAAGGGCTCGCCTACCGTGATCCTCGCCAAGACCATCAAGGGTTATGGCATGGGCGAACACGGCCAGGCCATGAACATCACGCACCAGCAGAAGAAGCTGCCGATCGACACGCTGAAGAAGTTCCGCGACCAGTTCCGTCTGCCGTTGACCGACGAACAGATTGCCGACGTGCCGTATCTCACCTTCGAGGAAGGCTCGAAGGAACTGGAATACATGCGCGCCCGCCGTCAGGAACTGGGTGGCTATCTGCCGTCGCGCCGCGAGAAGGCGGAGTCGCTGCCGGTGCCGGAACTGTCGGCATTCGAGCCGCTGCTCAAGGGCACGGGCGAAGGCCGCGAAATCTCCACGACGATGGCGTTCGTGCGGGTGCTCAACATCCTCTTGAAGGACAAGGCCATCGGCAAGCGTATCGTGCCGATCGTGCCGGACGAGTCGCGTACTTTCGGCATGGAAGGCCTCTTCCGCCAGATCGGCATCTGGAATCAGGACGGCCAGAAGTACATTCCCGAAGACTCCGACCAGCTGATGTTCTACAAGGAATCGGAAACCGGGCAGATTCTGCAGGAAGGCATCAACGAAGCCGGTGGCATGTGTGACTGGATCGCGGCCGCAACGTCGTATTCGACGCACGGCGAGATCATGATCCCGTTCTACATCTTCTACTCGATGTTCGGCTTCCAGCGCATCGGCGACCTGGCCTGGGCGGCGGGCGACATGCGTTCGCGCGGCTTCCTGCTGGGCGGCACCGCAGGGCGCACGACGCTCAACGGCGAAGGCCTGCAGCACGAAGACGGCCACTCGCTGCTGTGGGCAGCATCGATCCCGAACTGTGTGAGCTACGACCCGACCTTCGGTTACGAACTCGCGGTCATCATGCAGGACGGCCTGCGCCGCATGGTCGCCGACCAGGAAGATGTGTATTACTACATCACCGTGATGAACGAGAACTACGAGCATCCGGCGATTCCGCAAGGTGAATCGGTTGCCGCGGACATCATCAAGGGCATGTACGCGTTCAGGAAGGCCGAAGGCGCGGCAAAGGGTCCGCGCGTCCAGTTGATGGGCGCGGGCACGATCTTCAACGAAGTGATCGCCGCCGCCGACTTGCTCAAGAACGACTGGGGCGTGGCCGCCGACCTGTGGAGCGTGCCGAGCTTCACGGAACTGGCTCGCGAAGGTCAGGCAATCGACCGCTGGAACCTGCTGCATCCGGCCGACGAAAAGCAAGTGCCGCATGTCACCAAGCTGCTCAAGGGCGCGCAAGGTCCGGTGATCGCGTCGACGGATTACATCCGCGCGCTCGTCGACCAGATTCGCGCCTATGTCCCGAACAAGTTCGTGGTGCTCGGCACCGACGGCTACGGCCGCTCGGACACGCGCGAAGCACTGCGACACTTCTTCGAAGTCGACCGCTACTGGGTCACGCTGGCCGCGCTCAACGCGCTCGCCGACGAAGGCACGATCGAGCGCAAGGTCGTCGCTGAGGCGATCAAGAAGTACAACCTCGACCCGGCTAAACCCAACCCGATGACCGTCTAAAGGCATCGCCCCCGTGCGTTGTGATGCGGCGCGCTCCCGAAGCGGGGGCGCGCCGCATGCAACACAGGAGACACTAATAATGAGTCAAGCGATCGAAGTCAAAGTGCCGGACATCGGCGATTTCAAGGACATTCCCGTGATCGAGGTTCTGGTCAAGGTGGGCGATGTCGTTGAACAGGAACAGTCCCTCGTCACGCTGGAATCCGACAAGGCCACCATGGATGTACCGAGCTCCTCCGCGGGCACGGTCAAGGAAGTAAAGGTCAAAGTGGGCGATAACGTGTCGGAAGGCACGTTGATCGTCGTATTGGAAAGCGGCGCTTCCGCGCCCGCCCAAGCCGACGCGCCCGCCAAGCAGGAAGCGCCGGCCGGCACGACCACGCAGTCGCAACCCGCGCAAGCCGCTCAGGCTTCGAGCGGCGGCGGATCGGTGGAAGTGAAGGTGCCGGATATCGGCGACTTCACGGATATCCCGGTCATCGAAATCGGCGTGAAGGTTGGCGACAAGGTGGAGAAGGAACAGTCGCTCGTCACGCTCGAATCCGACAAGGCGACCATGGATGTGCCTTCGCCTGCCGCTGGCACCGTCAAGGAATTGAAGGTCAAGCTCGGCGATACGGTGTCAGAAGGCACGCTGATTCTGATTCTCGAAGGCGGCGAAAGCAGCCCGGCCGCTTCCGCGCCCAAGCAGGAGGCGCCGAAGCAGGAAGCGCCGAAGCCGGTCGAAGCGCCGCCCGATGCGCCCGCCAAACCCGCGCCCGCGCCCGCCCAGCCGTCCGCGCTCGCGCAGGCGCCCGCTATTCCCGCAGGCGATGGCACACGCACGTCGAGCCACGCGTCGCCTTCGGTGCGCAAGTTCGCGCGCGAACTCGGCGTCGATGTCACGCGTGTGCGCGGTTCCGGTCCGAAAGGCCGCATCACGCAAGGCGACATCACCGCGTTCGTGAAGGGCGTCATGTCGGGTCAGGGCGCAGCGCCCGCCGCGGTTGCCGCACCGGCTGGCGGCGGTGGCGACCTCAACTTGCTGCCGTGGCCGAAGATCGACTTCACGAAGTTCGGTCCTGTCGATCCGAAGCCGCTGTCGCGCATCAAGAAGATCTCGGGTGCGAACCTGCATCGCAACTGGGTGATGATCCCGCACGTCACGAACAACGACGAAGCGGACATCACCGAGCTCGAAGCGCTGCGCGTGAAGCTGAACAAGGAAAACGAGAAGTCGGGCATCAAGATCACGATGCTGGCTTTCGTCATCAAGGCAGTGGTTTCCGCGCTGAAGAAATTCCCGACCTTCAACGCGAGTCTCGATGGCGACAACCTCGTCTTCAAGAAGTATTTCCACGTTGGCTTCGCGGCCGATACACCGAACGGCCTCGTCGTCCCGGTGATCCGCGACGCCGACAAGAAAGGCTTGATGGATATCGCGAAGGAGATGACGGATCTCTCGAAGCTCGCGCGCGAAGGCAAGCTGAAGCCGGACCAGATGCAAGGCGGCTGCTTCTCGATTTCTTCGCTGGGCGGCATCGGTGGCACGAACTTCACACCGATCATCAACGCGCCGGAAGTGGCCATCCTGGGTCTGTCGCGTGGCGCGATGAAGCCGGTGTGGGACGGTAAGCAGTTCGTGCCGCGCCTTACGTTGCCGCTGTCGCTGTCGTATGACCACCGCGTCGTCGACGGTGCGGAGGCGGCGCGCTTCAACGCCTATCTCGCGGGCATTCTGGCGGACTTCCGCCGGGTGATTCTCTAAAAAAGTGGCGCGTGTCTTCCTCGCTCGATTGTGCGGGCAAGACACGTGAGACGCTGGGACCGGCGCGTGCTTCGGTGCGCGCGCCGGCTCCAACCGCTCTTCTTCGCCATCATCTTGCATGGGACCCGGGTCAGGCGCTTCAGGCACCGGCTCTGGTCGACATAGGGGACAAATATGAGTCTCGTCGAACTAAAAGTACCCGACATCGGCGACTTCTCCGATGTCGATGTCATCGAAGTCAATATCAAGCCCGGCGACGCCATCGAAAAGGAACAGGGCGTCATCACGCTCGAAACCGATAAGGCCACCATGGAAGTGCCCGCCGACCAGGCAGGCACGATCAAGGAAGTGAAGGTCAAACAGGGCGACAAAGTCTCGCAAGGCTCGGTCATCGCGATGATCGAAACCGAAGGCGCGAGCGCCGCTGCAGAACCGAAGGCCGAAGCGCCGAAGGAAGCGTCGTCCGCAAAGCCGGCTGCACCCGCGCCCGCGGCGTCGGGCGGCGGCGCACAGGACGTGAAGGTGCCGGATATCGGCGACTTCAAGGACATTCCGGTCATCGAGATCCATGTGAAGCCGGGCGATACGGTCGAGAAGGAGCAATCGCTCGTCACACTCGAGTCCGACAAGGCGACCATGGATGTGCCTTCGCCCGCCGCGGGCACCGTGAAGGAACTGAAGGTCAAGCTGGGCGACAACGTCTCCGAAGGCAGCGTGATTCTGACGCTCGAAGGTCAGGGCGGAGGCGTGAGCGAAGTGCCGACCAAGCCGACGGCCGCGCAACCGCAGCCCGCCGAAATGGCGAGCGCCGCGCCCGCGCCGAAGGCAGGCAGTTATTCGGGCAGCGCGGATGTCGAGTGCGACATGCTCGTGCTCGGCGCAGGCCCCGGCGGCTATTCGGCGGCGTTCCGCGCAGCGGATCTCGGCATGAGCACCGTGCTTGTCGAACGCTATGCGACCCTGGGCGGCGTGTGTCTGAACGTCGGCTGCATTCCGTCGAAGGCGCTGCTGCATACGGCGCTCGTGCTCGACGAAGCCAAGCATCTCGAATCGCACGGCATCACGTTCGGCAAGCCGAGCATCGATCTGGACAAGCTGCGCGGCTTCAAGGAGGGCGTCGTCAAGAAGCTGACCGGCGGTCTCGCGGGCATGGCGAAGGCGCGCAAGGTACAGGTGGTGACGGGCGTCGGTACGTTCGTCGATCCGAACCACATGGAAGTGCAGGGCGACGGCGGCAAGAAGGTCGTCAAGTTCAAGAAGGCGATCATCGCGGCGGGTTCGCAGGCGGTGAAGTTGCCGTTCTTCCCGGACGATCCGCGCGTGGTCGACTCGACCGGCGCGCTCGAACTGCGTCAGATTCCGAAGCGCATGCTGGTGGTGGGCGGCGGAATCATCGGGCTGGAAATGGCGACGGTTTATGCGTCACTCGGCTCCGAAATCGATGTCGTCGAAATGCTCGACGGTCTGATGATGGGCGCCGACCGCGATCTCGTGAAGGTCTGGGAGAAGTACAACGCGAAGCGCTTCGCCAACGTCATGCTGAAGACCAAGACGACCAAGGCGGAAGCCAAGGACGACGGCATTTACGTGACGTTCGAGGGCGACAAGGCGCCGACCGAAGCGCAGCGTTACGACCTCGTGTTGCTGGCCGTGGGCCGCAGTCCGAACGGCGGGAAGATCGGCGCGGACAAGGCGGGCGTCGCGGTGACGGATCGCGGCTTCATCAACGTCGACAAGCAACTGCGTACGAACGTCGAGCATATTTTTGCGATCGGCGATCTCGTTGGCCAGCCGATGCTCGCGCACAAGGCCGTGCACGAAGGCCACGTCGCGGCGGAAGCGGCGCATGGCGAGAAGGCGTACTTCGATGCGCTGCAAATTCCGTCGGTGGCTTATACCGATCCGGAAGTGGCGTGGGCCGGCAAGACCGAAGACCAGTGCAAGGCCGAAGGCATCAAGTACGGCAAGGCGGTGTTCCCGTGGGCCGCTTCGGGCCGCGCGATTGCCAATGGTCGCGACGAGGGCTTCACCAAGCTGATTTTCGATGAAGCGACGCATCGCGTGATCGGCGGCGGGATCGTCGGATTGAACGCGGGCGATCTGATCAGCGAAGTGTGTCTCGCGGTCGAGATGGGCGCGGATGCCACGGACATCGGCAAGACCATCCACCCGCATCCGACCTTGGGCGAATCCATCGGCATGGCGGCGGAGTTGTACGAAGGCGTCTGTACGGACTTGCCGCCGCAGCGCAAGAAGTAAGCGGCCGCAAAAGGGTGTCGAGCGAAGCGCGCTTCTTCACGGAAGCGCGCTTTTGCTTTTGAACTGCCCGCTCGAATGCGTGAAGCGAAAGCCGTTTTTCCGAACCAACAGACCACAAAAAACCCGGCGCGAGGCCGGGTTTTTCGTGATTCTTGCTTCGTCAACCGGGCGAACCCGGCTTCGGACTTACGCAACCGTCTTCTTGGCGGTGCGCGTAGCTTGTTCGGTCGCTTGCGTAGCGGCCTTCGTGGCGGCCGTGGCGGCTGCGTTGAAGTTGCTTTCAGCGATTTCGACAGCTTGCTTCGTTGCCTTGTGAACCGTTTCGTACGTCGTGTTGGCGGCGGTGATGGCCGACTTCATGACTGCGACTGCGGTTTCCGAACCAGCCGGTGCGTTTTTCGCGACGTTGTCGACGAGCGATTGCACCTTGCGGTTTTGCTCTTCGTACTGAGCTTCAGCAACGCGAGCGAATTCAGCCTGCGTGGACGACGCGATTTCATACAGATGACGGCCGTACGACAGAACCTTCTCGGCGACCGGCTGCGTGAGGCTTGCTTGCAGCGAGAGGAGTTCTTGTGCGTCCTTGACCGACAGCGCGCGCTGGGTGTTCTCCTGGCTTTCGGCCAGGGTCGACTTCACGACTTGCAGATTCAGTTCGACCAGCTTTTCGATACCTTCGAATGCCTTGTTCGTGAGGCCGAACAGCGTGTCGAAGTTAGCTTTTTGTGCGGCGGCGATTTGCTCGGGGGTCAACAGGGTCATCTCAGGCTCCTGATAGTCGACCCATCAACGCGGGTCGTGGTTTGGTAGATCCGGCGCGCCGTTGCGGCCGGTTACTGCAAAGTGCGATTGGTGCGTCGCAACATGAAGCCATTTTAGAGATATTCCGATAGATGTCAAGCGCTTTTTGTGCATTGCACAATAGGCCGAAAGATCTTGTTAAACAATGGCTTAAGTCAGATCGCAGCCGCATGCGCTGCTGCTCGGTGAAAACCCTATGCACCGCTGCAGGGCGTGGCGTTGCGAGACACTTCCAACCGGATTGGAGCGTTATGAAAGCACGCTAAGACGACAGAATCATGTCCCGTCGATGCGCATGCTGGAGACTCGCATCGACAAGAAAGATGAGATGTTTCTGTAGTAAGTCCTATTTTTAGGATGGCGCCGTACACCAAATTGTTGAAGAGACGTTAACATTTCGACTGTCGGTTGCGTTGTTGTTGTGTTGACGCCGCATCCGTCCACCGCACGCAGCCTTCTTCGAATTTTCGCTTCGCTGTCTTCCAGACCCGAATCCGCGATTCCTGGCTCAAGTTGCAGAAAGTTTTGCCGATAGTGCGCTTGTCGTCCCGCATAAAAGCGCACTGTTGGCAGCACTGCTGCAAAGCGCGATCGTTTTTTCCGATCAAAGCGCGCGTTGTGTAACGATAAGCAATCGTGGCTTACAACTCGGTTTAACGAGTGCCGATAAGTGCTTAATATTGCTTAAATTTCGTAGCTTCACTACACTTGGCGGTACTCTCCAGCCGCCCAACAGAACACTAATGAAAACCGAAATGTTTTCGTCGTTTAAGGTGGTTCATGGCGTAGCGCTGCGCTCCGCGTTGTCGATCGCCATTTCCATCGCCGTAGCGACGTCCTTTGCAGCGGCTCCGGCTGAAGCCCTCGCAAAAACCGCCACCGCAACCAAATCCGTCAAGAAATCCGCGAAGTCCACTGCTTCCGCCGAGAAGGCCGAAAAGCCTGCTCGTGTGGCGAAGACATCGGCGAAATCGGGCCGTGCCGCCCGCGTAGCCAAGGTCGCCGCCGAAGACGACGACGTACCCCGGGCTTCCCGCAAGCGTCGAGTGAATTACCGCATGGACCCGCGCTCGCGCCGCGCCGCAGTGCACTCGGTGGCGTATCAGCCGCGTGCCACCTCGGTCGGTTCGGCGTTCGGTCTGCATGAAACGCCCGACAGCCTGGCGCTGCGTTCGAGCGTGGCCTATGTGGTGGACCAGAACACGTCCGAAACGCTTTTCGACAAGAATTCGCGCGCCGTCGTGCCTATCGCGTCCATCACCAAGTTGATGACGGCAATGGTCACGCTCGACTCGCACTTGCCGCTCACCGACGAAATGACGGTGACCGACGAAGATCGCGATTACGAGAAGTTCACGGGCTCGCGGCTCGCCGTCGGCTCGGAGCTCAATCGCGAGGACATGCTGCATATCGCGCTCATGGCATCGGAAAATCGCGCGGCGGCCGCGTTGTCGCGCTATTACCCGGGTGGCCGGCCGGCTTTCATCGCGGCAATGAACGCGAAAGCGAAGTCGCTCGGCATGACCGACACGCATTTCGAGAACTCCACGGGTCTCACGAGCCTCAACGTTTCGAGCGCACGCGATCTCGTGAAGATGGTGAACGCGGCGTATCAATATCCGCTCATCCGCAAGTTCTCGACGGATCGCAGCTACGAAGTCTTCACCGGCAAGCGCAATCTCGCCTACAACAGCACGAACGCGCTGGTGCGTAATGCGTCGTGGGATATCGGTTTGCAGAAGACCGGCTTCATCAACGAAGCGGGCGAGTGCCTGGTGATGCAGGCAACGGTCAACGGCCGCCCGGTCGTGATCGTGCTGCTCGATTCCTACGGCAAGTATTCGCGTTTCGCGGATGCCGGCCGCCTGCGTTCGTTCCTCGATACGCTCGGCGAACCACGCATCATGAGTGCGGACATGGGTAGCGGTACGAACCCCTAAGCAAGTTTGAATAAGCAGAAAGCCGGATGGGTCTCTCGACCCGTCCGGCTTTTTGTCTTTGAAGCAGCGTGTCTAACGCAAGATTCAGCGCGATGCGGCTGCAACCGGCTCGGGGTGATAACCCAGCGAGCGCGAGATCTCCAGCGCCGTATGACTGAGTTGCTTGAGCCACGCGTCCTGCAGCCGATCGGCCGGCGCCGACAACGACAAGCCCGCGACGAGCCGCCCGGTATCGTCGTAAATGCCCGCCGCGATACAGCGCACGCCCAGTTCGAGTTCTTCGTTATCGCGCGCGCAAGCCTGTTGCCGCACGAACGACAGCTCACGTTCCAGCTTCGACAGATCGGTGATGCTGTTCTGTGTGTGGCCCGAAAGACCCGTGCGCATGGCGTAGGCGCGCACGCGCGTGGTTTCGTCGGCGGCGAGGAAGAGTTTGCCGACCGAAGTCAGATGCAGCGGCGCGCGTCCACCGATCGCGCGCACGACCTGCATGCCGGAGCGTTCGGAATAAGCCCGCTCGATATAGACGATCTCATCGCCCTGACGCACCGAGAGGTTGACCGTCTGTCCCGTTTGCCGATGCAGTTCGCGCATCGGCGGCATTGCGGCCTCGCGCACCGAAAGGCGCGCCTTGACCAGATTGCCTAGTTCGAGCAGACGCATGCCGAGCCGATACGTGCCTGGATCGGAGCGGTCCACCAGCCGGCACAGCACCATGTCGTTCAAGATGCGGTGCGCCGTGGAAGGATGCAGATCGGTGCTTTGGGAGAGTTCCTTCAGGCTGACGGGATCGGTGTGGCCGGCAAGCGCGTCCAACAGACGCATCATGCGTTCGATCACCTGAATGGAGGTTTTGGATTCCGGGTTCGTATCGCTCATCGTGGAAATCGGTTGATGCGTCAAACTACGGATGCGCAATTGTATCTCATAATGTGAAAACGCGGTCGGCGGTTGGGGAGTGCCCGAACCACCGCCGCTTCGCGGATAATCGGCGTGCGTCTTAGAAAATCTCGATAAAACAGGAAACGCTCCACCATGCAAGTCGGACTATTCGTCACGTGCCTCATCGACATGATGCGGCCGGAGATCGGCTTTTCGGTCATCAAGCTGATCGAGCGCGCGGGTTTTACGGTGAGCGTGCCGCCCGCGCAAACCTGCTGCGGCCAGCCCGCGTATAACTCCGGCGATCGCAGACTTGCACGCGATCTCGCCGAAAAGACACTGCGGGAATTCGAACAATTCGACTACGTGGTGGTGCCGTCGGGTTCGTGCGGCGGAATGATCCGCGCGCATTACGGCGATCTCTTCCGCGACGATCCGCAACTCATGAATCGCTTCGCGCGCCTGCAACCGCGCGTCTTCGAACTCACCGATTTTCTCGTGAATGTTGCCAAGGCGCGCATGGAGCCCGGTGTGTTCGAAGGCGCCGTGACCTATCACGATTCCTGCTCGGGCCTGCGTGAACTCGGCGTGAAGGCGCAGCCGCGCGATTTGCTCGCACAAGCGGGCGTGCCCGTGACCGAGATGGCGGGCTGCGAACATTGCTGCGGTTTCGGCGGCACGTTCGCGGTGAAGTACGGCGACATTTCGACGGCCATCGTCGATGAAACATGCGCCAACATCAAGGCGAGCGGCGCGGCTACCGTCGTGCTGGGCGATCTCGGCTGCATGCTGAATATAGAAGGGCGCTTGAGGCGCACCGGCGACACGAGCACGCGTGTGCTGCATATCGCGCAAGTGCTTGCCGGCGACGCATCCGACTCCATCCGCAACTGAGAACGAGCGAGCCCATGCAAGTCCAGACGATGCACTTCAAGGCGCGCGCCGGCAGCAAACTCGCCGATGAGCGTCTGCAGCAGAACCTCACCAAGCTCTCGACCAAATTCGTGAGCGCGCGGGCGAGCGCGGTGCTCGATATCGACTTCGAGGCGACGCGCGCCGCGCTAAAGGAGCGCCGCAATCGCGCGCTCGACAACCTCGACGTATGGCTCGAAACCTTCGAACGCGAGGCGACGCGCCGTGGCGCGACCGTGCTCTACGCGGAATCGACGCAGGATGCCGCGCGGCTCGTCGCGGACATCGCGCGCGCGCATGGCGTGAAAAAGGTCATCAAGACCAAGTCGATGGTCTCGGAAGAGATGCAACTGAATCGCGTGCTCGGCGAAATGGGCGTGCAGTCCATCGAAACCGATCTCGGCGAATACATCCTGCAGATCAACGACAACGAGCCGCCGAGCCACATCATTGCGCCCGTGGTTCATAAGGACAAGGAGCAGATCGCCGATCTCTTCGCGAAGACGCACGGCAAGCCGCGTCTCACGGACATCCCCGACATGACCCGCGAGGCGCGCGAGGTGCTGCGCCCGCATTTCATGTCCGCCGATATGGGCGTGACGGGCGGCAACTTTTTGATCGCGGAAACCGGCTCGGTGGCAGTTGTCACGAACGAAGGCAACGAAGGCATGTGTACCGTGATGCCGCGCGTGCACGTCGCGGTGACGGGCATCGAAAAGATTCTGCCGACGCTCGAAGATCTCGCCACCGCAATGCGTCTGCTACCGCGTTCGGCGACCGGGCAGACCATTTCCAATTACTTCTCACTGCTGACCGGCCCCCGCGCGATGGGCGAGCAGGACGGGCCCGAGCATATGTATTTCGTGCTCGTCGATGGCGGGCGCACCGGGCTTATCGGCGGCGAGTTTCAGGAGATGCTGCGGTGTATTCGCTGTGGCGCGTGCATGAATCACTGCCCGGTGTATCAAAAGATCGGCGGTCATGCGTATGGCTGGGTTTATCCCGGACCGATGGGTTCGGTGTTGACGCCGGCTTATGTGGGCATCGACAAGGCGCTCGATCTGCCGCAAGCCGCAACGCTATGCGGCGAATGCAACAGCGTGTGCCCGGTGGGTATTCCGCTGTCCGACCTGCTGCGCAAACTGCGCGAAAAGCAGACCGAACGCCATCTGCACCCCTGGACCGAACGCGTGGCGCTCGCCGTGTGGGGTTACTTCGCGCTTCGGCCAATTGCTTATGCGCTTTTCACGAAACTCGCGGTGCGCGTGCTTGAAGTCATGGGCGGAAAGAGAAAGACGATATCGCGCATGCCATTCGGCGCCGGATGGACCGAAACACGCGATATGCCCGCACCGGTCGGGCGCACCTTCCGCGAACTGTACAAGGCGAAGGGCACGCATCTCGGGTGAGCGTGTTTCCACGAAAGCGATGTGAAAAGCCGCGCCGGTTCGACCCGGCACGGCTTTCTAGCGCTCTGCGCAATCGACGCGTTATCCGCCGATCGGCCCGAGCGAGCTTCGCTGGTTGCCGCCGTGTCCGCCACCGCCACCGGCGCCACCGCCTTGATCGCCACCGCGATGGTAGCCGCCATTGCCGCCACCGTTTCCGCCAGGATTCGCGGCGGGCGCCTGCGGACGTCCCGGCGGGACGCCGCCGACGGCTCGCGGCAACGGCGCGCCTCCGCCTGCCTGTTGAGGCGGCGGTCCGCCCACTGGACGGCCTCCACCGGCTTGCGGTGGCTGACCACCACCCGGCTGATGTCCGCCGCCCGCTTGTTGCGGTTGATTATTTCCTTGCGGCGGGCGCCCACGCGGATAGTCCCCGCGATTCCAGTTGCCCGATGGCGGACGACGCCAGCCTGGACCGTCATCCCAATAGCGGCCGGGGCCAGGACCGTAGTAAGCGGGGCCAGGACCGGAGTAGTAGCCGCCGCCCACCGCTACGCCGGGCTGAACGACCACCGGCGCGCCGTACGCGTCGTAGCCATAGCCGGGATCGGCGTAGCCTGCGGCGGGATATCCGCCACCGTAGGATGATCCATCGGGATAAACCGCGCAGCCGCCTAGTACCAAAGCCGATGACGCGATCAAAAGTCCAGCAACTGCGGATTTCATGTCGTTGATTAGTTCGTTGCAGTGATAACAATAAGACACCCGGCGTGCTCCGATGTCCCCAAGAACTTTGTAAGGTTTTATGACGATTGGCCCGTTCTTGTTGCAATTTCAAAGCCGTGGGTTGACTACCTTTCGTTGTCCGCCACGCAACGAAGCTTTGCTTTTCAGCGTCTTTTTAAGATGTCGGCGATTCCGTAAAATTCGATAGTCGCTTAGTGGGCATCATTCATGCGCTTGATGCGACGACGAACAGAGGTAATCCCATGAAAAAGACAATATCGACCTATTGGCCCGCCGCGATCCTGTTGCCGCTCGTACTGACGTTCTGCATGCACGCGGGCGAGCCCCGGTTAGCCGTCGAGCGTCACGAGCGTTCGGGCGTGGCAAGCGTGAGCGCGGAATTGGCGCGCGCGATTTCCTACGGCTTAGTCGATGACGACGACGCAAGACCCAACGCGCCGGCACGTCCCGAATCGATATAGACGCCGGCGAAACGCCGCGCACAGGCCACAAAAAATGGCGCCCTTCATGAGAAGGACGCCATTTTCTTTTGCAGCAAACGCGCGTGCAATGCCTTACTTCAGCACGCTTGCCACTGCGTTGGCGACGACATCGATATTGCGCAGATTCAGCGCAGCCACGCAGATGCGCCCCGTGCTGACCGCATAGATGCCGAATTCTTCCCGCAGACGGTCCACTTGCGGCGCGGTCAGGCCCGAGTACGAGAACATGCCGCGCTGACGGTCGACGAAGGAAAAGTCGCGATCCACGCCAGCGCCCTTCAGACGCTCGACGAGGCCATTACGCATGGCGCGGATACGATCGCGCATCTCGCCCAGTTCCTGTTCCCACAGCGCACGCAGTTCCGGCGATGCCAGCACGGCCGCGACCACCGAGCCACCGTGCGTCGGCGGGTTCGAATAGTTGGTGCGAATCACGCGCTTCAATTGCGACAGCACGCGCGACGACTCTTCCTTGCTCGACGTGATGATGGACAGCGCGCCAACGCGCTCGCCATACAGCGAGAACGACTTCGAGAACGACGACGACACGAACACGTTCAGATCCGACGCGGCGAAGAGGCGCACGGCGGCGGCATCGGCTTCGATGTTTTCGCCGAAGCCTTGATACGCGATGTCGAGGAACGGCACGAGGTTGCGCGCCTTCACGACTTCGACGATCTGCGCCCACTGCGCGTCCGTCAGATCCACGCCGGTCGGGTTATGGCAGCACGCGTGCAGCACGACGATGGTGCCGGCCGCGTAGCCGTTCAGCGCGTCGAGCATGGCCGCGAAGTTCACGCCATGCGTCGCCGCTTCGTAATACGGATAGTTGACGACCTCGAAGCCCGCACCTTCGAAGAGCGCGCGATGGTTTTCCCAGCTCGGGTCGCTGATCGCGACTTTCGCGCCCGGATTCACGCGCTTCAGAAAGTCCGCCCCAATCTTGAGCGCGCCCGTGCCGCCCAGCGCCTGCGCCGTGACGATACGGCCCGAAGCGATCAGCGGCGAGTCGCGGCCGACGAGCAGCGTCTGGACGGCCGAGTCGTACGCGGCGATGCCGTCGATAGGCAGATAGCCGCGCGGCAGCGCTGCATCGACGCGTGCTTTTTCAGCTTCGCGAACGGCGCGCAGAAGCGGAATCTTGCCTTCTTCGTTGGTGTAGACACCAACGCCCAGATTGACCTTGGTCGGGCGCGGGTCGGCGTTGAAGGCTTCGTTGAGGCCCAGAATCGGGTCGCGGGGAGCGAGTTCGACGGCAGAGAAAAGAGACATGATCTATCGGCAGTGGAAGGAAGACGTGCGGCGGGAAGAACGATGCTTGGGCGCTCGAAAAAGCGGCGCGTGACGTCGTTGGCGGCGCGGTCGTGCGGGGCGCCCCCTCGAAGCCCAGTCGCATATTGTATCGAATCCGGCGCTGCATTTCGGATCGAGCCTTATTCTATGTACGCGCTTTTTTCTCGCGAGCATGAATAAGCGCATGGGCTTCGGCCGGTTGAAAGCCTTGTCCGGCATGCGCGCAAGCCTCGATTGGACGGCATCGACGGAACAGCGGCGCCGCCTCGCGCGCCATTGCTTGACTTCCACCCAACGGTCCCAACCTGCTCGATTCCGCCTCCGTGAGGCCGCCCGCGCCACTTTCGCCGCAGCCGCTAGAATAGGTGTTTGCTCCGGCGCCGACTAAGAAGATTCCCCTCTCCATGTCCGATACCCTTATCGAAACGCCCGACGCACTGGACGAATCGAAGTTCGCCACGTTCGAAGGCTCGCCGTTTCAGCTCTATCAGCCGTATCCGCCCGCGGGCGATCAGCCCGAGGCCATCAAGACGCTCGTCGAGGGCGTGGACGACGGTCTCTCGTTCCAGACGCTGCTCGGCGTGACCGGCTCGGGCAAGACCTTCACGATGGCCAACGTCATCGCGCGTCTGGGCCGGCCCGCCATCGTTTTCGCGCCCAACAAGACGCTCGCCGCGCAGCTCTACGCCGAATTCCGCGAGTTTTTCCCGCGCAACGCGGTCGAGTACTTCGTCTCGTACTACGACTATTACCAGCCGGAAGCGTATGTGCCGCAGCGCGATCTCTTCATCGAGAAGGATTCGTCGATCAACGAGCATATCGAGCAGATGCGGCTCTCGGCGACCAAGAGCCTGCTCGAACGCCGCGACGTAGTGATCGTGGCGACGGTGTCGGCCATTTACGGTATCGGCAATCCGTCCGAGTATCACAAGATGATCCTCACGCTGCGCGTAGGCGACAAGCTCGGCCAGCGCGATGTCATCGCGCGGCTGATCGCCATGCAATACACGCGCAACGAGGCGGATTTTCAGCGCGGCTCGTTCCGTGTGCGAGGCGACACCATCGACATCTTTCCGGCGGAACACGCGGAAATGGCGGTGCGAGTCGAATTGTTCGACGACGAAATCGAGTCGATGCAGCTTTTCGATCCGCTCACCGGCCGCGTGCGCAACAAGATTCCGCGCTTCACGGTGTATCCGTCGTCGCATTACGTGACGCCGCGCGACACCGTCATGCGCGCGATCGAAACCATCAAGCTGGAACTGCGCGAGCGGCTGGAGTTTTTCCATAGCCAGGGCAAGCTCGTCGAGGCGCAGCGGCTCGAACAGCGCACGCGCTTCGACCTGGAAATGCTGCAGGAACTGGGTTTTTGCAAGGGCATCGAGAATTACTCGCGGCATTTCTCGGGCTCGGCGCCCGGCGAACCGCCGCCGACGCTCGTCGACTACCTGCCGCCCGACGCCATCATGTTGCTCGACGAGTCGCACGTGCTGATCGGCCAGTTGAACGGCATGTATAACGGCGACCGCGCGCGCAAGGAAAATCTCGTCGATTACGGTTTCCGCATGCCGTCCGCGCTCGACAACCGGCCGCTCAAGTTCAACGAATTCGAGCGCAAGATGCGCCAGGCCGTGTTCGTCTCGGCGACGCCCGCCGACTACGAACAGAAGAAAGCGGGGCAAGTGGCCGAGCAACTCGTGCGGCCGACGGGTCTCGTCGATCCCGAAATCGAGGTGCGGCCCGCGCGCTCGCAGGTCGACGACGTGCTCTCCGAGATCAACGCGCGCGTCGCGGTGCACGAACGCGTGCTTGTTACCGTGCTCACCAAGCGCATGGCCGAACAACTGACCGAATTTCTCGCCGATCACGGCGTGAAAGTGCGCTATTTGCACAGCGATATCGACACGGTCGAGCGCGTGGAAATCATCCGCGATCTGCGGCTCGGCACGTTCGATGTGCTCGTCGGCATCAACTTGTTGCGCGAGGGTCTGGATATTCCTGAAGTGTCGCTCGTCGCCATTCTCGACGCGGACAAGGAAGGCTTCCTGCGCGCCGAGCGCTCGCTGATCCAGACAATCGGACGGGCGGCGCGCAACGTGAACGGCAAGGCGATCCTCTACGGCGACAACATGACGGACTCGATGAAGCGCGCCATCGACGAAACCGAGCGGCGCCGCGCCAAGCAGGTGGCGCATAACCTCGAGCGGGGCATCACGCCGCGCGGAGTGGAAAAGCGCATCAAGGACATCATCGATGGCGTCTACAACGCCGACGACGCGCGCGCCGAACTGAAGGAAGCCCAGACGCGCGCGAAGTTCGAGGACATGACCGAGAAGCAGCTCGCAAAGGAAATCAAGCGGCTGGAAAAGCAAATGATGGATCACGCCAAGAATCTCGAATTCGAAAAGGCGGCGCAGACCCGCGACCAATTGGCGCTGTTACGTCAACGCGTGTTCGGCGCGAACGTGGGCGATCACATCACCGGCATCGGCGGAAAGTAAGGCGAAAGAAAGCAAGTTTTCATCGTTCTGTCTCAAGCGACGCGGCGAGCCGGAAGGCGCACCGCGTTTTTTTATCGGCCGTGAATGGACCGCGAGTTGGCTGCAAGCCCGCCGGAGCCTTGCCGCAGCAGGCTTTTGTAAGCCCGCGCTAATTTGTCCCGAGTGGTGAAGGGTGCTAAACTGACGAACATTGAGAATGGTTCGTATTAACGTTTTCCAGATTCTGGAAGCGGTTTTTTGCTTCGCGCTAACGAACCGGCACCACAGTCATTTTTTTGCGCCGGCGCGCCTTTTTAGAGCGCCGGAGTTCGGTGGAAAGGGCGCGCCAATGTCACGCGCGCCATCGATAACAACAGGAGTGTTTGATGGGTTCAACGTTGATGCGCGGCCTCGTTGCCGCCGCAGGCCTCACGGCGATGATGGCGGCTTCCGCTGCTGAGTATCCGATCGGCAAGCAGCACATCGAAGGCGGCATGGAAACGGGCGCCGTCTATCTGCAGCCAATCACGATGGCGCCGGAAGGCATCATGCGCAAGGCATCGGATTCGGACATCCACCTCGAAGCGGATATTCACGCGGTCAAGAACAACCCGACCGGTTTCGCCGAAGGCGACTGGATGCCCTATCTGAACGTGACGTATGAACTCACGAAAACCGGCTCGACGCAGTCGGTCAAGGGCGACCTGATGGCGATGGTCGCAAGCGACGGCCCGCACTACGGCGACAACGTCAAGCTCTTCGGTCCGGGCAAATATCACCTCAAGCTGCATATCTCGCCGCCTTCCGAAACCGGCCACATGGCGTTTGGCCGTCACGTCGACAAGGAAACCGGCGTGGGTCCGTGGTTCAAGCCGTTCACGATCGAATACGACTTCCCGTTCGCGGGCATCGGCAAGAAGGGCGGGTACTAAGCTCGCGCACGGCGTTCGCGCGTTCCGGCAGGGGTTTGCAGTTTGCTGCGCCGCCGGACGCGTACCAATCAGGAAGTCCGCATGAAATTGAAAAGCCAGCTGATGGCGATGTTGCTCTCGGTCGCAGCGGGTCTTGGCGCGGCGCACGCTGCCGATCTGCCGACCTTCAAGCTCGAAATGAACGACGGCAAGCTGAACCCGGCGCGCATCGAAGTACCGGCGGGGCAGCGCATCAAGATCGAAGTGCATAACGTCGGCAAGGGCGCGGCCGAGTTCGAAAGCGTGCAGTTGCGCAAGGAGAAGGTGCTCGCGCCGGGTGCCGATTCGTTCGTGGTGATCGCGCCGCTCGATCCGGGCGAATACAAGTTCTTCGACGACTTTCATCAGACCGCGCAAGGCGTGATCGTCGCCAAGTAAATGTCGGTGCCGCGCGCGTGTTTCGGTGCGTCCGCGCGGGCAAGTGACGCAACGCAAAGGGGTTCAAATGGGGCAGGTACTTTTCATCGTCTGGCGTGAGAGCGTCGAAGCTTTGCTGGTCGTCGGCATTCTGTACGCATGGCTGAAGAACGGCGACCAGCAGGCGCGTCGCGGCCTGCCTTATCTGTGGTTCGGCGTGGCCGCGGGGCTGGTTGCCGCCATCGCGCTGGGCGCCGCGCTCATCGGCTTCACGGAAGTGCTGTCCGGCAACGCGCAGGATTACTTCCAGACCGGCATGGTGCTGATCGCCTGCGTGCTCATTGTGCAGATGGTCCTGTGGATGAAGCGTCACGGCCGCACGCTCAAGCGCGACATGGAAAGCTCGCTGCAAAAGAGCACGCAGGACGGACAGTTCTGGGGCATCGCGGTGCTGGTTGCGCTGGCTATCGCGCGTGAAGGCAGCGAGACGGCCGTGTTTCTGTATGGCGTAGGCTTCGGGCAATCGGGACACGTCGATGCTTCGCAATATCTCGCGATCATCCTCGGCTTCGCGCTCGCGCTCCTGACGTTCTACGTGCTGCAACTCGGCGGCAAGATCTTCTCGTGGCGCTCGTTCTTTCGCGTGACCGAAATCATGCTGCTGTTTCTCGCCGCCGGCCTCTTCGAGACGGGCGTCGACAAACTGATCGACATGGAAGTGCTGCCGGTCATCGTCAATCAGGTGTGGAACTCGTCCGCGCTGCTCGACGACTCGAGCACCTTCGGTTCGCTCGTTGCCACCCTCACGGGTTATCGCGCGCATCCGGCGGGCATGAACCTGGTTGCCTACGCGGTCTACTGGATCGTGATCTATCTTCTCCTGCGCCGTTCCAATCATCAGATGGCGCAAAAACAAAAGGCGGCGAGCCGTCCAGCATGAGCTCTGTTCTGCAACGACCCGGCCGGCTGCAACAGGCCGGTCAATGGATGCAACGGCACGGCAACGCGATCCGCGGAATTCAGTGGGTCGTGGTTGCCGTGTACGCGTTTCTGATTCTCGTGCCGGCTGTCATGCCGCTGCCCGATGGCTCGGCGCATTTGTGGAATAACCTCACGCTTGCCGCGCAGTTCGTGTTCTGGGGCATCTGGTGGCCGTTCGTGCTGCTGTCGATGGTCATGCTCGGCCGAGTGTGGTGCGGTGTGCTGTGTCCGGAAGGCGCGCTCACCGAGTTCGCGAGCAAGTTCGGCCGCGGCTGGGCGATTCCGCGCTGGATGCGTTGGGGCGGCTGGCCGTTCGTCGCATTCGGACTCACGACCATCTACGGACAGATGGTGAGCGTCTATCAATATCCGAAAGCCGTGCTGCTCGTGCTCGGCGGCTCGACCGTGGGCGCGATGATCGTCGGCGTGCTGTATGGCCGCGAAAAGCGCGTGTGGTGCAAGTACCTCTGCCCGGTAAACGGCGTGTTCTCGCTGCTCGCACGGCTTGCGCCGTTTCACTACAAAGTCAGCGAAGACGCGTGGCGCCGTTCGTACAAGGAAGGCGAGCACGGGCATCGGGTGATTCCGATCAACTGCGCGCCGCTCGTGCCCCTGCGCAAGATGGAAGGCGCCGCCGACTGCCATATGTGCGGCCGATGCAGCGGCCATCGCGATGCCATCGCGCTCACGTGGCGCTCGCCGTCGGAGGAAGTGGTCGAGCTCGGCAACAAGGCGGCGAATCCGTGGGACACGGCGCTGATTCTGTACGGCTTGCTCGGCATCGCGATCGGTGCGTTCCACTGGACCGTGAGCACATGGTTCGTCGATCTCAAGCAGATCTTCGCGAGCTGGCTGATCGATCACAACATCCTCTGGCCGCTCGATACCAACGCGCCGTGGTTCCTCTTCACGCATTATCCCGAGCAGAACGACGTGTTCTCCTGGCTCGACGGCACGATGGTGATCGGCTATATCGTCGCGACGGGTCTCGTCTATGGCACGGCGCTGCTCGCGCTGCTGGCGCTCGGCACGCGCATGCTCGGCAAGATGAACGCGGCGCGGCTGCATCACCTGACGCTCTCGCTGATTCCGCTCGCCGGATGCGGCGTGTTTCTTGGCTTGTCGGCGACCACGGTCTCGCTCCTGCGCGCGGAGCATCTGCCGCTGTGGTGGGTGACGGACCTGCGCCTCGGGCTGCTTGGCGTCGCCAACTTGTGGAGTGCCTGGCTCGCGTGGCGCGTCTCGGCTCGTTATTCCTCGACGCTTGTTCCGCGCGCACTCACGATGGTATGGTTTGTCGCGGCGCTCGCCGTCGCGGATAGCGCCTGGTATTTGATGTTCTGGGGCTTCAGCCGATAACGCCATTAGGTGAGAATCAAGTGAGAACCAAACCCGTACTGACCGACGAAGACGTCCTGCTGATGGCCGCCGCCGCCGAGGCGCACGCAAAGGCGCACAACTGGAACGTGACCATCGCCATCGTCGATGACGGCGGGCATCTGCTGCATCTGCATCGGCTCGAAGGGACGGGCGCGAGCACGGTCGAGATGGCGACTGGCAAGGCGCGCACCGCCGTGCTCGGCCGGCGCGAAACGAAGGTGTACGAAGACACGATCAAGCAGGGCCGCACTGCGTTTCTGAGCGCGCCCATGACGGCCATGCTCGAAGGCGGCGTGCCGATCTTCGTCGGAACGGATATCGTCGGCGCGGTGGGTGTGTCGGGCGTGAAATCGGATCAGGATGCATCGATCGCGCGGGCGGGCATTGCGGCGCTTGGCATCGAAAACGTCTGAAGCGAGAACGTCCGAAGCACGCGTTCGAATTTTTGCCATAGCCCGCGCACAATAAAAACGGCACGCCTTCGCATTGAAGGCGTGCCGTTCGATCGAACAAAATGCATGGCCTCGTTCGGGCACATGACATCGGTGGGAACCAAAAAAAGCGGCTTCGCTTGCTATCGACGACTGGCTGGTGTTTGCACGAAGGGGTCTAAATTCTCGCGTGCAAGTCGTCCTCGCTGGCTAAGGCCAAACACCTCTTTGGCGAGGTGGTCCCCACAATACACGGTACTGCTGTTCTGCCTTACCTCTTTGCCGCTTACTTCGTCAGGATCAGCTTGCCCAGACGCGTCGCGCGCAATTGATAGGTCTCCCCGTTATGCACGATCGCGATATGACTGCGCCCCTGCAGTAACGTATCGCTGCGCAACGAACGATCGCCGGTTGCATCGGCTGAATCCGTCGATGTCGTCGATGCCCGCACCGACGTCACGGCAGCCGTCTTCGGGCGCGTGATGGCTGCATCGCGAACTGCCGGACGGCGAAGCCTGAGCGTGGTGGATCGCAGCGTGTCGGTCATGTCGTTTGAGTGCGTTCGTTGATTCGATGGGTCTATAGTAAATGATAACTATTCCTATTTGCAACTAGAGTTTCCTATGGGTGCGCGGCCGTCATAGCCGCGCTTCATGTAGGACTTGAACTTTCTAGTGTAGCGGCGTTTCGTCGTGGCGCCCGTGCGCATATTGGCGAATCAGCCGCACCGTGTCGATATCCGATTCCCGATAAGCCGACTTGACGATCTCTTTGGTCTGGCGCTCGTCAGGCGTTGCGTCGTCGTTCTCGGGCAGGGTGGTGCTGTACGTGAATCGCAGAAACAGTTGCAACTCGTCGGGCTGCTCGATCGCCATGGTCAACGAGCCGCCGACATGTTCGGCAGTCGGCAGGATGTCGTAACGCACGCTGCTGTCCGGTGTGAGGGTAACGCGGTCCCGCACCACGGCCTGACCGTAGTGCAGCTCGCGCTCCATGACGTCGCCCTCGCGCGAGAGGATGTCGCAGCTATCGAGGCCGAGCACGAAAAGTTGCGGCTGCTCGGCGCGCAGCACGAGTCCTTCCCACAGTTGTTCGCGCGTGAGCGACTCGACGAGCGGATTGGTCGGATCGTTGATCTGGATGAGATGTTCGAAATTCAAAACGACGTTTCCCTGGATAGTTCGATGTACCCGTGCGGGCTGTTTTCAGGAAGTCAGGAAGCGAGCCCCGAGTCGATGCGCACCGCTCCGGACAGAACCTTGTGCATCGGACACGCATTGGCGATTTGCAAGAGGCGTTCCCGCTGTTCGGCATCGAGCGCGCCCGTGAGCGCGATCTGCCTGTCGATGATCGTGCCGTCTGCCGTGCTCTTCATCGACAATTCGACGTGCACCGCTTCGAGCGGCCAACCCTTGCGCTTCGCGTACATGCGAAGCGTGATCGAGGTGCACGCACCCAGGCTCGATAGCAGCAGCGACGCGGGCTCCGGACCGGTGTCCGCGCCGCCGAGGCTCGCGGGCTCATCGGCGACCCAGCCATGCGTGCCGTCGCGCAGCTGCACCTGATAGTCGGCAGCGCTGATGCTGGCGGTCACGGAAGGTCCGGAAGACATGCGTCGCTCCTATGAATGGCGATGTACGGCAAGAATAGCGGCGCGAATAAGAGCGGCGCGGCACGAACGGTCATTGTGACGCAATGCGCCCGTTCGTGCCGCGCCGTTTCATCGTGCCGATACGGTTCAGCGATGAATACCGCTCGGTGTGCCTAGTGCGTGATCGCGCCCATGCGGCCTGTCTGATAGTCGGTCACGGCCTGGCGAATTTCATCTTCCGTGTTCATGACGAACGGACCGTAGCGCACCACAGGTTCCTTGAGCGGCACGCCGCCGATGAGCAACACTTCGACGGGTTCATCGCCGGCGGCGAGGATGATCGTGTCGCCATCGTCCTTGAACGAGATCATCTGCTGTTTGCGTACCGGTTGACCCTGCGGCCCATAGAGACCGACGCCCGACAACGGATACGCGAACACGCGAAAATCCCGCGGCACGTGATGCTCGACTCTTGCGCCAGGTTGCAGCGAAAAGTGCTGATAAAGAATCGGCGTACGTGTTTCGATGGCGGCCTTCACGCCGAGCGCTTCGCCCGCGATGACCTTCACGCGCACCTTGCCGTCGTCGCTCGTCGCGACGGGAATCTGCGCCGACGCGATCTCTTGATAATGCGGCGTCGTCATCTTGTCGCGCTTCGGCAAATTCACCCACAGTTGCAGGCCGTGCACGCGGCCGCCGCGTCGCGTGAATTCCTCGCCAGGCATTTCGCTATGAATAACGCCCGCGCCGGCGGTCATCCACTGCACGTCGCCCGGACGTAATGTGCCGGAATGGCCGGCCGAATCCTTGTGACCGAACTCGCCTTCGAGCATGTAGGTGACCGTTTCGAAGCCCCGATGCGGATGATCCGGCGCGCCCTTGGCTTCGCCCGGAGCGTAATCGGTCGGGCCCATTTCATCGAGGAGAAGGAACGGGTCGAAGTCCATCAGAAGACGCGTCGGAAACGGGCGATGCACAACGAATCCGCCGCCTTCAACCGTGCGCGTTGCGGGAATGATGCTGGAAATGGTACGGCTCATGATCGGAATGCCTCGCGTCACCAAAAGAGAAATAGCGATATTTGTAGAACGTGGGGATATTATATGTGCCGGATTTAGCGATAAAAGACCTCGTGGCGCAATGGATTGTCCCGCCACGGATAACGAACTCGAACGAACCGAACGTCCCATGAAAGTCGATTCGCACGATCTGAACGATCTGATGTACTTCTCGCACGTCGTCGAACACGGCGGTTTTTCGGCGGCCGAGCGCGTGCTGGGCATCTCCAAGTCGCGCTTGTCGCGGCGCGTGTCGGAGCTGGAGGCGTCGCTAGGCGTGCGCCTTTTGCAGCGCTCCACGCGCAAGCTTGCGCTGACCGAGGCGGGGCAGCTTTTCTATCAACACTGTCAGGCAATGCTCGTGGAGGCGCAGGCCGCCGTCAACGTGGTGCAAAGCCTGCGTGACTCACCGCGTGGCACGGTGCGCGTGAGCGTCCCGGTGACCATCGCGCAGACGTTTCTGTCGGCGGTGATGCCCGACTTCATGCATCGATTCCCTGAAGTGCGGGTCGTGCTGCGCGTGACCAATCGTGTGGTGGATCTGTTCGAAGACGCGATCGATGTCGCCTTGCGCGTGCGCTCCGAGCCGCCCGTGAGTTCGAACGTGGTCGCGCGCCCGCTGTGGCGCACCGAGCAGATGCTGGTCGCCGCGCCTTCGCTTCTCAAATCGAACGCGCCACCGATGACCGCCGCCGAACTCGCGCAATACGACACGCTCGATGTGCCATCGGCGGATGGCCGCCATGTGTATCGACTGATCGCGCCCGATGGCACGCGTCACGAGTTCGAGCACGAGCCGCGTCTCGTCACCGCCGATCTCTCGATGATCCGCGAAGCCGTCATGCGCGGCGTCGGCATCGCGGCGCTGCCCGAGATGATGTACGGCGCGCCGCTCAGAACCGGCCAGCTTTCGCCCGTGATGCCCGGCTGGACGTTTCCGTCGCCGCAACTCTATGCGGTTTTCCTGACGCGGCAGGGCATGGTCCCGGCCGTACGGGCGTTCGTCGATTTTCTGGTGGAGTCGATCGAAGGCGGCAAACGCTTCCCCGGAGAATGTCCTGTCAACGAACAGCCGGAACGCGAAACGGTTTGATCGCAATCGGCGCGCGGCATCATTTATGTCATTGAAGCGCGCGCTTGCGATGGACAGATTCAATCGCCGAAACCTTGTTTGCGGGAATGGCCGGCGTTATATTGAAATTCCTTTCGCTAAGGAGCTTCTTATGCGGAAACTGACGGCTACTCTGATAGTTAGCCTGATAGGGCTGATCGCGCTGTCCGTGTCAACGACGGCTGCCGCATGTGGCGATTCTTCCGGCTCGGGCTATTCGAGTCCCAAGTAATTGCCTTGCCCGAATGCGCCGAGTGCGCAATAAAAAAGGCCTTCATCCGACGATGAAGGCCTTTTACTTTTTGCGGCTGTGTTGCGCGCTGCTTTAATTGCCGCCGGCTTTCGGTTCGGTCACGAAACCGATCTTCGTGAGTCCGCCCGCCTGGGCCGCGGACATGAGATCGGCCACGCGTTCGTACGCCACCTTGCGATCCGCGCGCAGATGAATCTCCGGCTGCGGGTTTTGCTGCGAAGCCTGCGCAATGCGCGCCTTGAGCGTCGCGTCGTCGATCTTCTGCTCGTCCCAGACGATCGTGCCATCGGCTTGAATCGCGACATCCACATGCGACGGCTTTTCGTCTTGCGGCTGGCTGCTTGCGTGCGGCAGGTCGATCTTCACAGCGTGATGCATCGCGGGGATGGTCACGAGGAAAATGATGAGGAGCACCAGCATGACGTCGACGAGCGGCGTCATGTTGATCTCGCTCATCATGCCGTCGTCTTCATCGCCGGCGAAAGGGCTCATGGCCATCTTGAACCTCCGCTTACGATGCGCGCGTCGCGAGACGCAGGCTTTCGGACGTGGCGTCCTTGGTGCGCTTGGACGACGACAGCTTCGAGCCGGTCACGAAGAAGGCGTGCAAGCCGTGCGCGAAGCGGTTCAACTTCGTCACGACGCTCTTGTTCGCGCGCGTGAGGGCGTTGTAGCCGAGCACGGCAGGGATCGCGACGAAGAGACCGAAGGCCGTCATGATGAGCGACTCGCCCACCGGACCCGCCACTTGGTCGATCGACGTCTGGCCCGTCGCGCCAATTGTCAGGAGCGCGTGATAAATGCCCCAGACAGTACCGAACAGCCCGACGAACGGCGCCGTACTGCCGATCGATGCCAGCACGGCGAGCCCTGCCTGCATGCGGCCGACGCTTTCATCCATGACGTCTTTCAGGCATCGCGTGATCCACTCCGACACATCCATGCGGTCGTGCAGATGCGGCTGCGTCTGATGATGATGCTCGGACGCTTCCTGACCGGCCAGCGCCAGCGCGAGGTACGGGTTGTCAGCCGGATTCGACGACTGGCTGCTGATTTTCTTGATGCCGTCGTTGAAGTCGTCGGAATGCCAGAAGGCCTGATCGGCGTTCTTCGTGAGGCGCTTGAGACGCAGCACGTTCCATCCCTTGACGACGATCACGGTCCACGAAAGCACCGACATGATGACGAGCGCCAGCGCGATACCGCGTGTGACGAAGTCGCCTTGCGCCCAGACGTGCGCAATCCCGTAGTTGTTCATTTCCAGTTCCTGTTTCTATAAAAAGCCGGTCAGTCGTTCAGACTGAATACGAATGGCACCGTGGCGGTTGCCCGAATGGCTTCGCCATTCTCTTTGTAAGGACTGCACGCGCTGCTGCGCACGGCGTCGAGCGCCGCGTCGTCGAGGCGCTGCGAGCCGCTGCTCTTTTGCAGCGTCACATTCTCGATTTTGCCCGTAATACCGACCGTCAGCTTGACGAGCGAGGTGCCGGTTTCGCCGCGACGCCGTGACATCGCCGGATAATCCGGCTGCGCGATGTTGCAGCTCAGACGCGCGACGTTCTTTGGCGCGGCCAGGTCCATCGTCGGTTTTCCGATCGCGGGCGCGGCCGGCGCGACGGGCGCTGGCGCGGGCGGTGTCGGGGCCGGCGGTGTGGGATCGGGTGCGGGCGCGGCGATTTGCGAGGGCGTTTCGCGCACCGGCATCGGCGTGGGCTTCGGCTCGACCTTGGGTTTGACCTTCGGTTTGGGCTGCGGCTTTGGAACCGGTTTCGGCGGCTCGGGAGTCGGTGGCGACTGCACGGCGACAGGCTGCGGCGCGGGCGCCGGCGTTTCGCTGATCAATTGCGCGGTGATCGTCTTCGCTTCGACGGGGCGCGGCAGCGGCTCGCGATGCATGGTGAGCGCCACGCCGAAGAGCGCGGCGTGAATCGCCAGCACGGCGACGCACGCGGCCACCACGCGCGGGTTCAAATTGCTCGGCGTCGTCGTGTCGAATACAGCGGGAGAGGTTGTCGGGGACTGCATTCTTATTCGCTGCTTGCGGTGTTGCCAGTAGCGCGGCCATCGAAGTTACGTACGTTCGCTGGTTCGGCGCGGAAGAAACCAAACGACATCATTTTCTGAAAATAATGAGGGATATGAATAGAGTAGCCACGAAACCAATCAGCAATTCCATCTTTCCCTCCTTAAGGGCAAAGAGTTGCGTGGCTGGCGTAGGTGATCGGAACCTGGCTTGCGATAAGCGATCAAGAAACCAAGCGGCGCGCTTCGCCGACAGCGGGGCGCCGAGCGCTATCTCGGTCGCGCCCCGCGCAACTTCAGGCAGCCTGGCGTTCGTAGAACGTGAGCGGCGCGACTTGCGCATGTTCGCGCTGTTCCATTCCACAGCGCGACGCGCAGACACCGCTCGTCGCCATGACGTCGCGCACGCTTGCTTCGCACTTCCCGCAGCATAGCGCGACCCCAAGCTCGAACTGGAGCTCGTCGAAGGATTCCATTCCATCGGCGATGGCGGAGCGGATCTTACGGTCGGAAACTGCTTTGCAGACACAGACGATCATGGTCGTTCGCGATAGCTTGCGTTAATGCGAATTATTATCATTCAGTAAGACGCTCTTGGCAAGCCGGGTTCTGTGTTTTTTGTAACACAGCGCGTGTGTTAGCCGATTTATTGCTTAGGAGCGTTTGCTGGTGGGGCTCCGACGGCTGTGACGCCCCGGAAAAACCCTTAGACGATGTCGGGTTCGGCAAGGCGCGTGCGTCGCGAAGGGATCAGCACGTGTTCGACGCTGGCGTCGAGATGCAGAAGCGATGCCGCAAGCTGACGCTGGGATTCGCCGTCGGCGGTCGAGCAGAAGCGCGGCATGGATTCCACCGCAGCCGATGAGTTTTTCAGCGCGTTCGTTTCCAGCAGACGATCGAGCTGGCGCGCGATGGCGATGCTGGTATCGACGAGTTGCAGCCGTTCGCCGGCGATCTCGCGAATGGCGCGGTCGAGAAACGGATAGTGCGTGCAGCCGAGCACCAGAGTATCCGCGCCGGCTTCGAGCATGGGCGCGAGATAGCCTTCGAGCAGCGCCATGAGTTCCGGCGACGACGTATCGCAGCGTTCGACGGCCTGCACGAGACCGTGTCCCGGCTGGCAGATGAAGCGGCAATCGCCCGCGTAACGTTCGAGCAGCAACTGGAAGCGCGCGCTGCGCAAGGTCACCGCGGTTGCCAACACGCCGACGACGCGCGTCTTGGAAACAGCGGCGGCGGGCTTCACGCCCGGTTCGACGCCCACGAGCGGAATGGAAAGCCGCTCGCGCACGAGCGCGATGGATTGCGCGGTTGCCGTATTGCATGCGACCACGAGCGCTTTGGCGCCTTGCGCGACGAGCCATTCGCCGATAGCCATGGTGCGGTCGACGATGAAATCGTCATCGCGCTCGCCGTAGGGCGCGTACAGCGAGTCCGCGACATAGACGAGCCGCTCGTGCGGAAGCAACGCCCGCACCGCACGCAGCACCGACAAGCCGCCGAGACCGGAATCGAAAATGCCGACCGGCGCGCTCGCGTTTATCGGAGCACGCGCGTTCGGCATGATTGTGGGTACGACAACTACTGACATTGCGGACAGATCTTTACTCGCCTTCGCCCATCATAGTCTGCTGGTAGTTCTGGATGCCAACCTTGTCGATCAGATCCAGTTGCGTTTCCAGCCAGTCGATGTGTTCCTCGGTGTCGTTCAGGATCTTGTCGAAGATATCGCGCGAGACGAAATCGCGCACCGATTCGCAATAGGCAATCGCCTCCTTGCACGTGGACTGCGAAATCTGTTCGAGCTTCAGGTCGCACTCGAGGATTTCCTTGGTCTCTTCGCCGATAAGTAGCTTGTGCAGGTCTTGCAGGTTCGGCAGACCGTCGAGCATGAACACGCGCTGGATGAGCCAGTCGGCGTGTTTCATTTCGCCAATCGATTCGTCGTACTCATGCTTGCCGAGCTTTTCCAGGCCCCAGTGCTTGTACATCCGCGCGTGCAGGAAGTATTGATTGATCGCGGTCAGTTCATTCTTCAACTGCGCGTTCAGATATTCGATGACTTTAGCGTCGCCTTTCATGATTGTTCCTTTTCATAGCGTGGGGCATCCCGCAAAGATAAACGTTCTTAACGGCTCTGCCAAGGATGAGTGAATCTTTTTTAATTGCGATAAAACTGAGAATGGAAATCCTTCTCGATACCGCTTCTCCAAAACAAAAGAGCCGGACGCGCGGTCCGGCTCTTCATTGGCCGCGATCCGTGCGGCCTCGATCGATCAGACCGTCGCGACGGGAATCTTGCCGATCTTCGCCTGCCATTCGGCGGGACCCGTCTTGTGTACCGACGTGCCTTGCGAATCGACGGCGACCGTCACCGGCATGTCCCGCACGTCGAATTCGTAGATGGCTTCCATGCCGAGGTCTTCGAACGCCAGCACCTTCGCTTCGCGGATGGCTTTGGAGACGAGATATGCCGCGCCGCCCACGGCCATCAGATACGCCGCGTTGTGCTTCTTGATGGCCTCGATGGCGACAGGCCCGCGTTCGGCCTTGCCGATCATCGAGATGAGGCCGGTTTGCGCGAGCATCATCTCCGTGAACTTGTCCATGCGCGTGGCCGTGGTCGGGCCGGCGGGACCGACGGCTTCGTCGCGCACCGGGTCGACCGGGCCGACGTAATAGATCACGCGGTTGGTGAAATCGACCGGCAGCTTTTCGCCCTTGGCGAGCATGTCGGCAATGCGCTTGTGCGCCGCGTCGCGGCCCGTGAGCATCTTGCCCGACAAGAGCAACGTCTGGCCCGGTTTCCAGGAAGCCACTTCTTCCGGCGTCAGTGTGTTCAGATCGACGCGCTTGCTGGTTTCCGTATTCGGCGCCCAGGTCACGTCCGGCCACGCGTCGAGCGGCGGCGCTTCGAGCTTCGCCGCGCCCGAGCCGTCGAGCGTGAAGTGAGCGTGACGCGTGGCCGCGCAGTTCGGAATGATCGCGATGGGCTTGGACGCCGCGTGCGTCGGCGCCGCCATGATCTTCACGTCGAGCACGGTGGCAAGCCCGCCCAAACCTTGCGCGCCGATACCAAGCGCATTCACCTTCTCGTGCAGTTCCACGCGCAGTTCTTCGATCCAGTCCCGCGGTCCGCGCGCGATGACGTCCTGAATGTCGATGGGGTCCATGAGCGATTCCTTGGCCATCAGCATCGCCTTTTCCGCCGTGCCGCCGATGCCGATACCGAGCATGCCTGGCGGACACCAGCCCGCGCCCATCGTCGGCACGGTCTTGATGATCCAGTCGACGATGGAATCCGACGGGTTCAGCATCGCGAACTTAGACTTGTTTTCCGAGCCGCCGCCCTTGGCCGCGACCTGCACGTCGACCTTGTCGCCCGGCACGATCTCGTAGTGGATCACGGCGGGCGTGTTGTCCTTCGTGTTTTTGCGCGCGCCTTCGGGCGGGCTCACGATGGACGCGCGCAGCACGTTGTCCGGGTTCAGGTAACCGCGGCGCACGCCTTCGTTGATCATGTCGGTGACGCTCATCGTCGCGCCGTCCCAACGCACGTCCATGCCAACCTTGACGAACACGGTCACGATGCCCGTGTCCTGGCAAATCGGACGCTTGCCTTCCGCGCACATGCGGCTATTGGTCAGGATCTGCGCGATGGCGTCCTTCGCGGCCGGGCTTTCCTCCAGCTCGTAGGCGCGGCCGAGCGCCTGAATGTAGTCGAGCGGATGGTAATAGCTGATGTATTGCAGCGAGTCGGCAATACTCTGGATCAGGTCTTCCTGCTTGATGACGGTCATGGCTTGGGCTTTTCGGGGACGAATATATTTGTGCGTTCTGATGACGCCTGAGGCTCAGTCGAGCGCGCTTCGGGGCGCGACTTCGCTGTGAAAATGTGCGGGATGCGTATGCGTGGTCAGCTTGTCGACGTACGCCATGATGAGCGCCGAGAACAGGAAGGCCATGTGGATGATCACCTGCCACAGCACCGTATGAAACGTATGCTGGTCCGGGTTGATGAAGGTTTTGAGAAGATGGATCGACGAGATGCTGATGAGCGCCATCGAGAGCTTGACCTTCAGCACGCCCGCGTTGACGTGGTCGAGCCATTCGGGCTCGTCGGGATGGCCTTCCACGCCCAGACGCGACACGAAGGTTTCGTAGCCGCCGACGATCACCATGATCAGCAGGTTCGAGATCATCACCACGTCGATGAGGCCGAGCACGACCAGCATGATGTTGGTTTCATCGAGCGTCATTGCGTGCGTGACGAGATGCCAGACTTCCTTCAGAAACAGCACGACGTACACGCCTTGCGCGACGATCAAGCCCAGATACAGCGGCACCTGCAGCCAGCGGCTCATGAAGATGATTTTCGGCAGCGCCTTCATCGAGCCGGGTTGGACGCGCGAGTCGGGTGTGTGCTTGGAAGCGGGCATGGGCGGCTTGTCGGTCGGCTGTCGGACGAGGAAAGGGAAGAAGCAACGAACAGGAAACGCGCGCGGGTCGTGGACCCGCGCTCAGGAAGCCCGCCATTGTAGCAAGTTGTATGTGACGATCCGCCCGGCTTTCAAAATGCGCGCGTGTCGGCGCGACTACTCGGCAACCGATACCGCCGCGCGCGTCTTCATGCTCGCGAGCCCGATGCCCGCGACCACGCAGGCGAGTGCGATGCCATGCGCGAAACTCGGCCGCTCCCCGAGAAACGCGATGCCATAGATCGCGGCGGCAATCGGCAGCACGGCGCAGAACACACCGGCGAGACTGCCGTCGACATGGCGGATGCCTTTCATCCACAGCCAGAACGAGAAGATGCTCGCCGAGAGTCCATACCAGAGTACGAGCGCCCAGGTGAGCGGTTCGACGCCGCGCCAGTCGAACGCAACAAACGAAGCCGCGCCGAACGGCAGCATCAGCACGAAGCCTATGCCATGCGTATAAGCGCAGATGTCGATGGCCGGCAGCGTTTGCGTCAGACGCCGCGACAGGATCACATAGAGCGACTCGCAGCACACCGCGCCGAGCACCATCAGATTGCCCGTGAGCGAGCCCGCGCTGCCGTCGGCGTAGGCATCGCCACTTTGCGCGACGTTGATGACGAGCACGCCCGCAATCGCAAGCGCGATCGATGCGAACGCGCGTCCGCTCGGCTTTTCCTTGAGAAAGAGCCACGAGAAGAGCGCGACGACAGCCGGAATCGTGCTCGTGATGACGCCCGCCGCGACCGCGCTCGTGCGTGCGACGCCATTCAACATCAGAAGCGTGAAGCCGAATGTGCCGAAGAATGCCTGCAGAAAGAGGTTGATCCATTCGCCGCGCGCCACCTGTCTCATCTTGGCGAGCCGGAAGAGCGGCCAAAGGACCAAGAGGGCGATCACGAAGCGCAGAAGCGCGAAGAGCGGAACGGGAACGGACGTGACGATGGACTTGCCGATACCGACGTTGCTTCCGACGAGCAGCATGGCTGCGATGAGTAAAAGGGCGTAGCGATTCAAGCTGGAATCCGCACTGCGAGTTCAGTTACGATTGTGGGGACGCATTGTAATTGAAGCCGCCGCGACTCCGCGTATACCCCGTGCCTCTTGACCGGCGCGCGTAAGAAGCGGGTAAGTTGAACGGCATATCTTGGAGTACACGCGGGATGGCAGCGCTTTGCAAGCGACGCCGTTCCTGGAAAGGAGACAAGGTTCGGCCGGGAACGAAGCACGCTTTCCGGCTTTCGAACTTCATAACATGCGGCACGCGATAGCAAGGAAGCGCGCCGCCGGCTTTTGGAATCACCATCAGAGAGGTTGTCGATGTCTGCGATCGAATCGGTTCTTCAGGAAAAACGCGTGTTCCCGCCATCTGCGAAAGCATCGGCGGGCGCGGCCATCTCCGGCATGGAGGCTTACAAGGCGCTCGTCGCCGAAGCCGAACGCGATTACGAAGGTTTCTGGGCGCGGCTCGCGCGCGAAACGCTGTCATGGCACAAGCCCTTTACCCGCGTGCTCGACGAATCCAAGGCGCCGTTCTACAAGTGGTTCGAAGACGGCGAGTTGAACGCTTCGTATAACTGTCTCGATCGCCATGTCGAAGCGGGCCGCGGCGGCGACAACGCCATCATCTTCGAAGCCGACGACGGCACGGTCACCAACGTCACGTATCAGGACTTGCTCGACCGCGTATGCCGTCTGGCCAATGCACTCAAAAAGCGCGGCGTGAAGAAGGGCGATCGCGTGGTGATCTATCTGCCGATGTCGGTGGAAGGCGTGGTCGCCATGCAGGCTTGCGTGCGGATCGGCGCGACGCATTCGGTCGTGTTCGGCGGCTTCTCGTCGAAGTCGCTCAACGAACGTCTCGTCGATGTCGGCGCGGTCGCGCTCATCACCGCCGACGAGCAGATGCGCGGCGGCAAGGCGTTGCCGCTCAAGAGCATCGCCGATGAAGCGCTCGCGGCCGGCGGCTGCGAGGCGGTGAAGAACGTCATCGTGTATCGCCGCACGGGCGGCAAGGTGCAATGGACCGAAGGACGCGACTCCTGGCTGCACGACGTAGTCGAGAATGAATCGGCGACGTGCGAGCCGGAATGGGTGAGCGCGGAGCATCCGCTCTTCATTCTGTACACGTCGGGTTCCACGGGCAAGCCGAAGGGCGTGCAGCACAGCACGGCGGGCGTGTTGCTGTGGGCCGCGCAGACCATGAAGTGGACCTTCGACATGAAGCCGGGCGATGTCTTCTGGTGTACGGCGGACATCGGCTGGATCACGGGACATAGTTACATTGCGTACGGGCCGCTCGCCATTGGAGCGACGCAAGTCATGTTCGAAGGCGTGCCCACGTATCCGCACGCCGGCCGTTTCTGGGAGATGATCGCGCGCCACAAGGTCACGATCTTCTACACGGCGCCGACGGCGATCCGCTCGCTCATCAAGGTCTCGGAAGCGGATCAGAAGGTCCATCCGAAGAGTTTCGATTTGTCGAGCCTGCGCATTCTCGGCACCGTCGGCGAGCCGATCAATCCCGAAGCGTGGATGTGGTATCACGAGAACGTGGGCGGCGGGCAGTGTCCTATCGTCGACACCTGGTGGCAGACCGAAACCGGCGGCCACATGATCACGCCGCTGCCGGGCGCGACGCCGCTCGTGCCGGGGTCGTGCACGTTGCCGTTGCCGGGCATCATGGCCGCTATCGTCGATGAAACCGGCCAGGACGTGCCAAACGGACAAGGCGGCATTCTGGTGGTCAAGCGTCCGTGGCCGTCCATGCTGCGCAACGTCTGGGGCGACCCGGACCGCTACAAGTCGAGCTACTTTCCCGAGGAACTCGGCGGCAAGCTGTATCTCGCGGGCGATGGCGCCGTGCGCGACAAGGACACCGGTTATTTCACGATCATGGGCCGTATCGACGACGTGCTGAACGTCTCCGGTCATAGGCTCGGGACGATGGAGATCGAATCGGCGCTGGTTGCGAACCCGATGGTCGCGGAGGCGGCAGTCGTCGGCCGTCCGGACGACACGACCGGTGAAGCTGTCGTGGCGTTCGTCGTGCTCAAGCGCGATCGTCCTGAGGGCGATGAAGCGAAGCAGATTGCGAACGAGCTTCGCAATTGGGTTGGCAAGGAGATCGGACCGATCGCCAAGCCGAAGGACATTCGCTTCGGTGAGAATTTGCCGAAGACGCGTTCGGGCAAGATCATGCGGCGTCTGCTGCGTTCGCTCGCGAAGGGCGAGAAGATCACGCAGGATGTTTCGACGCTCGAGAATCCGGCGATTCTGGATCAGCTCGGCGAGGCGCGTTGAGGGACGGTTTGCGATGTGTCGCGCACGTCAAGGCGCGCGCCGCATCGCGTTTAGCCGCATGCCGTGATTGCGGTTTAGCTCGATCGACGAGGGCAGGTACGTGAGCCTCTCCGTCTCCGTGCCATGCCATTCGGTCGTCCCAGCAGCGGACTCGTCCAGCCAGGGCAAACGCAGTTAGATTCGAACTCGATCCGCGTCCGCCCATCTCATCCCGCTGTAGTCCCCGATTGCCGATACCATGCGGTTTTGGTAAATAACCGCATGGTCATGCCGCCGCCCGCCGATTCCGCGCCACCCACGCTTCCCGCTCCGCCGCTCGTGCCGGCGGCAATGGCGCGCGCGCATCGGGCGTATTGGCGCTTCAATATCGCGTTGATCGGCGTGCTGCTCACGATCGGTTTCGTCGTCTCGTTCGGCGTGCCGCTTTTCGCGCAGCGTCTGGCGCACGTGCGCGTCGCGGGCTTTCCGCTGCCGTTCTACTTCGGGGCGCAAGGCGCGATACTCGTCTATGTCGCGTTGATCCTCGTCTATATCGTGCTGATGCAGATTGCCGATGCGCGTCTGTTGCGCGCGGCCGCGTTATCGGCGAGACAAGACGCAATGGACGCGGCCGCGCGATGAAGCTCACGAACCGGCTGATCCTCGCCTACGCGCTCTATACGCTCGGTTTTTTGCTCTTTATCTTTCTGATGGAGCGCATCGAGCGCACGACCGGGCCGGGCATGTGGATAGGCTACGTGTTCCTGTTCGTGCCGATCGCGGTGTATGCGGTCATCGGACTGCTTTCGCGCACGTCCGATCTCGTCGAATACTATGTCGCGGGCCGGCGCGTGCCGTCGGCGTTCAATGGCATGGCGACCGCGGCGGACTGGCTGTCGGCGGCGTCGTTCATCGGACTCGCGGGATCGATCTATGCAAGCGGCTACGACGGCCTCGCCTACGTGATGGGCTGGACCGGCGGCTACTGCCTCGTCGCGTTCCTGCTCGCGCCGTACGTGCGCAAACTCGCGCGCTACACCATTCCCGACTTCCTCGGCACGCGCTTTTCCAGCAACCTCGTGCGCGCGCTCGCGGCCATCGCGGCGATACTCTGCTCGTTCGTCTATCTCGTCGCGCAGATTCAGGGCATCGGGTTGATCGCGTCGCGCTTTATCGGCATCGAGTTTTCCATCGGCATCTTCTGCGGGCTCGCGGGCATTCTCGTGTGCTCCTTTCTCGGCGGCATGCGCGCGGTGACGTGGACGCAGGTCGCGCAGTACATCATTCTGATCAGCGCGATGCTGATTCCCGTGTCGATGATCGCGCATCGCGAAGGCCTCGGCTGGCTGCCGCAACTCAACTATGGCCGCGTGATGGAGCGAGTCGAAGCCCTCGAGCGCGAAGTCGCGGCGTCACCCGACGAAGCGCGCGTGCGGATGGATTATCAGCGTCAGGCGGCGCGAATGCAGCAGCGTATCGACGCGCTGCCGAAGTCGTTCTTCGACGAACACGGCCGTCTCGTCAACGAAGTCGCGGACCTGCGCCGGCATAACGGGCCGCTGCGCGAAATCAACGAGCGCGAGCGCGAACTGGCTTCGTTCCCCCGCGATCCCGCAGATGCGAAAGTCAAGTGGGCGCGCGAACGCGATGCCCTGACCGAGCGCGTCGCGGCTCCGGTTTCGATGGTCGAAGCCTTCGCGCCGGACTCCGCGAGCGATGAGACGCCGCGCTCGCATCAACTCAATTTCTTGTCGCTGCTGCTGTGCCTGTCGATTGGCACGGCCAGTCTGCCGCACATCCTCACGCGCTATAACACGACCACATCGGTGGCATCGGCGCGGCGCTCGGTTGGCTGGACCTTGTTCTTCGTGGCGCTGTTTTATCTGACCGTGCCGGTGCTCGCGGTGCTCATCAAGCACGAGATTCTGACGGGCATTGTCGGCCACCGGTTCGCGGACCTGCCGCAGTGGGTCACGCAATGGCGGCGCGTGGAGCCGTATCTCATCCATATCAGCGATGTGAATGGCGATGGCATCGTGCGTTGGGCGGGAATCCAGATGCAGCCCGACATGGTCGTGCTTGCCGCGCCGGAAATTGCGGGCTTGCCGTACGTTATATCGGGATTGATCGCGGCGGGCGCGCTGGCGGCCGCGCTCTCGACGGCGGATGGCTTGCTGCTGACCATCGCGAATGCGCTTTCGCACGATGTCTATTACTGCATGGTCGATAAGAACGCGACCAGTCAGCGGCGCGTCACCATTTCCAAGATCTTGTTGCTGGGCGTGGCGTTGCTGGCATCGTGGGTGGCGTCGCTCAATACGGGAAATATTCTCTTTTTGGTGGGAGCCGCGTTTTCGCTGGCGGCGTCAAGTTTGTTTCCAGCGCTGGTGCTCGGTGTGTTCTGGAAGCGCACCACGCAGCGCGGCGTGGTCGCCGGGATGATTGCCGGGCTTGTCGTGTGCGTGTATTACATCGTGTCGACGTATCCGTTCTTCGTGCAACTGACCGGCTTCGCTGGGCATCGCTGGTTTGGCATCGAGCCGATCAGTTCTGGCGTCTTCGGTGTGCCGGCCGGTTTTGCGGTGGCGATCGTCGTGAGTCTTCTCGACCGGAAGCCTGATGCTTACACGCGCGCGCTCGTCGATTACATTCGACATCCGTAGGGGGTGGCGGGGCGGCGGGAAGTTGGTATAATCGCGGTCTTCTGGAGAGATGGATGAGCGGTTTAAGTCGCACGCCTGGAAAGCGTGTATAGGGTAAAACCTATCGGGGGTTCGAATCCCCCTCTCTCCGCCAGAATTTCAAGCCCTTAATTGTTTAAGGGCTTTTTTCTTTTCCAGCCGTAATTTTCGCCTTGCTCTTAGGCGATTCTCATCACGACAACGTCCGCGTTCCAGACGTTTCCCCAAGCGATGCACTTCACGCAACACAAGCGATCGCCATTTCTCACGCGCGATCCAACCGAATACTCATCCGCGGGGAAAAGCCGCACTCCTAAGCGTACGTCCTTGAAAAATTTAGTCAAATTCGCATCACTCGATGCTGGAAAGACTAACCATCGACGGTACTCCGCGCTAAGGTTCACGCGCTGCAACTCCCTATCAACTCAAGGAATTGAAACATGAGCATCTTCGGTGACATCGTCAACAAGATTTTCCACAAGGCAAAGCCCGCCGAGCAAGCGCCCGCAGTTGAAGCGCAACCGGTCCCGGCTGATGTCGCACAAGCCGACGTGGCGCCGGCTCCTGCCGCACTGTCCGACATCGACGTGGCCGCCGTCATGGACAGCTTGGCGCGCGAAAGCGGCCAGACGCTCAACTGGCGCGTATCGATCGTCGATCTGATGAAACTTCTGCAAGTAGACAGCAGCCTCGACCATCGCAAGCAGTTGGCCGCCGAGCTGAAGTACAGCGGCGACACCAACGACTCGGCGACGATGAACATCTGGTTGCACAAGCAACTGATGCAGGCATTGGCTGCCAATGGTGGCAAGCTGCCGTCGGATATGCTCGCTTAAACGCAAGCAAAAGACAGTCAGCAGAACAAGCCCGCTATTGGAGTCATTTCCGATAGCGGGCTTCTTTTTGGACAGACACGGGGAAAAGGAGGCGCCGTAAGAACGATGGCTACGACGGCAAGGCCAGGCCTCTAATAATGCTCGATTGAATCGCGCACATGGCAGGGCGGGGCCAACCGTGTATCCATCTCTTACGACATCCAAAAGAATAGTCGATCCTGCTCTGGTTTCGATATCGGATTAATCGTGTTTCTACAAACGTTGCACCGCCAAATTGCGGAAAAAACGTACGCTCCGTGCTACCGTTGCCGCGGCGCAGTCGCGAAAGCCTCGATCGGATCGCGCGAAGCGGCTGCTTTTTCCTCGCGTTTCCTGGCCGATGACTCCGGTCGCGCGAACGCGGCGATAGGATCGGACTGGTTTGCGGTATCGACGTGTTGTGACGTATCCGCCACTTTTCGTTTTGGTGACACCGTCTTCGCCGCATGTTGCGGCGTGCTTTGTCGCGCGCCCGCCGTACTGCTAACCCATTCTTCGCTGTAGGTCGCGAAGGCCGACGATGCACAGGTCAACGCCAGGAATCCGAATGAAACAATAAGAGCGCTAAGTGTTCGCATGATTTCGTGATTGTTTTCCAATTGGCGGATGCACCATGACGCTGCCTGGTACGTGGACATGGGCGCGTAACGGTTGAAATCGTTGCAGTGAGAAGCCCCGCGCGTGCGGGGCTGTGAGTCGCTCGACTCGATACCGCGTGCTTTTGCTCGCGGTTAAGTCGCTTAGTGAGCGATCATTGCTTGCGCAGCCTGCTCTGCGTCGAAATGCAATGCGGCGTTTGCCGCCTGTTCCTGCGCCATGAATTCACGCGCCGTCTGGACGCCCTTTTCAAAGGACGCGCGAGCCGTGTGCTCTTCGAGCGCGGCGATCAACGGCATCTGTTCTTCTGCGACGGAGTGGAGCAGGCTCAGGATGTCGCGACGCATGGTTTCCGGATACGAGCAAAAGTGTTCGAAGCCGCCCGGCGCTGCGACGATATTGACGAGCGATGACAGCAGGCGCGCACGATTGGCGCAATGCTCGCCGATAGCCATGGAGTGGGAAGTGGTGACGCGGCCGTTGGAGTCGACGGAAACTTGCAGGTCCTTCATTATTGTGAGCCTCTTTATGGTCTGTAGGAGGTATGCATTTAAGCGACTCACGCTGCAAAAAACCTTCGGACAATTCTTAATCGTTGTGATGGAGACGATAATTAACGTTTGGTAGGTCCGATGGCGACCACGCCAGACCGTTCGCGAGTGTCGCGCCCAAGCCGCCAACAGTTAAAGACGCGTTGTCCGGAAACGCGCGTGTAACCGCGCCGCACGAATGCGCGGCGCGGTTCTATGTCACGCACAATTACTGCTTCATCGTCCCAGTAGAATTCGCGCCCTTTGCGGGCGCTTGCGTCGCGTCGGGCGCCATGCCCTTCTCGCGCTGTTGCATGAGCGTGCCGCTTCCCGCTGTGCCCGACGGCACGCCGCCCTGAGCCGAGTCGTTCATGTTCTTGCCCGGCGAGACGCCAGGTTGCACCTGCTGCATTTGGGAAGGACGCTGATTCAACTGATCGCGCGACATCTCCTGCGCCAGCGTGGCGGTGCTGACTAAGGCGATGAGAGCGCCGGCAACCAATGCGGTGAATTTCATGTTTGTCTCCTTGAAGTCCAGCGCGAGAAGTGCGCCGTGTGCCGACTTTGTAAGCATCGCGCGTGCCGCGTCGAAACGGCGGCTTTCTTGTCTTAAATCATTCGCAAAGACTAGGATTTATGGACGGGCAAAAGCCGCTGTTGTTTCGTTACAATTCGGGGTCCAGAAGATCTGGAACGGATCGAAATCCGTTTCAATCAACAGAATGTTACGGAGTTTTCCATGTCGATTTCCCTGAACGAATTAATGGCATGGAGCGCACGCATGCCCGATCCATCGAGCGAAGAAGCGCGAATGCTTCAGACCATGATTGCGCGCCGCGATAGCGAATTGCGCTTGCGCATTGCCGATCTCATCTCGAAAATAAGTGAGCGTGAGAATTGGCGCTTGCATGTGTGCGCCGCGACTGCGCGACGTGTCGAGCAAACGCCTGCCGATGGTCTGGAAGCGGTTTATCAGTTTTTCGTCGGCCGAAATGAAGGCACCATCCGTGCCGATATACCAGCGCCCGAGCCGCTTCCGGAACCGCCGGTGAATACGCCGGTTGCCGTCGAAAACGTCAGTCGTCTGTCCGCGTCCACGCACGCTGCACCACCTTCGCTGGTACATGGCGTTGCGCCTATCGAACATTTGTATCGCCACATGTCCACGCTTGAAGCCAGCGTCGCCAAGACGCCCGGCATTACATGTGGCGTACAGGGCATTCGAATCATGCGCATGGTTGCTTTAATGTCCAAGGCACGGTCCGCGCAATTAGCTAAGTTGCGCATGAGTGGAACTCAGGCAATCTACCGCCATATGTGATTAGCGTAGCCGGAAGAGTCACGGCGTTTCACGGAATTGCATTCACGGAAACGTCGCGAGTCAATCTTACGAGATACATGAGAAGCGTCGGCCTTTTCAAGGCGTCGATTGAATCTACCGACGCCTCGGCTATACTAAGTTTTCCGCAGTTCAATCGTATTGAAGATTAAAGCGTCACTGAGCGATACATATTAGTGGCGTTTCAATCTTCAAGCTCGCAATTCATCGCGAAGCAATTTCAAGTCGCGAACTTCGAATACGGATCGCGTGACGTCTGGCGATCGGAGCGAGGGGCAGCCGGGGAGTCAATGTGAAGAGTCTGCTCAGCAGAAGAGGCACCTTACTCGATAATGCGCCATCGTTTCTCTTACGGCCAAAAGCGCCTGATTCCTTTCGAATGCACGCTCCTCAGCCGCATGACGATGACGATGACACTGGTGCCGAGCCGCCTACCGTCGCCACACCCGCCGCGCAAGCAACGCGCGTCACGCCTCTTCGGCCGATAGGCGCATCGGCGCAGCAAGTCAATTCGCAAGCGTTGCAGGCTGCTCAAATAGCTGAAGTCGAATGGCTGATTCAGCAATCATCGTTATCGACGTTTCGCGCTTTTCAAAGTTTTGCGTTTTCGACCACTCTCCTGTTTTACCCGCGTGACCTGACGTACTATTCGGTACTTTTCCACGACGACGCTGTGTGGCGAGTCCTG
Source organism: Caballeronia sp. GACF4 (assembly GCF_023631025.1). Classification (NCBI taxonomy): domain Bacteria; kingdom Pseudomonadati; phylum Pseudomonadota; class Betaproteobacteria; order Burkholderiales; family Burkholderiaceae; genus Caballeronia; species Caballeronia sp. GACF4. The sequence continues at coordinate 238,301 of NZ_JALQDW010000004.1, forward strand.
AAAGCAGAAGATGCCGATGCCGCTGAAGCCGCGTTCCGTCACTTCGTCGAGCAAGCCATGCGACTCGCCGAAGCCGAAATGCGGCGCGCATACCTGGAAGCACAGAACGAACAGTACACACGGTTGATTGCAGAATCCGAAGCGCAAGTCGAGCGTGTGCGGGTCGATCTGCAGCGTGGCAATAGTCAGGATCAGCAAGTCGCAGCCAGGCAGCAGGAAATACGTCGCGAGCTTACCCAACTAGAAGGCCGGCGAGTCTCGGCACAGGTGCAGCTCAGCAAACTTCAACGTCAGCTTCATCAACTCGAAACGACCTGCAACGAAGTTGTCCCGCACCTTCCGTCGCGTCGTTGAGTTGTTCCATAGTGGGGCAAAAAAAGAGTGCTGGCGGCAATAAGCTAAAATGGCGGTTTTGGCGGCTAGCTAATTTTTTCGGCATACTCGCCGCCGTATCGCGAAATGTAGGTGCTCAGCCCGCGTCCAGTGCTAGCTAGCCGTTTCATTTTCTCGACTGTCGTACGCCCCGGCGTGCAATAGTCGTATAAATAGGTCCCGCCGTTGACGAAGCGTATTTTTATGCCGTCGTGCAGGATTTCGAAAGCCGCAATGCCCGATTTGCCCGAAAGATTTGCATAAGGCTGCATGAGTAGTTTCCCGCATGCTGGATCTGGCGCGGCCGTGCGGCCGTGTAATGCGAGTCCGACAGCGCGCGTGATCCTAAAGTATTGCCGGCGTCAGCCGTTATCGATTTCATGCAACCGCCGCGGCCGGGGCCGACAGAGTGTCATGGATAAAGATCAGATACCGTTTCTGGATTCGAGCGATCCACACTTCGAACACGCTCGTGCGTTGAGCCTGTCGGTCGGAGCCATCCGGCGTGCACAAGGCAAATGCAATCCCAACGACTTCCCCGTGGGCTCGCTCGAATGGCATTTCGCCATCGAAGACTTCGCCGGCGATGTCCTGAAGGCGCTGATGGGCGAGACCGAAGGCGTCGACGTCCACGTCGGCGAGCGCCGCCGCGACTAGGAGGCTCGCCGAAATCCGTCCGCCCGTCAGAGCTTGACGCCGCCCGCCTCGGGCGCGTCAACGCCGGATGGCGGGATCGCGCCCGTCGGACTCACATCGTCCGGCCGCGTCTCTTTGGTCCAATAAGGCTCTCGTCCGTAGTGCTGATGCACCGTGGTCGCCCAGACGCGGTCGGCCATGGAAGGCCACGCATCCTTGTCGAAGCCGGGCGAGCTGCGCACTTCCTCGGCAGTCGCGGTTAGCCGAAAGCAGCGATTGTCGGTATCCAGCGTCAGCGCGCTCCACGGAATGGCCAGCAGTTTGTTGCCAATGCCAAGAAAGCCCCCGCTCGACAGCACCGCATACGCAACACGTCCGCTGCTCACATCCAGCATGATTTCCTTCAGCGAGCCGACGTCGTGACCGTCGCTCGACAACACCGAATTTCCATCGAGCGTACTCGCGGCCATCACGTCCGGGCCAGGTCCGGCGGCGGTCGCGGCGCCTTTGCCTATGATCGTCGCGCCGCCTGAGGCGGGTTCCATCGGTTGGTTCATGATTCGCTCCTTACGCGTGAAAAACGTTGCGCGGTGTCGGTTTTCAAAGGTGCATGAGCCGCTCTTTTTCTTCAACTAAGAAGCAACGTTCGTTCCCATCGATGCCTGTTTGAATGCGCACTAATGGCGTCTGCTAAGCTCGGGCTTCTTTTTCCCCGATGCCTCCTTAGTCCATGATCGATGTCGAGGAACTGCTTGCGGTTGCCTATAAGAAGGAACGTGAACGGAGCCGCCGGCTGTCCAAAGGCGCTTCGTTGTCCGAGCACGAAGCGCTCATCAGGACGATGACGAAAGTCGCCGGTTCGCAAAGCCTCGCCGATTTGATCGCGACCCGACGTGCAACGCAGCGGAAGTTTGCCGATGCCGTACGAACGCGCGAGGCCGAGCGTGCGAGCCGCGCGAACCGAAAACCCGTGGTCACCGATGCGCCCGCCTGGCGCGGCTGGTTCGACGGCTCCGCGCTGCCGAATCCGGGGCGCGTCGGCATTGGCGCGGTATTGCAGAGCCCGCAAGGCGAGGTCGTCGAAATCAGCGCGGAAGCGGGACGCGGCGACAGCAGCGTTGCCGAATATCGCGCGCTCATTGCGCTATTGGAAGCCGCCTTGCGCGAAGGCGCGACGGAGATCGCGATTCACGGCGACAGCCGCGTCGTGATCGACGATATGCACGCCAGCGAAGGCGCGGGCATTCGCTCCCTGACTCATTTTGCGCGCGAGGCGCGGGCGCTCATCGCCCGGATCGGCGCGGTCCGCCTCACGTGGATTCCGCGCGAACGGAATGCGAGCGCGGACGTGCTGTCGCGTCGGGCGCTCGACGGAGCGTCGATTCAAATGGACACGCACGACGCTCAGCCGAGCTCGCGCACGTCCGCTATGGCCGCGCTTCCGAACGCATCGCTCAACAAGTAGGCGATCAGCTTCTCGGACGATTGCCGCGGCGTCGCGAGCTGACCGTCGCGCTTGAGGGCATCGAAACGTTCCCGCAGCGGAAAGCGTTCGAGTCCGGTCGATCGGATTTCAGCCTGCATGTCCGTATCGACGACACCCGGCGCGACGCTGCAAATGCGCAGCGTGCGATCCCCGGCTTGCTCCGAATCCAGTGCGACCGCGCGCGCGTGATGATCGAGCGCGGCCTTGGTCGCGCAGTACACGCTCCAACCGGGATAGGCGTTGCGCGCCGCGCCGCTCGAAATATGCGCAATGCGTTTGTCCGTAACGCGCGCAGCCTGTGCGGCGAAGGCTGCGGCGAACATCAGCGGAGCGGCAACGTTGACGCTGACCGCGCGCGCGATGGTCGCGGCGTTCTGATCCGCGAGCGCGCCGATCGGTGCCAGCATGCCCGCATTGTTGACGAGGAGCGCCTGGTCCGCGTCGCCGATGAACGTGCGCAATGCGTCGCCTTCCAGCCAGCGGCCGAGGGCATCCAAGTCGGTCAAATCCAGTTCCACCTCTTCGAGCTTGCCGGAATAGCGCGCGGCGAGCGCGGCGTTTGTGTTGCGCGAGAGGGCGAGAAGTCGAATGTCTCGCGCGAGCAGCGTTTCGGCGAGCGCCGCGCCAAGGCCGCGCGTGTGGCCCGTCACGATTGCGATGGTGTTTTTCGACATGGGGCGTATTCCGGTTGTCCGTGAGCGCCTCGATTCTAGCGGCAAGCTACACGGGTCGCTGACTATGCTGAAGAGGGCGAAATCCGCAACCTCAATAAAGCAGAAAAAAACGCGTTCGTTGGTTCAAGGTCACAGAGGGCTTTGCTGACGCTTTTCGACCTGACAACCTCGATTGCAGAATCGACAATCGCTCTCAGAACCAAAACGAACTATCGGAGCTCTTTATGCCAATCCGTCCGCGAAACTGCCGCGATACTTCTTCGGCCGTCGATGCTGGCCTCACGCCATCGAGCGCGCTGTTCGGCGTCCAGGCGGCGGTGGCAACCATCATCGCAGTCGTCGGGACGCCGTCGGCGGCCTGGGCGCAAAGTTCGGTGCAGCTCTATGGCGAAATCGACACCGGCGTCGCTTATGTCAGCAACGTGGGCGGGAAGTCGCAGTATCGGCTGACGAGCGGCACGATCGATGGCAGCTATTGGGGGCTGCAAGGCTCGGAGGACCTCGGCGGCGGCGCGCGCGCCATCTTCCGGCTGGAGCGCGGGTTCTCGTCGGTATCGGGAGAGGGCTTGAACGATCATCCGATGTACGTCGGACTCGGCACCGACACGCTCGGCACGGTGACGTTCGGGCATCAATACGATTCCATCCACGATTACCTCGCGCCATTCACGTTGACAGGTGGCACTGGCGGCACCGCGTTCGCCCATTTGCTCGATAACGACAACGCCAACAATTCGTACCTTGCCGCGAATTCCGTGAAGTACACGAGCGCTTCCTATGGCGGCCTGAGCTTCGGCGGGTTGTACGCGTTCTCTAATGCCGCCGGCCAGTTTGCGGAGAATCGCGCGTACAGCATCGGCGCGAACTATTCGCTCGGGTCGTTCAGCGCGGGCGCTGCCTATCTGCATAACAACGGACGCGGCGACACCACGAGCGGCGCGTACGACGCATTGGCGCTTCCCGGCGCGGCCAGCACGGTCTACTCGGCGAACGTTCAGCAGCAGAATACTTTCGGCGTGGGCGCAAGCTATGAACTCGGTGCGGTCACGCTGGGCGGCGCCTTTTCACGCACCGTCAATTCTGGCGTGACCGATGCCGACACCGGCAACGTCATGCCATCGCTCGGGCTGAACAACTACGAGATCAACGGCATTTACAAGCTCACGCAGTCCATCGCGATAGCGGGCATGTATGTTTATGCCAGCGGCGGCGGCGCGCACTGGCATGAGGGCGCGCTGCAGGTGGATTATCTGCTGTCGAAACGCACCGATGTTTATCTCGAATCGATTTACCAGAGAGCATCGTCGCAGGCGCCAGCGGTGGTTTATGGCAATGATCCGTCGAGCGGCCGAAATCAGTTGATGTTCACGACGGGAATACGTCATCGTTTTTGAATGTGGTGCTGCACATTTTCACGTAATTCGAACGATTATTACGCTCGTAATTGCGATGCTGTTTATCGCATCGCAAAGTCTCGTTGCCCAAAGATTCATGGCGATATGCGCAATTCAAATTGCAGCGGTTGTCGTGCAGCGCGAGATTGGCAAGAGAATTCCGTGCGATCCGCCGTTGGTCTGCCATGCAATACCGGCGCGTCGGATTTTTGTCGACATCCGCTGCGGCGACTCGCGCAATAGCCTGTTTCTCAATTTCCCCAAGATCCACATCGCGGATTTGCGATAATCACCCATTTTCCCGCTCGAACTCGCCTTACAGTTATTTGACTTTTTCCTGATCACCCTTTGAAGCGACGTTTCTCGCGCCGCTGATTCGCCCATCGTTGTTCAAGGATTTATCGATGATTACTCGCCCGCCCGGCACGTCTGAGACGCGCTCGTTCACCACGGTTTTTTTGATCGAGATGTGGGAGCGTTTTGGTTATTACGGCATGGCTGCGTTGCTCGTACTGTTCATGATTGACAAGATCGGTTTCGCCGACGAGCACGCCAATCTCACATGGGGCGCATTTACCGCGCTGGTTTTCTCCGCGCCGTCCATAGGCGGCTGGATTGGCGATAAAGTGCTCGGCGCGCGGCGCACGATGACGCTTGGCGCAATCGTGCTTGCACTCGGTTATTTCATGCTGGCACTGCCATACGACGCGCTCGGGTTCATGTATGCGTCGCTTGGCGTGATCGTCGTCGGTAATGGGCTTTTCAAGTCGAATGCGGCGAATCTCGTGCGACGTATTTACGAAGGCGATATCGCACGTATCGACAGTGCGTTCACCATTTACTACATGGCGGTGAATATCGGCTCGACCTTTTCGATGCTCGCCACGCCGTGGATCAAAGATCACTGGGGCTGGCACGCGGCCTTTGCGGTGTGCTGCGGCGGCATGCTGCTCGGACTTCTGAATTTTGCGCTGATGCGACGCACGCTCGCGCATATCGGCTCGGCGCCCGACGAAGCGCCTTTGAACTGGAGGCGTTTGTTCGCGGTCATCGGCGGCGGCGTGATGTTGGCGCTGGCAACGGTGTTCATCCTGCAGCACAAGGCCGTGGCCGTGACGTGCGTGTATGGCGCGGGCGTCGCGATTCTCGCGATCTTCGGCTACATGCTGAGCGTGTGCGATCGTAGCGAGCGCGCGGGACTCGTCGCCGCGCTGATCCTCGTGTTTCAGGTCATCCTGTTCTTCGTGTTCTATCAGCAGATGTCGACGTCGCTCACGCTGTTCGCCCTGCGCAATGTCGATCCTTCGTTCTCCATTGCAGGCCGGCATCTCTTCAGTTGGAGCGCGGCGCAGTTTCAGGCGCTCAATCCGATCTGGATCATGCTGCTGAGTCCTATGCTCGCGCTGGCCTATACACGCCTCGGGCGTAGCGGCCGCGACATTTCCGTTGCGGCGAAGTACGCCCTTGGCTTTGTCGTCGTGGCGATTGGCTTTTTCGTCTTCGGATTGAGCGGGCGCTACGCGGTGGAAGGGCGCGTGTCGTCGTGGTTCATGGTGGCGGGGTACGGACTCTACTCGCTCGGCGAGTTGCTGGTGTCGGGCCTTGGTCTCGCGATGATCGCGCGTTACGTGCCGGCACGCATGAGCGGCTTCATGATGGGCGCGTATTTCGTGGCGACGGGCGTGTCGCAGTATCTTGGCAGCTTGGTCGCCAATCTGGCGCGCATGCCGAACGGCAGTCTCGATGCGGTGCAGTCGTTGCCGCTTTATACGCATCTATTCTTCGGACTGGGATGGCTTGCGACGGCCGGCGCGGCCATCGCATTCATCTTGCTGCCGTTGCTCAATAAGCTTTCGCGGGAGCACCATCGAGCGTTGCATTCTGGCGAAGAAACGCACGCAAGCGAAACACTTCTGCGTGTTTCATCGACTTGATGAAAACTCCGTTTGACGTAGCGAGCAAATTGCGCCTATAATTCAATTCTTCAGACGCGGGGTGGAGCAGTCTGGCAGCTCGTCGGGCTCATAACCCGAAGGTCGTAGGTTCAAATCCTACCCCCGCAACCAAGTTTCAAAGCAAAGAGCCCGGTAAAAGCCGGGCTCTTTGCTTTTGTGCGTTTGTTTGGCTTTTGCGCGCCGATATCCTGGTTGCAAGTAAAAACCAAAACACAAGGCCGCGTCGAAAAATTCATCCCCGACAAGCACGAAAAGCCTGCATGAGCATTCACTCATGCAGGCTTTGTGCATTCTTGCCAGCCGTTGTCCGAAGGACGCACGTCGAGTGCGCGTACTACCCGCGAACTTTCGCACCGATGACCAGACGGCCACTCAAGAGCGAAACCGCGACTAATCAGACTAAGGCTATGACCGGCTATCGGGCCGCTGTACCAGACAACTCAAACGACTCCGAACAGCTTTGATGCAGGCGAGGGCTCAAGACCCACGTCGATCAATAGAATTTCTTCGGCAATTGCGCGCGACGGATCTGCTTGCGCAGGCGAGCGACAGCAGCAGCTTTCTTGCGCTTGCGCTCGGTGGTCGGCTTTTCATACGCCATGCGCGACTTGAGTTCTTGAATCAGGCCCGTGCGCTCGACGGTACGGCGAAAACGGCGCATGGCGACGTCGAAAGGCTCATTCTCTTTCAGCAGTACTTTTGTCATTGAATTCTCGGTTGATCTGGCCCTGCCAGAATTTAGGGCAAAGCGCAATTGTACACTTTTTGAGAGCCGGCCTGCATCCTCTTTCCACTCGGACATGCTTGGCGGTGACTCGGGATGTTCATCGTAGGTCGTTGAATCGAGACGACAATCCCGGAATACCCGGGTTCGCGGAGTCAGAATCCGCGCGAGCGTGAAGGGCGCGGCGAAGGCACCATCTCACGCGCTTCGGGCTGCTCGATCACCACATCTGACGTCGCAAGCGCCACGCACGGCAGAACCCAGCGTTCGGCTTTTTCTTCCGCCGTCAGCCCCGGCCACTCTATTCGATACCGCACGTCGCCTTCGATCAGGCGGCACATGCACGCGCGGCACGTGCCGTTACGGCAGGAACTCGGCAGCGCCACGCGTGCCTTTTGCGCGGCTTCGAGCAGCGAGACGTTTTCATCGACCGGGACGACGAACCCGGCCGGCTCGACGCGCATTACGAACGCGCTCAAGTGCGCACCTCGACATTCGCGCGGCCATGGGTGAGGTCGCGCAATTCGGCGGCAGCGGGTTCGCGTGCAACAGCCGCCATCTTGACGACGAGCCGCACGCGCATGCCGTAGGCGCTTTCCACGAGTTCGGCGGCGTTCTGTTCGATCCAGCGTCGCACGCGCGCTTCATCGGCGTAATCGATGTCGATCTCGACGACTCCTTGCTCGATGCGCTCCACACGCTCGGCCAGTTGCATGGCGCTGGCGATGGCATCGGTGTAGGCGCGCACGAGCCCGCCCGCGCCGAGCTTGATGCCGCCGTAGTAGCGCACGACGGCGGCGAGCACGCCATCGACTTCGTGATGGCGCAGCACTTCGAGAATCGGGCGGCCTGCCGTGCCGGATGGCTCGCCGTCGTCGGACATGCCCGACTGGCCGCCCGCCAAGAGCGCCCAGCAGACATGCGTCGCCGATGGGTGCTCGGCGCGCAGCCGTTCGAGTTCGCGCATGGCCGCGTCGCGGTCGGCGACGGGAATCGCGAGCGCGATAAAGCGGCTTTTGCGGATATCGATTTCAGCGCTGACGGGGGAGGCGAGTGTGTAGGTCGGCAAGGCGTGCTCAACTCTTCCCGTCGATGACCGGCGCCGACGCATCGAGCGCACGTTGCATCAGCACGGAGTCGACCCATCGGCCATGCTTGAAGCCGACATCGCGCAGCACGCCCACATGTCCGAAGCCGAGCCGCGTATGCAGCGCAATCGACGCCGCGTTGCCGCTGTTGCCAATGACCGCGACCATCTGACGCCAGGGCCCGGCCTCGCATCGGTCGATCAGCGCGCTGAGAAGCGTGTAGCCGAGACCGCGGCCATGAAAGCCCTCGGCGATATAGATGGAGTCTTCGATCGTATGCCGATACGCCGAGCGCGCCCGATACGCCGACGCATAGGCATATCCGGCCACTTCGCCATCGATCTCGGCGACTAGATAAGGCAAGCCTGCAGCCACGATGGCCGCCTGACGCGAACGCATTTCATCGGGCGATGGCGGGACTTCCTCGAAGGTGGCGAGCGCATGGTCGACGTAATGCGCATAGATGCGCGCGATGGCGTCGAAATCGCCGGATGCGGCGTCGCGAATGATCGGCGCGGTGGCGCTCTGTGCGTTCATCGTCGTTTCTGGAGCAAAAGTGATAGGCGGATTCTCGCACGACCGGCCGAGGCAAAAAAAGGGCCTGCGGGCCGTGCGCCAACCCACCAAGCCGGCGACTTATAGGTTAAAGAAAGCGTTGAACCGGGCGGGCGCTGCCCCCTACACTTAGTCGTCTGTCCGGGACGGCGGACGGCGCCGCCCTGCGCGCGCCCCGCCGAGTCGAGCATCCGAACGAAAAACGCGCTCAAAGCGCGTGCGGCGTAAGACCAGTATCACCCAACGCGCCGCGGACCATAACATGCAATGAACAAATTCCAACGTGGGGCGCTGGCGGCGCTTCTGATCGTCATCGTGGTGACTGCGGCGCTCGCACCGGCGGGCATCGGCTTTTTATTGGCGGAGCGCAGCCGCCGGCAGGAGCGGGTCGAATTGCTGAACACCGCCGCCGCCGCCGCGCTGTTTCGGGCGGAAGACGTGACGCGCCGCCTGTCGGGCGCGCTCGGCGAAATCGGCAAGGTGAGCGCCACGCCATGCTCGACGATCTATCTCCACGAACTCAGGCGCATCGCGCTGACACATACCCAAGTGCGCGATGCGGGCGCCTACGATCACGACGGCCGCTGGCAATGCTCGTCGCTTCTGGGCGCGGTGTCGGCGGGCACGCTCGAAGGGCTCACGCTGCCGGCTCCAGACTGGCGTTCGCGCGACGGCGTGAGCGCCTGGTATGCGCTCTCGCGTTTGCCGGGCGGCAAGGAGTCGCTCGTCATGGGCCGCGACGGTTTCTACGTCGCCGCCGATCCTTCGCTCTATCTCGATGGTCGCGACAACGCGAGCGCGCCCGCGAGTCTCGCGGTCATCAACACCGAAGCGAGCCGCGTGATCGCGCGCACGCCCGCCACCGATACCGCCGCCATCCTCGCCGTTTATCGCACACCATCGCCCGGGCCTGACTGCGCGTCGTGGGTCGTGCGCCGGTCCGTGTCGCTGCCGCTCGCGGTGGTCGTGAGCGCGCCGCATCAGACCTTCAGGCAGCGTGTCTCCACCTTGCCGTGGGGATGGCTGCTCGGCGGCATGGGCGCGGGTCTCGCGTGCGCGGCCTGGGCCGCATGGTTCATCGTGAGAAGGCTCTCGCCGCGCGGTCAGTTGAGCGACGCGGTGCGGCGGCATCAGTTCATCGTCGCGTATCAGCCTATCGTCGATCTCACCACGCGGCGTTGCGTCGGCGCGGAAGCACTCGTGCGCTGGAAGCATCATGACCGGATCGTGCGGCCGGATCACTTCATTCCGCTCGCGGAGCATGGCGGGCTGATCCAGGCCATCACCGATCAGGTGCTCGACACCGTGCTCTTCGAACTCGGCGAGTTTCTCAAACGCTATCGCGATTACTACGTGTCCGTGAATCTGTCCGTGCCGGATCTCACGACGCACCGTTTTCTCGACGTGCTGCGCCCGGCGGTGGCGCGGGTCGGCGTGCGGCCGCAGCAGATTCGCATCGAAGCGACCGAGCGCAGTTTCCTCGATGCCGCCGCCGCGAAGGAAGTCATCAGCGCGTTCCGCGATGCGGGGCACGCGGTCTATCTCGACGACTTCGGCACCGGCTATTCGAGCCTGTCGCATTTGCAGAACTTTCGCGTGGATGGCCTGAAGATCGACAAATCGTTCGTCGATACCATCGGTCAGGACGCGGCATCGAGCAGCGTGGCCTCGCATATCGTCGACATGGCCGAGACGCTCGACGTGCAGGTGATCGCCGAGGGCATCGAGCGCGAGGAACAGGCGGCGTATCTGCAAGCGCGGGGCGCGAAGTTCGGTCAAGGCTGGCTCTTCTCGCCGCCGCTCTCGGCTGCCGAGTTCATCCGCTACGCAAGCAGGACGCGCGGCCACTGAGCGGGTTGGAATCGCCGGTATCGTCCTTATCTGGTGGGCTGACCTCAAGGAGCCACGACCATGAACGACCAGACAGCAAGCGCTTTTCTTCGCGATGTCCGTCATCCGCTGCTCACGCTTCATCGCAGCGTGCTCGCGCACATGCGCGCGCGCCACGAGGCCGAGTTCGGCGCGGTGTCGCCCGGCGAGTTCCTGCAGATCGTGATCAACGGTTCGGCTTATAAATGGCTCTCGCCCTTGTCGGCCGTGATCGCCGCCATCGACGACGTCCTCGACGACCGTGAAGCCACGCCCGAGGCGCGCATCGAGCACGCGAAAGCGGTGGCCGCGATGTTCCGCTCCGAAACTCGCGACGCCGCCTTCGCCGAACGTTTCCTGCCGCTGCTGCAGGAAAGCGCCGATATCGCGGTGGCCAACGGCCAGGTCGCGCAACTCGTGCGCGCGCTGCCAGCGGATTGAACGCGACGCGGCCACGATAGGTCATCGTCCGGACGCCGACGCGTGTATCGAAAATGCGACCTGAAAGCGCGATTTTTCAACGTCGTGCGTGCGCGGGTTCCGATCCGCGCTCGCGTACGCAGCGGCGTCTCGACTGCCTCCACACACGGATGCTGCATCGCAATACAAGCCAGCTTGCGCTTTGAGCGATTATTTTTAGCTTGCGAGGATCGCCGCCAATCGAAGAACGAATTGGAGGCGCTCCTTGTCTTTACACGGTTTCGGTCCGCTCCTCTGGGCGGGCGCCAGGGAAACGCTCGCGCTCGCGGTGCTGTCGCTTCTCGTGGCGGTGCTGCTCGGACTTGCGGGCGCGACGGCCAAGTTGTCGCGGCATGGGGCGCTGCGCGCTATCGCCACCGCCTACACGACACTCATCCGCTCCGTTCCCGATCTCGTCCTCATGCTGCTCTTGTTCTACAGCATTCAGATCGCGATCAATCGCGTCACCGATGCCTTCGGCTGGGACCAGTTCGACATGGACCCCTTCACGGCCGGCGTGCTGACGCTCGGGTTCATCTACGGCGCGTACTTCACCGAGACCTTTCGCGGCGCGTTCCTCGCCGTGCCGCGCGGCCAGCTCGAAGCGGGTAGCGCCTACGGCATGAGCGGCATGCGCGTGTTCGGCCGCATTCTTTTTCCGCAGATGATGCGCTTTGCGTTACCGGGCATCGGCAACAACTGGCAGGTGCTGGTGAAGGCGACGGCGCTCGTGTCGATCATCGGGCTCGCGGATGTCGTCAAGGCGGCGCAGGATGCGGGCAAGAGCACCTTCGACATGTTCTTCTTCATCCTCGTCGCGGCGCTCATCTATCTCGCGATCACGAGCGCTTCGAATCTGGTGCTGATGGCGCTGGAACGCCGCTATTCCATTGGCGTGCGGCACGCCGAACTTTGACCACTCACGCTCGCCATGATCCAGATCCTTGCCGAATACTGGCGCCCGTTCCTGTACTCCGACGGCATGCGCGCGTCGGGTCTCGTCGTCACGTTGTGGCTGCTGGCGGCATCGATCGCGACGGGCTTTTGCGCCGCCGTGCCGCTCGCCTGCGCGCGCGTGTCGAAGCGCCGCTGGCTCTCGACGCCCGTGCGTCTCTACACCTACGTGTTTCGCGGCACGCCGCTCTACGTGCAGTTGCTGCTGCTCTACACGGGCATGTACAGCCTCGAATTCGTGCGCTCGCAGTCGCTTCTCGAAGCGTTCTTCAAAAGCGGCTTCAATTGCGCGATCCTCGCCTTCGCGCTCAATACCTGCGCCTACACGACCGAGATCTTCGCGGGCGCGATTCGCGCGATTCCGCACGGCGAAGTGGAAGCGGCGCGCGCCTACGGCATGAGCGGCTTCACGATGTATCGCCGCGTAATCTTGCCATCCGCGCTGCGCCGCGCCTTGCCTTTGTACAGCAACGAGGTGATCCTGATGCTGCATGCCACGACGGTCGCGTTCACCGCCACCGTGCCCGACATCCTGAAGGTCGCGCGAGACGCCAACTCCGCCACGTATCAGTCGTTCGAATCGTTCGGCATTGCGGCGCTGTTGTATCTCGCGATTTCGTTCGCGCTCGTGGCCGCGTTCCGGCGCGCGGAGCGGCGCTGGCTCGGCTATTTGAGACCGGCGAGCCGTTGACGAGCGGTAAAATCCGAAGCCATGCATCACGACAAGCCATCATCCGAGGAGAAAGCGTTGGAGCCTACCGCCAAAGACGTCGCGACCAAGCTCGTCGCCAGTGACATTCACAAGCGCTACGGCGACAACGAAGTGCTGAAGGGCGTGTCGCTCTCGGCGCGCGCGGGCGATGTCATCAGCATCATCGGCGCGAGCGGTTCGGGCAAGAGCACGTTCCTGCGCTGCATCAACTTTCTGGAGAAGCCCAACGCGGGGCAGATCGTCGTCGACGGCGAACCCGTGCGCACGAAGGCGGACAAGGCCGGCAATCTCGATGTCGCCGATCACAAGCAGTTGCAGCGCGTGCGCACCAAACTCGCGATGGTGTTTCAGCACTTCAATTTGTGGTCGCACATGACCGCCATCGAAAACGTGATGGAAGCGCCCATCCACGTACTCGGATTGTCGAAGAAGGAAGCCGAGGACCGCGCGCGTACGTATCTGGAGAAAGTGGGTTTGCCGCCGCGCGTGGAGAAGCAGTATCCGTCGCATTTGTCGGGCGGCATGCAGCAGCGCGTGGCGATTGCGCGCGCGCTTGCCATGCATCCCGATGTCATGCTCTTCGACGAACCTACGTCCGCGCTCGATCCCGAACTCGTCGGCGAAGTGCTGAAGGTCATGCAGAAGCTCGCGGAGGAAGGCCGCACGATGATCGTCGTCACGCACGAGATGGGCTTCGCGCGCAACGTGTCGAATCACGTGATGTTTCTGCATCAGGGACGCACCGAGGAAGAGGGCGCACCCGCCGATGTGCTGAGCGCGCCGAAAAGCGACCGCCTGCGTCAATTCCTGTCCGGCAGTCTCAAGTAAGGTGGGGCTGTCGCCGCCGGGTTCCGCGGTCTCGTCCGGGCCGTTGCAGGTCGTGATCGTGGCGCTGCCGCCGGTATCCATGAGCGGCATCGCGCCGATCATCGACAGTCTTCTGCTCGCCAACGAGATCGACGGGCACAGGCTTTACGAATGGCGTATCTGTTCGTGGGACGGCCGGCCGGTGTCGCTCTCGGGCGGCGCGCACATGCCTGCCGATTGCGCCTTCAACGACGCGGTGCAGTGCGACTGGCTCATCGTGATCTCGGAGCGCTACCAGCAGTTCGCCGACTACCGCCTCTTTCTGGCAAGCCTCGCGCGCGTGGCGCCCCGCACGCCGCTCGTTTCCGGCATCCATCACGGTGTCTGGTGGCTCGCCATGGCGGGACAACTCGCGCAGTATCGCGTCGCGGTGAACTGGGAAACGTATCAGCAATTCACCGAGCAGTTCGAGCGCGCCATCGTCTCGCAGCAGATCTTCGAGATCGACCGGAATCGCGCGACCTGCGCGGGCGGGCAAGCGAGCATCGACTTCATGCTGGCGATGATCGCGCGCGATCACGGCCAGGATCTTGCCGAACGCATCGCCGATTCGCTTGGCGTCGGCGTGTTGCGCGCGGGCACGGAGCGGCAGCGCATTCCGTTCGTGACCGCGCCGGGCGAGCGTCATCCGCGTCTGAACGACGCCTTGCAGCTCATGGAAGCGAATATCGAAGACCCGCTCGCCACCGATGAAATCGCGAACCTCATCGGCATTTCGCGGCGGCAGCTCGAACGGCTGTTCCGCCAATACCTGGGCGCGATGCCATCGAAGTACTACCTCAATCTGCGGCTCACCAAGGCGCGCACGCAATTGCAGCGCACGAGCAAGTCGGTCGTGCAGATCAGTCTCGCATGCGGCTTTTCATCGGCGGCGCATTTTTCGAATGCTTATCGCGACCGTTTCGGCGTGACGCCGCGCGAGGAGCGCCGCAACTGGATCGAGAAGCAGCGCGGCGGCGTGGTCGACGAACCGCGCGGCGGCGCGCTCATCGAACCGCCCGATGACAGCGGCCAGCGCAATTGACGAGGTGCCTCGCGGCGCACGCCATCGACCGACACGGAGCCTGTCCGCCGGTCAATTGACGCATCGAGCGAATCACGAAGTTTTGCACCGCCGCTTTTTTTACAAAGTCGCCGCCGGCAAGGTATAGACGCTCGTTTTTCTCATTTGCATCGTGTACTTGGTCGTCATTCCGTCCGGCCCCGACTTGGGATCGCTCAACGTTCCTTTTTCCGCCAGGACGCGGACCGAGACGGTGCCGTTCATGTCCTTGGAGATGACCGCTTCTCCAGTGCCTACCACGCTCTTCGAGTTGTCGGGTTCGAAGTAGTCGAACATCGACATTCGTTCAGCGGAGTTGCCAGTACTCGGATTCGTCAGGCTTCCCGATTTGCCGTTATAAACGATCACCGAGAATGGATACTTATTGCCGACGTTCATCAGGTCTTGACCGCCGGGCGAGGCAGAAGCAACGACCGGGCTATCTGGGCGCATTGCGTTGTGCGCTCGGACGATTTCAGCGGCGCCGTCCGCAGAGGTCGTCCATCCTGGTCCTGCGCGATTGGTGCCGGCGTGGTATGCATAAAAGTTCCGTCCGTCCGATGCTATCACCACGGAACATCCGGACAGGGTGCCTGCAGTCACGAGGACGGTTCCCCCGCGCGGAATCTTCGAGTACGGCACCGCGATCGCACCGACTCCCTCCCGGCCATTGTCGATACTGATGATCTGATCGGTGTTCTTGAGCGAAACGCCTTTCTTGTCCCAATAAGTGCCGGTGAACATCTTCATTTTGCTGTCGTACGAGGTCGCATCCTTTGTCTCGCCTACGTTCAGCACGTCGCGACGTTGATCGTATCGCGCTTCGGTGGCGTCCATCGGCGCGGCCATGTCGGAGACGTCTCTGTCGTGCCGATAGTATTCGAACCGGACGCGTAACGAATTCATTCGTTGCTGTTCGGCCGCCTGATCGGTGGGTGCACGTAATTTGAGCGGGCCTTTTCCGGCCAATTTCTCGACATCGCGCTGGCCGAGCTGGCGGGCAGGCGGCCGTGTCGTGCTGCCGCCCCCGGCTGTCGAAACGCCGGAGGTACCGGGTTGTTCCGGGCGCATGCGCGGTGGTTTGGTCGGCCCCAACAGGTACCCGATGCGCCCGTCCTGGAGATGTACAGGCCGCTTGACGAACGGCGTCGAAGGTGTTGCAGGCGGCGTCTCGTTTCGTGCGCTTTGCACGGCTCCCAAGTCCGGCCGCACGTTCAACTCGTCGAGCAACTCGTGCGCTAATGCTCTCGTAAGTGGCTTTCCTTCTAAGACTTGATTCAAGCCGCCAGTCAACATACCGGCAACTTTCATGGCCCAGCCAGCAGGCGTCAATGCCATGAACTGGTCCGCCACGCCGGTATACCGTTCTATGGTCGATGCCTCTTCGGGAGTAAGCGCTTCTCCTCTTGCCAGCTTCTTACCGAGATCCTGCGAGCTTTTTACGAAGGACGTGAGGGGATTTTTGAGAGCCTCGGACGTCATTTCGAGAACTTCGGCTTGCGTATAGTCCGTCCGGATAATCGGCCCGCCTACATAGCTGATCTGCACTTCGTCTTGAGTATGGGTGGACGGTGTGTCCAGCATGCTCTTGAGCGCGGGATCGATACGCGCGAGATATTCCGTCGCGACAGCGAACCGCCTTAGAGCGACGATTTCGTCCGCCGTTAGCTCCTGATGAGCCTGCAATTTGCCTTCAATCGCGAGAACGTTATTTCCCAGCATGCCGAATCGATTGGTGATTGTCTGCGCGACCAAGTCGGGGCGAAGCGTGATCCAGCTTCCTCCCTTCGCGGAGACAGAATATCCGTTTGGCGTATAGCGCGTGAATACGTTCTGCCCCTGAAAGGTGGGTGGCGTTGCTGGCGGCGTTTGCGGGCCTCCCGTCGTGCCTGCGCTCCCAGGCGGAGTATTTTCGCTTCCCACGGGGGGCGGCGGGGCCGCCAGCGCTCTCGTACCGGCCGGTATTAGCGATTCCGGCGGCAAGCCGCTCGTATCTCGCGTCAGCTCATCATTCGATACGCCGTACATATACCCAGTTTGCGAATTTACCTGCATACGGACCTCCTCAACGAGTTGTGGTCAATCCTTTTGTTACAGATCGAGCGTACGAGATGAGGTACGGCGGGGGTAATACGCGATCAATGCGCCGGATAAATCGCGCAATCCTGCGATAGGGAAGCATGCTCCAAGGCATTGCGCTGCGGTCTTGCACGCGCCGTTCCGCGAAAAGCCCTCGAAGCATGTCGCGAACGCGCAAGACGGATGGCGCGCGATTGCCTAATATCGGAGGCATTGCAATGGCAGACGAGGAGCACAGCATGAGCGAGATCAAGGTAAGCCGCGATACGTTCGACGAAGTCATGGTGCCGGTGTTTTCGCCGGCGAGTTTCGTGCCGGAAAAAGGCCGCGGCTCTCGCGTGTGGGATACCGAAGGAAAAGACTACATCGACTTCGCGG
Organism: Caballeronia sp. GACF4; assembly: GCF_023631025.1. NCBI lineage: Bacteria > Pseudomonadati > Pseudomonadota > Betaproteobacteria > Burkholderiales > Burkholderiaceae > Caballeronia > Caballeronia sp. GACF4. The sequence continues at coordinate 255,545 of NZ_JALQDW010000004.1, forward strand.
GCGGCATAGCGGTCACGGCGCTCGGTCATGCGCATCCCGAACTGCTCAAGGTCTTGCACGAGCAGGGCGAGAAGCTCTGGCATATCGGCAACGGCTACACCAACGCGCCGGTGTTGCGCCTCGCGAAACGCCTCACGGACCTCACTTTCGCGGATCGCGCGTTCTTCGCCAACTCGGGCGCCGAAGCCAACGAAGCCGCGCTCAAGCTCGCGCGCCGTTATGCCATCGACACATTCGGTCCGGAGAAGATCGGCATCGTCTCGTTCACGCAATCGTTTCATGGCCGCACTTTCTTCACGGTGAGCGTGGGCGGCCAGCCGAAATACGCGGAAGGCTTCGGGCCGCAGCCGCAAGGCATTCGGCATCTGCCGTATAACGATCTCGCGAAGGCCGTCGAAGCCATCGGTCCGGACACGTGCGCGGTGATCGTCGAGCCGGTGCAAGGCGAAGGCGGCGTGCTGCCCGCCGATCCCGCGTTCCTCGAGGGTCTGCGCCGAGCCTGCGACAAGCACGGCGCACTCCTGATTTTCGATGAAGTGCAGACGGGCGTCGGCCGCACGGGCACGTTCTACGCATACATGCAGTATGGCGTGACGCCCGACATTCTCACGAGCGCGAAGGCGCTGGGCAACGGTTTTCCCATCGGCGTGATGCTGACCACCGAAGCGATCGCAAGCCATTTCTCGGTCGGCGTGCACGGCACGACGTATGGCGGCAATCCGCTTGGCGCATCGATTGCGGAAAAGGTCGTCGAACTGATCAGCGATCCAACGGTGCTCGCAGGCGTGGAAGCGCGCAGCCGCGCGATCAAGGCGCATCTGCAGCGGATTGGCGAGCGCTTTAACATGTTCAGGGAGATTCGCGGTCGCGGTCTTCTGATCGGCGCGGAACTCAACGACGCTTACAAGGACCGCGCGAAGGACGTGCTCAATGCGGCAGCGGCGAATGGCGTGATCATGCTGATCGCCGGCCCCAACGTGCTGCGTTTCGCGCCGTCGCTCATCATGCCGATGGCCGATCTCGACGAAGGCTTCGCGCGTATCGAGCAGGCAATCGGCCAGCTCGTGAACGCGTCCGCCGTCACTCGCTAACAGGACCCGATGATGCTATTCGTTCGTCCCGCAAGACTCTCCGATCTCGACGAGCTCGAACGGATGGCGCGTGCGGCGCAACCCGTGCTGCATTCGCTGCCGCGCGACCGCCGCGCGCTCGAAACGCGCGTTGCGCTCTCGGAAGATTCGTTTCGCGCCGAGGTGGATTTGCCCGGCGAGGAGTTCTATCTCTTCGTGATGCAGGATTCAGCGACGGGCAAGCTGCTCGGGACGTCGAGCATCGTCGCGTCGGCAGGGTACTCGGAGCCGTTCTACGCGTTTCGTAACGACGCGCTGATCCACGCATCGCGCGAACTCAAGGTGAATCGCAAGATTCACGCGCTCACGATGTCGCACGAACTCACGGGCAAGAGCCGTCTCACGGGCTTTTATATCGATCCGTCGCTGCGCACGCCCGAAGGCGAAGCGGCGGCGCATTTGCTGTCGCGTTCGCGCATGTTGTATATCGCCGCGAACCGCAAGCGCTTTTCGAGCGAAGTCTTCTCGCTGATGCTCGGCGTCAGCGACGACACCGGCGCGTCGCCGTTCTGGGAAGCAGTGGGACGCAAGTTCTTCAGCCGCGACTTCGAGCAGGTGGAACTCGAATCGGGTGGACGCAGCCGCACGTTCATTGCCGAAGTCATGCCGAGTTATCCCATCTATGTACCGCTCTTGCCAGGCGAAGCGCAGCGCGTCCTCGGCGAGCCGAACGAAAGCACGCTCCTTGCATACGACATCCATCTGGAAGAGGGCTTCGAGCCCGACCGTTTCGTCGATATCTTCGACGCTGGCCCGGTGTTGACGATAGCCGTGGACAAGAGCGCATCGGCGAGTTCGGGCGAATTGCGCACGGTGCGCGATGGCGCGCTTGCCGGTTCACGCGCCGCGCCGTATCTCGTGGCCGCGGGCGGCGCGCACGAATTTCGCGCGATCGTCGCACCATTGGCGGGCACGCGGTCCGACGGCGCGGCCTTGAGCGCCGACGCGCGCGCGGCGCTCGGCGTGCAGGAGAAAGAGACGGTGCGTGCCGTGCCCTTGCATCAGGCTTCGGGAGAATTGCAATGATCGTCGTGCGCTCTGTGCGGCCGCGAGATGTCGACGCACTCGTCGCGCTTGCCCTCGAAACGGGGCCGGGCCTGACCACCTTCAAGCCGGATCGCGAGGCGCTCGCCGCGCGCGTCGAACGCGCGCGCCGCACGCTTGCGGATGCCGCCGAGGCTTTCGAGGCAGGCTATCTCTTCGTGATGGAAGACACCGCGACGGGCGATATCGCGGGCGTTTGCGGCATCGAAACGGAAGTCGGACTGGAGCAGCCGTTCTACAACTATCGCGTGGCAACGGTCGTGCATGCGAGCAAGGATCTGGGCGTATGGACGCGTATGTCGCTGCTCAACATCTCGCACGACCTCACCGGTTACGCGGAAGTGTGCTCGCTGTTTTTGAGCCCGCGTTATCGCACGGCGGGTGTCGGCGGTTTGCTGTCGCGCTCGCGCTTCATGTTCATCGCGCAATTCACTTCGCGGTTTCCGCAGCGTCTGTGCGCCGAGTTGCGCGGTCATTTCGATGACAACGGCGAGTCGCCATTCTGGAACGCGGTCGGCTCGCATTTTTATCAGATCGATTTCAACGAAGCGGACTATCTCAGCTCGCATGGCAAGAAGTCGTTCGTGGCGGAACTGATGCCGCGTTATCCCGTGTACCTCGACTTGTTGCCCGATGCCGCGCGCGATGCGGTCGGCATCACGCATCGCGATACCGCGCCCGCGCGCAAGATGCTCGAAGCCGAAGGGCTGCGCTACGAGAATCACGTCGATATCTTCGATGCCGGTCCCGTGCTCGAATGTCACGTCGCGGATTTGCGCACGGTGCGTGAAAGCGTGCTGGCCGAAGTGAGGATCGGCGTGCGCGATGCCGCCATCGAAAGCGATGCGCGCAGTCTCGTGTCGAACACGCTGCTCGAAGGGTTTCGCTGCGGCGCGACCGTTGGCGCGGTCGATGACGGCGAGTTCCTGCTGACTCAGGAAGAAGCCGATGCCCTGCGCGTAACCGCAGGCGATGCCGTGCGCGTGCTCACGTCTTATCCGCGCGCCAAGTAAAGAGAAACGACATGACTATCCAGAATCAGTTGTATATAGGCGGCGAGTGGCTCGAAGGCAAGGGTGCGGCGTTCGCCTCGCGCAACCCGGCGACGGACTCGGTCGTCTGGCAAGGCAACAGTGCTTCGGCCGACGATGTCGAGCGCGCGGTTTCATCGGCGCGGCGCGCGTTTGCGTCCTGGTCGGCGGTGAGTTTCGATGAACGCGTCGCCATTGCGCGCCGCTTCGCCGCGTCGTTGAACGAGAACAAGGAAGCGCTCGCCGACGCCATCGGCCGCGAGACCGGCAAGCCGTTGTGGGAAGCGCGCACCGAGGTGGCTGCGATGGCCGCCAAGGTCGATATCTCCGTGCAGGCCTATCACGAGCGCACCGGCGAGAAGCGCGCACCCATGGCCGATGGCGTCGCCGTGTTGCGGCATCGGCCGCATGGCGTCGTCGCCGTGTTCGGGCCGTACAACTTTCCGGGGCATCTGCCCAATGGTCATATCGTGCCGGCGCTCATCGCGGGCAACGCGGTCGTGTTCAAGCCTTCGGAACTCGCGCCGGGCGTGGCTGCAGCGACGGTCGCTTTGTGGAGCGAAGCAGGCTTGCCCGCCGGCGTGTTGAATCTCGTGCAGGGCGAGAAGGACACAGGCGTGGCGCTGGCGAATCATCGGCAAATCGACGGGCTTTTCTTCACCGGCAGTTCGGATACGGGCACGCTGTTGCATCGCCAGTTCGGTGGGCGGCCGGAGATCGTGCTCGCGCTGGAAATGGGCGGCAACAATCCGCTCGTCGTCGCGCATACGGACGACGTGGACGCCGCCGTGCATCACACCATTCAATCGGCGTTCTTGTCGGCGGGACAGCGTTGCACGTGCGCGCGCCGTCTCTTCGTTCCCGACGATGCCTTTGGCGAGCGCTTCATGCAGCGCTTCGCCGAAGTGAGTGCGAACATTCGCGTTGGCGCTTACAACGAAGATCCGCAGCCGTTCATGGGCGCGGTGATCTCGGCGCGCGCGGCGACGCGGCTCCTCAAGGCGCAGGCGCATCTGATCGAAGCGGGCGCGGCGCCCGTGCTCGAGATGAAGCAGCGCGCGGCGCATCTGGGCTTTGTCACGCCGGCTATCCTGGATGTGACCCACGCGGCCGACGTTCCCGACGAAGAGCATTTCGGGCCGCTCGTGCAGGTCACGCGCTACCGGACTTTCGACGAGGCCATCGAACGCGCGAACGATACGGCCTACGGTCTCTCGGCGGGCTTGCTCGCCGACGACGAAGCCGCGTGGACGCACTTTCAGCGCACCATTCGCGCGGGCATCGTCAACTGGAACCGGCCGACCAACGGCGCTTCGTCGGCGGCGCCGTTCGGCGGCATCGGGCGCTCGGGCAATCAGCGGCCGAGCGCGTACTATGCGGCGGATTACTGTTCGTACCCGATGGCATCGGTGGAAAGCGCGCAACTGCAGATGCCCGCGAGCGTGTCGCCGGGACTCACGTTCTAAAGAACCGCGAAGGATCAAGGATGTCTTCATTCGAAGCAAACTTCGACGGGCTGGTCGGCCCGACGCACAACTACGCGGGGCTGTCGTTCGGCAACGTCGCGTCGCGCAGCAACGAGAAGTCGGTGGCGAACCCGAAGGCCGCCGCGAAGCAGGGCTTGCGCAAGATGAAGCGGCTGGCGGATCTCGGCTTTAAGCAAGGCGTCTTGCCGCCGCTCGAACGGCCTTCCGTGCGTCTTCTGCGCGATGTCGGCTTTTCCGGCGACGATGCCACGGTCATCGCGCGCACCGCTCGCGAAGCGCCCGAACTGCTGGCGGCGGCCAGTTCCGCATCGGCGATGTGGACCGCCAACGCCGCGACCGTCAGTCCTTCCGCCGACACCGCCGATGGCCGCGTCCACTTCACGCCCGCGAATCTCGCCGCGAAGCTACATCGCGCGATCGAGCATGGCGAAACGCGCCGTTCGCTCGCCTCGATCTTCGTCGACGAAGCGCGCTTTCGCATTCATCACGCGCTGCCCGGCACGCCCGCGCTCGGCGACGAAGGCGCGGCGAATCACACGCGTTTTGCGCGCGAGTATGGGGAGAAGGGCGTCGAGTTCTTTGTCTACGGACGCAGCGAATATGCGCAGGGACCGCAGCCGCAACGCTATCCCGCGCGGCAGACGCTGGAGGCGAGCCGGGCCGTCGCGCGTCTGCATGAACTCGATGAGTCGGCGACCGTTTTCGCGCAGCAATCGCCCGATGTGATCGATGCCGGCGTGTTCCACAACGATGTCATCGCGGTCGGCAATCGCACGACGCTGTTTTGCCATCAGCGCGCGTTCGTCGATCAACACAGCGTGTACGACGAACTGAGCGCGAAGCTCGCGGCGCGTGGCGCGGTCTTCACGGCGCTCGAAGTGCCGGAGAGCGAAGTGAGCGTCGCGGATGCGGTCTCGTCGTATCTTTTCAACAGTCAGTTGCTGTCGAACGTTCAGGGCAAGCAAGTGCTCGTCGTGCCGCAGGAATGCCGCGAGAACGAGCGCGTGGCCGCGTATCTGGATTCGCTGGGCGAGCGATCCACGCCGATCGACGAAGTGCTCGTCTTCGATCTGCGCGAGAGCATGAAAAACGGCGGCGGCCCGGCGTGTCTGCGCTTGCGCGTCGAGCTGAACGACGTGGAGCACGCGGCCGTCAATCGCGATGTCTGGATGAACGACGCGCTCTTCACCCGCCTCGATGCGTGGATCGACACACATTATCGCGATCGCCTCGCGCCCGCCGATCTCGCCGATCCGCAATTGCTCGATCAGTCGCGCACCGCGCTCGATGAATTGACGGCCATTCTCTCGCTCGGATCGATCTATGACTTCCAGCGCTGATGCCTTGCTGCTGAACGATTTTTTGCGCTTCACGCTGTCGGGCGCGCAGCCGTCGCAAACCTTCGGCGTCGCGCCTTCGGGCGTGCGCTGGACCTGGCAGGACGATGGCGTGCTGCTGCTCGAACCCGCGGCGAACGAGGCATCGCAAAGCGTGATTGCATCGGCGGGCATTCATGGCGATGAAACCGCGCCCATCGAAATGCTGTCGCGGCTCGTTGCCGATATCGCGAGCGGCGCGGCGCCACTTGCCGCGCGCATGCTGGTGATTCTCGGCAACATCGAGGCGATGCGCGCGGGTGAGCGGTATATCGACGACGATCTGAACCGGCTTTTTAGCGGCCGCCATGCGAAGTTCACGCAGAGCCGGGAAGCGCCGCGCGCGGCGTCGCTCGAAGCGAGTGCGTTGGCGTTCTTCGAGGGCGTCACGCATGCGCGATGGCATATCGACATGCACACGGCGATACGCGCCTCGGTATTCGAGCAGTTCGCCTTGCTGCCGCACACCGGCGCACCGCTCGCACGCGCGATGTTCGACTGGCTGCGCGATGCGCGCTTGCAGGCGGTGCTTTTGCATCGCGAGAAGAACAATACGTTTTCATACTTCACGGCGCAGGCTTGCAACGCGCTTGCCTGCACGCTGGAGCTCGGCAAGGTGCGTCCTTTCGGCGCGAACGATCTCACGCGTTTCGCGGCATCGGATGCGGCGTTGCGTCGTCTGATAGGCGGTGAGCGGCCGGACGCGGATGCGCCGTTGCGCGTATTTTCCGTGGTCGCGCAGATCGACAAGCAAAGCGATGCGTTCGTGCTGAACGTAGCTGGCGACGTGCCGAATTTCACGGCGTTTCCAGCGGGCACCGAGCTCGCGCATGATGGGGATTACCGGTATCGCGTATCGCACGATGAAGAGCGGATCGTGTTTCCCAATGCTCGGGTCAAGGCGGGATTGCGCGCGGGGCTGATGGTCGTCGATACGACCGAGGCTACGCTGGCTGCGCTCGATTGAGCGCTGGCGTTTGCGGTGGCGCTTGCACGTTTGTTCGAGCGTCGAGTCGTGCTTGTGGCCGGCACATCAGTCGCGATTATTGGGCGGCACATTGCCGACATTTCTATCGAGGTGGGTGGCACGCCTTCGCGATCTGTCGCGTGTTTGCACTTGTGCGTGGGCTTGCCCGTGCATTTGCGTTTGGGCTCTAGCTTGAACTTGCCGCATGCACTTGACCGCGCACCCGACCGTCCATTTGTACTTGCATGAACGCGACCACCACTTGCAACTTCCCCGTCCACGTTATCTCCACAGTCTGTTGCCGCGACCGCGCTACAATCGCGGCCCTGTGTTTGATGCGGCGCAGCGATCATCGCCGAGACGTTTGAGCATGGCTTTCCGTGCAGCGATGCTTCGGACGCTGGCGGCATGCGGCATCTAACAGAGACGAACGAATCGAACTGGAAGGAGATGGACTTGATTAAACTGCAATGGCTCAATCGCAGGTTTGCCGCGCTCGCGCTCGTGAGCGTTTCCGCGGCGGCAGGCATGGCAACGCTCGACGCGCATGCCGCCGACAGCATGAAGGAACTGCGCTTCGGCGTGGAGGCGTCTTACGCGCCGTTCGAATCCAAGACGCCGTCGGGTGAACTGACGGGCTTCGATATCGACATCGGCAACGCGGTGTGCGCGAAGCTGAAGACGAAATGCGTGTGGGTCGAAAATTCGTTCGACGGCCTGATTCCGGCCTTGCAGGCGCGCAAGTTCGACGCCATCAACTCCGACATGACGATCACGGACAAGCGGCGCGTCGCGATCGACTTCACCGATCCCATTTATACGATTCCCAACCAGCTCGTCGCGAAGAAGGGCAGCACGATCCTGCCGAGCGTCGATGGTCTGAAGGGCAAGCGCGTGGGCGTGCTGCAAGGCTCGATTCAGGAGACATACGCGAAGGCGAAGTGGGCGCCGGCGGGGATAGATGTCGAGTCGTATCAGGCGCAGGATCAGATCTACGCGGATCTCGCGACGGGCCGTCTGGATGCCGCGTTCCAAGATGCCGAGGCGGCATCGAAGGGCTTTTTGAAGCAGCCGCAAGGCGCGGGTTTCGCGTTCGCGGGACCGGCTGTGTCGGATGACAAGCTGCTCGGATCAGGCGTCGGCTTCGGCGTGCGCAAGAACGATAAGGCGCTGAAGGATGCGCTCAATCGCGCGCTGAAGGAGTTGAAGGACGATGGGAGCATCGACCGGTTCGCGGCCAAGTATTTCGATGTGAAAGTGGTTTTGAAGTAAGGCTTGGTCTTGCTTGAGAAAGCCCGTTTCTGGCGAAAGCGGAACGGGCTTTCGTACCTCACATCGCCCCAATCACCACCGTACAAGTCGTCCCCGCCGCGAGCAGCACGCCTTCCGGCACATCATCGATCTTCACGCGCACCGGCACGCGTTGCGCAAGCCGCACCCAGTTGAACGTCGGGTTCACATCCGCGAGCAACTCACGGCTTTGCGGATTGTCGCGATCGTAAATGCCGCGCGAAATGCTCTCGACGTGACCCGTGAGCTCGCCGCCGCTCATCAAACGAATGTGCGCCTTGTCGCCGATCTTCACATGCGGCAGCTTGGTCTCTTCGAAATAGCCATAGACCCAGAACGAATGACTATCGACGATGGCGAGCTTCGCCGTGCCCGCCGTCGCGTAGTCGCCGCGATACACGTTCAGATTCGTCACGTAGCCATCCACCGGGGAAAACACCTTGGTGCGTTCCAGATTGAGCTTCGCGGCATCCAGCGCGGCGTTCGCCTGCTGCAACTGCGCCTCGGCAGTCGATGCCGTCTGCATGGAGTTCTCGCGTGCTTCCTTCGAGACGACCAGCGCGTCCATGTCCGCGCGACGCGCCGCATCGGCACGGCGCATGCGCAACTCGGCCGCGCGCGCCGCGACGTTCGCCTGCGCCTGCTCGACGGCGATCTGGTAATGCGACGGGTCGATCTCCAGCAGCAAGTCGCCTTTCATCACGAACTGATTGTCGTGCAACGGCATCTGCACGACCGCGCCCGACACGTCCGGCGCCACGTTGACCACATCGGCGCGCACCCGTCCATCGCGCGTCCACGGATCGTTCATGTAATGCACCCACAGCATGCGGCCGATGACGAGCGCCGCGGCGAAGATGGCTATCGTCATGACGAAGCCGACGAGTTTTCTGATCAGCATGATGCAACTCTCTTGAATATGTTGTTGGCGACGAAGCGGTCGAGAATCATCGATACACCGCGAGACCCAGCACGCCGCACACGCAGACGAGCAGGCTCGCGCGAAACAGCGCCGGATGCCAGACCACGCGATACAGTCCGGTCAGCGCCAGCACGCGGTCGATGATCCAGGTGACGAGCCCGCCCGCGAGGCACAGCAAAAGCAGCGTTGGCACGTAAGCTTCGAGAATCGCGGTATCACGCGGCATGGGACGCTCCTTCAGGCGAAATCGGTTGGAACGCTGCGAACGGCGATTCCGGGTCGAGCAGCGCGGTACGAATGAAATGCAGATGACTCACGATGCGTTGCAGCCGATGCCGCTCTTCTCGCGGCGTATCCGAATCCGAAGCGTGCGAAGCAAGCCTGGCCTGCATCTCGTCGATGGCGTGTTCCGTCGCGACGAGCGCGCCATCGAAACGCGCTTGCCGTGGCCGATCGAAGAGCCGCGCCACCGCATCGAGCGTCGGGTTCACGACGCGTTCGAAGCCCGCCATTTCGCGTCGCAAATCGATCACCGCATTGCCGAATTCGAGCACCGCGAAGAGCCACTGCAAGGCCTCGCGTTGCAGCGCGGGCTTGTCGGAGGCGAGCGCGTTGATCTGCGAAAGCAGGTCGCGCGTGCGGCTTTCGAAATGCGTCGTCAGTTGCGCGAGACGTCCGCGCCGCGCGCTCACTACTTCGCGGCGCAGGTCCGCGAGCAGCAGACGGCGCAGCCACGGCGCATCGGTCGGCAGGAGCACGGCGAAGGCGATCGCGGAGACGATCATCGACAAGACGAGCGCGATGGCGTCGTTCATGAAGCCGGTCGGATCGTAATGCACGAGGTTGTCCGGCCCCGCGAGAAAGCAGAAGAAGATGCAGTAGCCGATGCCCACGCCCGCGAGCGAGCGACGCGTCGTCAAGAACGCGCCGAGCATGAGCGCGGGCACGAGCGCCGCGCACATCAGCACGAAGCCGTCGATATGCGGAAACACGCCGAACACGACGATCATGCCCGTGATGCTCGCGAGCGTCGTGCCGATAGCCATTTGCGCGGCCATCTGCGTCGGCCGTGGCGAGGACGACGCCAGCGCGCATACGGCAGCGGCGTTGAGCACCATCGTGCCGCCGCTCGGCCACGCGCTCGCGATCCAGAACGCGCTCAGGACGAACATCACGACCGCGCCGCGCAGGCCGGAAACCGCGGCCGCGAGCAGATCGGTCTTGGGCACGTAACGCGCGACCCAGCGCTCGCGTTCATGCGACGGCGCCGCGAGCGACGCGTAGGTGTCGGCATACGCGAGCATGTCGTCGACGAAACGATAAAGCAGCTCGGTCGCGGTATCGAATTCGAGTGCGGTGAAGCCGGGCGCGGCTTCGAGCGAGATACGCGTCGCGCGCACGCGCTTGGGCAACGCGGCCTTGTAGTCGCGCAATTGCGCGGCGGCGTGCGCGGCGTCGGCAGCGTTGCGCACCGGCTCGCCCGCAATCAGCAACAGCGGCGGCACTTCGTGAATGAACGGTTCGAGCGCATCGATGGTCGTGCCCGACGCGTTTGCGCGCAGCCGGTTCATCAACTGATGCAGCGCGTGAAAACGCGTGGATGCGCTCATGAATTCGCTATTCAGCCGCGCGAGCCGCCCGCCGCGCCGCCGCGATTCGGGATGCTCGAAAATCGCGACACTGCGCGCCGCCTCGAAGCCGACGATATCCGCGACGAAGCTCAGATTGGTGCGTTCGATTTGCGCGCGCTCGAGCTTGCCGGACATCGCGTGACAGACGTAATCGACGAATTGCGTGAAGCGCCGTCGCACCGTGGTGCGGATCTGCTCGCCCGCGAGTTGCGGAAACACGAGCGCGCTCACGGCGCCCGCGCACACGATGCCGAGCGACACTTCGCCCACCCGCGTCAGGGCCGACAGATACGCGCCATCCGGATGCTGCGCCGCCGGTATGCCGATCAGCGCCGCCGTGTATCCCGCGAGCACGAAGCCATACGAGCGGAAGTTGCGATTGCGCGCCGCGCCCGCCGTGCAGATGCCGACCCAGAGCGCCGTCGCCGAGAGAAACAGCACCGGCTGCTGCGAGAACAGGCTGATGAATGCGAGCATGACGACGAGACCGACCATCGTGCCGCAGAAACGGTAGAAGCTCTTCGCGAGCACCATGCCGCTTTGCGGCTGCATCACGACGAAGACGGTGGTCATCGCGGTGCGCGGCTGCTGCATGTCGAGCCGCATGGCGATCCATAGCGCGATCAGCGCCGCCAGCACCGCCTTGAAGATGTAGATCCACGCAAGGCCGTCGGTGCGCGCCCAATCCGCGAAGGCGTTCACGAGCGATGCGCGCTTGTCGATGAGAACAGTGGCCATGAACGTTCTCCTCACTTCACCGAGGACGACGCGCCGAGCGACGAACCGAACGGGCCGATATGCTTCGCGGGCGCAAGCGCCGTTTCTTGCGGACCATTCGAGGGATCGTCGATACCGCCGCCGAGCGCGGAGGTGAGCGTTGCATAGGCTGCGAGCCGTTGCGCCCGCACGCGTGCTTCGCCGTCCTGCGCGCGCAGCAATTGCGCTTGCGCGATCAGCACGTTGACGTAATCGGTCAGGCCGCGCTTATAACCGGCGTTGGCGAGGTCGTAGTTCTTGCGTGCGGCGGCGACCGAGCGCCCCGACGCTTCCAGCTGCGTGTCGAGCGAACGCACGCGCACGACCTGATCGGCGATGTCCTTGAGCGCGGCGACGAGCGTCGCGTTGTAGTGATCGACGGCTACGTCGTATTGCGCCGACACCGCGCCGAGTTGCGAGCGCAGCCGTCCGCCTTCGAAGATAGGCAACGACAGCGCCGGGCCGAACGTATAACCCGTCGCCTTGCTCGTGAGGAAGCTGAGCAGCGCGCCGCCCGCGAAAGTCTGCGTGAGCGACGCCGCGAGATTGATGTTCGGATAGAACTCGGCCTTCGCGACATCGATACCGCGCGCTTGCGCCGCCACCATCCAGCGCGCCGCGACGATATCGGGCCGATGACCCAGGAGTTCGGCGGGCAGCGACGAGGGCAAGGGCAGCGGCGTCGCGAGCGCGAGCGTGGGACGCGTGAGCGCATCGCTCGCGCCGGGACCTTCGCCTGCAAGCGCGGCGAGCTGATGGCGCGCGAGCTCAATCTCTTCCTGATAGATATCGACCTGACGCTCGTACTCGGGCAACGGCGTTTCGGCCTGACTCACTTCGAGCTGTGTGCCGATGCCGCCTTTTAAACGCCGCTCTGCGAGATCCGCGATGCGCTGCTGCTGCGCGAGCGTCTGTTGCGCGATATCGCGCAGTGCGAACGCCTGCGAAAAGCCGATGTAGGCGCGCACCACGTTGGTTTCGAGTTCGAGCTGGGCGGCGCGGGCATCGGCGGCGCGCACGTGGGCGACATCGAGCGCGCGTTCGGCGGCGTTATCGTCGCGGCCCCAGAGATCGAGGTCATAGGAGAGCGAAAGGCCGGCGGTGTCGTCCCACGTAGTCGTGCCGCCGTAGTAGCCGGGGCCGTAGAAGTCGTTCTCCGGCCAGTGCTTGCGTTGCAGGCTCATCGCGCCATCGACGTGCGGCAAAAGCGCCGAGCGCGCCACGCCGGCTTCCTCGCGCGCCTCGCGAACGCGTGCGGCGGCCATCGCCAGTGTCGGGTTGCCGCCGGTTGCGCGTGTAATCCAGGCATCGAGCTGCGGATCGCGATACGCGCGCCACCATTCCTGGTCGGGCCACGCGGCGTCCGCATTGGCGGCGCGAATGGCGTTGCCGACATCGAGCGTTGCCACGTCTTTCAGCGGATCCTGCGGCGCGACCTTGCCCGTACTTGCGCATCCGGCGATTGTTAAAAATGCCGTAAGAACCGCGGCATAAGCGGCGTAACTGAATGACCGGCTCCGCACGATTCCCTCCCAAAATTGAATAGAATTTGAGAGTGAATTATATTTTTGCAGGGATTGTCGAATAACCAGTAACGATGTAAAGCATTCTTACTGAGATTGCGATAATCGCTGTTACTGGTCATGTAACAATTCGATCTACACAAACGCCGAAAAACGGGAAAGCGTCATGGATACGCTCCAAAACATGCGCGTGTTCGCGCGCGTCGTCGAGGCGGGCAGTTTCACCGCCGCCGCGCAGCATCTCAATACGACCACCGCCTACGCGTCGCGCGCCGTGTCCGACCTCGAAGCGCATCTGCGCACGCGGCTGCTCAATCGCACGACGCGCCGAATCGCGCTAACCGAGGCGGGCGAGCGCTATTTGCAACGCTGCGAGCAAATTCTCGCTTACGTCGATCAGGCCGAAGCCGAAGCCAGCGACGCCCACGCGCGTCCGGCCGGCAAACTCAAGGTGCATTCGATGACGAGCTTCGGCGTGCACTATGTCGTGCCGATGATCTCGCGCTATCAGCAGCGTCATCCGTCCGTGCAGGTCGAGCTGACTTTGGCGCAACGCGTGCCGGATCTACTGGACGAGGGTTACGACGTGTCGGTGGTGCTGGCTTCTGAGTTGCCGGATTCCGCATTGGTGTCGGCGCGGCTCGGCACGGTGTTCAGCATTGCATGTGCGTCACCGACGTATATCGAGAAGCACGGCACGCCGCATGTGTTGTCCGACCTGGTGCGCCACACCTGTCTGCAATTGATGACGCCCGTGTTTCCGCCCGACCGCTGGGTCTTCGACGGTCCGAACGGGCAGGAAACGGTCAGTCTCGGCGCTTCGCCCTTCACGGTGAACGTGGCCGACGCCATGGTGACGGCGATCCGGGAAAACATGGGCATCGGCGTATTGCCGACGTCCTCCGCGCTGCCCGCCTTGCGCGCAGGCACTTTGGTGCGTGTGCTGCCGCAATACACGATGCAGGAACTGACGGTCTACGCGCTGTACCCGTCGCGCCAGTATTTGGACGCCAAGATCCGCACGTGGGTGGAGTTTCTGCGCGAGGCGCTGCCCGACACGCTCGCCGCCGATTCCGAGTCGCTCAAGGAGTTCGTAGTAGGCTGAATATGCTTGCCGTCAGTGCTGTCGGCTCCGGCGCGCTGACCGAAGTCCGGTTACGAAATAAGCTGCGGCGCAACACTTGCTTACTCCTGATTCACCCGCATTTGCTACTGTCTGTCCACGTTCACTGCATTTATCTTGGGGACTCGTCTGATGAGCACGCCACTTATGTTCGCTCTTGCCGCGCTTGTGTCGTTGATCGCCGTTCCGGCGTCGCGCGAGCTTTTCAATGCCATGCGTGCCCAGTCGGAAGAAGAGGCAAGAAAGCGCCTGATCCCGATTCGCGTCGAAAGCAACCGCGACCGGCGCACCCGCTAAATCTATAAAAGCGCCTCCAGTGGCTCGATGAGCCGCGCTTCGTCCGTGGTGGCGCGGTTCACATCGGTTGAAACGCGGTGCCAGACGAAGTGCGAAGCCGGCACGCCGTCGGATTTCACGAGCCGCGCCAAATCTTCCGCTGATGCGTCCGGGTCCAGCCAGCGCCGCGCCGTGGCTGCGGAGAAAACCAGCGGGCGGCGGTCGTGGACGTCGACGAGGCCTTCGTCGGCTGCTGCCGTGACGATCACGAAGCCTGCGCCGGGCTGCGCGGCGTCCTCCTCGCGCGTGATGCTCGTGAGCGCGGCGAGGAACATGGGCTCACCGTCGGCGCGTCGAATGTAATACGGTTGCTTGAAGGGCTTCGCGGCGGCGGGTTTGGTCGCCAATTCGCCCGGACGCGGCTCGATTCGCCATTCGAACCAGCCATCTGCTGGCACCAGAATGCGCGCTTTTTTCCACAGATTGCGAAAATAGGCACTGGTCGACGCCGTCTCGACGCGCGCATTGATGGTCTGCGGCAGCTTCTTTTGTATCGCCCACGGCGGGCAATATCCCCAATGCACGGCGCGAATCGATTCGTCGGGATAGACGGCGAGCGGATGCGTGCCCGGCGACAGGTTATAGCCGGGCCGCCGGTCGGCGGCATCGACGAGTACGAACGGGTTCTTCAGATGCAGACGTTGCGCGTAATGCATCGGCAGTCGGTACTGGCTGATTCGGCCGCACATGGCTTGGCTCCTGTTATTCGCGTTGCTCCGTCAGATTTCGACGACCTTGTCCCAGGCGAACTGTTCGTTTTCCCAGCGCCCGGAGCGACGGTCGAAGTAGCCGCGCGGATTGCAGACCACGCGCGTCCCATTCGCCGTGTAGTCGAACGACGTATGCGTGTGGCCGTGAATCCAAAGCGCGGCGGGCGTGCGGGCGAGCGTCGGCAGATGATTGACGAAGCCCGCCGACACGATATCCGTCGCGTACCGCTCGGACAGACTTTCGCGCAACGGCGCGTGATGCGTGACGACGATCGTCTGGCCCGCGAACGGTCTGGCCAATTCGTTTTCGAGCCACGCGCGCGCTTGCTCGTGCAGCGCGAGGGAATCTTCCGGTGCGAACGCGCGGGGTTCGCCGTCTTGCTCCGGCCACGCGAGCTGGATCAGCCCTCGATAATCCAGCATGACCTTGATGCACGCTTCCTGCGCCCGGCCGATTTCTTCGTCGCTCGACCCGAACAGCGCGAAGTCGGTCCAGAGCGTCGTGCCGAGAACGCGCCACGCGCCGCGCCGGTCGACGAGCGCCGCGTTGTTCAGGTAATGCACGTTGTCCACGCTTTGCGCCGCGTCGAGCATGGCGGCTTCCATCGCGCCGAATTCGGCGTCGTAGTACTCGTGATTGCCCGGCACATAGACGATAGGCACATCCGAACCGAAATTCTCCACCGCCCAACGCACGCCTTCCGCGTGATTGTGGATATCGCCCGCCAGCACGACGAGATCGGCTTCGGCATAAGGAATCGCGAGCGGCTCGTCGTTTTCCAGATGCAGGTCCGACAGCACGCGTATCTTCATGCGATGTTCTCCTTCCTTGTCCCGGCTTGCGCCCAGCGCACGACCTTGCCCGGATTCATGCGATTCTCGGGATCGAGCGCGGCCTTGATGCTTTGCATGAGGCGCACCTCGACGGCCGATTTATAGTGCATCGCTTCGTCCACCTTCAGTTGCCCGAGACCGTGCTCCGCGCTGATACTGCCGCGATGCGCATGCACCTGGTCGTAGACGAGCGCGTTGATCGGCGTCTGGAACGCTTCGAGAAATTGCTTCTGATCGACGCCTTCGGGCGCCTGCACGTTGTAATGCAGATTGCCGTCGCCTAGATGTCCGAAGGTCACCATGCGCGCGCCGGGCGTGGCTCGAGCGATGATCGCGTCGGTTTCCTCGATAAAGCGGCCGATGCTCGAGATCGGCACCGCAATGTCATGTTTGATGTTCAGCCCTTCCTCCGCCTGCGCGAGCGGGATATGCTCGCGCAAATCCCAGAATGCCTGCGACTGCGCGAGGCTTTCCGCGACCACGGCATCTTTGACGATACCTTCTTCCATAGCCTGTTCCATCAGCCTTTCGAAGAGCGCGCGGGCGTGTTCGTCGCTTTCGCTGTCGGAGAGTTCGAGCAGCACGGTTTGCGCGTGCGGTTCGCCGAACGGATACCGCAGCTGCGGAAAATGCCGGCCGACGAGGCGCATCGAGAAGTCGGACATGAGCTCGAAGCCGGTCAGGAGCGCACCTGCGTGATGTTGCGCCATTGCCAGGAAATCGAGTGCGGCGTGCGGCGAGGCAAGACCCGCGAGCGCCGTCACGCGCGCGACCGGCGCGGGATGCAGTTTCATCACCGCCGCCGTGATGATCCCAAGCGTGCCTTCCGCGCCGATGTACAGATCGCGCAGATCGTAGCCGGTGTTGTCCTTGCGCAAGCCGCGCAGGCCGTCCCAGATATCGCCTTGCGGCGTCACGACTTCGAGGCCCAGGCACAACTCGCGCGTGTTGCCGTAACGCAGAACGCCCGTGCCGCCCGCGTTGGTCGAGAGGTTGCCGCCGATCGTGCAACTGCCTTCGGCCGCGAGACTCAGCGCGAAGAGACGTTGTGCGCTTTCGGCGCGCGCCTGGACTTCGGCGAGCACGACGCCTGCTTCGACGGTAATGGTGTTGTTATGCGGATCGATACCGCGAATGCGGTTCAGGCGGCGCAGGCTCAACACCGCTTGCGCGCCGCTCTCGTCGGGGGTTGCGCCGCCCGCGAGTCCCGTGTTGCCGCCTTGCGGCACGATGGCCACGCCGTGTTCATGCGCGAGTCCGACAACGGCGGCGACTTCCGCGGTGTCGGCGGGAAGCAGCACGGCGCACGCATTGCCGCGATAGCGCTTGCGCCAGTCGACGAGAAACGGCTCGGTGTCGTGATCGTGCGTGAGAACGTGGGACGCGCCGAGCAGTTCGGTGCAGGCGGCGATGAACGGGGAGTGAGAGGCAGTCATGGATGAGGGCAGATTGGACCGTGTAGCGTAGTCGACAGTATCGCGCAGCGGGGCGCGGCTTGCGCCTCGGCCGAATGGCATAGGCCGCGCGCAGCGTTTCGATCCGTGCTAAAAAGCATCACGTCCGTATGGAAAAAAGCGAACGATTCAGCGTTTTCTTGCACGCGCCGCACGTTTGAAGGGGGCGACGAAGCCGAGCGCGCAGACGAAGAATGCGAACGCAAGCAAAGTTTCGAGCCAGGCGAGGCGCGCGGAGAGGCCGGTATCGGTCATGCCGCGCACGATGCCTTCGGCGAAGTAGAGCAAAACGAGCATCGAAGCCCATTGCAAGGTATAGACGTTGCGCTTGATGACACCGGGCAGCGCGCATGCAAGTGGCAGTGCTTTCAACGCGAGTACCCATGCGCCGGGACGCAGCGGCGCGAGCCACAGCTCCCAGAGAAGCGAGAGCACGATGAGCGCGGCAAGACTCGTCAGCGCACCGATGGCAAGCGGCGCGTTCATTCGCGGCTCGGTCAATGAAGGTGCGGTCATGGCGGGCTTAAGCGGCCTCAAGCAGACTTAAGCGGCCTTCGCGCCACGCACGAGGTCGAGCGCGGTGCGCGCGAGCCTTGTGCCGAGCGCGACGGCGAGCGCTTTCTCATCGGCGGTGATGCCGTGCTGGCTGGCGTCGCCCGTGCGCGCATGATGCGATGCGCCGTAAGGCGTGCCGCCGCTTTGCGTGGTAGTCAGGCGCGACTCGGTGTAAGGAATGCCGACGATCAGCATGCCGTGATGCAGGAGCGGCAGCATCATCGAGAGCAGCGTGGTTTCCTGGCCGCCGTGCAGGCTGCCGGTGGAGGTGAAGACACTTGCTGGCTTGCCCGCGAGCGCGCCGGACAGCCACTGCGGCGTGGTTCCGTCGAGGAAATATTTGAGCGGCGCGGCCATGTTGCCGAAGCGCGTGGGCGAACCGAGCGCAAGACCCGCACATTCCTCCAGATCGCGCAGCTCGGCGTAAGGCGGGCCGTCGGCGGGAATGTCGGGCTGCGTGGCTTCGCAGACGGTGGAAACCGGCGGCACCGTGCGCACCCGCGCGGCCATGCCAGGAACGCTGTCGACGCCCTGGGCGATGGCGAGCGCAAGCTCGCGGGTCGCGCCGTGGCGGCTGTAGTAGAGCACGAGGATGTCGTTCATAAGGCTTTTTTAGTGAACGGCTATTATAGGGATTAGCCTGTTTTTAGGGGCGCGCAGGGCAATAGCCTCACGCGGCCTCGCTTGGGAGAATGCGTTTGCGGCACGTTTTCATCGATCTCGCGGCAGTCAAGCGTCTCGCCGGTTTCGTCGCGCGGCGTCTTGGCGAGGATCGCGTCGCGCAGGTGGCGGGCAGTCTCACGTTCACGAGCGTACTCTCCGTCGTGCCGCTCGCAACCGTCGCGTTCGCGCTCTTCACCGCGTTTCCCATTTTCGGTTCGTTCCAGTCGTCGTTGCAGGACTTCCTCGCGGCGCATTTAATGCCGACGCAGATCAACACGCAGATCTTCAACTATCTGAACCAGTTTGCCGCGAAAGCGAAGGGCCTGACCACGGTCGGCCTCATTATCCTGTTCGTCACCTCGGTGATGACCATGATGACAATCGAATCGGCGCTCAACGTCATCTGGCGCGTGAAGAAGGCTCGCCCGTTCGCGCAACGCGTCATGGTCTATTGGGCCATCATCACACTCGGGCCTATTCTCTTCGGCTGCAGTCTGTCCATCTCGTCCTACGTGTTCGCGCATTCGATCGCGTTCGCGGGGTCGCACAATCTTATGCCGCCTATCGTCGAATGGGCGCTCACGGGCGTTTCGTTGCCGCTCACGGTGTTCGCCTTCACCATCATTTACGTGTTCATGCCGAACTGCAAGGTCGAATGGCGCGATGCCGTCATTGGCGGGCTGATTGCAGCGGTGGCGTTCGAACTGGGCAAGCGCGGCTTCGGCTACTACGTGCGGCGCATTCCCACTTACACCGCCGTGTATGGCGCGTTCGCCGCGCTGCCGGTGTTTCTGCTGTGGGTTTATCTCTGCTGGATGATCGCGCTCGTCGGAGCAATGGTGACGTCCGCGTTGCCGGCCATTCGCATCGGGCAATATCATCGGCGCGAGTTTCCGGGCAGCGACTTGCTTTACGCGCTCGAAATACTCGCGCGACTCGTCGAATTGCGCGACGAAGGCAAGCCTGGCTACACGGCGATGGAACTCGCCAAGATGGCGCGTTGCGATCTGGATACCTCCACGCGCTTGATCACGCGGCTCGATGCGCTCGGCTGGATCGGCCGGCTCGAAGACTCGAAGATGCCGCGTTTCGTGTTGATCGCCAACCCGGCGCACATCACCATGACCATGCTGTTCGACCAGTTCGTGATCGACCGGGAGGAACTGGATTATCAATTGCGTCTCGATGCCACGCATCTCGATCGCACGGCGCTGATGGAAGCGCTCGAAAACGACAGGCTCGAAGCCACGCTCAATTCACTCGTCGCGGCGCGCGCGGCGGCGCTCACAAACCCGCGCCTGCTCGAAACACCGCGTTCTTCCATGCCGCAGCAACCGGCCTGAGTGCGCGGTTCAAAGCGAGATCCTGCCGATGCAGATGTCCTTGAACATTACCCAGTCGCCCATCAGGCTATAGACCGGATGGCGAAAGGTGGCAGGGCGGTTCTTTTCGAAAAAGAAGTGGCCGATCCACGCAAAGCCGTAGCCGCAGATCACGGCGGCCGGCAGCCAGAGCCAGTCGCCGGTGGCGATGGCCATGGCAATGCAGCCAATCACGCCGAGTGAGCCTAAAAAGTGCAGCCTACGCGATGTCAGATTGCGATGCTCGTCCAGATAGTACGGATAGAACTCGGCGAAGTTCGCGAAGTGTTCTCCGTGTGTCGTCTGCGCCATGATCGCCTCCCGGTCGATGCGGTGCCTTCCACCTGACGAATGCGCCAGCAAGATTCATTCTGCGACGGCGCGCGTGGTGGTGCAAGCGATGCAAGGCTTTGATGCGCGTGAGGCGTTCAACTATTGCAAACCACGCGCTAACCGGATTTCCATGCACTTCGGCGCCGAGACGAACGACGCGTCCGGTTACTCGGCTATCCGCGCAAAATCGTCACTCGGACCTAAAGCGCTTACTGCTTCCCCACACATTTCGGCGCCAAGACAAACGACGCGTCCGGTTCCTCGGCCAACAGCGCAGAATCGTCAATCGGTTCGAAAGCGCTTACCGTTCCCCCGCACACTTCAGCGCGAACGCAAACAACGTGTCCAGCACGGCATCCGGTTGCTCGGCCATCAGCGCATGACCGCCGTCCAATTCGACCGCGCTCACCGTTGCGCTCGCACGCTTCATCGCGTCAACGAGCGGGCGGGAGGCGCGCGGCGGCGTCATTACATCGCGCTTGCCGCTCAGTATGAGTACCGGACACTGCACCGTTGCAGCGCGTTCGAGCGCATCCGCGTAACCGTTGCACGCGCTGAAATCGGTGTGAAAAAGCTGCGCCTCGCCTTGAGCGCTGATGCGTTCCATCAGGCGCTGGTTGACGCCTCGCAACCAGAATCCGGGCGCCGGAGCCGACGGTTTCGCGGCGATGGTCGAATGCGACCATTGGTTGACCATATCGATCGCTTCCGGCTCGTGTTCGCGCGCGGCATCGAGAAGCATGTCGGAGACGGCCATCGGTGCGGCCGTGCTGACGAGCGCCAGTCCGAGCGCGCGGGCCGGATGGCGCGCGGCGGCATCGAGCGCGATCAGCGAACCCATGCTGTGCCCGACGAAAATGGCCTTGTCCGTATGGGCTGCATCGAGAAGGTGAATCGTCCAGTCGGCGAGCGCGGCGATGGTGCTTAACGCGGGCCCGGCGCTACGGCCATGCGCGGGCAGGTCGGGCGCGAGCACGCCGAAACCGTGATGCGCGAAGTAACGCGTCTGCAAGCCCCAAACGCTGTGATCGTGCTGCGCGCCGTGCAGGAAGACGATCGTTGGCTTGGCGGCATCGAACGGTTTGCCGCCGGTGTAGGCATAGGCCGGGCGCCCGGCGATATCGAACATCATGCGCGGCTCCCAAGCGGCGCGGCGCGTGAGCCTTCGCTGCTTTTGCCGCTCTCTGCGCTTTCGGCCGCCTTTTGCGCTGCTTTGAGCCCGCGTTTGAGATCGTCGATGAGATCGTCCGCATCTTCCAGTCCGATAGACAAACGAATACGTCCCGGACCGATGCCCGCCGCGGCGAGCGCCGCCGCGTCCATGCGAAAGTGCGTGGTCGAGGCGGGATGGATGACGAGCGAGCGCGCATCGCCGACATTGGCGAGATGCGAAAACAGCGTCAGCGACTCGATGAACTTGCGCGCCGCCGGCACGCCGCCGCGCAGATCGAAGCTGAACACCGCGCCCGCACCGCGCGGCAGAAGCCTCTTGGCGAGCGCATGGTCGCGATGCGTCGGCAGTTCGGGATAAGCCACGCCTTCGACTGCCGGCGAACTCAGCAGGAATTCGATCACCTTGCGCGTATTAGCAACGTGCCTATCCATGCGTAACGGCAAGGTTTCGATGCCTTGAAGCAACTGCCACGCAGCCTGCGGATGCAGACACGCGCCGAAGTCGCGCAGCCCTTCGCGCCGCGCGCGCAACAGGAACGGCGCAACCGTGCTTTCCTCGGCGAAGACCATGCCGTGAAAGCCGTCGTAAGGCTGGGTGAATTCGGGAAAGCGTCCGCTCGCCGCGAAGTCGAACGTGCCGCCATCCACCAGCACGCCGCCGATGGTCGTGCCATGACCGCCCAGAAACTTGGTCGCGGAGTGGTAGACCAGGTCGGCGCCGTGTTCGAGCGGTCGCAGCAGGTAAGGCGTGGTGAAGGTCGAATCCACGAGCAGCGGCGCGCCATGTTCATGCGCGATCTCCGCGACGCCCGCGATATCGAGCACGTCGAGCCCCGGGTTGCCGAGCGTTTCGCCGAAGAAGAGGCGCGTTTCCGGACGCGCCGCTCGACGCCACGCATCGAGATCATGCGGCGCGACGAAGGTGGTCTCTATCCCGAAGCGCCGCAGCGTGTAGTGCAGCAGATTGTGCGAGCCACCATACAGCGCGCTCGATGCCACGACGTGCGAGCCCGCGCCCATCAGTGTGGCGATGGCCAGATGCAACGCCGCCTGGCCGCTCGCCGTGCCGATTGCACCGGCGCCGCCTTCCAGCGCCGCCACGCGTTCCTCGAAAACCGCCACCGTCGGGTTCGAGATGCGGGAATAGACATGCCCCGAGCGCTCCATGTTGAAGAGCGCGGCGGCGTGATCGGTATCGCGGAAAGTGAACGACGTGGTCTGGTAGATCGGCGTGGCGCGCGCCCCGGTCACGGGGTCGGGCGCGGCGCCCGCGTGCAGCGCGAGCGTGTCGAAGCGGTTGGCGGGCATGGTTGGCGGCCTGTGTGGAGCAGGTCAGGAAAATAGCGGTCGATCATCGTAACATCCGCCTCGCGCGGGAAAACCTAGGGCGAACACGCGCACATCGAATGGGGAATCGGCCCGCAAAGCCTTATCCGAATGGCTAGACAAGGCTGCTTTGCTTTCTTTTTGCGGGCCTTTCCGATAGCATCGAAACATGGTTTCAAGAACGTTCGGCAATTGAACAGGCATTTCGCGAGGAGACAGTCATGCGAGTCAGCGACATTCTGAAAGTAAAGGGCAACGCGCTATTCACGGTCACGCCCGACACGCCGCTCGCCGAAGCAATCGACGCCATGGCGGCGCATGACATCGGCTCGCTCGTCGTCATGGAATACGGCGATCTGGCCGGCATGCTTACCTTCCGCGAAATCATCGTCACCTTGCGCGACAACGGCGGCAGCGTCGGCACAACGAGCATCCGCAAGATCATGGACGACCATCCGCTCACCTGCACGCCGGAAACGGACGTCAACGAAGTGCGGCGCATGATGCTCGAGCATCACGTGCGTTACTTGCCGGTCATGGAGAATCGCGCGCTGATGGGCGTGATCTCGTTTTATGATGTCGCGCGCGCGGTCGTCGAGGAACAAGGCTTCGAGAATCGCATGCTGAAAGCGTATATACGCGACTGGCCTGAGCAACAGGAAGAAGCGCGCTGAGCACCTGCCCGATCCAACGCTTCGACGCTTCGCGTGACACCCCATGGAAGCGCGCCCCGGTGGCGCGCTTTTTTTCGTCCGGCTCGAACGCCTTTGCAGGCTTCGAGCTTCTTTTCCCGTGACATCCGCATTCGATCGCGCGGCGCCATCCAAGCCCGGTTCGCGATCAACTCCGGATCAATTTTTGTAGATAGCCATGAGTAGTGAAAATCCGTCGCGTGCCTCGTCGCGCGCATCCCGCGCCGCACGCCACGACGAGAAAGGCCAGTTCGGTCTTTTGCGCGAACGCCGTTTCGCGCCGTTCTTCTGGACGCAGTTTCTAGGCGCGATGAACGACAACGTCTTCAAGGTCGGCTTCACGTCGCTCGTCACGTTTCAGGCGGCGCGCTTTTCCGGCGTCGATCCGGGCACGGCCGCGTTCCTCATTTCGGCCATCTTCATCGTGCCGTTCGTGCTGTTCTCCGCGACCTCCGGCCAGATCGCCGACAAATACGACAAGGCCACGCTCGCGCGCCTGGTCAAGAGCTTCGAGATTCTCGTCATGTTGATTGGCGGCGCCGGCTTCGTGCTGCATAGCGCGCCGCTTTTATACGTCTGCACATTTCTGATGGGCGTGCACTCCACGGTGTTCGGGCCGGTGAAGTATGCGTATCTGCCGCAGCATCTGGAGGCTTCCGAACTCGTCGGCGGCAACGGGCTCGTGGAAATGGGCACATTCGTCGCGATTCTCATCGGCACGATCGTCGGCGGGGCAGCGGCGGGTGCGGTCGAACACGGGGCGATGGTGCTCGCGGCTGCGTGTCTCGCGTTCGCGATCATCGGGCGCGTCGTATCGAGCTTCATTCCGAAGTCCAACGCGTCGCAGCCGGACTTGCGCATCAACTGGAATCCGGTCTCGGAGACGTGGCGCAATCTCAAGCTCGCGAAAGCCGACCGTACCGTGTTCCTGAGCCTGCTCGGCATTTCATGGCTGTGGTTCGTCGGCGCGACTTTTCTCACGTCGTTCTTCAACTTCGCGAAGGACGTGCTCTCCGCGAACCCCGATGTCGTCACCATTCTCCTCGCGACGTTTTCGCTCGGCATCGGCACGGGTTCGCTCTTGTGCGAGAAGCTGTCGAAGCGGCGCGTCGAGATCGGACTGGTGCCGCTCGGGTCCATCGGCATCAGCGTGTTCGCCATCGATCTGTTCTTTGCCAGTCATCGGATTGCGTCGGCGGGGCATCTGCTCGGCGTTGCGGAGTTTCTGCTCGCGTTGCCGCACTGGCGCATTCTCGCGGACCTCTTTCTCCTTGCCATGTTCGGCGGCTTCTACAGCGTGCCGCTCTACGCGCTGATCCAGGCGCGCAGCCAGCCGACGCATCGGGCGCGCATCATCGCCGCGAACAATATCCTGAACTCGTTCTTCATGATCGTCTCGGCGTTGATGGCGCTCGGGCTCACGGCGCTCGGCGTCGGCATTCCCGGGCTCTTTCTCGCGACCGCGCTGCTCAACGTGGTTGTCGCCGTGTACATCTATTCGCTCGTGCCGGAGTTTTTGCTGCGCTTCATGGCCTGGGTGCTGGTGCATACGTTCTACCGCATTCGTCTCGTGGATGCCGAGCGCATTCCATCGCGCGGCGCGGCGGTGCTGGTGTGCAATCACGTCAGTTTCGTCGATGCCATCGTCATCATGGCCGAAAGTCCGCGCCCGATCCGCTTCGTGATGGATCACCGCATCTTTCGCTCGCCGGTAATCGGCTGGCTGTTCCGCCATGTGAAGGCGATTCCGATCGCGCCCGCGCACGAAGACGCGGAATTGCTCGAACGCGCGTACCAGAAATGCGCCGAAGCGCTCGAAGAGGGCGAGCTCGTGTGCATCTTTCCCGAAGGCAAACTCACGCGTACGGGCGAGATCAATCCGTTCAGGCACGGCATTTCGCAGATCCTGCGGCGGCATCCGGCGCCGGTCGTGCCGGTCGCGCTGCGAGGCTTGTGGGGCAGCGTGTTTTCGCGTCATGAAGATGCGCGCTGGCCGCGGCCTATCCAACGCGGCGTCATGACCCGCCTGACGCTGGCGGTAGGCAAACCGATCGCGCCGGAAGAGGCGACGACGGAACGTTTGCAGCAGATCGTGACGGCGTTGCGCGGGGCGCGGCGCTAGATGCCACTGGCATAATGTCGGTTTCCCCGGCACTTTTCTAAGGTCGACGCTCATGTCCGGCAATACCCTTGGCACGCTTTTCACCGTCACCAACTTCGGCGAGTCGCACGGACCGGCGATCGGCTGCGTGATCGACGGCTGCCCGCCCGGCATGGCCCTGACCGAGGCCGATATCCAGGTCGAACTGGACCGCCGCCGTCCCGGCACGTCGCGCCACGTGACGCAGCGCCAGGAAGCGGATCAGGTCGAGATTCTCTCGGGCGTGTTCGAAGGCGTGACCACCGGCACGCCCATCGCGCTGCTTATCCGCAATACGGATCAGCGCAGCAAGGACTACGGCAATATCGTCGAAACCTTCCGCCCCGGTCACGCCGATTACACCTACTGGCAGAAATACGGCGTGCGCGACTATCGCGGCGGCGGTCGTTCGTCGGCGCGTCTGACGGCGCCGACAGTCGCGGCAGGCGCGGTCGCGAAGAAATGGTTGCGCGAAAAGTTCGGCGTGGAAACGCGCGGCTACATGAGCGCGCTCGGCGAGATTCCCATTCCGTTTGTCGGCTGGGAACATGTGCGCGAGAACCCGTTCTTCGCGCCGAATGCCGACGTGGTGCCGCAACTCGAGGCGTACATGGACAACTTGCGGCGCGACGGCGACTCGGTCGGCGCGCGCATCGAAGTGGTCGCGAGCGGCGTGCCGGTCGGCTTGGGCGAGCCGCTTTACGATCGACTCGATGCGGACATCGCCAAGGCGATGATGGGCCTGAATGCAGCGAAGGGCGTCGAGATCGGCGCGGGCTTCGCGAGCGTGGCGCAACGCGGTTCGCAGCATGGCGACGAAATGACGCCCGAAGGTTTCGCGACCAACAATGCGGGCGGCATCCTCGGCGGCATTTCGAGCGGGCAGGACATCACCGTGTCGATTGCGATCAAGCCGACATCGAGCATTCGCACGGCGCGTCAGTCGATCGACAAATCGGGCGCGCCCGCGACTGTCGAGACCTTCGGCCGTCACGATCCGTGCGTGGGTATCCGCGCGACGCCTATCGCCGAGGCGCTGCTTGCGCTCGTGCTAATGGACCACGCGCTGAGGCATCGTGCGCAGAACGGCGATGTCGTCGTCGGCACACCGAAGATCGCGGCGCATACGCCGGCTAGTTGATCGCGCTTTTCTGAACGGCAGGCTTGACCGCGACGGCATTATCCTCGCCGATAAAAGCACGGCGCCGGTTCAAGACCGGCGCCGTACGACAGCCGCGCCCACGCGCGGCCCACCATCTCACCCGATTACATATTCGGGTAATTCGGCCCGCCGCCGCCTTCAGGCGTCACCCACACGATGTTCTGCGTCGGGTCCTTGATATCGCATGTCTTGCAATGCACGCAGTTTTGCGCGTTGATCTGCAGACGTTCGCCGCCATCGTCCGTCTTCACGAACTCGTACACCGCTGCCGGGCAATAACGTCCTTCCGGACCTGCATAGGTCCGCAAGTTCACGTTCACCGGCACGCTCGGGTCTTTCAGCGTCAGATGCGCCGGCTGATTCTCTTCGTGATTCGTGTTCGAAATGAACACCGACGAAAGTCTGTCGAACGTCAGCTTGCCATCCGGCTTCGGATAAACGATCGGCTTGCTCTGCGACGCGGGCTTCAGCATCTCGTGATCCCAATGCTGATGATGCAGCGTCCACGGCACGTTGCCGCCCATGACCTTCTGTTCCAGCCCGACCATGAACGTGCCGAGGTACAGGCCCTTGCTCATCCACTGCTTGAAATTGCGCGCGCGATGCAGTTCGGTCTTGAGCCAGGAAGTATCGAAGGCTTCTGGATACGCGCTCAACTCGTCGCTCTGACGGCCCGCCTGCACCGCGTCGAAGGCGGCTTCGGCGGCCATCTTGCCGGACTTGATCGCCGCGTGGCTGCCCTTGATGCGCGATGCGTTCAAAAAGCCCGCGTCGTCGCCGGCCAGCGCGCCGCCCGGAAACACGAGCTTTGGCAACGACATCAGGCCGCCCGCGGTAATGGCGCGCGCGCCGTAGGAAATGCGCTTGCCGCCTTCGAGGAACGGGCGAATGGCCGGATGCGTCTTGTAGCGCTGAAACTCTTCGAACGGCGAAAGATACGGGTTTGAATAGCCGAGTCCGACCACGAAGCCCACCATCACCTGATTGTTGTCCATGTGATAAAGGAACGAGCCGCCGTACGTGTCGGGATCGAGCGGCCAGCCCGCCGTGTGGATAACGAGCCCCGGCTTGTGCTTGACGGGATCGATCTCCCACAATTCCTTGATGCCGATGCCATATACCTGCGGATCGGCATTCTGATTGAGCTTGAACTTGTCCATCAACTGACGGCCGAGATGCCCGCGCGCGCCTTCGCAGAATAGCGTGTACTTCGCGTGCAATTCCATGCCGAGCTGGAAGTTCTCGGTCGGCTCGCCATCCTTGCCGATGCCCAGATTGCCGGTGACGACGCCTTTCACCGCGCCACTGTCGCTGTACAGCACTTCGGCGGCCGGAAAGCCCGGGAAGATCTCGACGCCCAGTTCCTCCGCCTGCGCGCCCAGCCAGCGCGTGACGTTGGCGAGACTCACGACGTAGTTGCCGTGATTCTTGAAGTTGTCGGGAAGCAGCCAGTTCGGCACCTGCTTCGCGCTGTCCTGCGTGAGAAAAAGGAAGCGGTCTTCGGTCACTTCGACGTCGAGCGGTGCGTTTCTTTCCTTCCAGTCGGGGATGAGTTCGGACAGACCGCGCGGGTCCATGACCGCGCCCGACAAAATGTGCGCGCCGATCTCCGAGCCTTTTTCCAGCACGCACACGCCGATTTCGACGCCTTTTTCCTGCGCAAGCTGCTTTAACCGGATAGCCGCCGACAAACCGGCTGGCCCGCCGCCGACGATGACGACGTCGTATTCCATCGATTCGCGGGGACCGTACTGCTCGATAAGGCTCGCCGGGGTCATCAATGCTCCTCTGTACCGTTAGAATGGCCTTTTAAGATCGCGTATTGTCAGCGAACGTCAGGCAGGCTGCAACCGACCTTGTCTGATCGAGTACGATCGTACTATTCTAGACGGCGCCGCGAAATCGGTGTCGATGCCACTAGCGGACTGGCGCATGCCGCGTGCCGCGTAAGGCCGAATCAACCGTAAAAGAAGGAAGCACAATGGGCCGTTCGATCAATCTGGAAGGCAAGGTCGCGCTGATTACCGGCGCGTCCAGTGGACTTGGAAAGCGTTTTGCGCAAGTACTGTCGCAAGCCGGCGCGAAAGTGGTGCTGGCGAGCCGTCGCACCGAGCGTCTCAAGGAATTGCGCGCGGAAATCGAGGCATCGGGTGGCGCGGCGCATGTCGTGTCGCTGGACGTGACCGACTATCAGAGCATCAAGTCCGCGGTCGCGCATGCGGAGACGGAAGCCGGTACCATCGACATCCTCGTGAATAATTCGGGTGTTTCGACGACGCAGAAGCTGACCGACGTCACGCCCTCCGACTACGAATACGTCTTCGGCACCAATGTGCGCGGCGCGTTTTTCGTGGCGCAAGAAGTGGCCAAGCGCATGATCATGCGCGGCAGCGGCGCGGCCAAGCCGGCGTATCGCATCATCAACGTGGCTTCGGTGGCGGGACTGCGCGTGTTTCCGCAGATCGGCCTCTACGCCATGAGCAAGGCGTCGGTCGTGCAGATGACCAAGGCCATGGCGCTCGAATGGGGCCGCCACGGCATCAATGTGAACGCCATCTGCCCGGGTTATATCGACACCGAAATCAATCACCATCACTGGAAAACCGAGCAAGGCCAGAAGCTCGTGTCGATGCTGCCGCGCCGCCGCGTGGGTTCGCCCGGCGACCTCGACGGCCTTCTGCTCTTGCTCGCCGCCGACGAATCGCAGTTCATGAACGGCGCGGTCATCTCGGCGGACGACGGTTTTTCGCTCTGAGCGCGCGCGCTTTCTCGAACAGGCAAACATGAGCAACAACCCTTTTCACACCGTCTTCGAACTTTCCATGCCTATCCGTTGGGGTGACATGGACGCCTTCGGGCACGTCAACAACACCGTCTACTTCCGCTACATGGAGCAGGTGCGAATTTCGTGGTTCGAAGAGCTCGGCATCGTCGGATCGAACGCCGAGGGACAAGGGCCGGTGATCGTCAATGCGTCGATGGAATTCCTGCAGCAACTGCATTATCCGGGCAACGTGATCGGCCGCATGTCGGTCGGCAAGCCCGGACGCAGCAGCCTGGAAACGCACTTCGAGCTGTATCGCGACGACGCGCCCGGTGAGCTCTTTGCAAAGGGCGCGGCCAAGATCGTGTGGGTGGATTACAAGGCGGGCAAGTCCGTGCCGCTGCCGGACTTGCTTCGTCAGATCATCGAGACGGCTGCGCCCGCACTATGAGCGTGCGCGCTCAGTTGCCGAGCAGGCGCTGCAGCAACTCCGTCGCGTTGCCCGTATCGTATTTGCGCATGAGCCGCGCGCGGTAGATATCGACCGTGCGCGGGCTGATGTCGAGCACGCGGCCAATTTGTTTGCTCGTCTTGCCGGTCACGAGTTGCGCGGCGATCTCCCTTTCGCGCGGCGTCAGTTCTATGGCCACACGCCGCGTCGCGCTCAAATCCTCGAAAGTCCAGACGCCTGCCGCATGCGGTGCGTCGCGCTCCAGCGCGCGGCCGGTGACGTGGCACCAGAACATTTCCCCATCCGAGCGCTTCATGATGCGATCGTCGCTGTAGGTGCCTTGCGTGCTGATATGCGCGGCAATACGCTCGCCGATGCGCGCAAACTCGTCCGGACTCGGATAAAGCACCTGAAACGACTCGCCGATGAGCGCCGCGCGCTCGAAGCCGAACATGGCGCAGACCTGCTCGTTGCAGTCCTCGATGATGCGCTCGCGCGAAAGCACGAGGCCAACGGGCGCGAGATGAAACGCGGTTTGGTAGTCCAGTTCAGGCATGAGGAAAAGGTGCGCCCGTGCTTCGCTCCCGGACGGAACCAAAGGGCGCGGGCAGAGACTTATGTATTTTTGCGTATTGTGCCGGATGGATCGCTAAGCGTAATCTTTGCCCAAGTCTAAACGCCGCCTTGCTTGCCACGGCGGCCAAGAAAAGCCGGTTTTCAGTCGGGTTCACAAATGGAAGGGACAATCAGATGAACAAGGTCTATCCCAGCGCGAAGTCGGCGCTCGATGGCATCGTCAAGGACGGGCAGACATTCGCCGTCGGCGGTTTCGGGCTGTGCGGCATTCCCGAAGCGCTGATCGCGGCGTTGCGCGACTCGGGCGTGAAGGACATCACCTGCATCAGCAACAACGCGGGTGTCGACGGCTTCGGGCTCGGCCTCCTGCTCGAAACACGTCAGGTCAAGAAAATGATTTCGTCTTACGTGGGCGAAAACAAGGAATTCGAGCGGCAATATCTGGCCGGCGAACTCGAACTCGAATTCACGCCGCAAGGCACGCTCGCCGAAAAACTGCGCGCGGGCGGCGCGGGCATCCCGGCGTTCTTCACGAACACGGGCTACGGCACCGTGATCGCGGACGGCAAGGAAACGCGTCAGTTCGGCGAAAACCATTACGTGCTCGAGCATTCGCTGACAGCGGACGTCGGTATCGTGAAGGCATGGAAAGCCGACAAATCGGGCAATCTTATCTATCGCCGCACGGCGCGAAACTTCAATCCAATGTGCGCCATGGCCGGCAAGATCACCGTGGCCGAAGTGGAAGAGATCGTCGAAGTGGGCGAGCTCGACCCCGATCACATCCATACGCCGGGCATCTTCGTGCAGCGGCTCGTCCTGAATGCGCACCCTGAAAAGCGCATTGAGCAACGTATCGTCCGCGCGAAAGGAGAATGACCATGGCTTGGACTCGTGACCAGATGGCCGCGCGCGCGGCGAAGGAATTGCAGGACGGCTTCTATGTGAACCTCGGCATCGGCTTGCCGACGCTCGTTGCCAACCATGTGCCGGACGGCATGGAAGTATGGCTGCAATCGGAGAACGGCCTGCTCGGCATCGGCCCGTCGCCGACCGAAGAAGAAGTGGACGCCGATCTCATCAACGCCGGCAAGCAGACGGTGACCACGCTGCCGGGCTCGTCGATCTTTTCGTCGGCGGATTCATTCGCGATGATCCGCGGCGGCCACATTAACCTGGCGATTCTCGGCGCCATGCAGATCAGCAAGACGGGCGACCTCGCCAACTGGATGATTCCCGGCAAGATGATCAAGGGCATGGGCGGCGCGATGGACCTCGTAGCGGGCGTGAAGAAAGTCGTCGTGCTGATGGAACACGTCGCGAAGGGCGACCAGCACAAGATTCTCGAAGAATGCTCGCTGCCGCTGACGGGCGTGGGCGTGGTGGATCGCATCATTACGGACCTCGGCGTGATCGACGTGACCGAGAATGGTCTCAAGCTCGTCGAACTGGCCGATGGCGTCAGTGCCGAGGAGATTCAGCAAAAGACCGGCGCGCCGTTGGATGTCAGCGGCGTGAAGTAATCGGCTTGAGTAAAGCGGCGTCTTTCGACGAGGAAAGGCGGGCGGGGCTGCGAGGCTTCGCCCGCTTTGTTTTTGATCACCGTGGTCAAGGGGTCGTCCGTTCGGCCGATGTTCAGTCGGTTTCGCGCGCGGCGCTTACAATCGATTCGACATCTTCCTGCGAGGAATACCCATGAGCACATCCATCGTCGTCGAAGCGCCACATCCGGCGGCCGCCGTGCCGCGCCAGCGTTTCGTGCAGTGTGCGAGCCCGGCCGGCCTGCATCGCATGGCCTACACCGAATGGGGCGATCCCGCCAATCCGCGCGTGCTGATGTGCGTGCATGGCCTGACGCGCTCGGGCCGCGATTTCGACAAGGTGGCGCAGGTGCTCGCAAACGAGTATCGCGTGGTGTGTCCGGATGTCGTCGGGCGTGGCCTGTCGGACTGGCTCGCCGACCCGCGCCATTACGGCGTGCCGCAGTACGTCGCGGACATGGTGACGCTCATCGCGCGTCTGAACGTGGAAACGGTGGACTGGTTCGGCACCTCGATGGGCGGACTCATCGGCATGGCGCTCGGCGGCTTGCCGAATACGCCGATTCGCAAGATGCTCATCAACGACGTGGGACCGCATATCGAGCCCATCGCGCTCACGCGTATCGGGGAATATCTCGGCAAGCCCACGCGCTTCGCCTCGCTCGATGAAGGCGTGCGGCACGCCGCCGCGCTTGCGGCTTCGTTCGGCAATCTCACGGACGAGGAGTGGGCAAGCATCAATACGCCGCTTCTGCACGAGAAGGACGGCGCGTGGCGCTTTCGCTACGACCCGGACATCGCGAAGCCGTTCAAGGCGTCGACGCCCGAACAGAACGCGGCGGGTGAAGCGTACTTGTGGCATGCGCTGGCCTCGTTCAAGACGCCGGTGCTCGTCGTGAGAGGAGAGCATTCGGACTTGCTGTCGCGCGAGACGGTCAAGCGAATGGTGTCGAAAGGGCAGGCGGTCACGAGCGTCGAAGTGGCGGATACCGGACACGCGCCGGCCTTCCTCGCGGCGGACCAGATCGCCACCGCGCGCGCCTTCTTTCTCGGAAATGACGCGGGCGCGGCATAATATCGGGCTGAGCGCCTGGCGCTTTATCCCAATTTGCATCTTTATCGAACAGGAACGCATATGGCAGTTACTCGTCATCACGTCGGCGCACGGCTTTCGGAAATCGCCATCCACAACGGCACCGTGTATCTCGCGGGCCAGATCGCCGAGGACACCGACCAGGACATCACCGGCCAGACGCGCGAAGTGCTCGGCCATATCGACCGTTTGCTCGAAGAAGCGAACAGCGACAAGTCGCATCTGTTGTCGGTGCAAATCTACGTCTCCGACATGGTGCACTTCGCCGCGATGAACGCCGTGTGGGACTCGTGGGTCGCCGCGGGCAACACGCCGCCGCGCGCTACCGTCGAAGCGAAGCTCGCGAACCCCGCATGCCTGGTGGAAGTCGTCGTCGTGGCGGCGCAGCGCTAAGCAGATTCGCCGAAGAGCAGTCATTCGCGCATGACCGAGTCCGCCGTTATCGCCGACACCTTGCCGGAGCCATCCATCGATGATGCGCTCGCGTTCATCCGCGAGCACGCGAAGGATGCGCGCGTCTCGACGGGCGAACTGCTCACCGAGCACGCGGAAGGCACGGCGCGCATCATGCAGACGCTCAACGTCGACGCTCACGCGATCGCCGCTGCGGCGCTCTTCGTGTTGACGCCGCATCTGGACGACCCGGAGAAGGTCATCGAGGAGCGCTTCGGCGCGGAAGTGCAGCGGCTCGTCGGCGATGTGCGCAAGCTCTTGCGTCTCGGCTCCGTCAGTTCGCGCGCCACGCTCGCGGACTTGCCCGAGAACACGCGCGACGCGCAGGCCGCGCGGCGCGCGCAAGTCGAATCATTGCGCAAGATGTTGCTTGCTTTCGCGCAGGATATTCGCGTGGTGCTGATTCGCCTCGCGTCGCGCCTGCAAACCTTGCGCTATCACGCGGCCAACAAGATCGATCCCTCGCCCGATGTGCCGCGCGAGACCATGGAAATCTACGCGCCGCTCGCAAACCGTCTCGGCATCTGGCAACTCAAGTGGGAGCTCGAAGACCTGTCGTTCCGCTTCGAGGACCCGGTCACGTACAAGCGCATCGCGAAGTTGCTCGACGAGAAGCGCGTGGAGCGCCAGTCCTATGTCACGGACGCCATCGCGCGGCTGCAAACTGAACTCGATACCGCGCAGATCAAGGCCGAAGTCAGCGGCCGGCCAAAGCACATCTACAGCATCTGGAAGAAGATGCGCGGCAAGCATCTCGACTTCTCCGAACTGAACGATGTGCGCGCGTTTCGCGTGATCGTCGGGGACATCAAGGACTGCTATACCGTGCTCGGCATCGTGCACAACTTGTGGCAGCCGGTGCCGCGCGAGTTCGACGACTACATCTCGCGGCCCAAGCCGAATGGCTACAAGTCGCTGCATACGGTCGTGATCGGCGACGACGGGCGCGCGTTCGAAGTGCAGATCCGTACCTACGAGATGCATCAGTTCGCCGAGTATGGCGTGGCGGCGCACTGGCGCTACAAGGAGGCGGGCACGCGCGGCTACGCGGGCCAGGTCACGGCAAGCGAGAAGTACGACGAGAAAATCGCCTTTCTGCGCCAGTTGCTTGCCTGGAAGGACGATGTCGAAGGCGAGCAGCCCGGTTGGCAGCAGTTGCGTGACGCCACCCTCGACGACGACCACATCTATGTGCTGACGCCCCAGGCGCGCGTAATCGCGTTGCCGCACGGCGCGACAGCGGTCGACTTCGCGTATCACCTGCATAGCGAGCTTGGGCATCGCTGTCGCGGCGCACGTGTCGATGGCGTCATGGTGCCGCTCAACACGCCGCTGCAGAACGGGCAGACGGTCGAGATCGTCGCGGTGAAGGAGGGCGGCCCGTCGCGCGACTGGCTCAATCCGCAGCTCGGCTATCTGCACAGCCCGCGCGCGCGGCAGAAGGTGCGCGCGTGGTTCAACACGATCGATGCGGCGGAGAACATCGCGGAAGGTCGCGCGATCGTCGAAAAGACGCTGCAGCGCGAAGGGAAGACCTCGGTCAATCTCGATCAGCTCGCGAGCAAGCTCGGCTTCAAGGCGCCCGAGGATCTCTACTCGGTCGTCGGCAAGGACGAATTCAGCCTGCGCAATATCGAACAGGCCTTGAGCGATACGCCGCCCCCCGAGCCCGAACTCGAGACGCCCGAGCAGTTCGAAAAGCGCAGCAGCGGACAGAGCGTGGCGCTCGGGGCATCGACGGGCGTGCTGGTCGTCGGCGTCGATGCGTTGCTCACGCAGCTCGCGCGTTGCTGCCGCCCGGCGCCGCCGGACCCTATCGCGGGGTTCGTCACGCGCGGCAAGGGCATGTCCATTCATCGGTCCGATTGCGCGACGTTCCAGCGCATGGCGCAGCGTTCGCCCGAGCGCGTGCTGCATACGACGTGGTCGGCGCAGGTGATGAACGGGCGTGGGTCGTCGGTGTATCCGGTGGATTTGTCGGTCGAGTCGGCGGATCGGCAGGGACTATTGCGCGACATCACTGAAGTCTTCGCGCGCGAGAAAATCAACGTGATAGGCGTGAAGACGCAAAGCCGGCGCAACGTGGCCTACATGCAGTTCACCGTGGAAGTATCCAACGCGATGCAGATTCAACGTGCGTGCACCTTGCTCGGGGAAGTCGTGGGCGTGATCCGCGCGGCGCGCCGAGCCTGAACGCAAGCTACGGCCGGGAGCGTCGCTGCGCGAAAAGTTGAACGGATCGACGAATAATTTTTCGATTCATCGCACAGATGCACTTGCCAAAAATCGAAACGCTCCATATAATCTCACTTCTTTCAGGCTCGTAGCTCAGCTGGTTAGAGCACCACCTTGACATGGTGGGGGTCGTTGGTTCGAGTCCAATCGAGCCTACCAACGAAAACGAAGCCTCGGTCCGCCGAGTCTTCAATCCGCAAGAAGCGCATTGCGCACAAGGCGAAAAAATATGGCACGTCGAACGTTGACCGAAACAACTTCGGAGCGACGCTAGTCGAGGACCTAATTCGCCTTCTGCCAATCTGTTTGCGGTATGTGTGAAAAGTGAATGCGGCCCCTCGATAGCGGGGCCGCATTTTTTTTGTCTCTCGGATTTTGCACGGTATCGAGCGGCATGTTTTAGTCGAACTCGCCTGGCGTGAGCTGGCGTCTTGGAGAACGAAATGGTTTCGGTACGTTTGCCTGATGGGTCGGTCCGTCAATACGACCACCCGGTGACCGTCGCGGAAGTCGCGGCATCGATCGGCGCGGGTCTCGCCAAGGCGGCGCTTGCCGGCAAGCTCAACGGCGAGCTCGTCGACACGTCGTTTGTCATCGACCAGGATTCGTCGCTCGCCATCGTCACGGACAAAGACCCGGAAGGCGTCGATGTCGTTCGTCACTCTGCCGCGCACTTGCTGGCCTACGCGGTCAAGGACTTGTTCCCCGAGGCGCAGGTGACCATCGGGCCGGTCATCGACAACGGCTTCTATTACGACTTCGCGTACAGCCGTCCCTTCACGCCCGAAGACCTCGAGAAGATCGAAAAGCGCATGCAGGACCTCGTCAAGAAAGACGAGCCTGTGTCGCGGCGCGTGGTGTCGCGCGACGAAGCGGTCGAGTACTTCAAGAGCATCGGCGAGAAGTACAAGGCGGAGATCATCGAATCAATCCCGGCTTCGGACGAAATCAAGCTCTATTCGCACGGCGGTTTCACCGACCTGTGCCGTGGTCCGCACGTGCCGTCCACCGGCAAACTGAAGGTTTTCAAGCTCATGAAGGTCGCGGGCGCGTACTGGCGCGGCGACTCGAAGAACGAGCAGTTGCAGCGTATCTACGGCACCGCCTGGACCAAGAAGGAAGACCAGGAAGCGTATCTCCACATGCTCGAAGAAGCGGAGAAGCGCGATCATCGCAAGCTCGGCAAGCAGCTCGACCTGTTCCATTTGCAGGACGAAGCGCCGGGCATGGTGTTCTGGCATCCGAAGGGCTGGTCGCTGTGGCAGCAGGTCGAGCAGTACATGCGCCGTCGGATCAATGAGGCCGGCTATCTCGAGATCAAGACCCCGATGGTCATGGACCGCTCGCTGTGGGAAGCGTCCGGTCATTGGCAGAACTATCGCGAGAACATGTTCACGACCGAGTCCGAGAAGCGCGACTATGCCATCAAGCCGATGAACTGCCCGGGCCACGTGCAGGTGTTCAATCACGGGCTGAGGTCTTATCGCGATCTGCCGCTGCGCTACGCGGAGTTCGGATCGTGCCATCGCAACGAGCCGTCGGGCGCGTTGCATGGTCTCATGCGCGTGCGCGGTTTCGTTCAGGACGACGCGCACATCTTCTGCACGGAAGATCAGTTCATCGCCGAATCGATCGCGTTCAATACGCTCGCGATGAGCGTGTACAAGGACTTCGGCTTCGATCACATTGACATCAAGTTGTCGCTGCGTCCGGAGCAGCGCGCCGGTACCGACGAAACCTGGGATCGCGCGGAGCAAGGCCTGCGTGACGCGCTCACCGCGTGCGGCCTGCAGTGGCAAGAACTCGCGGGCGAGGGCGCGTTTTATGGTCCGAAGATCGAGTACCACATCAAGGACGCGCTCGGCCGGTCCTGGCAATGCGGTACGCTGCAGCTCGACATGGTGTTGCCGGAGCGTCTCGGCGCGGAGTACGTCGGCGAGGACAACAGCCGTCGCCGTCCGGTCATGCTTCACCGCGCGATCGTCGGGTCGATGGAGCGTTTCCTCGGCATTCTGATCGAGCACCATGCCGGTGCAATGCCGCCGTGGCTCGCGCCTGTGCAGGCAGTCGTGCTGAATATTGCCGAAAGTCAGGCCGAATATGCGGCTTCTCTGGCCCAATCGTTGCAAAAACAAGGGCTTAGAGTTGAGAGCGATTTGCGCAATGAGAAGATTAACTATAAAATACGCGAGCACACGTTGCAAAAGGTTCCGTATTTGCTGGTCGTCGGAGACAAAGAGCGTGATGCACAAACCGTAGCCGTGCGTGCTCGTGGCGGTGTCGATCTGGGCGTGATGCCGGTCGACGCATTCCTCGAACGTCTGCAGCAGGAAGTGCGGGCGTTCAAGTAAGTCACTCGCAGCGCGGCTTGTTTTTTCATTTTTAGAGGAAACGTAACATCGCTACTGATAAGTCGTCACATCGCATCAACGGTGAAATCACTGCGCCGGAAGTGCGCTTGGTCGGAGTGGACAACGAGCCGCTCGGAATCGTGAAACTGGCCGAGGCTTTCCGTCAATCGGAACAGCTCGACGTGGATCTGGTCGAAATCGCGCCGCAGGCTTCACCGCCTGTCTGCCGTTTGATGGATTACGGCAAGTTCAAGTACTCGGAAGCGAAGAAGCAGCACGAGGCGAAGCTCAAGCAGAAGATCGTGCAGGTGAAGGAAGTCAAATTCCGCCCCGGCACGGACGACGGTGATTACAACGTCAAGCTGCGTAACCTCACGCGCTTCCTCGAAGACGGCGACAAGACGAAAATCACGTTGCGTTTCCGCGGTCGGGAAATGGCGCACCAGGAAATCGGCATGCGCATGCTCGAACGTCTGAAGACGGATCTGGACGAATACGGCCAAGTCGAGCAAATGCCGAAGATGGAAGGGCGTCAGATGATCATGGTGCTTGCCCCGAAGAAAAAGGGTAAGTAACGAGCGTCGTAAAGCGTTGGATCGCGCGCCGTTGAAAAGCGTGAGCGCGGCATCGCAGGTGGTTTCAGGGCTGGCGTCACTTTGGTGACGCCGCTCATGAAAAGCGGTAGCCACAAAAGGCTGTCCGCACATAAGTGGAGCGTGGGTTTCGAAGGGCGGCAAGGGGTCCGATGTTTGTTTGACGGATCATCCGCACACCCATGACCATCTAATAAACTGGAGTAGTTTCATGCCGAAGATGAAGACCAAGAAGAGTGCTGCAAAGCGCTTCGTGGTGCGTCCGGGCGGTACCGTCAAGCGCGGTCAGGCCTTCAAGCGCCACATTCTTACCAAGAAAACCACCAAGAACAAACGCCATTTGCGTGGCACGACGGCCGTTCATGAGTCAAATCTGAACTCCGTCCGCGCAATGTTGCCGTTCGCTTAACCCTTTACCGACACTCATAGGAGCGCAACATGCCTCGAGTAAAACGTGGGGTTACCGCACGGGCCCGTCACAAGAAGATCATCCGTCTGGCCAAGGGTTACCGCGGCCGTCGCAATAACGTCTATCGCATCGCCAAGCAAGCGGTAATGCGCGCAGGGCAATACGCCTATCGCGATCGCCGCAACAAGAAGCGTGTGTTCCGCGCATTGTGGATCACGCGTATCAACGCGGCGGTGCGTCAGCACGACATGACGTACAGCGTGTTCATCAACGGCCTGAAGAAGGCTTCGATCGAACTCGACCGTAAGGTGCTGGCCGACATGGCTGTGTTCGACAAGGCTGCTTTTGCTGCGATCGTGAATCAGGTGAAAGCCGCCGTTGCAGCCTAATTGCGAAATTAGTACTGCGTGGTTCGCCTGAGCGTCGTCCGGTTGTTCGGGTGGCGCGAAGGTAGAAAACGGGGCTCTCACCGAGCCCCGTTTTTGTTGGTCGGACGGTTTTGCTTATCGCATGTGAGGCGTACGAACCAATCGTGCGCATAAGCCAAACCGTAATTCAGTTAGAACTTCGACGTTGAAAAGATGGGATCAATGGATCTGGACCAGATTGTCGCCGACGCAAAAAGCGCCTTTGAAGAAGCCTCCGACGCCGCCGCGCTCGAAAACGCGAAGGCCCGCTTTCTCGGCAAATCCGGCGCGCTGACCGAACTGCTGAAGGGTCTCGGCAAGCTCGATCCGGAGGCGAAGAAGACCGAAGGCGCGCGTATCAACGTGGCCAAGCAGCAAGTCGAAGCGGCGCTCAACGCGCGTCGTCAGGCGCTGGCCGACGCGCTCCTCAACCAGCGGCTCGCTGCCGAAGCTATCGACGTTACCTTGCCCGGACGCGGCGCGAGCACGGGCACGCTGCATCCGGTCATGCGCACGTGGGAGCGCGTGGAGCGTATCTTCGGCACGATCGGCTTCGATGTCGCGGACGGTCCCGAGATCGAAACCGACTGGTACAACTTCACGGCGCTCAATAGCCCTGAGAACCATCCGGCGCGCTCGATGCAGGACACCTTCTACGTCGACGGTAAAGATGCCGAAGGCCGCCCGCTGTTGCTGCGCACGCACACGAGCCCGATGCAAGTTCGCTACGCGCGCATGAACAAGCCGCCGATCAAGGTGATCGTGCCGGGCCGCACGTATCGCGTGGACAGCGACGCCACGCATTCGCCCATGTTCAACCAGGTCGAAGGCCTGTGGATCGAAGAGAACATCAGCTTTGCGGACCTGAAGGGCGTCTATACCGATTTCCTCAAGAAGTTTTTCGAGCGCGACGACATTCTCGTGCGCTTCCGCCCGTCGTATTTTCCGTTCACGGAGCCGTCGGCCGAGATCGACATGATGTTCGAACACGGCAAGAACGCGGGCAAGTGGCTGGAAATCTCCGGCTCGGGTCAAGTACATCCGACCGTCATCCGCAACATGGGCCTCGACCCGGAGCGCTATATCGGTTTTGCGTTCGGTAGCGGCCTCGAGCGTCTCGCCATGCTGCGTTACGGCGTGCAGGACTTGCGTCTGTTCTTCGAGAACGACCTGCGTTTTCTGCGCCAGTTCGCTTAAACGCCGCACGGCCCGCGGAGCCCGGTTTGGCAACAGCAACCGGGCGAGAGACACCACCTCATTCGAACGTAGACACACATGCAATTCCCAGAATCCTGGCTCCGAAGCTTCGTCGATCCCGCACTCACGACCGACGAACTTGCGCACGCACTCACGATGGCCGGTCTAGAAGTCGAAGACCTGAGGCCGGTCGCGCCGCCGACCAAGAAGATCGTCGTCGGACGAGTGCTGGAAGTGGCGAAGCATCCGGACGCCGACAAGCTCAACGTCTGTCAGGTCGATGCCGGCACGGGCGAGCAGTTGAACATCGTGTGCGGCGCGCCGAACGTGACGCCCGGCATCAAGGTGCCAGTCGCGCTGGTCGGCGCGGAGTTGCCGCCTGCCGAAGCCGGTGGCGCGCCTTTCGCGATCAAGCTCTCGAAGCTGCGCGGTGTCGAAAGCCAGGGCATGCTGTGCTCGGCGCGCGAACTGAAGCTCTCGGAAGACCATAGCGGCTTGCTGATCCTTCCGGCCGATACGCCGATCGGACAAGACATTCGCGAAGCGCTCAATCTCGACGACACTGTCTTCGAGATCAAGCTCACGCCGAACAAGGCGGACTGCCTTTCGGTTTTTGGCGTCGCGCGCGAAACCGCCGCGATCACGGGCGCGACGTTGAAGTCGCTCGACATGCCGCCGGTCGAGGTCAAGCTCGACGAAAAGCTGCCAGTGAAGATCCTCGCGCCGGATCTGTGCGGCCGCTTTTCAGGTCGCGTGATTCGCGGTGTGAACGCGCGCGCGAAGACGCCGCAATGGATGGTCGAGCGCCTCGAACGCGCCGGTCAACGCAGCATCTCGGCGCTCGTCGATATCTCGAATTTCGTGATGCTTGAACTCGGCCGTCCCTCACACGTGTTCGATCTCGACAAGATTCACGGCGGTATCGAAGTGCGTTGGGGCAAGAAGAGCGAATCGCTCAAGCTGCTCAACGGCAACACTGTCGAACTGGATGAAACCGTCGGCGTGATCGCGGACGGCGCGCAGGTCGAAAGCCTCGCGGGCATCATGGGCGGCGACAGCACGGCTGTCACGCTCGATACCACCAACATCTATCTCGAAGCCGCCTTCTGGTGGCCGGACGCCATTCGCGGCCGTGCGCGCAAATACAACTTTTCGACGGACGCCGCGCATCGCTTCGAACGCGGTGTCGATTACTCGACCACTGTCGAGCATATCGAACGCATTTCGCGACTGATCCTCGACATCTGCGGCGGCGAAGCCGGCCCGGTGGACGATCAGACCGTCAACGTGCCCGAGCGTCATCCGGTGACCATGCGCGTGTCGCGCGCGCACCGCATTATCGGCGTGGACATTAGCGTGGACGAGATCGCACAGATTTTCACGCGTCTGAATCTCGCTTTCGAGCGCGACGGCGATACCTTCAGCGTGACGCCGCCGGCTTATCGCTTCGATATCGAGATCGAGGAGGATCTGATCGAGGAAGTCGCGCGCATCTACGGTTTCGAGAAAATTCCCGCGCGCCCGCCGGTTGCTGCCAGCGAAATGCGGCGCACGAACGAAACGAGGCGCTCGATTCACACATTGCGTCATGCCGTGGCCGCGCGCGACTATTCGGAGACCGTGAACTTCAGTTTCGTCGATGCCGACTGGGAGAAGGATTTCGCCGGCAACGACAATCCGGTGAAGCTCATCAATCCGATCGCGAGTCAGCTTTCGGTCATGCGCACGACGCTGTTCGGCAGTCTGATCGACGTGCTGCGCTACAACCTGAACCGGCGCGCAGACCGTATTCGCGTGTTCGAAGCAGGGCGTGTGTTTCTGCGCGATGCATCGGTCACGGCGGGCGAATTGGCTGTCGAAGGTTTCGCGCAACCGAAGATGATCGGCGGTCTCGCCTACGGTCCCGCGCTCGACGAGCAATGGGGCGCGCCGTCGCGCAGCGTCGACTTCTTCGACGTGAA
The DNA here is from genome assembly GCF_023631025.1 of Caballeronia sp. GACF4. NCBI lineage: Bacteria > Pseudomonadati > Pseudomonadota > Betaproteobacteria > Burkholderiales > Burkholderiaceae > Caballeronia > Caballeronia sp. GACF4. The sequence goes on from NZ_JALQDW010000004.1 coordinate 298,595, forward strand.
GAGCGACGTCGAAGCGCTGTTCGCTCCCGTCGTACCGCGCTTCGTGAAGGCGGAGCATCCGGCGCTGCATCCGGGACGCAGCGCGCGTGTTGAAGTGGCGGGCCGGGCGGTGGGCTGGATCGGCGAACTGCATCCGCGCTGGCAGCAAAAGTACGACCTGCCGCATGCGCCGATCCTCTTCGAAATCGAAGCGGACGCGTTGATGGATCGCGCGCTGCCGGCGCCTTCGGAAGTGTCGAAATTCCCGCCTGTGCGGCGTGATATCGCCGTCGTCGTGGATCAGAAAGTACCGCTCCAGGCGTTGCTCGACGAGCTTGAAAATGCCCGTTCGGAACCTGCCTGCAAGCACGTCACAAGGGTTGCGCTTTTCGACGAATTTCGTCCAAAATCAAATACTTCCGGAGGGTTGGCGGAGCACGAGAAAAGTCTTGCCTTCCGTGTTACGTTGCAAGATACTGGCGGCACGCTTCAGGATGAAACGGTCGATACGGCCATCAAAACGCTGGTGGATCGCCTGGCTCGAGTACACGGCGCGCGGTTGCGCGGATAGCCTGCGGTTGGGCATGTAGTTGGCCTGCAGTTGGCTTAGTCCGTCTTCATCGTCGTCCGCCGTTTTACCGATATGAACCAAATGAACTCGAGTGATTTCGAAGCCCTTCTTTCGGCGCAGCGTAGCGCCATGACCCGAGATATCCCGACTTCGGGCGCCGTGTCCAATGACACGCCCACGCTCACGAAAGCCGAACTGGCCGAGATGCTGTTCGACCACGTCGGCTTGAACAAGCGCGAAGCGAAAGACATGGTCGAAGCCTTCTTCGAAGTCATTCGCGACGCGCTCGAAAGCGGCGATAGCGTCAAACTCTCCGGCTTTGGCAACTTCCAGTTGCGCGACAAGCCGCAGCGTCCGGGACGCAATCCGAAGACTGGCGAAGCCATTCCTATCGCGGCACGGCGTGTCGTCACATTTCATGCAAGTCAGAAGTTGAAGGCGCTGGTGGAAACGGGAGCGGAGTCAGGTCTCACGCGTTGAATTCGCTCATGCGCTGAACATCGCGCGAATCGCTTTTGCTTGCCGTGCTTCATCGACATCACTCACCAAGATGGTTGATCGACGATGGAAAAAGTCGTCTTGCCTCCGATCCCGGCCAAGCGTTATTTCACGATTGGCGAAGTCAGCGAGCTGTGCGGTGTCAAGCCGCACGTGCTGCGCTATTGGGAGCAGGAGTTTACGCAGCTGAGGCCGGTCAAGCGGCGCGGCAATCGGCGCTACTATCAGCATCATGAAGTGCTGCTGATCCGGCGGATTCGCGAACTGCTATACGAGCAGGGATTCACCATCAACGGCGCGCGTAATCGGCTTGATTCGCAAGGCCGCCCGATCAGCGATGACGCCGAAGCCGAAGATATCGAGGGCGTAGCGGCTGCGCCTTCAGCGGGCGTCGATGTCGATCAGTTGCGCAAGGAGATCACGCAGGTGATCGATTTGCTCGGTGGCTGAATGCCGCTTGTCTTGTAGGAATGACCAATGCCGCGACGGACTCGCGGCATTTTTTTGGTTTGGGTGCATTGCGTTCCGAGTGCGACTGCGCGAAGAACATGGGCTGTATGGTGCCGGTCTACTCGCACAATGGCGAATCACAAAGCATGGGTTGGATCTATCAGCCGACGGTCAGGTTCGCGCTTGGCGCCTCTACACCAACCGACCAGTACACAAGGCTCGGCCCCATACCCATAGGCGGATAGATACGCCAGTCATCAGGTCCGTGATGGAAGAAGTACAGCGCAAAGCGCCCGCCATTCTTGTATGCGCTCACACATACATAGCGGCTCCCGCCCAGATAGATGCGGCCGAACCGTGTAACGCGCGCGGATGACACCGAAACGAACCATCTTGCGACTTCGAGACGCAAGCTGGAAGTTCGGGCTGACAGCGGTTGCCTTTGAACGACAGGCGCGAGAGCAAGCGAAGGCATCAGGCGGCGTTCCTTATACGTCACTTTAAGATTAGAGCTTAAGGGCCTGAGTTACAAGTGGTTTTTGTGCCTTTTAAGTCTGAGTAAAAGCGGGCAATTGCTTTAGGGAGAGGATACTTTCTCGTTTCTGATCTGCAGTGAGAGCCGATGAATCAATCGCTTCGAACAAACTACAGACGGTTTCGGCGAGCATACCGCAAACGTTTGCTTTGCGAACTACTTTTCAGCGTGCAAAGTCATGCGCAATTGAGAAAAGCAGCGACTAGCTTTCACGTGCTGTTAAGCAAGCGGTGCCATAGCGCTTTGGAAAGCTCGATTAGGACGACAGTATTGTCAAATGCGTCGACTGTTCTTCGTTATCCATACGCCGCAGAAATCGCGATGCATCGACCGGACAAAATAGCGCTTCTGTGCGGACTAACGGCGGATGAGTCCGTCGAGGTTCTAACCGCCGGTTCGGTGCCTTGCTTTTTTATGCGGTGAACGGGTCGCTGAGCGTCGCGTCAAAATCGCGTTAAGGCAGGCACGGCTAATCATCGCGAACGCCGCAAGTTCGGTGCTAATTGCATTGCATGCAGCGCGTGAACCTATCTGAAGGTTTTAGCGCGCCCATTTTCGCGTATGAACTTCGGCATGGCGACTGCCGCCCATTTTTCCGCGCACGTGCGGGAGAGCACGGTGAGAAGAGGATAAGCAACTCTCGGGTTTCGCACGACGAGTTGGCCCATCTCGAGCAGCACGGCAATTCTCTGGCGGCGATGCATTCGTAAAGTCCAGGATGTGCGACGGTGGTCCTTGCCCGACGGTCGATTGACAAAGGACGGTATTCGCTGAGCAAGAGGCTTCATCACTACAGGCGCCTGGCGCCGAGTGACCATTGCATTACGACAACGCTTGCAATCGCTAGATCAGCTCTGTTGAGCAAGACGGCACTGTCGACTGACCACCTGATGTGCGGCGTCGATAGCTTCCAGGAACTGTTGCATGCCTGCCTGACGTGCCTCGCCATTGGCGATGAATTGCAAGGCTTCAAGAGCATCCACTTGCAGCAGATTGCCGGACGTGTTCGCCAGGTCTTTGATTTCAGCTTGCTTGCGTTCTAGTTCCTCAAGCACGGCCTTGGGCCAAGGCCGTTCAGGATCAGTCTGATACATGACTCGGAACACAACGCCCGAAAGCTCGGCGAGCGTTCCGAGCACTTCACGATAGACATGTGCGAGTGCATCCGCTGTCACCTCCGGCTTCTTGTCTCGACGCCCGAGATAGTGGAGGCTGGCGGTGGCACCGCGGACGACAACTGAGAGAATGGCTGACACGGCACGCCCCGATTTTTTATTTAATGATCATGATCGGAATATGAGGCAGTCTGGTTAGAAGTTGAGTGCGCCACTTAACGAAACGCCGCAATCAGCGTCAGGTCTGTCGAAAGTTTGGCGTGATTTGCATGACACTCGCGTGCCTCGCAGTCTTTTAGGTGGCGATCAAGGTGCAACGGCAAACACTGCGTGTGCCTAACAATCGTGGCCGCTCGAACTGATCCGATGATTTGTCGATAGATTGCGCGAAGAAGCGGTTGTCCGCATCGAAGCATGGGTCAAATGATTTTTGGCATTAGGATCTGCTCGGCGATAACGGGCAAGGCGTTTCCGCACAAGAGAGTACAGCTAGGATCGGCAAAGCGTCGATGCCGCAAGCGGAGCCGGTATCGGACACGCCTACAGGAGTTTGTAGAGAGGGCAATGCGGCTTCATCACCCGTGGTCCTTTAGAGACGCATTCCTCATCGTTGAACGAGAAGCGAATGAACAAGACGCCAAACGAATTCGCCATCCCTCAAACCGAATTCTCAAACAGCATCAGAAAATCATTTATATCTGTGCTCTTCATCAAGAGCGGATTCAACGTCTCCGGATTGTGTTCCCACCAACGTGAGTCGAGTAATCGGGCTATCACGTCTGGCTCGAAGCGATAACGCAGAACGCGCTGCGGATTACCGACGACTATCGCGTAAGCAGGAACATCTTTGCTGATCGTGGCGCCCGCCCCGATGATCGCTCCGGTGTGGATCGTAACGCCTGAAACGATGGTGGTGTTTGCGCCGACCCAGACATCGTTGCCAATGACGACGTCTCCCTTCCATCTATTGGAAGCATTTATTTGATGCAGCGTCGTGTTCGTAGACAACGAAAGCTTCGGATGCTCGCCGCCTAACACGAATGTTGCTCCCTGAGCAATTGAGCAGTAATTCCCAACCTCAAATGCACACGGAGCCCCCCAGTAATAAACGGTTGGTCGGTTTATATGACTGTGGTTACCGACCGCGACTCTGATTTCCTGAACTGGGAAAAAGAACCGTCCGTCAGTCACTTCCGGTGGCGGTAACGGAACCTCGACTGCTGGTTGCGGGGCCTTTCTCGAAAAAAATTTAGATAGCGGCTTCATGCTTCATCACCTGTCTCGCGCGCTGGGGCCGTTGTGAAAGTCGTCGTTGTCAAGCCGATTAGCCGGACGGCGCTGTGCACACGAATCCTTCGTATCCACACTGTTGGCCCGTGCTAGAAGACACTTGAGCTTGGCTTGTGGCGCTACTACGAGCCGCCGTCACGCAGGCAGGCATGATAGCAAGCGGGCCGAAATGACTTTGACTTCCTTGATGTGCGGGACAGAGCGGATCTTCCTCTCGCCATGACAAAGCCCGCTGCAAAGCGTGAACGGTTCCTCGCTATTGCGGGCGAAAGTATCTGACGGTCGGTGGCGCACAAAACGATGCTGCGGAAGCGGCGCGGCGGAAGGTAAAGAGGCGTCTCACGCCTGGCTGGACGCGGAAGTGCGCAGGCATCCGACTATGAAACCGCTCATCCCGCTGCTAGTTATCAAATATGAGTTCTTCGAGGTTGATGGCTATCAGTCAGCTCGGGGGAGACTACGAACGCAGCGACTTGCTGATCTTCCGTCGCCCAACACAACGACTAGCCTTAAAGTTCGGAGGCCCGGGCCAGTGCAAGCGTGTCGATGTACTCGCGGATGCTCGCGACCTTGCCATTGCGAACGGTGATGGCAAAGATCCAGTGGTCTTCGAAGGTCTTGTTCGTGGCTTTGATTCTGCCCGTCGCGAAGCCGACGACCAGAACCCGGTCACCCTGAGCAACGAATTCGGGCGGGGCGGGGTAGGACGTATCCACCATCTCGGAAGCCTTCTGCAACAGGTTCGCCAAGTCCGCGTGCCCACGGTGGGTGCCGGCCAGCGCCCACTCGCCCGGAACGATCCACTCGATGTCCTCTGCGGAAATGGCCAGCAAAGCTTGCTTATCGCCGCTGCCCAGCGCGGCAAAGAAATCCTTCACGACCTGGACGTTCGCTTGTGTGCTCATCGGTATCTCTCCATGTTCGTGACACAGGCCCGCAACTGAAACAGGTCGCGCCCTTACGTCGGACGGCCTCTGCTCAGCGATGTGCCGCGCGTTTCGCAGTCCAACACGCGGCACTTAGGACCCACGCTTTCCGCCGTCGACCAACAAGCCCACTGAAGGGGCCCTGCGAAGGACGTTAGCCAGAGCCGCCACAACACATCAAAGCTGCGCCAAGCCGCCGTCGACGGCCACCTCGCTGGCGGTCATGAAGCTACTGTCCGACGACGCGAGAAAGGCAGCCACCGCTCCGATCTCGGCCGGATCGGCCATGCGCTGAAGTGGAGTCATCGAGGCGAAAGCCTTCTGGCCTTCCTCGCCCAGCGCTTCCTTCGCGAGTTCGGTTGCCGTCGCCCCGGGTGACAACACGTTCACACGGATGCCGGTGCCTTTCAGGTCCTCCGCCCACGTTCGCGCGAGGTTGCGCACGGCCGCCTTGCTCGCGCTGTAGGCGCTCATTCCAGGAGCGCCCGTAGTGCCGGCGCTCGATCCGGTCAGGATGATCGAACCGCCATCGCGCATCAGCGGCAACGCCTTCTGGACCGTGAAGATCGAACCCTTCACATTGGTGTCGAAGGCTTCGTCGATGTGCTCGGCGGTGATCTTGCCGAGCGCTAGCTGGCTTCCCGCGCCGGCATTCGCAAAGACGATATCGAGGGTCCCGCGCTCGTCCTTCACGGCAGCATAAAGTCGGTCGAGGTCGGCCTCATCCGAGACCGAGCCCTCTACCGCGCGGGCATTGGGCCCGAGGTCGGCCACGGCATCGTCGAGTGCGTCTTGCCGACGGCCGAAGATGAAGACGAAAGCGCCTTCCTCGATGAAGCGCTTCGCTGCCGCGCGGCCAATGCCCGTGGCGCCACCGGTGATGACAGCCGTCTTTCCATTGAGTCTGGTCATGTCGTGCATCCTTCTTTCAAGTTGTACGGAAGCAGGAATTGCTTGCTTGAAACAAGTATGCAGTTGGACTAACCTAAGAACAAGTATGCACCTTTTGGTAACCACGAAAATGACCGACTGTTCTCCGACCTGCGGTGGCCGCTACTCTTACGGGCTAGCCGCGACCCTCAGCATCATCGCGGGCAAATGGAAGCCACTGATCTTGTACTTCCTGCTCGACGGCCCGAAGCGCTACGGCGAACTCAAGCGCAATGTCCACGGCGTCAGCGCCAAGGTGCTGATCCAGCAATTGAAGGAACTCGAAGCCGATCGCGTCCTCGCGCGGACCGACTATCAGGAGGTGCCACCGCGCGTGGACTACACGCTGACGCCGCTCGGTCGAAGCCTGGCCGACAATATCGTCCCGCTGTGCACTTGGGGAACCGAGAATATGGCCGAAATGGTGAACATGCTCGCTGAGCGCGACAGGTTAAGATAAAAGACAGCCGACATCCACGTTCAACGCCATCAAAACGTGCCCGCGCTGTTTTCGCCACTCAAAGAGCAGGGAAGTAGTGGCCATTGTCGAGGTCCTCGATCAGGCCGGGCTGGGCAGGCTTCCAGCCGAGAGCCTGACGCGTGATGAGATTGGACGCCGGAAGGTCCAGCGTGACCAGGTTTGTCAGGAAGCCAAAGTATCCCGGCAGCATCAGCACATCGATGGGAATGCTCACGGCCGGCAGGCCCAGACGGCTGCCGATGGCCTCGGCGATCTCGCGCAAGGCGATGCCCTCGCCCTCGATGCCGTGCCAACTTTTGCCAGCCGGACCTTTCTCCAGCGCGAGACGGAACAAGGTGGCGAGGTCGCGGCCATGCACGGCCGGCCACAAGTTTGCGCCGTCTCCCGGATAACCGATGACGCCCTTGTCCTTTGCGAGCGCAATCAGCAACGGGAGGAAGCCTGCATCGCTCGTGCTGTGCGCGATGGGAGGAATCCGCACGACCGAAGACCGCACGCCCCGCTGCGCGAGTGCGATCACGGCGAGCTCCACGACGTTACGAACTCGCAGCGTTCCTTTGTATGCATCGCCGGCCGGAAGGGCAGGGTCATCCTCGCTGACGGGCCGGCCGAGGCTTTCCCATCCGGGTGAGCCGATGCTCGCCGACACGACCAGCGGCTTGCCGGTTCCGGCCAGTGCGTCGCCATACGCGAGCATGATCCGGAGTTCCGCGGCGGCCACGGCATCGAGCCCGCCAGAGGGAAGCAGGTCTTGTCTATGCGCGACATGGATGACACCGTCTGACTCCGACGCCGCGGCCTTCAGTTCACTGAGATCGGAGATATCGCCGCGACGCACCTTTGCGCCGAGCGCGGATACCGCCGCCGCGGATTTGTCCGACCTGGCGAGGCCGGTTACCTCGTGGCCGGCGGCGATGAGCTCGGGAATGATGTACGAACCGATATGGCCGGTCCCGCCCGTGACGAAAACGTGCATGTTATTGCTCCCTCCAGAAAATGTGATGCGAGATGTCGTGGCGCTGGTGCAATCAGCCGAACAGGCTGACGCCGATTGAGAAGTTGGCGTGCTTGACGGAGTGAGTGAGCAGTCCCAGCGACAGCAGGCTGACGTGCTCCAGCGTCTTCGCCATGAGCAGCGGCCCGGTATCCATCGGGCGCAGTCCGAGGCTCGCGACGAATGCCGAGACGCGTGCTTTCGCTTGTGCGTCGTCCCCAGCGATGAACACGTCGAACAGGCGGCCCTCTACTGGATCGGCAGCCAGGACGTGAGAAAACAGGGTGTTGAACGCCTTGACGATTTTCGCGTCGGTAGGCGCGGCCTTGGCGATCTCCCGCGCGCCGAAGCTGTCGCCCGGAGTCACGAAGCTCACGTGATCGGAGGCAATGGGATTGGTGATGTCCACGAGAACCTTGCCTGCAAGCTCGTTCCCGTATTGCTTCACCACATCGAGAACGGCTGGGTAGGGAAGCGCCAGGATGACCACGTCCCCGGCCGGGGCGACGCCGAACGTTCCTGTCGTCGCGTTGGCTCCAAACTCTTCGGCAAGCGCCCGCGCCTTGGCAGCGTCGCGACTCATTACCTCGACTGTGTGTCCCGCCTTGGCGGCAAGGCCGCCGATCGCTGCGGCCATGCCGCCTGTGCCAATGATGCTGATCGTGCTCATGCAGTCTCCTGGTGAGTTGGGTGGTGCTCGTAACCACTAGCAACCATCCTATTCACATAACTTGCAAAAAACAAGTAAACGAGGAAATTTACTTGCTTCATGCAAGCGATGTTAATATTTGGCCATGAAGACGACATCCAAAGAAGACCTTCGATCCCATTGCGCGGTGAACTACGGCGTGGAGATGTTTGGCGACCGGTGGTCGCTCTTGATCATTCGCGACATCGTTTTTGTTGGCAAGAAGACGTATGGCGAGTTTCTGAGATCGGAAGAGGGAATCGCGACCAATGTCCTTGCGTCCCGCCTTGCGTTTCTTGAGGAGCAAGGAATTCTCTCGAGGGCGCCCAGCCCCGACGATGGGCGCCGTGACTTCTACACGCTGACCGAGAAGGGCTTGGACCTCATCCCTGTCGTGCTGAACATCGTCCTATGGAGCGCGAAGTACGATTCAAAGTCGTACGTTCGGCGAAGTAAGGCTTTCATTGCCCGATTAAGACAAAGCCCCCTGCTGGTGAGCGAAGAGGTGAAGACGCTGGTTCGGAATGGCGGATGTATGTTTCCGGAGAGCAAGGAATAGACAGGGCGGCAGGCATGCCGTGCTACGTCGATAAACGATGCGCGCATGGCTAGCCGAGAGGTGCGGCGAATAGCGGCCCGATGTCGAGAACGGTTCTGGAGACCGTGACTGAGGTTCAGCGGCCTGAGCGGGCGAAAAATCGCGCCGGCTTCAGTTCCATTCCGTACGCGATCTAAGACATTACGGCGAAAGCGATAACGGATGCAGAGAAAGCGCGACCACTACATCGACGCTCGTCAGTCCGCCGTAGCACATGCCACGCGCGCGCAGGACGGAGATGACGATTCAGCCGCGCAGGAGTTTCATCTTGACTGTACGCAATGCGCTTCGGCGGCGTTCTTTTGGAAGCCGTCAGAATCGCTTCTTTCGCCATGGACATACAAATGAGAAAGCCCGCGTAATCAAAAGATTACGCGGGCTTAATTTGGTCGGGGCGAGAGGATTTGAACCTCCGACCACCTGCACCCCATGCAGGTACGCTACCAGGCTGCGCTACGCCCCGAAAGAGCGAAAGTATATCAGAGCGAAACGAATAGTAGAACTGCTTCGACGAAATTCGTGTTCGGACTCGTCGAATCTACTCGAAAATGCTCACAGCCTGAGTTCAGATTGCGTGTAAGGGGAAGTCTTGATCGTAACAGGCGCGTCATTGTTACGCAGCGTCGGCACGCGCCGCTTGCGCGCAAGCGCTGCGCGCTGACGCTTGCGAAAGCGCTGTGCCAACAACGCCGACACGACACAAGGAATCAGGTAACTCAGCACGCGTTCGCTCCACTTGCTCCGCGTTGCGATGCTTTCATACTGCGTGTGATCATGAAAACTCGCGGACGCAAAGACCATCGTCAGTACGAAGTCGAGAGCCATTGCCAGAAAGCAGAAGATGAAGAACACGAGTGCGCCATTCCACAGCAGCTTGCCGTGACTTGCGTTGATCGTGCGGCAGACGAACATCACCACGCACAGAAGCAAGAGGTTGAACAACAAGGGGAGCCAGGGAAAGAAGTCCATGTGCGCTAAGCCAATGATGATGCGTGAAAGAGCCAGCCTCCCCAGCGGCGATCGTCACAATCCGTGATAACCAGATCGTGGAAGGCCAAACCGGGAATTGGGCGCGATATTCACACACGGCAAGCAGCGCTTGAATACGAGTATTCTTAATCTACGACTAATCCGAATTCTGTCGTGATTCGGTCACTTCCTTGGTTCTTGATCGCTCAGCGAGTCCGACAAGAAATCGATGAAGGTTCTGACCTTCGTCGTCATGTACTTGCGGCTCGTGTACACCGCATACACCGACGGCGCGAACGCTTCGTAGCCCGGCAGCACGCGCAGCAAGTTGCCCGCGCCCAGTTCGGGATCGACGATCCACGCCGGCAGATACGCCATGCCCATCCCGGCGCGCACGAGTTGGAGCGCCATCGACGTATCGTTGGTCTTCAGCACCGGCTGATTTCTGACCGTGAACGCGCCGTCCGCGCCCGTCAGCGTAACCGTCTCGATATTGGTGTAAGTCGGCAGCACGACGCGATGCCGCGCCATGTCGTTGGGATGCCGCACCGGCCCATGCCGTTCGATATACGCAGGCGATGCCGCCAGCACGAACGGCATCCGGCACAACGGCCGTACGATGAGCGAGGGCGACGGCTCGGACGTCGCGCGCAAGGCCATGTCGTAGCCTTCCTCGACCAGATCGACGAAGCGGTTCTCAAGGCGCAGATCGACGAGCACATCCGGATAACGCGCCTGATAAGCCACCAGCAAATCCGCGAACTTACGATTGGCGAACCAGCCCGGCGCGGTCACCTTGAGCACGCCATGCGGCTGCGCCGTCTGCGTGCCGACCGCGGCTTCTGCCGCACGAAGGATGTCGAGCGCCTCGCTGCACTGTTCGTAATAAACGTTGCCGGCTTCGGTCAGGCTGAGATGCCGCGTCGTTCGATTCAGCAACCGCACGTTCAAATGGCGTTCGAGGTTGGCGACGTGTTTGCTCGTCATCGCGGTCGAGATGTCTAGCCGTTCGGCCGCCTTCACGAAACTTCCAGCTTCGACGACCTCGCGGAATACGCGAAGACTGGTGAGCGCATCCATCGATCATTTCCTTCGAGGAAACAAAACGCCAATGTTAGCCGGATTTATCCGCGGATGAGGGCCACTCGGACGCAAGCCGGAGCGGGCGTTAGACATCGCCGCACGTCGAGGAAAAGCTGCCCGTCACTTCGGCCATTCGTCGAGTGCGTCGTTGAAGAGCGAGGCGACGACGCCACGCAGCCAACTCGTGCGTGTATCGTTATGAAACTTGCGATGCCAATGCTGCCGCAGATCGAACCTCGGCAGCGCGAGCGGCGGCTCGGCGAGCGTGATCGACGCGTGTTCGGCCACATACGCGAAGCCGATCGCATGCGGCACCGTCGCGATGAGATCCGTACGCGACAAAATGAACGGCAAGCTCATGAAGTGCGGCGTCTCCAGCACGGCGCGGCGCCGCACGCGTTCCTTGTCGAGATGATTTTCGAGGATCTCCTGACTGCGTCCCTCGGCGCGCACGACGGCGTGGCCGCATGCGCAGAAGCGTTCGAGCGTGAGAGGCTCGTGCGCGAAGGGATGATCGCGCCGCATGAGACAGATGAACCGGTGCGAAAAGAGCCGCTGCTGGAAGAAGTTGTTGCCGCGCAGATCGGGAAAATAGCCGACCGCCAGATCGATCGAGCCGGCTTCGAGTCCGCGCTCGACATCGCCGTGTGAAGCCGACACAGACCGCAGATTCGCTTGCGGCGCCTCGGTTGCGAACGCCTGCAACAGGCGCGGCAGAAACACGATCTCGCCGACATCCGACAGCGCTATCGAGAACGTGTCGGTGCTCGATGAGGGATCGAAGTGCTGCGTATCGAGCAAACCGCGTTCGATCCGCCCGAGCGCCTCGCGCGCCGCCGGCACGAGCGCCAGGGCGCGCGGCGTCGGCTCCATGCCGCGCGAGGTCCGCACGAACAGCGGGTCGTTGAAATATTCGCGCAACCGTCCGAGCGCCGTCGACACGCGCGGCTGACTCACGCCGAGCCGCTCGGCGGCGCGGCTCACGTTGCGCGTCTCCTCTATCGCGACGAGGAACGGGATCAGATTCAGGTCGAGGTCGGTCATGCGGCCGTCGTTATCGTCCGGCGAAATAGTGCGTCATGCGGCATTCGCCTTCGCGGATAGTGGAGTGTCGCGCGGATCATCCACGCCGCGCAACCATGTCCGACACGCGCTGCGCCGCTTCCTGCAGCGGCGTCAGGAACGACTTCACCATTTGCTTCGCGCTCTTGCGCTGCGCGTTGCCGGAGAGGTTCAGCGCGGCGATCACGCGGCCTTGCCGGTCGCGAATGGGCGCCGATAGCGAGATCAATCCTTCTTCCAGTTCCTGATCGACGATAGCCCAGCCCTGGCGCCGCACGAGCGCGATCGATTCCCTGAGCGCAGTCTTGTCGACGATGGTGTGCGGCGTGCGCGCGACGAGTTCGCTGGCATCGAGTGCTTTGTCGAGTTGTGCGTCGTCGAGCGCGGCGAAAAGCACGCGGCCCATCGACGTGCAGAACGCGGGCAGACGGCTGCCGATCGACAGATTTTGCGTGATGATCTTGTGGGTCGGCACGCGCAGCACGTAGACGATCTCCGCGCCGTTCAACACCGCCGCCGAGCAGCTTTCGTGAACTTGCGCAACGAGCTCTTCCATGACCGGCTCGGCGAGATTCCAGAACGGCATCGACGTGAGATAGGCGAAGCCCAGGTCGAGTATCTTCGGTGTGAGCTGGAAGAGGCGGCCATCGGCTTCGACATAACCGAGCGTCTGCAACGTAAGGAGAATGCGCCTTGCGCCTGCGCGCGTTAAGCCGGTCGCGGCGGCGACATCGGTGAGCGTCTGCGCCGGGCGGTTCGCGTCGAACGAGCGGATGACCGAAAGCCCGCGCGCGAACGATTGCACGTAGGCGTCGCCGGGACGCGCGGGGTTATCGGATGAATCCGCGTCGGCATTCGTTGGAGTGGACATATTGAAAGCGTGAAGACCCGTACAAACCCGCACTTCGCGCATGCTTCGTTGACACGACAAAGAACCGGGGACTAACATGCCGATGTTCGCTTAACGAATCCATGTTCGCATATCGAACATTTCGAAGCAAGCTTGTCGGCGCACAGGTAAACCCCGAGATGCGTTTGCTTCAAGCAGCCGCTGACACGCAAGTCGGTTCGACACAGGAGAAAGTACGGCAATGATCAACAAGATTTTCGACTCGCTCGCGTCGGCGGTGGCGGATGTGCAGGACGGCGCGACCATCATGATCGGCGGTTTCGGCACGGCGGGCATGCCCTCGGAACTGATCGACGCGCTCATCGAACAGGGCGCGCGCAATCTCACCATCGTCAACAACAACGCGGGCAATGGCGACACGGGTCTCGCCGCCTTGCTGAAGGCGAAGCGCGTCAGCAAGATCATCTGTTCGTTTCCGCGTCAGACCGACTCGCACGTCTTCGACGCGCTCTACCGCGCGGGCGAAATCGAACTCGAACTCGTGCCGCAGGGTAATCTCGCGGAGCGCATTCGAGCGGCGGGCGCGGGCATCGGCGGATTCTTCACGCCGACCGGCTACGGCACGAAGCTCGCCGAAGGCAAGGAAACTCGCGTGATCGACGGCAAGCACTACGTGCTCGAAGCGCCGCTACACGCCGACTTCGCGCTCGTGAAGGCCTATAAGGGCGACCGCTGGGGCAATCTGGTCTATCGTAAGACGGCGCGCAACTTCGGGCCGATCATGGCGAGCGCCGCGAAGACCGCCATCGTGCAGGTGTCGAAGGTCGTGCCGCTCGGCGAGCTTGACCCCGAGAACATCGTGACGCCGGGCATCTTCGTGCAACGTGTGGTCGAAGTGCCGCAGGCGGTGCATGCCGCCGAACTCGAAGCTGAACTTGCATCCTGAAGGATCGAAGCCATGAAGAAACTTTCCCGTGACGAAATGGCCCGCCGCGTGGCCGCGGACATTCCCGAAGGCGCGTATGTGAACCTCGGTATCGGCGTGCCGACGCTCGTCGCCAATCATCTCGCGGCGGATCGCGAAATCTTCCTCCACAGCGAAAACGGCCTGCTCGGCATGGGTCCCGCGCCCGCGAAGGGCGAAGAGGACGACGAACTCATCAACGCCGGCAAGCAGCACGTCACGCTCTTGACGGGCGGCGCGTTCTTCCATCACGCCGATTCCTTCGCGATGATGCGCGGCGGCCATCTCGACTTCTGCGTGCTCGGCGCGTTCCAGGTCTCGGCGACGGGCGACCTCGCCAACTGGCACACCGGCGCACCCGATGCGATTCCCGCCGTCGGCGGCGCAATGGACCTGGCCATCGGCGCCAAGCAGGTGTACGTGATGATGGAACTGCTCACGAAGCAAGGCGAGAGCAAGCTCGTGGCCGAGTGTTCTTATCCGGTGACGGGCGTACAGTGCGTGGATCGCGTATATACGGACCTCGCCGTGTTCGACGTGACGCCGGAAGGCTTCGTCGTGCGCGAGATGGTGGAAGGTCTGTCGTTCGACGAACTGCAAAAGCTGGCCCAGGTGCCGCTGCAATACGTGCCGCTGTCCGAGGCTGCATAAACGCTTCGACTGAGAGATAACTGGAGTTGACCGATGAAAGAAGCTTTCGTATGTGATGCCATCCGCACGCCGATCGGCCGTTACGGCGGTTCGCTGTCTTCCGTGCGTGCCGACGACCTGGGCGCCGTGCCGCTGCGCGCGCTCGTCGAACGCAACAAGGAAGTGGACTGGGAAGCCGTCGAGGAAGTGATCTACGGCTGCGCGAATCAGGCGGGCGAAGACAATCGCAACGTCGCGCGCATGTCGGCGTTGCTTGCCGGCTTGCCTGTGGGCACGCCCGGTTCGACGGTCAACCGCCTGTGCGGTTCGGGCATGGATGCGGTCGGCATCGCGGCGCGCGCCATCAAGTCGGGCGAGGCGAGCCTTTTGATCGCGGGCGGCGTCGAGAGCATGAGCCGTGCGCCGTTCGTGATGGGCAAGGCGACGAGCGCGTTCTCGCGTCAGGCCGAGATTCACGACACGACCATCGGCTGGCGCTTCGTCAATCCGCTGATGAAGAAGCTCTACGGCGTCGACTCGATGCCCGAAACCGCCGAGAACGTCGCCGACGACTACAAGGTGAGCCGCGCCGATCAGGACGCGTTCGCGCTGCGTAGTCAGCAGAGGGCATCGCGCGCGCAGAAGGACGGCACGCTTGCGCAGGAAATCACGCCGGTCAGCATCGCGCAGAAGAAGGGCGACGCGCTCGTCGTGTCGCAGGACGAGCATCCGCGTGAGACGAGTCTCGAAACGCTCGCGAAGCTGAAGGGCGTGGTGCGTCCGGACGGCTCGGTGACGGCGGGCAACGCTTCGGGCGTGAACGATGGCGCCGTCGCCATGCTGATCGCCGACGAAGAAAGCGCGAAGCGTCATGGCCTCACGCCGCGCGCGCGCATTCTCGGCATCGCGACCGCGGGTGTCGAACCGCGCGTGATGGGTATTGGACCGGCGCCCGCATCGCAGAAGCTGTTGGCGCGCCTTGGCATGACGATCGACCAGTTCGATGTGATCGAACTGAACGAAGCCTTCGCCTCGCAAGGGCTCGCCGTGCTGCGCATGCTCGGCATTGCCGACGACGATCCTCGCGTCAACCCGAACGGCGGTGCGATCGCGCTCGGACATCCGCTCGGCGCGTCCGGCGCGCGGCTCGTGACGACCGCGAGCTATCAGTTGCAGCGCACGGGCGGGCGCTTCGCGCTCTGCACCATGTGCATCGGCGTGGGCCAGGGCATTGCGATGGTCATCGAGCGTGTCTAAGGACATGTTCGCCTCGACCGGTCGTCTCACGGATCTCATCTGCGGCAACGAGACCGCCAACGCGCTATGGTCGGCGCGCGCGACGGTGCAGGCCATGCTCGATGTCGAAGCGGCGCTCGCGCGTGCATCGGCGGAGCATGGCGTGATTCCGGCGAGCGCGGTCGATGCGATCGTCGCCGCGTGCAATGCCGACAACATCGACGCCGGCGCGTTGATGACCGGCGCGGCCGCCGGCGGCAATCTCGCGATTCCGCTCGTCAAGCAATTGACCGCCGTGGTGAAGGCCGGCGACGCCGAGGCCGCCAAGTACGTGCATTGGGGCGCGACGAGTCAGGACATCATCGACACGGGCGTCATGCTGCAACTGCGCGCCGCATTCGAACTGATCGATACGGATCTGCGCGAACTCGCCGCATCGCTCGCGCAGCAAGCGCAGAAGCATCACGCGACGCCGATGATCGGCCGCACATGGTTGCAACAGGCGCTGCCAATCACGCTCGGTCTCAAGTTCGCGCAATGGCTGGATGCGGTGACGCGTCATCGCGGGCGTCTGTACGAACTGAAATCGCGCGTGTTCGTGCTGCAATTCGGCGGCGCGGCGGGCACGCTGGCGAGTCTGCGCGACAAGGCCTTGCCGGTGGCGCAGTCGCTCGCCGATGAACTTCAGCTCGCCCTGCCCGCGCTGCCTTGGCATACGCAACGCGATCGCATCGCGGAGGCGGCGGCGTTTCTGGGCATGCTCACGGGCACGCTTGGCAAGATCGCGCGCGACATCTCGCTCATGATGCAGACCGAACTCGGCGAACTGGCCGAGCCGGCCGCGGCAGGCAAGGGCGGGTCGTCCACCATGCCGCACAAGCGCAATCCCGTGGGTTGCGCGGCGGTGCTTACTGCCGCGACGCGCGCGCCCAATCTCGTCGCGACGATTTTCGCGGGCATGGTGCAGGAACACGAACGCGCACTCGGCGGCTGGCAGGCGGAATGGGAAGCGCTGCCCGATCTCGCGCGGCTTACGGCGGGCGCGTTGTCGAATATCAAGGGCATCGTGCCGGGTCTCGAAGTGAACGTCGCGCGGCTCGCGCGGAATCTCGACGCGACCAACGGTCTCGTGCTCGGCGAAGCGGTCATGCTCGCGCTCGGCGACGCCATCGGCCGGCTGGATGCGCACAAGCTCGTCGAGCAGTCGTCGAAGGCGGCGGTGGCAAGCGGCCAGTCTCTCTTCGAAGTGCTCGCCGCGAACGAAACCGTCACGCAGCATCTTTCGCAACAACAGTTGAAATCCTTGCTCGATCCGGCGAATTACGCCGGTCAGGCACAGGCCTTCGTCGACGCCGCGCTCGAGCTTCATCGCGCGAACGCGTGAGCGCACAAGATTCAGGAGCGATACAGCATGCCCCTTGCCGCTATCAACGGTACCCGGATTCACTATCGAGTCGATGCCCGCGCGGGCCATGACGCCCCGTGGCTCGTGCTGTCGAATTCGCTCGGCGCCGATGTCTCCATGTGGACGCCGCAAGTCGAAGCGTTCGCCGAGCACTACCGCGTGGTGCGTTACGACACGCGCGGCCACGGCCATTCGGACGCGCCAGCGGGGCCGTACACCATCGATCAGTTGATCGGCGATGTCGTCGGGCTGCTCGATCATCTCGGTATCGAACGCGCGCATTACTGCGGTCTGTCGATGGGCGGGCTCACGGGCATCGGGCTCGCCGCGCGTCATCCCGAACGTTTCTCGCGCGTGGTGCTGTCGAACACGGCGGCGCTCATCGGCTCGGATGCGGTGTGGACGCCGCGCGCCGCGAAAGCGCGTGAAGCAGGCGGCATGTCGTCGCTGACCGACGCCGTGATCGCGCGCTGGTTCACCGCGCCGTTCATCGAGCGCGAGCAGCTCGTGCTCGCCAACATCCGCGATGTCTTCCGGCATACGGAGGGCGAAGGCTACGCGTCGAATTGCGAAGCGATCCGCGACGCCGACCTGCGCGCCGAAGCGAAGACCATCGCGCTGCCGGTGCTCGTGATCGCAGGCACGCACGATCTGTCGACGACTGCCGAGCAGGGCCGCGAACTGGCGGGTTATATCGAAGGCGCGCGCTACGTCGAACTGGACGCGGCGCATTTGTCGAACATCGAGAAGCGCGACGATTACACGCGCGCCGTGCTCGACTTTCTCGGAGAACAACCATGACTGATGACGAACGTTACGAAGCCGGCATGAAGGTGCGCCGCGCGGTGCTGTCCGATGCGCACGTGGACCGCTCGCTTGCCAACCGCACCGATCTCACCACGGATTTCCAGAACTTCATCACGCGCTATGCGTGGGGCGAAATCTGGACGCGCGATGGCTTGCCGCGTCATACGCGCAGCCTTCTCACCATCGCGATGATGGTCGCGCTCAATCGTGGCGAGGAACTCGCGTTGCATCTGCGCGCCGCGAAGAACAACGGCGTGACGCAGGACGAGATCAAGGAAGTGCTGTTGCAGACGGCCGTGTATTGCGGCGTGCCGGCCGCGAACTCAGCGTTCCATCTGGCGCAGAAGATCTTCGAGGAAGAGGCGCAGAAGAAGTAAGTAGCTTTCCGCCTGTTGCGGCATGTCAAGCCGAGGGCCGTTCATCGCGAACGGCCCTCGGCTTTTCAGAACGCGTAATACGGCCCGTTTCCTGCGGGCGTCGCGCGTCCTTCGAGCGCCGTGAACACGCGTCTCCCAAAGAAGAATGGCAAGCCCCAGTCGAAGTAACCGCTCGACGGTCCGGCGAGATTGCTGAACGCGAAATTGCCGCTTGCGATCAACGTGGTCGATTGCGCGACGCTGAACGAGACGTCGGTCGTGATGCCGCTCGTCGAACGCACGGTCGCGCTCAAGGCTTGCGTCGCCGCCGGGCAATACCACGCGCCGCATGTCGTGATGCTCGTCGAAGGGAAGAACAACCCATTCGATCCGCTGTCGATGAAGCTCGTCCCATACTGACTGCCGCCGAAGCTCGTCGACACATAGCCGGAAGACGAACTCGATTTCAACACCGTCGCCGAGCCAAGCAGATTGTTCGCCTGCGTACCGATGCCGAAGGTCATCGTCCCCGTGACCGCGGATGCGCCTGCGGCTGGAATGGCGGGGAGTTCGATCAGCACGCCGTTGTTGTCGGCGGCGAAATTGGCGACCGGATTGGTCACCTGCTGCGCAACCGGCAAGCTGCTCGCCGTGCAACCGCCGCCCGCGTTGCAGGTGTAGTACCAGCGCGGCATGGCGGAGGCGGCGCAGCCCGCGCCGCAATCGGCGGTGAACGGACCGACGCCGAGAATGCCGTTGCCGCGCAGCTTCGATGCGTCGAGCATCGGCAGGCCGGACTGTGCGCAATCGGCGGGCGCCGTGGGCGTCGATGCATCGGCGATCAACTGCACGGAGGTTGCCCCCGCGACTTGGCCAGCGAGCCGCACATCGGCGGTGCGCACGGCGCCCCATGTGTAGCCCGTGCCGAACACCGAGCATTCGGCGACGAACCCATTCGAACCGCTTGCCGCGACGAGCGGCAGCGCGATTTGCGAGTTCAGCGCCGACGCCAGCACGCGCAGCCCGTGCGAGCCGGTATCGACCTGGATGTTGTCGATGGTCTGGCAAGTATTCGTGCCCGGCACGCAGATAGTGACGCTCGTCTGCAGCATGTTGCGCGTGCGAGTTGGCGTGCTGGTCACGGTGATGGTTTGCACGTTCGGCGTGGTCGATTGCACGACGGTGGTGGAGTCGGCACTCGGTGCGGATGCCGCGCTGGCGCTGCTGGCGGCGCTTGCCGCGGCCGGGACGCTTGCCGGGCCCGGCGCGCTGGCCGTCGCGGGCGCGCTGGCTTGTGCAGGTGCCGCGGGTGCCGGCGTGGCGCTGTCGGATCCGCCGCCGCCGCATGCGGTCAAGGTCAGTGCGGTGACGATAAGAAGCGTGAGATGCGTGCGAATAGGCATGCGTGCCTCCATCGTCATTGAATATCGGCGGTGGATACGCCAACTGGAAGCGCGCTCACGAGCCATGCGCGGCCACTGAACTCACGCAGCCGCACGTGATTTTCGACGACGAGATCGCCATTCGCGATGCGCGTCGCGTGCAGACCGGCATCGCCCGACGAAGCGTTCGCGCCGTCCTTGAAGCGCTGAAAGTACGCGCCGAGCAGCGCTTCGGTGTCGGGCATGGCCGGTCCGCGCCAGGAGATTGCGTACACGGCGCCGCTGGCCGCGACGTATTCGCGCACGACGATGCCGTTCGCGTCCGTCGTTTCGACGTAATCGAGCAGGCCGTGCGTCGATCGATGCGCGACGACACCTGGCGAAAATACGGCGCTGCGCGCTATCGCGCCGAGTTGCGCTTGTGCAGGCGCGGCCATCGATCCGCCGAGCGCGATGCAGGCCGCCGCGAGGTAATGAGGATTTCTTAGCGTATGTCTTGGCGTAGTCACGTGTTCCTCTCTCAGTTTCACTCAGATAAGTCTTAATTTTGAGAGCGATTCTAGAGGGAAGAAGGGGATGGGCGATACCGTCGCCCGAGGCACTCGAAAGCCGCGAAAAGCCTTCGAAAGACGGGCGTGGTGCCTTGAAAATCAGTACGTTACGAAGCTCGAAAAGCCAAATCGCCTATTTTTGAGACTGTCATAAATTGTCATTTCGAGGCGAAGACGATTTAATGGCTTGGGTGCATCCATGCCTTTTGACCGCAACAAAAGCGCATTCGCTGCCGATGGCGAATTGCCAACAAATCTCGGCGACAAAAAGCATCCAGTTTCCGTGGATCAATATCGCGACGAGCGTCGCGGAAAACGAAACCGGCCTCTTTTTGCCAGAGACACCGCCAGACCGGTAAAATGCTGGGTTGATCCACGGAAGAACCCGTGGCGTTGCGGAAGGACTTTCCAGACATGACAGATTTTCGTGTAACCAGGCGGGTTGCTGCGGTCGTCGCAGTGGCAGGAATCGTGGCGGGTTGCGGCACGTCTTCACCTAACGCGATCAACTACAAGAGCGATCAGCGCTCCAAGCAGGAAACTCTCGCGAATCCGCCGAACCTGCTCGACGAAGCCGTCGATCAGCGTTCGCTGCCGCCACAGGGCGGGCAGACATCCCTTTCCGATCTGCAGCAAGTCCAGAAGGTCGCGCCCACCGCACCCACGGTGGTGCCGCCAATCACGGGCATGCGCATTCAGCGCGATGGCGCCGAGCGCTGGCTCGTCGTCGACGACCGCGCGCCCGATCAGGTCTGGCCGCAGATCCGCCGGTTTTGGCAAGAGCAGGGCTTCTTGCTCGTCGTCGATCAACGCGATAAGGGCGTGATGGAAACCGACTGGAACGAAACGCATCCGCAAATTTCAGATGGCCTGATTCGCGACACGCTCTCCAAGGCCACGGGCAATTCCTATGTCACGGCCGAGCGCAACAAATACCGCACGCGTCTCGAAGCGGCGCCCAACGGCGGCACGTACGTGTTTATCAGCCAGAAGGGCATGCGTGAAGCGTTGACCGGCGTGAACAACGACACGAGCCAGTGGCAGGCGCGTCCGAACGACCCCGCGCTCGAAAACGAATACCTGCGCCGTCTGATGACTTCGCTTACCAACGCGGACACGCGTCAAGCGGGCGGCACGTCTTTGCCGGGCGCGACCGCCGCGGCGGCGAGCGCCAAGGCTGGCGACAAGAAGGCTGCATCGGTTGCCGCGCAGAACGCGGTCAACGCAGGCAACAGCCCCATTCGCAACGAAGCCGTACCCGAAGCCACGACGTCGGAGCTGACCCTGCCCGAAGCCTACGACCGCGCGTGGCTGCGCGTGGGCATCGCGCTGGATCGGGCGAACTTCACCGTGGACGATCGCGACCGTGGGCGTGGCGTCTACTACGTGCGTTACGTCGATCCGAACGACAAGACATCGGCCGAGCAGGGCTTTTGGAGCCAAGTGTTCCACGGCCGCAAGGAAATGGTCGCGAAGCAATATCAGGTCAACGTGCGCGCGGTCACCGAACAGCAAACACGCGTCGCAATCGTCGACGACAAAGGTCAGCTCGATTCGTCGCCACAAGCGCGACAGATCATGGCCTTGTTGGCCGGTCAGATCGGCTGAACATCGCGTTCGCAGCCTTCGGGCTCTCATCGTGTGCAAACCGCCTCGTCATCGAGGCGGTTTTTTTTCGTCAACCTTTCTCGGCGCGACAAGTTAAGCCGATAGCGAAAAAATCGGTCGTGCGATTGAACGCATATGCGAGCGTTCCGCCCTTATTGCGCAGAGGATTCTTTCTATCGCGCTATGTGCGCAAAAGCTTATAGAAAATGACCGAGTGGACAGTACATTACGTCATCGGCGAACACGGCACCGCGAAGCGCCGAAACAGGACAAACGAATAATGGTTCGCGTTCTCGCGAACCCCGATGGCCCCGTCGCCTATCCTCGTAGGGCGACGGTTTTTACCCGCGTTTCATTCGGAACGCGGGTTTTTTCTTTGTGGATCGAAAACGGCAAAGTGCGCCGCGCGCGGTTATGCTTCGCGTTCCATCCCAACATTGAAACGAGGAGAACACTTATGTCGGAAGTCGCTGTCGTCGCTATTTTTGTCGCGAAGCCAGGCAAGGAAGAGGAACTCAGGAAAGCGCTCGAAGCGAATGTCGAGCCGACTCGCAAGGAACGCGGCGCGTTGCAATACGACTTACATCGCGATGTGAAGGAACCGCGCCGCTTCATCTTCGTCGAGCGTTGGGAAAGCGAAGAGGCGCTCGCCGAGCACGGCAAGTCCGCGCATATCCAGGCGTTTCGCGCCAAGTCGCCGGAACTGGCCGAGCACGGCGAGGTTCACGTCGCAGGCAAGATTCTCTGAACTGCGGCGTGAATGAACGGCGCGGATGCCGTTGGGTCGTTAGTGTGTTTCGTGCGGGACGTCGAGGATCAGAATGATGGTCCAGTCCGCATCGCCGTCGTGATGATATTGACGCTCGGCCACGATAAACGGTTGCTGCTTGCCTGACGGCCCAAGGAAAAGCACATCGCCTTCCATCGGCAAACATTCGACCGGCGGCAGTGCCAGATAGGCGTCCTTGCTGGCGTTGCGCGGCATCAGTTTCTCGATTTTGCGCGATGCCGCCTCGGTCCATTCGATATCGAGCTGGATATTGCTCATGCTGTCGTTCGCACGGTCAGTGCGCTCCACGGTTGAATCGTTAAAAAGACGATGCGCAATGTAGCACACGCCATGCGCGATTCGTTCGCCACGTCTCAATGAACAAACGGCCCGCAGGCCGTTTGTTCGCAATGCACGTTTCGCAATGAACGACTCAACCTTCGCGGGTCAGATCGCCTCGTAAAGCGGCAGGGTCAAAAATTCGGTGAACTGCGCCGAAGTCGACATCTCTTCGAAGATCTTGGCCGCGCGTTCGTAAGGCTTGGTATCGCTGCCCGCGCCGCCGACCAACTGCTTCACCTTCTCGAGTTCGTCGATGGTGATCTCCCGCACCATCGCTGCCGTGACCTTGCGGCCATCGTCGAGCTTGCCCTTCGGCGAACGAATCCACTGCCACACTTGCGAACGCGAAATCTCGGCGGTCGCGGCATCTTCCATCAGATTATGGATCGGCACGCAGCCATTGCCCGCGAGCCACGAACCGAGATAGTGGATGCCCACGTTCACGTTATTGCGCAAACCGGCTTCGGTGATCGGTTCTTCGGGACGGAAATCGAGCAGATCGTGTGAGCTCACCTGTACGTCGTCACGTTGCTTCGCGATCTGATTCGGCTTGTCGCCGAGCACTTTCACGAATTCTTCCATCGCAATGGGCACGAGTCCCGGATGCGCGACCCAGCCGCCGTCGTAACCGTCGGTGGCATCGCGCGCCTTGTCGGAACGTACGCCGCCCATCGCTTTTTCGTTCGCGGCGGGATCGTTCTTGATCGGAATCAGCGCCGCCATGCCGCCGATAGCC
The DNA here is from genome assembly GCF_023631025.1 of Caballeronia sp. GACF4. Classification (NCBI taxonomy): domain Bacteria; kingdom Pseudomonadati; phylum Pseudomonadota; class Betaproteobacteria; order Burkholderiales; family Burkholderiaceae; genus Caballeronia; species Caballeronia sp. GACF4. The sequence continues at coordinate 322,400 of NZ_JALQDW010000004.1, forward strand.
GGTGCATTGCGCTTGTGGCACGTCTTAAGTAATTCGAGCGCATACGCGCGCATGAAGGGCACGGTCATCGTGATCTTCGCGCGATCGGCGAGGCAGAAGTTTGGATCGTTCTTGAACTTCTTGATCGCGGAGAAGATGTAATCCCAGCGGCCTGCGTTCAGGCCGGAGCTATGTTCGCGCAGTTCGTACAGAATCTCGTCCATTTCAAAGGCGGCGAGAATGGTTTCGACCAGCACGGTCGCGCGAATCGTCCCGCGCGCAATGCCCACGCTTTCCTGCGCCGCGATGAAGATGTCGTTCCACACACGCGCTTCGAGATGGCTCTCCATCTTCGGCAGATAGAAGTAGGGGCCGCTGCCGCGCGCGATCAGTTCCTTCGCGTTGTGATACAGGAACAGCGCGAAGTCGAAGATGCCGCCCGAGACGCGCTCGCCATCGACCGTCACGTGTTTCTCATCCAGATGCCAGCCGCGCGGACGCACGATCAACGTGGCGACCTGGTCGTTGAGGTTGTATGACTTGCCGTTCTGTTCGAGCGAGATGGTGCGGCGCACGGCCTCCATCAGATTAAGCTGGCCGGTGATCTGGTTGTCCCAACTCGGCGCGTTCGAATCCTCGAAGTCGGTCATGTACGAATCCGCGCCGGAGTTGAGCGCGTTGATGATCATCTTGCGCTCGACCGGACCGGTGATCTCCACACGACGGCATTGCAGGTCCTTCGGCAACGGCGCCACTTTCCAGTCGCCTGCGCGAATCGATTCGGTCGATGCGAGGAAGTCGGGACGCTCGCCTGCGTCGAGCCGCCGGGTACGTTCGATACGCGCGGCGAGCAGTTCGCGGCGACGCGGCTCGAAACGGCGATGCAGCGATGCAACGAGCGCGAGCGCCTCGGGCGTGAGGACGGTTTCGAAGCCCGGCTTGATCTCGGCCGCGATGCGCATGCCCTCGGGCAACGACAGCGGATGCGATTGCGATGTCTGCGTCATGTTCAAATCTCCTTGGTCGGTCAGACGGTTTTGCTTGTAGCGGTGAAGCGGTAAATCAGTTGCGCGGCGCCCGGCGCGCACCACGTAAGGGAATGTCCTGTGGCTTGCATCCACCTTCGATGAATTCGATCAGTTCGGCCATGCCGCGTCCCGTTGCACGTGGCGCGAGCCCGAGTTCTTCAACCGGCAAGCCGGCGCGATTGATCCAGAACGTCGTGTAGCCGAACCAGGTCGCGCCCGCGATATCCCAGCCGTTCGACGACACGAACACGATCTCGCGCGCCGCCGCGCCGAAAGCGCGCGTGCCGAGTTCGTACGCGGCGGCGGCGGGCTTGTAGGCGCGCACCGCATCGACGGAAAGCACGTGGTCGAAGAGGCCCGTCATGCCCGCGCTTTTGATGGCGATATCGAGCATCGGCGGATTGCCGTTGGACAGGATCGCGAGGGGAATGCTTGCGCGCTCGCGCCATTGTTTGAGCGCGGTCACGGTATCGGGGAACGCGGAAAGGCAGGCGTATTCGTCCATCAGACGCTTCTCGGCGGCGCTGGTGAGCGCATCGGCAAGACCGAGGCGGGCGGCGGCGTGGCGCAGGGCATCGATCGTGATGTCCCAGAACGGCGCGTAATGGCTACCCGACGGATCGGCGAGCGTGCGCAACTGCGTGTATTCGATCTGCTTTTGCCGCCAGAGCTGCGAGAGCGGCTCGCCCTTGCCGGGAAACAGTTGCTCGGCCACGGAGACGACCGAGTGAACATCGAAGAGCGTGCCGTAGGCGTCGAAAATCACTGCGCGGGGAGATGGGTGTGTCGTTATGGCCGACATAGCCGTGCGCTCCATGTAGAGGTCGGGTTGGATTGTATTGGTGATCGTAGTGAAGGAAAAAGCATCGCCGGATCACTTGATCTTTTACTTTTTAATACCTAATCTGAGCGCGAGTCCCGCATTTGACGACAAAAACGCATGGATCGATTCAAGCAGATTGAGACGTTCGCGGCCGTCGCGGCAAAAGGCAGCTTGTCGGCGGCGGCGCAGGCGGAAGGCATCGCGCCCGCAGTGATCGGCAGGCGGCTCGACGCGCTGGAAGAACGGCTCGGCGTCAAGCTGCTCGTGCGCACGACGCGCAAGATCACGCTGACGTTCGAAGGCTCGGCGTTTCTCGAAGACTGCCAGCGCATCATCAACGACATGCAGAACGCGGAATCGAGCGTGTCGGCGGGCGGCGTGAAGGCGAGCGGGCATCTGCGCGTGTCGGCGCCGGCGGGCTTCGGGCGGCGTCACGTCGCGCCGCTCGTGCCGAAATTCACGTCGCTGCATCCGGACGTTTCCGTGAGCCTCGATCTCACCGACCGCATGGTCGATCTCGTCAACGAAGGCTTCGATTGCGCCGTGCGTCTCGGCGAGTTGCCGGATTCGTCGCTCGTGTCGCTCAAACTCGGCGAGAACCGGCGCGTGTGCGTGGCGTCGCCCGACTATCTCGCGAAATTCGGCGAACCCGCGGACCTCGCGGCGCTTGCGCATCACAACTGTCTCGCGCTTGGGGCATCGGCGAATCAGCAGCGCGGCTGGGTGTTTCAGCAAGATGGCAAGGTAGTGACGATCAAAGTCTCCGGCACGATGGAGTGCTCGGACGGCGCCGTGCTGCACGAGTGGTGCATGGAAGGGCGCGGGCTCGCGTGGCGGTCGTGGTGGGAGGTGGGCGACGATATCGGCGCGGGACGCCTCGAGAGCGTGCTCGATGCGTTCGCCGCGCCGCCTATCGGCATCCACGCCGTTTTTCCGCAACGCCGGCACTTGCCGTTGCGCGTGCGTCTTTTTCTCGATCTGCTCAAGCATACGTATAACGCTTCGGGATACTGGGGATGAACCGCCCTTGATCGCGCGTTTGCGGCACTAGAATGAAAGCACGCACCGACGCCCGAAGGAGGACGCCATGTTCAAACACATCCTTGTGCCGACGGACGGTTCCGAACTGTCGCAAAAGGCCATCGACGGCGCGATCGACCTCGCGCAATCCGTTGGCGCACGCATCACGGCTTACGCGTGCCTGCCGCAATACCCTTATTCGCCTTTCGCCGATGTCGCCGTCGAACCACCCGACGACTTCCACACGCGCGCCGAACGCGAAGCCCGCGATCATCTGCGCGCCGTCGAACGCGCGGCGATCGCGGCAGGCGTGGCGTGCGACAGCGTGACGAGCATCGACGCGGCGCCGTATATCGGCATCATCGAGGCGGCGGAGGGCAACGGCTGCGACGTGATCCTGATGGCCTCGCACGGCAGACGCGGGCTCGGCAGTCTCCTGATCGGCAGCGAGACACAGCGCGTGCTTACGCATACCAAGATTCCGGTCATCGTCTATCGGTGACAGGTCACGGTGAAATGAAAAACGGCGGCCATGTCGCCACGGCCGCCGTCGGTTTCACTGCGCTCCCTGATTCAGCCTGCCGCTTTTACGCGACCTTTTTGTCGAAGAACTGCTCGTCTTCCGTCGATCCATGCAGCGCGGTCGTCGATGCGTCGCGTTCGACCGTTTGCGTGACGGCATCGAAATAGCCGGTGCCCACTTCGCGTTGATGCTTGACCGCCGTGAAACCCTTGTCGGCGGCAGCGAATTCCGCTTGCTGCAGTTCGACGAATGCGCTCATCTGCGAGCGCGCGTAGCCGTGCGCGAGGTTGAACATCGAGTAGTTCAGCGCGTGGAAACCCGCGAGCGTGATGAACTGGAACTTGTAGCCCATTGCGCCGAGTTCGCGCTGGAACTTGGCGATGGTCGCGTCGTCCAGATTCTTCTTCCAGTTGAACGACGGCGAGCAGTTGTACGAGAGCATCTTGCCCGGGAACTGCTTGTGGATGGCTTCGGCGAATTTCTTCGCGTATTCCAGGTCCGGCTTGCCGGTTTCGCACCATACGAGGTCCGCATACGGCGCGTAGGCGAGGCCGCGCGACACTGCCTGATCCAGCCCCGGACGCGTGCGATAGAAGCCCTCCACGGTGCGCTCGCCGGTCAGGAACGGCTTGTCGTTGTCGTCGATGTCGGACGTGACGAGATCGGCGGCTTCGGCATCCGTGCGCGCAATGACGAGCGTCGGCGTGCCGCAGACGTCGGCGGCGAGACGCGCGGCCGTCAGCTTCGCGACGTTCTCACGCGTGGGCACCAGCACCTTGCCTCCCATGTGGCCGCACTTTTTCACCGACGCCAACTGGTCCTCGAAGTGCACGCCCGCTGCGCCGGCTTCGATCATCGCCTTCATCAGTTCGAAGGCGTTGAGCACGCCGCCGAAACCGGCTTCGGCATCCGCGACGATCGGCGCGAAGTAATCGACGTAGCCGGCATCGCCCGGATTCTTGCCTTCGGACCATTGAATCTGATCGGCGCGCGTAAGCGTGTTGTTGATGCGCTTCACGACGAGGGGCACCGAGTTCGCCGGATACAACGACTGATCCGGATACATCTCGCCCGCGACATTGGCATCGCCCGCGACTTGCCAGCCGGACAGGTAGATGGCCTTGAGGCCGGCTTTCACCTGCTGCATCGCCTGATTGCCAGTCAATGCGCCAAGCGCGTTGACGAACGGCTCTTCATGAATCGACGCCCACAGCTTTTCAGCGCCACGCCGCGCGAGCGTGTGCTCGACCGGCACGGAGCCGCGCAGACGCACCACGTCCTCCGCCGAATAGCTGCGCTTGACACCTTTCCAGCGCGAATCCGTTTCCCATTCCTGATGGAGTTGTTGGGCTTGCTGTTGACGTGAGGTCATGGCGTTTCTCCTTGAGATTGAACTGAGTTCCTTGGCGATTTGAGCTTCGGTGCGCCGAGGTCGGCGGTTTCGTTTGCTCAACTCTTATATAAGAGTCTAGGCAAATTGCCGCCCGCAACACAGTCCCTGCAGAGAGATTTTCGGATAATAATTTTCGTTAAAATACAATGAGATGGAGCAATATTTCCACGATGCGAAACACGGTTTTCCATCTTGCAACGCCCGACGTTGTGCCGCGCAGCACATCTTTTGCGACGCAAAAGATCATTGCACATCATGAAATATGGCGAGCGACGAAAAAAAACCGACGCGCGTGGCATCGGTTTTTTTTGTGCTATCGGGCAAAGTGGCTCGAAAGCCGCCTTGCCGTTTAAGCGATCAAGGCTTAGCTGCCGCGGCGCGGGGCGCGCGGACCATCGCTGCGGCGGGCGAAACCGTCACGCTGGCCACCAAAACCGCCATCGCGCGAACCGCCACGATAACCGCCTTCGCTGCCGCCGGCGTTGGCGCCGCGATAGCCGCCGCCTTCACCGCGATAACCGCCTTCGCGCGAACCGGTGCTCGGCTTGTTACCGTAGCCGCTGGCGTTGGACGCGCCGTAGCCGCGGCCACCGCCGTTACCGCTGCCGCCATTGCCACCGCCGCTGCCGAAGCGACGACCGCCGCCATTGCCGCCGCCCGGACGACCACGGCCGCCAGCGCCGCCACCGAAACCACCCTTAGGCGGCGACTTGCGCGGCTCGAAGCCGACCACGACGTTCACCGGCAGCGGCGAACGCACGAAGCGCTCGATACGCTTCAGCGCGCCGATTTCAGCGTAATGCACGAGGCTCACCGCGATGCCGCTGCGGCCCGCGCGACCCGTGCGGCCGATACGGTGCACGTAGTCTTCCGCGAACTTCGGCAGATCGTAGTTGAACACGTGCGTGATGCCGGGAATGTCGATACCGCGTGCAGCCACGTCGGTCGCGACCAACACGCGAACGCGCTTTTCGCGCAGCGCGCGGATCGTGCGATTGCGTGCGCCTTGCGGCAGGTCGCCGTGCAATGCGGCGGAATCGAAGCCAGCGTCCGACAGGCGGTTGGCGATCAGGTCCGCGTCGCTCTTGGTCGCCGTGAAGACGATTGCCTGATCGAGGCCTTCGTCGCGCAGCAGATGGTCGAGCAGACGATCCTTGTGATCGCGGTCATCGACGTAATGCACGTGTTGCGCGATGTTGTCGCGCGCTTCGAGCTTCTGAACGATCTCGATGCGCTCAGGGTCCTTCAACAGACGGCCGGTAAGTGAAGCGATCTTGCCGTCGATGGTGGCCGAGAACAGCAGCGTCTGACGCGAAGCCGGCGTGGCGGCAACGATCGTTTCGATGTCGTCGATGAAGCCCATGTCTAGCATGCGGTCGGCTTCGTCGAGCACGAGCATGTCGAGAGTCGACAGGTCGATACGGCCACGTTCGAGGTGATCGATCAAACGACCCGGCGTGGCGACGAGAATCTCAGGGTTCTTCGCAAGCAGCATCAATTGCTGGCCGTAAGCCACGCCGCCGAGAATGCTGACCGTGCGCAGACGCTTCAGATGACGGCCATAGGTCGTCGCGGCAGCGGAAACCTGCATGGCGAGTTCGCGGGTCGGCGTGAGCACGAGCAGACGCGGGCGCGCGACGGGTTGCTGACGGCGCACCGGCTTGGCATTCGGGTCACGCGGGGCGCGCGGTTGCTGCGCCTGGAGCTTTTCCATTTGCGCGAATTTTTCGATGGCGGGCAGCATGAACGCGGCCGTCTTGCCCGAACCGGTCGGGCTGGAGACGAGCAGATCGCGGCCGGCGAGCGCTGCGGGAATCGCGCGCTGCTGAACCGGCGTCGGCGACTGATAGCCTGCGGCGGTCAGCGCGGAGACGATGTCGGCGGACAGGCCAAGCGACTCGAACGTCGGGCCTTCGGGTTGTGCCACGGCTTGTACTGCGGGTGCTGCGGGGAGGTCTAGTGCTTGTGCTGCGATGTTGTCCAACGGGCTGGGGGTAATGCTCGAAGTCATGTCGATCCTTGAAACGGGAAATGAGGCGTCGGCGCCAATCGGCATACCCAGGTCGTTGGATTCAGCGAGCGAAGAAACAGCGAGCAAATCGAAAAACGGGGGCCACTCGCACGCATAAGCGGCGAGAATCTTTTTAGAAGCTGTATAGGATACGGCAGACCCGAGGGGCGCTGACGTCAGCCTGATGCATGACGGGCCGATAGATGCGAACAACACAACGCGCTAATACAACACGCAGACGGCCTGGCAGGGAGGGGACAGTTTCTAAACTGGATTGGAGCAAAACGCTACGAAACGCTTTGTTGCTCGGAGGATCACCGATCTTGCTTGGGTCTTTCTCGGGTGATGCAACTTACAGTCAAGCGCTGACCGCTAGTATATCGTAGTTTGTTGCACCGCGCCACATGATGAAGCACCTGCGCGCCAATTTCGGGCATTAAAGCGCGCCGGCATACTTGGTTCGTGAATTAGTCAGCGTCGCCGCGTCTGAGCGAATCGACCAATTCCACGTAACGCCGCTTGGCGTCGTCGGCGGGTGTGCCTTTGAGCGCGGCCCAGGCTTCGTACTTGTACTTGCCGGCGATATCGGTGAAGCCTGGCTTGTCGCCTTGAACGTCGCCGAGACTGCCTTGCTTGAATAGCGCATACAGGCGCAGCAGCGTGAGATTGCCGGGGCGCTCGGTCAACTGCGTGACATCATTCTGCGCCTGGGCGAATTGCTGATCGATCTCGGTCATGCGCGTTTCTCCTGCGAGTCTTTGGGCTGCCGATCTTAGCAAGCGCATTCTCCCGAATGGGTCGAGGTTTTCTTCGAACCGAGCGAAGCCTCCAGAGCCCACGCATCGCCGAAACGCGTCGCGCCGATTCAGATGGCGCGAAAGCGTCGCGGGTCCCGCATTACAATACCGGCTATGACACGCACCGTTCTGCTCGCCCTCGATACCTCGACGGAGTTCTGCTCCGTTGCGCTCTTGCTCGCCAATTCTTCTTCTCCTTCCGATACCGTCGCCCCGCAATACCTACACGACGATCTACGCGTCTGGTATCGCCACGAGGCGACGGGCGCGGTATCCAGCACGCGGCTGCTGCCCGCGGTGCGCGAGTTGTGCGAGGACGCTGGCGTCACGCTTGCCGAATGTTCGGCGATCGCGTTCGGCGCGGGTCCGGGCTCCTTCACGGGATTGCGCACCGCGACAGGCGTCGCGCAGGGTTTGGCGTTCGGCTTGAACGTGCCGGTCGTGCCCGTGAGCACGCTCTTCGCATGCGCACAAGCGGCGCGCCTGCACGACGCAGCGCTGCCAGCGCGCGTGCTCGTCGCACTCGATGCACGCATGGACGAAGTCTACTGGGCCGACTTCGAGTTCGACGATGCAACGGGCGCGTGGCGCACGCTGCATCCCGCATCGCTCGATGCACCGGCGGCCGTACCGCTTCCCGATGTCCCCTTTGCGCTCGCGGGCAACGCCGCAACGGCTTTTGGCGAGCGTTTTCCCGCGCTTGCAGCCGCGACGGTCGTCGATCGTCATGCCTTGCCGCACGCGCTTCCCGTCGCGCTGATCGCGTTTCGCGAATGGCGCGCGGGACGGGCGATTGCACCTGAACTGGCCGCGCCCGACTATATCCGCGACAAGGTGGCGCAAACGACGGCGGAGCGCATGCAGGCGCGCGCCGCATCGGGCGAGGGGGCGCTGCGGTGAGCGGCGTGCTGCTGGCGGACCGGTATCTGACGCCGATGACCGAGGCCGATCTCGACGAAGTCGCCGCCGTCGAAAAGATGGCGTACGAGTTTCCGTGGAGCCGCGGCAATTTTCAGGACTCGTTGCGCAATGGTTATTACGGCGTGTGCTTGCGGCATGTGACGGGCACGCTCATCGGCTATTGCGTGCTGATGCCGGTCGTCGATGAAATGCATCTGCTCAACCTGTGCGTCGCGCCGAGTGCGCAGCGCGCTGGAGCGGGGCTCACGCTGTTGCGCGAGGCGGTGCGCATCACGCGTACGGAAAAGCTCGAAGGCGTGTTGCTCGAAGTGCGGCCGTCGAACCCGCGTGCCATTCAGCTTTACGAGCGCTTTGGCTTCGTGGCCATCGGGCGCCGGAAAAATTATTATCCCGCGCGGCACCGTTCGCGCGAGGACGCAATCGTCATGCGTCTGTCGTTTCCGAAGGAGAGTGCGCATGGCGCTCGATGATCTGCTTGTGGAAGAACTCGGCTTTGGGCCGGTGTGGGTGCGGCGGCGGGTGAGCGAGGCGGGTGGCGCGTCTTCGGCTTCCTTGACGTTGCCATCGGAAGTTGCAGTCGAGGCGCGGCTTTCGCGTTCGTCGCGTGGCGAAGTGGCAAGTCCGGATGCGGACGAGGCGGCATCGTTGGCTTCGAAAACATCGGAGGCGCGGTTGACGCCTCTTCCGGCGGCCAATCCACGCGACGCATCAGCGACGCGTCGGGGAGATGTGGCGAGCCCAACCACTGGCGATGCGCTGCCGGATCAAGCGCCTGAGGGTCGTGCGCAAGACGCATCGCCTGATGCCTTGGCCCACCAACCGCGCTTACGCGAAGCCGAAGCCGAAGCCGAAGCCGTCACTCGCGCCGATCGCGAACCGGCACGCGCCGCACGCGAACCAAGCCCGCCTCAAGACCACGAAGCCCCTTTCGAAGCCTACGACGATCTCCCGTGGACCGACGATGCGCCGTTTTACGCACCGTCGCCCGCCGCAGCCGACGCCCCGAGCGACATCCATACGCTCGATTGGGACACGCTCGCCGCGCGCGTTGCCGATTGCGAACGCTGCCGCCTGTGCGAGCGCCGCACCAACACGGTGTTCGGCGTCGGCGACCGCGAAGCGGATTGGCTGCTCATCGGCGAGGCGCCCGGCGAGAACGAGGACAAGGAAGGCGAACCGTTCGTCGGCCAGGCCGGCAAGCTGCTCGACAACATGCTGCGCGCGCTCGAACTGTCGCGCGAGTCGAACGTCTTCATCACCAACGTGTTGAAGTGCCGTCCGCCCGGCAATCGCAATCCGGAACCCGAGGAAGTCGCGCGCTGCGAGCCTTATCTGCAACGTCAGGTCGAGCTCGTCAAGCCGAAGATCATCGTCGCGCTCGGGCGCTTCGCGGCGCAGAGTCTTCTCAAGACGGACGGCAGCATCGCGTCGATGCGCGGCCGCGTGCATGAATATCGCGGCGTGCCGGTGGTGGTCACGTATCACCCCGCGTATCTGCTGCGCAGCCTGCCCGACAAGGCCAAGGCCTGGGCGGATCTGTGCCTCGCGCGCGGCACGTACCGGGATGCGCTCGCCGCGCTCGGCGTCGAGGCGGGCGCGCAGGAAGGACGAAAGGGCGGCCGCTGATGTCGGCGCCATCGCCGGATTTCGCGCGCATCGTCGATGGTTTCGGCGACACGACGGTGCGGGATCTGGCGTGGCTGCTACTCTCGCCGGACTTGCTCGACGAGCATCATGCGGGCGCGCGGCTCGCTCATCCCTTCGACTCGGAAGCAATGCGGCGAACGACGCTCGCGTGGCTCGCCGAACTCGATGCCGCGCCCGACGCGCTCCACGCCCACACGCGCAACCCAAAGAGCACTCGGCTCGGCATCTATGCGGAAAGCCTGCTGGAATTCTTCCTGGCGCACGGGCCGGCGGCGCGCCTGATCGCCGCGAACGTGCAGATACGGCGTCAGCGTCGCACCATCGGCGAATGCGATTTTCTGCTCGAAACGGCGGACGGCGCGCGGCTGCATTGGGAACTCGCGGTGAAGTTTTATCTGCATATCGGCAAACCTGTCGCGCAAAGCGGTGGCGAGATCGACGCGCCGTCCGGTGCGCGTCTGCCGGATCGCTTCGCCGGTGAACACGCCGCGCAAGGCGGTGTCGATATCGACGCGTCGTCAGGCGCGCGTCTGCCAGGCCGCATTGTCGGTGAATGCGCCGCGCAAAACGTCGGCGCTGACGCCGCGTCGCCAAGTTCACGACTTTCCGACTACGTGGGACCGAACTTGCAGGATCGCTTCGATCTGAAACATGCGCGCTTGCTGACGCATCAGTCCACGCTGACGGCGCGTCCTGAGTTCATCGCGCTGGGTTACGAAGGACCGTGGGAGCCGCGCTTGTTCATCAAGGGGCGGCTCTTCTATCGCGATGAAGGCGTCGCGAGCGCGCCTGAAATCGGCGAGCAGCATTTGCGCGGCTGGTGGATGACGGTATCAGACTGGCGCGAGAAGCGTGGCACGGCAAGCAATGCCTGCGATGAGCGCGCGTGGATCGTGCAGCCACGACTCGCGTGGCTGGCTTCGCGGCGGCTCCGCGCAGACGATGCGAACGCGTTGTTGGCCGAGGCATCGGTGATTCATGCGCGTCTGCAAGAGATTGCCATGCCGACGATGATCGCGGCTTATCGACGCGATGATGCGGGCAACTGGCGCGAGGAATCGCGCGGCTTCATCGTGCCGGACGATTGGCCGGAGCGCGCGCGGATCTTTGCGGCGGCGCGGTTATAGAGCGTTCAGGCGCGCGCCGACCGCTACCACCAGCGATAAAAATGATGCACCGGCCCGACGCCGTGCCCGACATCGAGCCGCGCGCTCGCTTCGATCGCGCCCGTGAGATAGCGCTTCGCTTCAGCCGCCGCGCTCGCGAGATCGTCCGTTTGCGGAATCAGCGCCGCAATCGCCGACGACAACGTGCATCCCGTCCCGTGTGTATTCTTGAGCGGCACGCGCGCACCGTTAAGCCGCATCGAACCGCTTGCCTCGACGAGCCAGTCGGGACTATCGGCCGAAACAAGATGGCCGCCTTTCATCAGCACCGCGCGCGCGCCGAGCGAGCGCAACGCTTCGCCCTGACGGACCATTTCGTCTTCGGCGACGGCTGGCGTCGAGCCGAGCAGCGCCGCCGCCTCCGGCAGATTCGGCGTCACCAGCGTGGCAAGCGGAAGCAGTTCGTCGCGCAACGCCGCCACCGCTTCCGGCGCGAGGAGCGCGTGATTGCTCTTGGAAATCATCACGGTATCCAGCACGACATGCGTCGGCTTATGCCGCCTGAGCGCATCGGCGACGGCGCGCACGATATCCGCGTTCGCCAGCATGCCGATCTTCACCGCGTCGATGCGAATGTCGTCGAACACGGCATCGAGTTGCGCGGTGATAAACGCCGCTTCCGGCGCATGCACGGCCGTGACGCCGCACGTGTTCTGCGCCGTGAGCGCCGTGATGACGCTTGCGCCGTACGCGCCGAGCGCGGAGAACGCTTTCAGATCGGCCTGGATGCCCGCGCCGCCGCCCGAGTCGGAACCGGCGATGGTGAGCACGTTGGGGATGGTTTTCGTATCGGCCATAAGGTGACGGTGAGGTTCAGGCGCGTTCGATGATCTCGCGCAAGACGCGCGACGCGTCGCGGGGATCGGCCGCCTTGCAGATTGCGGAGACGACGGCAAGACCCGCGGGTTTCGCGCGCATGACATCCGCGGCACTGTGCGTCTGAATGCCGCCGATCGCCACCGTGGGCAAACACGCATCGGCGACGAGCGCAGCCAGGCCATCGATACCGCATGGCGCCGATGCATCGGTCTTCGTCGGCGTGGCGTACACCGGTCCCGCGCCGAGGTAATCGACGGTTCCTCGTAGCGCGTTCGCCGCGTCGAGTTCGGCGCGATCGGCCACCGACAAACCGATGATCGCATCCGCGCCCAGCAAGCGCCGCACGGCGTCGGCCGGCAGATCGCGCTGCCCGACATGCACGCCATCGGCCCCGACTGCAAGCGCGACATCCACCTGATCGTTGATGATGAGCGGCACGCCATGCGCACGCGTGAGCGGCAGCAGATCGCGCGCGAGCTCGTACCACGCGCGCTTGTGCCACTCGGGCGCGCGTAATTGCAAGATGGTCGCGCCGCCTTCGAGCGCCGCGCGCGCCACGGCAAGCGCCGCAGCGTGTCCGCCGCACTGCACGGGATCGAGCACGAGATAAAGCGAAAGATCGAAGGAAGGCCGCATTTGCCGAGCGATCAGGAAAGCGCGACGTCACGCGTGACGAGCGTCTGCCCGAACGCGTTCTCGTCGAGTGAGGCCAGCCGGTCGAGATACGCGACCGCGAAACTGCCGGGCAGGGCGGCATCGCGCGCGGCGAGTTCGCCCGCAATCGTCGTATGGGCGATGGCCGCGACCGTCGCCGCGAAGTGTTCATCGCGCGATGTCGCGGTGGCGATGAACGCCGCGACCGTCGCCGAGAGCGCGCAGCCCACGCCGGTTACGCGCGTCATCAGCGGCGAGCCGTTCGACAGCGCGACGACCTGCCGGCCATCGGTGATGTAGTCGGTGGCGCCCGTCACCGCGACGACTGCCTGTGTCCTGAGCGCGAGGATCTGGGCGGCGTCGAGCGCGGCGTCGGTGGCGGCGGTGCTGTCCACGCCGCGTCCGCTTGCAGCGCCGCCCGAGAGACTGATGATCTCGGATGCGTTGCCGCGTATGACCGCTGGCGTGAGATCGAGCAGTTCGAGCGCGAATTCCGTGCGGAACGTGAGCGGGCCGACCGCGACCGGGTCTAGCACCCACGGCTTGCCGGCGCCGTTGGCGGCATCGACGGCGGCACGAATCGCGCGGGACTGCGGGACATCGAGCGTGCCGAGATTGACGGAGAGCGCGCCCGCGATCGGCGCGAATTCACCGACTTCCTCGCGCGCGACGACCATGGCCGGCGCGGCGCCGATGGCAAGCAGCACGTTGGCCGTGAAGTTGGTGACGACGAGATTCGTCAGGCAATGCACGAGCGGCGCATGACCGCGCACGCGCGTGACGAAGGAATAGAGATCGGCGGAAAGCATGATGGAAGAAGATTAGCCGATGCTACGAGCAAAGCGTGCCGCGCGCCTTCAATGCCGCGCTTCGCCGATCAGCGCGACGGAATCGAACGCGCGCTGATTCGCCTGATGCCGCCGCATGACGAAGTACATCATCAGGCACACGAAGGTGCCGAACAGCACGATCACGAACTGGATCGGCACGTCGAGCCACACCAGCACGGCGTAGAGGCACAGCATGACGAGCACGGAGAGATTCTCGTTGAAGTTCTGCACGGCGATCGAATGGCCCGCCGACAAGAGCACGTGCCCGCGATGCTGGAGCAGCGCGTTCATCGGCACGACGAAGAAGCCCGACAAGCCGCCGACGATCATCAGGAACAAATAGGCGACGAGCAGATACCCCGGAAAGTGCATCTTGCCGAAGTAGATGCCCCAGTGCGCGGGAAAGAGGTGGCGCGTGTAGAACGCCATCAGCATGACGGCGATGCCCATCATGATGCCCACCGGCAACACCGACAGCGAGCGCTTGAGCGGCACGCGCGCCGCCGCGAGCACCGCGCCGACCGCGACGCCCACCGCGATCACCGCCTGCAAGATGGCGGCCTGCGAGAGCGTCATGCCGAGCGACACTTCGGCCCATTTCAGTACGATGAACTGCAAGGTCGCGCCCGCGCCCCAGAAGAGCGTGGTGACCGCGAGCGAGATTTGTCCGAGCTTGTCGTGCCAGAGCGTCACGAAGCAACCGGCGAAATCGGTGATGAGCTTGATCGGCCGCGTTTCCTGCTTCGGATAACGCGCGCCGGTGTCGGGAATGCGCAGGTTGAAGATCGCGGCGATCACATACATCAGCACGATCACGAGCATGGCGGCTTCGGCGGGCGTATTGACTTTCGGAATGTGCAGACTGAGCAGATGCCCGGCAATATGCGGACTGATGAGCGCGCCGCCCATGACCGTGCCCAGGATGATCGACCCGACCGTGGTGCCTTCTATCCAGCCATTGGCGGCAACGAGCCGGTCGGCGGGCAGCAGTTCGGTGAGAATTCCGTACTTCGCGGGCGAGTAGGCCGCCGCGCCGAAGCCCACGATGCCGTAGGCCAGTAGCGGATGTGCGCCCACCAGCATGGTGATGCAGCCGACGACCTTGATGGAATTGGTGACGAACATCACCCGGCCCTTGGGCCGCGAGTCCGCGAAAGCGCCGACGAAAGCCGCGAGTACCACGTAGGAGAGCACGAAGAACAGCTTCAGGAGCGGCGTCATCCAGTTCGGGGCGTGAAGGTCTTTCAGCAGTGCAATGGCAGCAATCAGGAGAGCGTTGTCAGCCAGCGATGAGAAAAACTGCGCGGCCATGATGGTGTAAAAACCTTTTTTCATCTGATCCGAAGCTTTCCTCACTGCGGGTGATCCGCCCCGCCCGCCGGACATGCCGCTTGTCTTGCGATCGGGCTTATGCCTTTCGAAATGGGTTGTGCGCACGGCTTTATAACACGAAAATAGGCGCATTCTGACTAGCAGTAATCTCGATGACGCTCGAAAAACAGACGATCGTCCGCGAGTTTGTTCTTAAGATACTGATTCGCAAGGCGTCTTTGAGACCCGCAGCACGCAATGCCACGCTGGCGTATGCTCGCCCTTCCGACTGCCCGAACCGCAATTCCACACACGCTCATGCCGCGCCCCCTTTCTGCCACCATTCACACCGCCGCACTCGCCAACAATCTCTCCGTCGCACGAAAGCACGCGCCGAAATCCAAAATCTGGGCTGTCGTCAAGGCCAATGCTTATGGCCACGGACTTGCGCGAGCGTTCCCCGGACTTCGGGCAACGGACGGCTTCGGGCTTCTGGACCTCGAAGAAGCCGTAAAGTTGCGTGAATTGGGTTGGGCCGGGCCGATTCTTCTGCTCGAAGGCTTCTTCCGGCCGACCGATATCGACGTGATCGACCGCTACAGCCTGACCACGGCCGTGCATTGCGACGAGCAATTGCGCATGCTGGAAATGGCGCGGCTGTCCAAGCCTATCAATATCCAGTTGAAGATGAATAGCGGCATGAACCGGCTCGGCTACGTGCCCGAGCGGTTCCGCGCCGCGTGGGAGCGGGCGCGGGCGGTGCAGGGCATCGGGCAGATCACGCTCATGACCCATTTTTCCGATGCCGACAGCGAACGCGGCGTGGCGCATCAGCTGGCGGCGTTCGAACGCGGCGCGGAAGGCATTGCGGGGGCGCGCAGCCTGTCGAACTCGGCGGCGGTCCTGTGGCATCCGGCCGCGCACTTCGACTGGGTGCGGCCCGGCATCATTTTGTATGGCGCGTCGCCGTCGGGCGTGACGGCCGATGTCGCGAATCTCGGGCTGCGTCCGGCCATGACGCTTTCGTCGGAGCTGATCGCCGTGCAGACGGTCGAGGCGGGCAGCAGCATCGGTTACGGTTCCACTTACACGGCGGGACAGGCCATTCGCATCGGCGTGGTGGCGTGCGGTTATGCGGACGGATATCCGCGCGTGGCGCCGGAAGGCACGCCCGTTATCGTCGATGGCGTGAGGACGAAACTCGTCGGCCGCGTGTCCATGGACATGCTCACGGTCGATCTCACGCCGGTTCCGCATGCGGGCATCGGCTCGCGCGTCGAGCTGTGGGGCCCGAATCTGCCTATCGACGATGTCGCCTCTTCGTGCGGCACCATCGGCTATGAGTTGATGTGCGCGATCGCGCAACGCGTGCCGGTGCGCGCGGAATAATCCAGGCATCGAACTTCAACCGGACTTATAGCAAGGCAGCGCGTGGCAAAAGCAGCGAAAGCAAAGACGCTCTATATCTGTAGCGAATGCGGCGGACAAGCGCCGAAATGGACCGGCCAGTGTGCCGCGTGCGGGGCGTGGAATACGCTCGTGGAGTCGGTGGAGCAGGGCGCTTCGGCGCATCGCTTCCAGGCGCTCGCGAAGAGTTCGCCGGTGCAGCGGCTCGCCGACATCGAGGCCTCCGACGTGCCGCGTTTCACCACGGGCGTCGGCGAATTCGACCGGGTGCTCGGAGGCGGTCTCGTGCCCGGCGGCGTGGTGTTGATCGGCGGCGATCCGGGCATCGGCAAATCGACGTTGCTCTTGCAATCGCTTGCGGAAATCGCCCGCGAGCGGCGCGCGCTCTACGTGAGCGGCGAAGAATCCGGCGCGCAGATCGCGTTGCGCGCGGCGCGGCTCGGCCTGACGGGCGCGCGGGACAGCGCCGTCGGCGACCTCGGCTTGCTCGCGGAAATCCAGCTCGAAAAAATCCAGGCGACCATCGACGAGCAACGGCCGGAAGTCGCGGTCATCGATTCGATTCAGACCATCTATTCCGAAGCGCTCACCTCCGCGCCCGGCTCGGTCGCGCAGGTTCGCGAGTGCGCGGCGCAGTTGACGCGCATCGCCAAGCAGACCGGCACCGCGATCATCATGGTCGGCCACGTGACCAAGGAAGGCAGCCTCGCGGGGCCGCGCGTGCTGGAACATATCGTCGATACGGTGCTGTACTTCGAAGGCGATACGCACTCGTCGTTCAGGCTCGTGCGCGCCTTCAAGAACCGCTTCGGCGCGGTCAACGAACTCGGCGTGTTCGCCATGACCGAGCGCGGCTTGCGCGGCGTGGCGAATCCCTCGGCGCTCTTTTTGTCGCAGCACGAGCAGAGCGTGCCGGGGTCGTGCGTCCTGGTGACGCAGGAAGGCTCGCGGCCCTTGCTCGTCGAGGTACAGGCGCTCGTCGACACCGCGCACGTGCCCAATCCGCGACGCCTCGCGGTCGGGCTCGAACAGAACCGGCTCGCGCTCTTGCTCGCGGTGCTGCATCGGCATGCGGGCATCGCGTGTTTCGATCAGGACGTGTTCCTGAACGCCGTCGGCGGCGTGAAGATCACCGAACCCGCGGCCGATCTCGCCGTGCTGCTCGCCATCCATTCGTCGATGCGCAACAAGCCGCTGCCGAAGGGCCTCATCACGTTCGGCGAAGTGGGACTCGCCGGCGAGATCCGGCCTTCGCCGCGCGGACAAGACCGGCTCAAGGAAGCGGCCAAGCTGGGCTTTTCGGCCGCGCTGATTCCGAAGGCCAACGCGCCGAAGCAGCCTATCGACGGGCTGAACGTGATCGCGGTGGATCGGATCGAGGAAGCGATCGACCGCGTGCGCGACCTGGAGTGAGCTCCTGGCGCGCTTGGTCAGAGCTTCGTAATGCGGCGTAAAAATGTCGCGTCGATATGTAACCTGATTCGCGCGCGATCTTCTTATCCTTACAGGGCTACGGAACCGGCCGGCTTCGTCTGCTGTCTCGACACAGGCGAAGTGATTGCAAGGATCGAGAGGACCACGCTTTGAACCACATCAAATCAACGCGGCCCAAGCCCGCGTTTCATCTGCGCGGGTGCCGTGTCTCCGCGCCGCTGCAGCAGCCTTTCGGTGGCGGATGCCGGATCGTCGAATGGATCGACGGTGAAGGGCAGATTTCGCGTCGTGTCGTCGCGGCCGATGCCACCGAGGACGAAGTCGTCGCGACTATCCGCCGCCATGTGACGGGGCGCAAGCACGTGCTCGTCGACGACGAACGGCAACCAAGGCAGACCTTGCCGCGAAGGTGAAATTCGTGGCGGCGGCGTGGGCGAACGTGTTGCGTGTCGATCAGTGAAGGGTTCGCGCTTCCTACGAAGCACGGTGGCGTTCGAAGGCTTGCGGCGCGCCAGGCACGCGAAGCTACGTGAGTCCGGCCGCTCGATCAACGCGCCGCAAAGTCATCACCCGATCTGCTCAAGCTCTTCATGCGCTTCCAGCCACTCCATTTCGAGCGCCTCCAGCCGCGCGCCGACTTCGCCTTGCCGGCGAATGGTGTCGGTTAGCTTCGTTTTCATCGCGGCCTCGTAACTCGCGGGATCGGCCACGAACGCATCGAGCGTGGCTTTCTCCGCGTTCAGCGCATCCATTTCCTTTTCTATCTTCGCAATGCGCGACTGCAGCGGCTTCTTCAGATGCGCGAGCTTCTGCCGCTCCTGCGCCTCCAGACGGCGCTGTTCCTTGCGGTTCTGCGCGCTGTCCTGCGTGTCTGCGTTCGTGGACGACGCGCCATTCGCGTCCTTTGCCGCCGCGCGCGTTTCGGCGGCGTGTTGCAGCAGCCAGTCGCGATAATCGTCGAGATCGCCGTCGAACGGACTCAGACGATGCTTCGCCACCAGCATGAAGGTGTCGGTCGTCGCGCGCAGCAAGTGCCGGTCGTGCGACACGAGGATCAGCGTGCCTTCGAACTGCGCGAGCGCCATGGTGAGCGCGTGGCGGGTTTCGAGGTCGAGGTGATTGGTCGGCTCGTCCAGCAGCAGCAGATTCGGCTTCTGCCAAATGATAAGCGCCAGCGCGAGCCGCGCCTTTTCGCCACCGGAAAACGGTGCGATCTTCGCGGTCGCCATTTCGCCCGAAAAGTTGAAGCTGCCGAGAAAGTCGCGCAGTTCCTGCTCGCGCGTGTCGGGCGCAAGCCGCGCGAGATGCTGAAGGGCGGAGTCGTCGGGACGCAGCGTTTCGAGCTGATGCTGCGCGAAGTAGCCAATCTGCAAGCCCTTGCCTTGCCGCACGCTGCCGGACAGCGCGGCAAGCGTGCCGGCGAGCGTCTTGATGAGCGTCGATTTACCCTGCCCGTTCGCGCCGAGCAAGCCGATGCGCTGACCGTTTTGAATCGACAGCGTCACGCCTTCGACAATCGGAATCTCGATGCCCTCGGTCCGATAACCGCAGCGCACGTCTTCCATGACCATCATCGGATTGGGCGCGGCGTCGGGCGCGCGGAACTCGAACGTGAACGGCGAGCTCGCATGCGCGGGCGCGATCAGCTCCATCTTCTCCAGCGCCTTGACACGGCTTTGCGCCTGCTTGGCCTTGGTCGCCTTGGCCTTGAAGCGGTCGATGAAACTCTGCAGATGCGCCACCGTTCTCTGCTGCTTTTCGTAGGCGTTCTGCTGCAAGGCGACCTGCTGCGCGCGCAGCACTTCGAACTGGCTGTAGTTGCCGCCGTAGCGCTTGATCTGACGATTCTCAAGATGCAGCGTGACATTGCAGACCGCGTCGAGAAATTCGCGGTCGTGCGAAATCACGACGAGCGTGCCGGGATAACGGCCGAGCCAGTCTTCGAGCCAGATGATTGCATCGAGGTCCAGGTGATTCGTGGGTTCGTCGAGCAGCAAGAGGTCGGACGGACACATCAGCGCCTGCGCCAGATTCAGGCGCATGCGCCAACCGCCCGAGAAGCTCGTCACCGGTTCGCGTGTCTGCGCGAGCGTGAAGCCCAGGCCGAGCAACAGCGTTTCAGCGCGCGCGGGCGCGGTGTAGCCGTCGGCATCGGCGAAAGCGGCGTGGGCTTCGGCTTCGGCCGCGCCGTCATGCGCCGCCGAAGCCGCCGCGATGCGTGCCTCGATAGCCCGCAGTCGCGTGTCGCCGTCGAGCGTGTAGTCGAGCGCCGTGCGGTCCACGGCGGGCATTTCCTGTGCGACATGCGCAATGCGCCACGAAGGCGGCAGCGCGAAATCGCCGCCGTCCGCGTGCAACTCGCCGCGCAACACGGAGAAGAGCGTGGATTTGCCCGCGCCGTTCGCGCCGACGAGACCGGCTTTCTCGCCCGGATTGAGCGTGAAACTGGTCTCTTCGAAAAGCGGCTTGGTGCCGCGGGAGAGGCTGAACTGGTTGAAGCGAATCACGGGAAATGGCGGCGCGACATGAGGGAAAACGCTATTTTAGACTGCGGCCACGAAGCGCCGGGGGTCGTCCGTTCGGCCAATGGCGGTAAGTGGCGCGCGGTAGTAGCATCGCCTTTCTTCGAATCTTTCCAGCGGGAGCAACTCATGACTGCAGCAAGCGACGACATTTACGCGTTCAAGGCCGAGACGCTGGGCGGCGAGACGGTGAACATCGACCAGTATCGCGGCAAGGTGCTTTTGATCGTGAACACCGCGAGCGAATGCGGCTTCACGCCGCAATACAAGGGTTTGCAGGAAGTCTATGAGCGCTTCGCGGCGCGCGGTTTCGAAGTGCTCGGTTTTCCCTGCAACCAGTTCGGCGCGCAGGAACCGGGCGATGCCACGCAGATCGGCAGCTTCTGCGAAAAGAACTACGGCGTCACGTTCCCGATGTTCGCGAAGATCGACGTCAAGGGGCCGCATGCGCATCCGCTCTTCAAATATCTGACATCGAAGGAACCGGGCGTGCTCGGCACCGAGGTCATCAAGTGGAACTTCACGAAGTTTCTCGTGAACCGCAACGGCGACATCCTGAAGCGCTACGCGTCGCTGACGAAACCGGAGTCGATTGCCGAGGACATCGAAAAACTGCTGTAGCGCCTTAGAGGATAGGCGAGAAGAGGCGCGCGACATGCATGGCCATGCGTCGCCAGGACGCCGCGCCGCGATAGTCCTCGCGGTCGATCTCATACGAGAGCGCGAAGTCGGCGAGCAGCATGCTTTCGACTTCACGCGCGAAAGCGTTGTCGACGGTCAGCACCATGACCTCGAAGTTGAGGCGAAAGGAGCGGTTGTCGAGATTGGCGCTGCCTATGGCCGCGCCGACATCGTCGACGAGCACGACCTTTTGATGCAGAAAACCCGGCTTGTAGCGGAAGATGCGCACGCCCGCCTGCAACAGATCGTAGGCATACAGCTTCGATGCCGCGAACACCACGCGATGATCGCGCCGGCTCGGAATCAGGATGCGTACATCGACGCCACGCATCACGGCAAGGCGCAGCGCGGAGAACACGGCTTCGTCGGGAATCAGATAGGGCGAGGTGATCCAGACACGTTGGCGCGCCGCGTTGATCGCCTCGACGAAGAAGAGCGAACAGGTCTCCTGTTTGTCGGCCGGGCCGCTCGACAACACCATGCAGTGCATGTTTTCGTCCGAATGCGGCGCGGGGCCGAGCTCGGGCAGGCGTTGCGTGGCCCAGTACCAATCTTCCGTGAAAACGAACTGGATGCTCGCCACGGCGGGGCCGCGCACCTCGACGTGGGTATCGCGCCAGGGTGTGAGGCGTGGATTGCCGCCGAGATACTCGACGCCCACGTTGTGTCCGCCGACGAACGCGCGCTTGCCGTCGACCACCACGATCTTCCGGTGATTGCGGAAGTTGATCTGGAAGCGGTGCACGAACTTGCGCTTGGCCGCGAACGGATGCGCCTGTACGCCGCTCGCACGCAGCGCATTCACGTAGCGATGCGGCAAGTCGAAGCTGCCGATGCTGTCGTAGAGAAAATAGACGCGCACGCCCGCTTTCGCCCGCGCGATGAGCATTTCCTTGAGCAACTCGCCGAGCGCATCGGCGCGCACGATGAAGAACTGCACGACGACATAGTGCTCGGCCGCTTCGATGGCGGAGAGAATCGCGGAGAACGTGGCGTCGCCGTTGACGAGCACGCGCACCGAGTTGCCGCGCAGGAACGGCATGCCCGAGAGGCGCTGCAAAGTGCGAATGGTCGGATTGCCGAGATAGCTCGCCGGTCCCGGCGCGATCTCGCCGCGCACGCCTGACGCGTCGAGCAGCGCGCCGGCTTCGTCGCGATGAATCGGGAGCGGCTGAGGCGCGTCGCTGCGATCCGTCGAGTCCCATTCGGCGGGTTTCGAGCGGCTGCGCAGAATCTCGATTTCGAGCCGACGCGCGTCGATATAACCCGCGAACTTGCTGCGGCCGAGAAACAGATAAGGAA
Organism: Caballeronia sp. GACF4; assembly: GCF_023631025.1. Lineage (NCBI taxonomy): Bacteria > Pseudomonadati > Pseudomonadota > Betaproteobacteria > Burkholderiales > Burkholderiaceae > Caballeronia > Caballeronia sp. GACF4. The sequence goes on from NZ_JALQDW010000004.1 coordinate 344,668, forward strand.
TGAGCGTGAAGTAAGGCATGGCCACGAGCGACACCGCCCACGCCACCGCGCCCTGCGAGGTGCGCGTATTGATGATGGCGTGAATCGCCGCGATCACGCCGAGCACATGCGCGGCTATCACGAGCGTGCCGAGGTGTAGCCAGTCTGCTGCTTGCATGGAATGCCGTTGGTCCGATGACGACGCGTGCAGCCTGCACGGCGCGACAGCAAATGCGCTGCCGCGAGGATGCGTCATATTACCGAACCTTGGGCGCAAGTCGCGGCCCGAAAAGGACCGCGCTTGCGTTGAAACAACGCCGCTGAAGGCTCAGGCCGGCAGGTCGGCGGCCTGGATCAGGAACACGTTGTCGTCGCCGGCGCTGGTCGAGAGCCAGATCAGATCGAGACCGCCGAGCGCCGCTTCGACATTGGCGCGTTCGTTGCCGATCTCGACGACGAGCACGCCGTCTTCGGTCAGCCACTTGCTCGCCTCGTGCACGATACGCCGCACCACGTCCATGCCGTCCGCGCCGCCCGCGAGCGCGAGTGCCGGCTCGTGGCGATATTCCTCGGGCAGCGACTGCATGGCGGTGGCGTTGACGTATGGCGGGTTCGTGATGATCACTTCGTAGCGCGCGTCTTGCGGCAGCGGCGCGTACAGGTCGCCTTCGTAAAGCGAGATGCGTTCGTCGAGTTCGTAGTCGTCGACGTTGCGGCGCGCGACCGCGAGCGCATCGGCGGAGATGTCGACGGCATCGATATCGGCGTTTTCGAACGCCTGCGCCGCGAGCACGGCGAGGCAGCCCGAACCCGTGCAGAGTTCGAGCACGCGCGTGACCTGGTCGGGGTCGGCCACGTAAGGCTGCAAGCCGTCCTGCAGCAATTCGCCGATGAACGAACGCGGCACGATCACGCGCTCATCGACGTAGAAACGGTGTCCGTGCATCCACGCTTCCTGCGTGATGTAGGCGGCGGGCACGCGTTCCTTCGCGCGGCGCTCGATCACTTTCATGACGGCGTCGATTTCGGTGTCGAGCAGGCGCGCGTCGAGAAACGGGTCGAGCGTGTCGAGCGGCAGATGCAGCGTATGCAGAATCAGATACGCGGCTTCGTCATAGGCGTTGGTCGAACCGTGGCCGAACGAGAGTCCGGCCTCTGTGAAGCGCGTAACGCCAAAGCGCAGCAAGTCGCGCAGGGTGGTGAAGGGCAGCGCCATCGAATGGCTCCTTGTGTGACGGGTAGAGGCTTTAAGCGACGAGTTGTTCGAGCACGCGGCGGTAGATGTTCTTCAGCGGCTCGATGAATCGCACTTCGACATGTTCGTCGATCTTATGGATGGTGCCGTTCGGCGGACCGAATTCGATCACCTGTTTGCAGATGCGCGCGATGAAGCGCCCGTCCGACGTGCCGCCCGTGGTCGACAGTTCCGTCGCCACGCCGGTTTCGTCGCGGATCGCTTTTTCGAGCGCCTCGGAGAGTTCGCCGCGCGGTGTCAAGAAGGGCAGGCCGCTCACCGTCCAGGTCAGGTCGTAATCGAGGCCGTGCTTGTCGAGAATGGCTTGCACGCGGCTTTGCAGACCTTCGACCGTGCTCGCGGTCGAGAAGCGGAAGTTGAACATCAGGTCCGCGTGGCCGGGAATGATGTTGGTCGCGCCCGTGCCGGAATGCAGGTTCGAGACTTGCCACGTGGTCGGCGGAAAATATTCGTTGCCGTCGTCCCAGCGCTCCGCCACGAGTTCGGCAAGCGCCGGTGCGAGCGCATGCACCGGATTTTTCGCGAGATGCGGATACGCGATATGCCCTTGCACGCCCTTGACGACGAGCTTGCCTGTCATCGAGCCGCGCCGGCCGTTCTTGACCATGTCGCCGAGCGTGGCGTTCGAAGTCGGCTCGCCGACGATGCAGTAATCGAGTCGCTCGCCGCGCGCCTTCAAGGCTTCGACGACCTTCACGGTGCCGTCGGTGGCGGGGCCTTCTTCGTCGCTCGTGATGAGAAAGGCGAGCGAGCCGCGATGCAGCGGATGGTTCGCGACGAACTCTTCGCTCGATACGACGAACGCCGCAAGCGAGGCCTTCATGTCCGCCGCGCCGCGCCCGTAGAGCTTGCCGTCGCGCTGCGCCGGGGCGAACGGCGGAGAGGTCCATTGTTCGAGCGGGCCGGTGGGCACGACATCGGTGTGGCCGGCGAAGGCAAGCAGCTTGCCTTGCGATCCGTCCGTGCCGCGCTTGACCGCCCACAGGTTCGTGACGCCGCCCGAGGCGATGGTTTCGCAGTGAAAGCCGATCGCGGCGAGGCGTTCGATCATCAGCGCCTGACAATGCTGGTCGTCGGGCGTGACGGACGCGCGTTCGATCAATGCTTCGGTGAGGGATAAGGTGCCGGACATGGTGTCTTGACGTTGATGCGATAAAAAATGCCGGCGCAGGAGGCCGGCACTCGTGGCGCGTCAGTGACTCGGAAGAGCGAAGTCACCGCACGCGATCATGCGAAGATCGTCTCGTACTGCTCGGCCGAAAAGCCGAGCGTCTTCACGCGCCCGTTCACGACGACGACCGGCCGCTTGATGATCGACGGCTTGTGGATCATGAGCGCAATGGCGCCCGAGGTGGTATCCGCTTCGGCCTTGTGCACGTCCGACAGCCCGCGCCAGGTCGTGCCGCGCTTGTTGATGAGCTGGTCGAGCGGCACGTCCTTCAGCCAGTCCTGCACCAGCGCGTTCGACACGCCGGCTTTCTTGAAGTCGTGAAACTCGAACGGCACGCCATGTTCCTCCAGCCACACGCGTGCTTTCTTCACCGTGTCGCAATTGGGAATGCCGTACACGACCGTTGTCTTCGCCACGATCAGTCGCCTCGCAGCAGTTCGTTCAGGCCAACCTTGGCGCGCGTCTTGGCGTCGACCTTCTTGACGATGACCGCGCAATACAGGCTATGCGAACCGTCCTTCGAAGGCAGGTTGCCCGCAACCACCACCGAGCCCGCCGGAATGCGGCCGTAGCTCACCTGACCGGTTTCGCGGTCATAGATCTTAGTGCTCTGGCCGAGATACACGCCCATGGAAATGACCGAATTTTCCTCGACGATCACGCCTTCCACCACTTCCGAGCGCGCGCCGATGAAGCAGTTGTCCTCGATGATGACCGGATTCGCCTGTAACGGCTCCAGCACGCCACCAATGCCCACGCCGCCCGACAGATGCACGTTCTTGCCGATCTGCGCGCACGAACCGACGGTGGCCCAGGTATCGACCATGGTGCCTTCATCGACATAAGCGCCAATGTTGGTGTACGAGGGCATCAGCACCACGTTCTTCGCGATGAACGAGCCGCGCCGCGCGATGGCCGGCGGCACCACGCGGAAACCGCCTGCCGCGAAGTCTTCGGGCGTGTAGTTCGCGAACTTCGAGGGCACTTTGTCGTAGAACTGCGAGTAGCCGCCGGCGGGCATCGGCGCGTTGTCTTCCAGACGGAACGACAGCAGCACCGCCTTCTTCAGCCATTGATTCACGACCCAGTCGCCGTCGCGCTTTTCGGCGACACGCAACGCGCCCTTGTCCAGTTGTTCGATGGCATGGGCAACGGCTTCGCGGACTTCCGCGGGCGCGGCCTTGGGCGACAGTTCAGGGCGGTTTTCCCAGGCTTGATCGATGATGCTCTGAAGTTGTTGCGACATAGTTGGTATCGAGGATGATGGAGAGATGGACTGGCCGCGCCCGTCACGGCGAGGCGGGTGCCGTGACCGGCGACAGCGTGCGGCAGAATTCGACGATGCGGCGGGCGCCTTCGACACATTCCTCGACGCCGGCGACGAGCGCGATGCGCACGAAGCCTTCGCCCGGATTTGTGCCGTGCGCCGTGCGGGCGAGAAAGGACCCCGGCAGGACCGTCACATTATAGTCGGCGTACAGACGCGCGGCGAACTCGGTATCCGTGAGACCGGTCTTGGCGACGTTGGCCCACAAATAGAACGCGGCGTCGGGCAGACGCACGTCGAGCACCTCGGCGAGCATGGGCGTGACGGTTTCGAACTTCCGCAGATACTTCGCGCGATTGTCGCGAACGTGCGTTTCATCCTGCCACGCGACCACGCTCGCTTTCTGAAACACCGTCGAAAGCGCCGCGCCATGATAGGTGCGATACAGCAGGAAACTTTTGAGGATAGCGGCGTCGCCAGCGACGAAGCCCGAGCGCATGCCGGGCACGTTCGAGCGCTTCGACAAGCTCGACAGCATGACGAGACGCTCGAAACCGCGATTCAGCTTGTGCGCGGCTTCGAGGCCGCCGAGCGGCGGATTGGCTTCGTCGAAATAGATTTCCGAATAGCACTCGTCGGAGGCAATCACGAAGCCGTGCTTGTCCGACAGCGCGAAGAGTTCGCGCCAGTTGTCGAGCGTGAGCACGGCGCCTGTCGGATTGCCCGGCGAACACACGTAGAGCAGTTGCGTGCGCGCCCAAATTGCTTCGGGCACCGTCGAGTAATCGCACGCGAAGTTGCGCGACGGGTCGCTATTGACGAAGTAAGGCTCGGCGCCCGCGAGCAGCGCCGCGCCTTCGTAGATTTGATAGAACGGGTTCGGACAGAGTACGATGGGCGGCTCGCCCGACGCCGCCGCGTGACTCGCGCCGCGGCTGTCGACAACGGTTTGCGCCAGCGCGAACAAGGCTTCGCGCGAACCGGAAACGGGCAGCACCTCGGTGGCGGGATTGATCGAAGGCAGACCGTAGCGCGTCATCACCCACTTGGCGATGGCTTCGCGCAAGGGCGCGCTGCCGAGCGTTGCCGGATAGCTCGCCATGCCGTCGAGCGAATCGATGACGGCGTCGCGTATCAGCGCGGGCGTGGGATGCTTCGGCTCGCCAATACCGAAGCTGATCGGCGTGAATCCGGCGCGCGGCTCGATGCCCTGAAAAAGCAGACGCAGCTTTTCGAACGGATACGACTGAAGTTTCTGGAGTAGTGGATTCACGGCGTGACCGGTTTTGCGGTTATGCGGTTATGCGTCTGTACGTATGTATGAGCGAACGGCATCCGACGCATGCGTGCAGCGGGCTTGAAGAAGAGCTTCGTCGCGACACGACGAACACGCGAAATGCACACGCAAGAGCACGAGATTATAGCGCGCGGCCTTATGCCGGACGCGTTGCAGCAAAGGACAAACGAATAATGAGCCTCATGAAAGGCGCACTGGTACAGCCGGTTGATCACGATGAGATGCGCGCAATCGCGCAGCCGGCCGGAGTAACACGATGAGCAGCCGCTTCCACGACGCCGGCCCGACGCTCGCCATCATGATCGGCGCATCGGTCTGGGGCCTCGTGTGGTATCCCATGCGCATGCTCGCCGCCATGGGCCTTTCCGGCACCGCCGCCAGCGCAAGCACGAGCGCGGTCGCCTGTCTCTTCGTGCTGCTGTTCCGGCATCGCTCGATCAAGAGCCTTTCGTGGCATTGGCTGCTCGTCGCGCTTGGACTCGCGGCGGGCGTGACGAGCATCGGCTTCGTCTGGGGCGCTATTCACGGTCAGGTGATGCGCGTGCTGCTGCTGTTCTATCTCACGCCCGCCTGGACCGCGATCTTCGCGCACTTCATCCTGAAGGAACGCCTGACTCGCGTGGATGCCGCGCTGTCCTTGCTGTCGCTCGCGGGCGCGGTCACCATGCTGTGGTCGCCCGAACTCGGCCTGCCGTTGCCCGCCAATCTCGCGGAATGGGCGGGGCTCGTGGGCGGCATGGGCTTTTCCATCAGCAACGTGCTGGTGGTGCGCATCACGCGCACGCTTCCGGCAATGAAGCCGGAGATGCGCACGGCGGTGATCTTCGGCGGCGCGGCTATCGTCGCTTCGCTCGTCACCGTGTTCGAGCCGATGCCCGCGCCGCCTTCAGCCGCGCAATTGGGCACGGTCGCGTCGATCGTGCTGGGCCTCGGCGTCGTGCTCGCGGTGAACAACATGATCGTGCAGATCGGCCTGGCGCGCGTGCCCGCCAATCGCGCGTCGATCATCATGCTGTTCGAACTCGTCGTCACCGCGCTGTCGTCGTGGCTCTTCGCGCATGAAGTGCCGGGCCCGCGCGAGTGGGCCGGCGGCGCGTGCATCGTGGCGGCTTGCGTGCTGTCGGCATGGGTGCATCGGCAGCGAAAAGAAGCCGCTGAAAATACATCGCGCGATGAAGGCGCAGGCAAAAAGAAATCGAGACGGGCGATGGTATGATGGTGACCGCTCGCCGGGTAGGGCTTTAAGCTCATGCCCGGGCCTCGACTGCCTTCAAGGCGAGCATGATCGACGGGCCGCTGTGCGGCCTGTCTGCTATTTACCTCCGTATTCATCTCAAACAGCGAAATCGCCGTGCGTCTGACCTCGATCAAACTCGCTGGCTTCAAGTCCTTCGTCGATCCCACGCATTTCCAGGTCCCCGGCCAGTTAGTCGGCGTGGTCGGTCCGAATGGCTGCGGCAAGTCAAACATCATCGATGCCGTGCGCTGGGTGCTCGGCGAATCGCGCGCGTCCGAACTGCGCGGCGAATCGATGCAGGACGTCATCTTCAACGGCTCCACGGCGCGCAAGCCGGGCAGCCGGGCAAGCGTCGAACTGATCTTCGATAACGGCGACGGCCGCGCCGCCGGGCAATGGAGCGCTTACGGCGAGATCGCGGTCAAGCGCGTGCTCACGCGCGACGGCACCTCCAGCTACTACATCAACAACCTGCCCGCGCGACGCCGCGACATCCAGGACATCTTCCTCGGCACGGGCTTAGGTCCGCGTGCTTACGCGATCATCGGCCAGGGCATGATCGCGCGCATCATCGAGGCCAAGCCTGAAGAACTGCGCGTGTTTCTGGAAGAAGCCGCGGGCGTGTCGAAGTACAAGGAGCGCCGCCGCGAGACGGAGAATCGTCTGCACGATACACGCGAGAATCTGACGCGCGTGGAAGACATCGTCCGCGAGCTCGGCGCGAATCTCGAGAAGCTCGAAGCGCAGGCGGTCGTCGCGACGAAGTACAAGGATCTGCAGGCCGAAGGCGAGGAAAAGCAGCGCCTGTTGTGGCTTTTGCGCAAGAACGAAGCGGGCAACGAGGCCGAGCGGCAGCAACGCGCTATCCGCGACGCGCAGATCGAACTCGAAGCGCAGACCGCGCGTCTGCGCGAAGTGGAAGCGCAACTCGAGACGCTGCGTGTCGCGCACTACAGCGCGAGCGACGCCATGCAAGGCGCGCAAGGCGCGCTCTATGAAGCCAACGGCGAAGTGAGCCGGCTGGAAGCGGAGATTCGCTTCATCGTCGAATCGCGCAATCGCGTGCAGGCTCAGATCGCCGCGCTCAACGCGCAGCGCGAGCAATGGCAAATGCAGGCGCAAAAGGCGCGCGACGAAATCGAGACGGCATCGGAAGCGCTCGCGGAAGGCGAAGAGAAAGCAGTCATCGCGCGGGAAAACGCTGCCGCAAAGCATGACGAACTGCCGGCGCTCGAAGCCCGCTGGCGCGACGCGCAGACGCATCTGAACGAAGAACGCGCAGGCATCGCGCGCGCGGAGCAGGCGTTGAAGCTCGAAGCGGCGCATCAGCGCAATGCGGATCAGCAGCTTCAGCAGTTGCAGCAGCGCGAGGAGCGGCTCAGGACCGAATCGAAAGGACTCGACGCACCCGACGAAGCACAACTCGAAGAACTGCGCATGCAGCTCGCCGAGCATGAGGAAGTACAGAGCGAAGCGCAGGCGCGTCTCGCCGATGCGCAGGAAACCGTGCCGCGTCTGGATGCCGAGCGCCGCGCGGCGCAGGAGCGTGTACAGGCCGAAAGCGCGCAGAACCACCAGCTCGAAGCGCGGCTTGGTGCCTTGCGGCAGCTTCAGGAAAGCGTTCAGACCGAAGGCAAGATCCAGCCGTGGCTCGACAAGCACGAGCTCGGCGCGCTGCCGCGCCTCTGGAAGAAGCTGCATGTCGAAGCGGGCTGGGAAGCGGCGCTCGAATCGGTGCTGCGTGAGCGTCTGGCGGCGCTCGAAGTATCGAATCTGGACTGGATCAAGGCTTTCGCCGCCGACGCGCCGCCCGCCAAGCTCGCCTTCTATTCGCCGCCCGTCGCCGGCAAGCCGCTCGACACGCCGCAAGGCTTGCGGCCGTTGCTGTCGCTCGTGCGCATCGACGACCCGGGCTTGCGCGCGGTGCTGAACGAGTGGCTCGCCACGACCTTCATCGCCGACGACATCGGCCAGGCGCTCGCGGCGCGCACGCAATTGCCGGAAGGCGGCGCGTTCATCGTGAAGGCAGGGCATGTGGTGACGCGTGTCGGCGTGCAGCTGTACGCCGCCGATTCCGAGCAGTCGGGCATGCTCGCGCGTTCGCAGGATATCGAAAATCTCACGCGGCAAGTGCGCGCGCAGGCATTGCTCGCCGACGAAGCAAAGGCCAACGCGGTACGCGCAGAAGCCGCGCATACCCAAGGCTCGCAAACTCTTGCCGATGCCCGCGCCGCCGCCGAACGCGCGACGCAACGCGTCCACGCGCTGCAACTCGATGTGCTGAAGCTCGCGCAGGCGCATGAGCGCTACACGCAGCGCAGCACGCAGATTGGCGAGGAACTCGAGGAAATCGTCGCGCAGATCGAGGAACAACGCGCGCTGCGGGCCGAATCCGAGGCGGCGTTCGAACATCACGATACGGAGCTCGCGCAATTGCAGGCGCGCTTCGAAGACAACCAGATGGCGTTCGAAGCGCTCGACGAAACGCTAACGGCCGCCCGTCAGGAACTGCGCGAACTGGAACGCGCCGCGAGCGACGCGGGTTTCGCCGCGCGCGGCCTTGCCGCGAAGATCGAGGAATACAAGCGCAATATCGACACGGCGCACGACCAAAGCGAACGCGTGGCGGCATCGCTCGAAGATGCGCGCGCCGAACTCGAAACCATCAACGAACAGACGGCGCAGACGGGCTTGCAGGACGCGCTCGAAGTCCGCGCGGCACGCGAGGAAGCGCTGCACGCCGCGCGCGTCGAACTGGACGATCTGACGGCGCGTCTGCGTGCCTCCGACGAACAGCGGCTACTCGCCGAACGCTCGCTGCAGCCGCTGCGCGACCGCATCAACGAATTGCAGTTGAAGGAGCAGGCCGCGCGCATCAGTGGCGAACAGTTCGTGGAACAGTTGCAAGCAGCGGGCGTCGACGAAGCCGAACTGCAGGCGAAGCTCACGCCGGACATGAAGCCTTCGTATCTGCAAGGCGAAGTCACGCGTCTGAACAACGCGATCACAGCGCTTGGGCCGGTCAACATGGCGGCGCTCGAAGAACTCGTCGCGGCCACCGAGCGCAAGCAGTTCCTCGACGCGCAATCGGCGGATCTGAACGACGCCATCGGTACGCTGGAAGATGCAATCCAGCGAATCGACCAGGAAACGCGCGCGCTGTTGCAAGGTACGTTCGACGAAGTGAACCGACACTTCGGCGAACTGTTCCCCCGGCTGTTCGGCGGTGGCCAGGCCAAGCTCATCATGACGGGCGACGAAATCCTGGACGCTGGCGTACAGGTGATGGCGCAGCCGCCCGGCAAGAAGAATTCGACCATTCACTTGCTGTCAGGCGGCGAGAAAGCGCTTACCGCGACCGCGCTCGTGTTTGCGATGTTCCAGTTGAACCCGGCGCCGTTCTGTCTGCTCGACGAAGTGGACGCGCCGCTCGACGACGCCAACACGGAACGCTTCGCGAATCTCGTGCGCGCGATGTCGGTCAAGACGCAGTTCCTGTTCATCTCGCACAACAAGATCGCGATGGAAATGGCGCAGCAACTGATCGGCGTGACGATGCAGGAGCAGGGCGTATCGCGCATCGTCGCCGTGGACATGGAGTCGGCGGCGGGCTTCGCCCAAAACGGCTGAAGCGCGCGACGCAGCACCAGGATTTGAATGAGTGGCAGGCCGGACGCTGATCCGGCCAGGCGCGCAGGCGCGGAGTGGTGCGCAAAAGACCCGAGGCGTGATGCCGGAACGCGGTCCGATGCGTGCGACAGATCGCGCGGCGCTTCGTAACCCAAAAGAACGATGGAGCGTGCATGGACGAGTTGACACTCGGTTTGATCGGAGCAGGAGCCGTGGTGGTGGGCGGCGTGGTGGTGTACAACGCGTGGCAGAGCGCCAAGGTGCGCCGCAAGATGCCGCGTCCGATGCCCGACGAGGCAGCCGACGCGCTCGCGCGTCAGGAGACGGACGACGAGCAACCGTTTATCGAACCGGTGCGCCAGCCGCGTCGCGAGCCGGTTTCGAGCGAGAGCGAAGCGCGCGTCGAGCCGAGTTTTGGCGGCGTGAGCCTTGCGGCCGAGCCGGCGCCCGTCGCGCCCGCGCCTATCGCTCCGGCTGACACCGCCGTCGATCTGCAGGCTGAAGCCACCGCCGCTGATGAAGCGGAACTCGCGAGCATTGACGAAGACGGACGCAACGAGCCGACCTTGCCCGCCACGAACACCATTTCGTCGGCGCCGCCGGCGCTGGTCGATCGCCGCATCGATTGCGTCGTGCCGATTCGCCTTGGTGGACCCGTTGCGGGAGACCGCGTGTTGCCGCTGGCGCAGCGTCTGCGTCGCGCGGGCACCAAGCCCGTGACGATAGAAGGCAAGCCCGAGGGCGATTCGACCTGGGAATTGCTGCGCAACGGCGCGCGTTATGAAGAGTTGCGTGCCGCCGCGCAACTGGCAAACCGCAGTGGCCCGCTCAACGAACTCGAGTTTTCCGAATTCGTGACCGGCGTGCAGCGTCTGGCCGATGCCATCGATGGTTCGCCCGAGTTTCCGGACATGATGGAAACCGTGGGCATGGCGCGCGAGCTGGACGCCTTTGCCGCCCAGTGCGACGCGCAGCTCTCCATCAATATCCTGTCCGACGGCGCGCCGTGGTCGGCCAACTACGTGCAGGCGGTGGCCTCGCAAGACGGGCTTTTGCTCTCGCGCGACGGCACGCGTTTCGTGAAACTGGATGCGAAGCAGAACCCGGTTTTCATGCTCCTTTTCGGCGATACCAACTTCCTGCGTGACGACCTCACGTACAAGGGCGGCCAGATGATCACGCTGGTGCTCGACGTGCCGGTGGCGGACGAAGACATCCTGCCGTTCAGGCTCATGTGCGATTACGCCAAGTCGCTGTCCGAGCGTATCGGCGCGCGGGTCGTGGACGATCAGCGCCGGCCGTTGCCGGAATCCGCGTTGCTCAACATCGAAAAGCAATTGATGACGCTGTACGCCAAGCTTGAGCAGGCGGGCATGCCAGCAGGCTCGCCCGCCACGCGGCGGCTCTTCAGCCAATAAGCGCGAGGTCTCACGGCGCGCTCGTCTTTTAGCGTGCAGCGGGCTTCGAAATTGCGCCCCCGACCGGGGCGCTTTCTTTTGCGCGCGCGGCATCGCACGTTTCGTCACATCCTGGCCGTTTGGCCGATGCCACGATTTACCGATCTTCTGAGACAATCGAACGGTCGTTGGCAGACTTAATTCACTTTCCCAAGTATTTGTCGCATGTCCGCTAAAACGAAAGCCGAATCCGCCGCTGCCAGAAAGTCGGGCGCAGCCGTCCCCAGTGCCGATCGTCCGGCCGAGCGCGCGGCGTGGTTGCGCTCGGAACTCGAACGCGCGAATTACGCCTACTACGTGCTCGACCAGCCGGATCTGCCCGACGCCGAATACGACACGCTCTTCAAGGAATTGCAGGGAATCGAGACGGACCGTCCCGATCTCGTCACGCCCGATTCGCCGACGCAACGCGTGGGCGGCAAGGCGGCGGAAGGTTTTGAGCCCGTGGTGCACGACGTGCCAATGCTTTCGCTCAACAACGGTTTCGCCGACGAAGACATCGCCGCGTTCGACAAGCGTGTGTCGGACGCGCTCGCGCACGCGCCGGTGCAATATGCGTGCGAACTGAAATTCGATGGCCTGGCCATTTCCCTGCGTTACGAGGACGGCCGCTTCGTGCAGGCGTCCACGCGCGGCGACGGCGCGACCGGCGAAGATGTGACGGCCAACGTGCGCACCATCCGCTCCATTCCGCTCACGCTCAAGGGCAAGGACGTGCCGAAGCGGCTCGACGTGCGCGGCGAAGCACTGATGTTCAAGCGCGACTTCGAGCGGCTCAACGCACGTCAGCGCGATGCCGAGCAGCGCGAGTTCGCCAATCCGCGTAACGCCGCGGCGGGCAGTTTGCGTCAACTCGATCCGAAGATGACCGCGCAACGGCCGCTATCCTTTTTCGCGTATGGCATCGGCGTGCTTGAAGGCGCGGAGATGCCGGATACGCACGCCGGTCTGCTCGACTGGTACAAGGAAATGGGCTTGCCGGTGAACGCGGAACGCGGCGTGGTCGATGGCGCGGAGGGTCTGCTCGACTTTTTCCGCAAGACGGGCGAAAAGCGCGAGCAGCTGCCGTACGACATCGACGGCGTGGTCTACAAGGTCAACCGGCGCGACGAACAGGACAAGCTCGGCTTCGTTTCGCGCGCGCCGCGCTTTGCGCTCGCGCACAAGTTTCCGGCGCAGGAAGCGCTCACGCAGCTGCTAGCCATCGACGTGCAGGTGGGTCGTACGGGCGCCATCACGCCGGTCGCGCGCCTGGCGCCGGTCTTCGTCGGCGGCGCGACCGTCACGAATGCGACGCTGCATAACGAAGACGAAGTGCGCCGGAAGGACATCCGTATCGGCGACACGGTGACCGTGCGCCGTGCGGGCGACGTCATTCCCGAAGTGGTGGGCGCGATTCTCGACCGCCGTCCGGACGACGCGCGCGAGTTCGTCATGCCGACCGAGTGTCCGGTGTGCGGCTCGAAGATCGAACGTCTGCCCGACGAAGCCATTGCGCGTTGCACGGGCGGCCTTTTTTGTCCGGCGCAGCGCAAGCAGGCGCTGTGGCATTTCGCCCAGCGGCGGGCGCTCGATATCGACGGCCTCGGCGAGAAGATCATCGATCAACTGGTCGAAGAGAATCTCGTGCGCACGCCCGCCGATCTCTTCAGCCTCGGTTTCTCGACGCTCGCCGCGCTCGACCGGTTCGCCGACAAATCCGCGCAGAACCTGCTCGATTCGCTCGACAAGGCGCGCCACACGACGCTCGCGCGTTTCATTTACGCGCTCGGCATCCGCCACGTGGGCGAGTCGACGGCAAAAGATCTCGCGAAGCATTTCGGCTCGCTCGACCCAATCATCGCCGCTTCGGTCGAGGAATTGCTGGAAGTGAACGATGTCGGGCCGGTCGTCGCCGAAGCCATCCATAATTTCTTCAGCGAAGAGCACAACCAGCACGTCATCGAACAATTGCGCGTCAAGGTGTCGTGGCCGGAAGGTCCGCCCGCACCGAAAGCGCCGCTGGGCGTGCTGGCGGGCAAGACCGTGGTGCTTACGGGCACCTTGCCCACGCTCACGCGCGAAGATGCAAAGGAGATGCTGGAGGCGGCCGGAGCGAAAGTGGCCGGTTCGGTATCGAAAAAGACCGACTACGTGGTGGCGGGCGCGGAAGCAGGCAGCAAGCTTGCGAAAGCGGAGGAACTCGGGGTTCCCGTTCTCGACGAAGACGGCATGAAGAAGCTTTTGGAAGGAGTCACCCCATGATCCGAGAAATCCTGAAGATGGGCGATCCGCGGCTGTTGCGTATCGCCGAGCCGGTCGAGCATTTCGACACGCCGGAACTGCACACGCTGGTGCAGGACATGTTCGATACGATGCGCGACGCCAATGGCGCGGGCCTCGCCGCTCCGCAGATCGGCGTCGATCTGCAAGTGGTGATCTTCGGCTTCGGACAGAATCCGCGCTATCCCGACGCGCCGTCGGTGCCGGAGACGGTGCTCATCAACCCGATCATCACGCCGAACGGTCACGACATGGAGGAGGGCTGGGAAGGCTGCCTGTCCGTCCCCGGCCTGCGCGGCGCGGTACAGCGCTTTTCGATGATCCGCTACCAGGGCTTCGATCAGTACGGCAACGCCATCGAGCGGCTGGCGGAAGGTTTTCACGCACGCGTCGTGCAGCACGAGTGCGACCATCTGATCGGCAAGCTTTATCCAATGCGTATTACCGACTTCTCGAAGTTCGGCTTCACGGACGTGCTGTTTCCTGGGCTCGATCCGGTTGGCGACGACTGAGAACGTGCGGACGCGCGAGGGCGCGTTCCGCATTTGCACACACTAAAAAGCCGCTCCTTGCGAGCGGCTTTTGTTCAGGCGAAGGACTTGGGCGTTCCGCTAACGGCCGGCTGGCGGAACAGCGCGACATGTTCAGGGTTCGCGGACGCTTGCAGACGTCCGTCCGGCAGGCGCGCAACCACGATTTCGCCGATGCCGGGGCTCATGACGACCACTTCATCTCGCAGGGCGAGCAAGGCGTCGAGCCGTCGACGGCCGCTGACGATTTCGAGGCCGCTTTTCGTTTCTCGGACAATGATCTCGACTGACATGGCGATTCTCCTTCGATCAGTTAAATGCTGAATCCTTGGTGCGCTGCAGGACGGTAAAAAAGTCTCTGCGTCACACTTGCCTAACGGAATAATGACTTATTTTCTTTAGGCGGTAATCAGCAAAAAAATAAAACTGGCGATCGATGTGGCGCCATCAGGGGTTGCAAGTCGAGACGTCGCTTTTTTGCGACGCAGCCGCGAAGCGGAGAGGATTGCGAGAACGGTCGTTCGTGGTTCGCTCCGAACGATGATCGTCCGGAGCGAAAACGCGCAATCAGAAGCTCTCGTCGGCGCCGAGATAGCGCCAGTGACCCGGCGGCAGCGCGCCCAGCGTGACGCGGCCCATGCGGATGCGTTTCAGACCGACGACTTCCAGTCCGACCAGTTCGCACATCCGGCGAATCTGGCGTTTTTTGCCTTCGTGCAGCACGAAGCGCAACTGCTCGCCGTTCTGCCAACTGACTTGTGCGGTCTTGAGCGGGACGTCGTCGAGCGACAGGCCGTGACGCAGCAGCGCGAGTTGTTCTTCCGGGAAGTGCTGATCCACATCGACTTCGTGTTCGCCGTAGCGCACGCGCACGAGGTACTCCTTGTCGACTTCGGAATGGTTGCCGATCAATTGCTTCGCGATGCGGCCATCCTGCGTAAGTACGAGCAGCCCGGTCGAATCGATATCGAGTCGGCCGGCCGGCGCGAGCGTGCGCAGATGACCCGGTGCGAAACGAATGCCGCTGCGGTCGTCTTGCCAGTGATTGGCCGGATTGATGAGCGTGACGGCGGGCTCGTAGCCGTCTTCTGCCTGACCCGATACGTAGCCGACCGGCTTGTGCAGCAAGATCGTGACGAGCAGCGACTGTGCGGAACGCGCGGCGGGCAGGACATCGATTTCCTGATCCGGGCGGATACGCGTGCCGAGCGTATCGGTGACTTCGCCATCGACGAGCACCCAGCCTTTTTCGATCCACTCGTCCGCTTCGCGGCGCGAGCAGAGGCCGAGTTCGGACATCACCTTCGACAGGCGGACGAGGCCGTCGTCGTGAGCGCGGGGCTTGTGGGCGGGTTCGGTGGATGCCGGGATGGCTTCGGCGTGGAGTGGGCGGTCGTCGCGTGATGCGGGACGACGGTCGCCCGCGCCGCGCTTGTCGAAGCTTGGGCGTGAATCGTCGCCACGCGGTTTGAACGTGCGTCGTTCATCGGTGCCGGGCGTGCGGTCGTCGCGCGTAAACGGACGGCGTTCGGAACGGTCGCTCGGGCCGCGCTTATCGAAGCTCGGACGCGAATCGTCGCGCGGCTTGAAAGGGCGTCGTTCATCGCCACCGGGCGTGGGGTCGTCGCGGGCAAACGGCCGACGCTCCGACCGATCGCTCGCGCCGCGCTTGTCGAAGCTCGGACGCGAATCGTCGCGCGGCTTGAAAGGGCGTCGTTCATCGCCACCGGTTGGGCGCTCATCGCGCGCAAACGGACGGCGTTCGGAGCGATCGCTCGCGCCGCGTTTATCGAAGCTCGGACGCGAATCATCGCGCGGTTTGAAAGGGCGTCGTTCATCGCTGCCGGGCGTGCGGTCGTCGCGGGCAAACGGCCGACGCTCCGACCGATCGCTCGGGCCGCGCTTGTCGAAGCTTGGGCGTGAATCGTCACGCGGTTTGAAAGGGCGTCGTTCACCGCTGCCGGGCGTGCGGTCGTCGCGCGCAAACGGCCGGCGCTCCGACCGATCGCCCGCGCCACGCTTATCGAAGCTCGGACGCGAATCATCTCGCGGTTTAAACGAACGTCGTTCATCGCCACCGGTCGGGCGCTCATCGCGCGCAAACGGCCGACGCTCCAACCGATCCCCCGCGCCACGCTTATCAAAGCTCGGACGCGAATCATCGCGAGGTTTGAAAGGGCGTCGTTCATCGCTGCCGGGCGTGCGCTCATCGCGCGCAAACGGCCGACGCTCCGACCGATCGCCCGCGCCGCGTTTATCGAAGCTCGGACGCGAATCATCACCACGCGGTTTAAACGCGCGTCGCTCGTCGCCGCCCGAAGAACCGGGCCGACGCTCCGACCGATCCCCCGCGCCACGCTTATCAAAGCTCGGACGCGAATCATCACCACGCGGTTTAAACGCGCGCCGCTCATCGCCGCCCGAAGAACCGGGCCGACGTTCCGACCGATCCCCCGCGCCACGCTTATCGAATCCCGCGCGCGAATCGCCCCCCGCACCGCGTGGTGTCGACGGCCGCTCGTGCGGCGTTTCAGGCCGCGTGGTCTTGCGGGCGGTGGAACTACCGGTGCGAACCGGCGACCGCGTCGACGATGTCGGACGCGGATGTTTGGCTGTCAGTTTGACGCGCATAAAATTTCAGGCTGCGATCGCGCGCAGCAGTTCGGTCTCGATCTGGATCTGGGTGCGATTGTTCGACAAGCTCTTGCCGTCGAGCAAAAACACGTCCTCGACGCGTTCGCCAAGCGTGTTGATTCGCGCTGCCTGCACGCCGATCCGGTGTTGCGCCAGAACGCGCGCGATCGAATAAAGAAGGCCCTGCCGGTCGTTGGCCGACACGGAAAGGATGTAGTACTGGCCACGCTCGTCCGGGCGCAAATCCACACGCGGCGTGACAGGAAAGGTGCGCACGAGCCGCGATACGCGGCCCTTCGACGGCTCGGGCAAAATGCGCTCGTCCGCCAAAAGCGTGCTCAATTGTTGTTCGACGAGATTCGCGATGTCGCGATAACTCCCATCGTGATCGGGATGCGCCACGAGAAAGTTATCGAGCGCGTAGCCATGTCGCGTCGTCGTCACGCGGGCATCTAGCACGGAAAGGCCATTGCGGTCGAAGTACGCGCAGATGCCGGCGAACAGATCCGGCCGGTCCTTCACGTACACCAGTACCTGCAGCGCCGCGCCGATGGGCGACGGGCGCGCGCGCACGATCGGCGCGTCGCTTTCGACATGCCGGTACAGCACACGCGTTTGCCACGCAATATCCGCGGCATCGTGACGCAAGAAGTAGCCGACATCCAGTTTGTCCCACAGCTCGCGCTGCGCATTCTCCGGCACGGTTTCCAGACGCAGGAGCGCGAGCGCCGCCTCCTGACGCGACTTGAGTTCCGAGTGCGCATCCGGCTGTGCGCCGCCGAGCACGGCGAGCGTCGCGCGGAACAGGTCTTCGAGCAGCTTGCCCTTCCAGTTGTTCCAGACCTTGGGCGACGTGCCGCGAATGTCCGCCACGGTCAGAAGATAAAGCGCGGTCAGCCGCCGCTCGGTCTTTACCACGGAGGCGAACTGCTTGATGACTTCAGGGTCGCTCGTGTCCTGCTTCTGCGCGACATGGCTCATCGTCAGATGCTGCTGCACGAGCCATACGACGAGGTCGGTGTCTTCCTGACACATGTCGTGTTCGCGGCAGAAGCGACGGGCATCGGCCATGCCGAGGGTCGAATGATCGCCGCCGCGACCTTTCGCGATGTCGTGGAAGAGCGCCGCGACGTAGAGCACCCACGGGCGCTCGAAATTGCCCATCAACTGACTGCAAAACGGATACTCGTGCGCATGTTCCGCTATCGCAAAGCGGCGCAGGTTGCGCAGCACCATCAGGATGTGTTGATCGACCGTATAGACATGGTAAAGGTCATGCTGCATCTGTCCGACGATGCGCCGGAAGTTCAGCAGATAACGCCCGAGCACGCTCGTCTGGTTCATGAGACGCAGCGCGTGCGTGATGCCCTCGGGCTGCTTGAGAATCTCCATGAAGAGACGCCGGTTCTCCGGGTCGCGCCGCCAGTCGCGGTCCATGAGTTCGCGCGCGTTGTAGATCGCGCGCAGCGTGCGCGCCGAGAGTCCCTTGATGCCGCGGGTCTGCTCGTAGAGCAGGAACGCTTCGAGAATGGCGTGCGGTTCGCGCTCGAAGACGTCGTCGCGGGCAATTTCCAGCATGCCCTGTTTCTCGACGAAGCGCCCCGAAATGACGCGCGTGATACCGCTCGTCGACGGGAACAACTGCGCCTCGACGTTCTGAATCAGAATGGTCGCGAGCTGCGTGACGGCCTTTGCCGCCCAGTAGTAGCGGCGCATCAACTGCTCGCTCGCGCGCTTGGCGGTCGTCGGTTTGAAGCCGAAACTCTCGGCGAGCGGCGTCTGCAAATCGAAGACGAGAATGTCCTGGCGACGTTTCGCAATCACGTGCAACCGCGCACGCAAGGTCTTGAGAAACGCTTCGTTGCGGCGCAGTTCGCGCGCTTCGCGGTCGGTAATGAGACCGCGCAGGTCGAGTTCGCGCCAGCTGCTGCCGAAACCGGCCGCGCGCGAAATCCAGAGAATGAGCTGAAGATCGCGCAGACCGCCCGGACTTTCCTTGATGTTCGGCTCGAGGCTGTACGGCGTGTCCTGAAACTTCGCGTGGCGCTGACGCATTTCCAGCACCTTCGCCTGGAAGAAGCCGCGTGGATCGAGCGTCTCCTTGTAGCGCGCGGAAAAGCGTTCGAACAGTTCCGCGCTGCCGAAGATGCGCCGCGCCTCCAGCAGCGACGTGAGGACGGTGACATCGCCGCTCGCTTCCGCGATGCATTGCTCGACCGAACGCACGCTGCTGCCGATATCGAGCCCGAGATCCCACGCCATGCCGATAAACCGCTCGACGCGCGCGTTGAGCGGGCCCACGTCTTCCTGATCGCCGCCGGCATCGGGCAGAAGCACGAGGATATCGACGTCCGAATACGGCGCGAGCTCGCCGCGCCCATAGCCGCCGACCGCGACCAGCGCCGCGTCCGCCGGCATCTCGCAGGCGGCCCAGGCGCCCTTGAGCGCGTCGTCGGTGGCGCGCCCGAGCGCGTGCATCAACGGTTCGACGTTCGAAGCCGTCTGAAAGCGTTCGATGAGCGCCGACTTCGCCGCCTTGTAGGCAGCGCGCAGCGTTTCACACGGCGTGGCGACAGGGACTGTGACGCTCATGGGCTCGGATTCAGGAAGGAAGAAGGCCGCGCACGCAAGCGCGGCCGGGGAGCGGCGGAGCTCAGGAAGCCGTGGCCGCGATCAAATGCGAGGGCGCCTGCGTGCCCGCGGACACGGTCAGGACTTCGTAACCGGTCGGCGTGACGAGAACGGTATGTTCCCACTGCGCGGAAAGGCTGCGATCACGCGTCTTGACGGTCCATTGATCCGGCATCGTGCGGATTTCGCGGCGACCGGCGTTGATCATCGGCTCGACGGTGAAGATCATGCCCGCTTCCAGTTCGATGCCCGTGCCGGCGCGCCCGTAATGCAGCACCTGCGGCTCTTCATGGAAGACCTGGCCGATGCCGTGACCGCAATATTCGCGCACCACGCTGTAACCTTGCGCCTCGGCATGCTTCTGGATAGCCGCGCCGATGTCGCCGAGGTGTGCGCCCGGACGAACCTGATCGATGCCGAGCCACATGCAATCGAAGGTGGTTTGCACCAGACGCTTCGCCAGAATGGACCCTTCGCCGACGATGAACATGCGGCTCGTGTCGCCGAAATAGCCGTTCTTGATGACGGTGACGTCGATATTGAGCGCGTCGCCGTTCTTGAGCACTTTTTCGCCGGGAATGCCGTGGCAGATTACGTCGTTGACGGAAATGCAGGTGGCTTTCGGGTAAGGCGGATAACCCGGCGGCTGATAGTTGAGCGGTGCGGGCACCGTGCCCTGTTCCTTCACCATGAGTTCGTGGCAAAGGCGGTCGAGTTCTTCGGTGGTCACGCCAGCAACGATATGCGGCGTGATGAAATCGAGCACTTCGCTGGCGAGCCGGCAGGCGACGCGCATTTGCGCGATATCGTGATCGTTTTTCAGCGTAATGGACATGACTAGGCTCAGAAATGCGAGTATGCGGCCGTGAGCCGCGAAATCGGCATTATCGCACCTTAGAGAGGGCGCCGCAGCCCGAATCAAAGGCATGCGGGGCATGGATCGGGCTTCCCCAAGCGCTTTCGGGCACCTGCAAGCGGCTTGAGCTAGTCAATCCTCACATGCTATAGTTACGGGCTAAGTCCTATCCACACTTTTATCTAGGTGTAGTAGGGCTTGGAAAGTAGGTTGAAAGTTAGGGTGGCGGGACGTCTCGCTTCTCTTACAGACAATCGTTCGATTCGCAAGCCGGCGCACCCAGGGTGTCCGGCGTCCGGTTAGCTAGAAGCACCGGGCGCGGGATGCGGCAGCCGGCTTAAGACCCAACCCTCGCGGAGAATTTCATGGCAGTCACGATGCGTCAAATGCTGGAAGCAGGTGTCCACTTCGGTCACCAAACGCGCTTCTGGAACCCCAAGATGGCCCCGTTCATCTTCGGTCATCGCAACAAGATTCACATCATCAACCTCGAAAAGACGCTGCCGCTCTACAACGACGCGCTGAAGTACGTGCGCCAGTTGGCAGCGAACCGCGGCACGATCCTGTTCGTGGGCACGAAGCGTCAATCTCGCGACACCATCGCTCAGGAAGCCGCCCGCTCGGGTATGCCTTTCGTCAACGCCCGCTGGCTCGGCGGCATGCTGACCAACTTCAAGACCTTGAAGGTTTCGATCAAGCGCCTGAAGGACATGGAAGCATCCGTCGAATCGGGTGAAACCGAGCGCATGAGCAAGAAGGAAGCGCTTCTGTTCGAACGCGAAATGCAGAAGTTGCAGAAGTCGATCGGCGGCGTGAAGGACATGGGCGGCATTCCGGACGCGATCTTCGTGATCGACGTCGGCTACCACAAGATTGCCGTGACCGAAGCCAAGAAGCTTGGTATTCCGGTCATCGCCGTGGTCGACACGAACCACTCGCCGGAAGGCATCGACTACGTCATTCCGGGTAACGACGACGCCAGCAAGGCCGTCGCGCTGTACGCCGAAGGCGTGGCCGACGCGATCCTCGAAGGCCGTGCGAACGCGGTGAACGACGTGGTCCAGGCTGTCCGCGAAGGCGACGGCGACGAGTTCGTCGAGGTCAACGCAGAGGCGTAATCGAGCCCTGCGGCCGACATAAAAGGGGGCTTTGCGAAAGGCCCCTTTTTTTTAAGCCGCGGCACTCGGGAGCGCGGCATTGCGTTCCCGCACGTCCAGTACCCTTTCCCGTGGCGGATTCAAGCGGCGGGACGTATCAAACAGACTCAAGGAGCGAATGATGGCGGCAATTACCGCAAGCATGGTGGCAGAACTGCGCGCGAAGACCGACGCGCCGATGATGGAATGCAAGAAGGCGCTGACGGAAGCCGACGGCGACATGGCGCGCGCCGAAGAGCTGCTGCGCGTGAAGCTCGGCAACAAGGCGAGCAAGGCGGCATCGCGCGTGACGGCTGAAGGCATCGTCACGTCGTATATCGACGGCGGCGTGGGCGCGCTCGTCGAACTGAACTGCGAAACCGACTTCGTTGCCAAGAACGACGACTTCCTGGCCTTCGCCAAGACGATCGCCGAACTCGTGGCCAAGAACAATCCGGCTGACGTGGCCGCGCTCTCCGCGCTGCCGCTCGAAAGCTCGACGGTCGACGCCGTGCGCCTCGCGCTCGTCGGCAAGATCGGTGAAAACCTGTCGATTCGCCGTTTCGTGCGCTTTGAATCCGCGAACAAGCTGGCCTCGTATCTGCACGGTGCGCGTATCGGCGTTCTGGTCGAGTTCACCGGCGCGGACGAGCAAGTCGGCAAGGACGTCGCCATGCACGTCGCGGCCATGAAGCCGGTCTCGCTGTCGTCGGACGAAGTGCCGGCCGACCTGATCGCGAAGGAACGCAGCATCGCCGAGCAAAAGGCCGCTGAATCGGGCAAGCCGGCTGAAATCGTCGCCAAGATGGTCGAAGGCAGCGTCCAGAAGTACCTGAAGGAAGTGTCGCTCCTGAACCAGCCGTTCGTGAAGAACGACAAGCAGACGATCGAACAGATGTTGAAGGCCGCAAACGCGTCGGTGCAGAAGTTCGCGCTGTTCGTGGTGGGCGAGGGCATCGAGAAGCGTCAGGACGACTTCGCGGCCGAAGTGGCTGCGCAGGTTGCTGCCGCCAAGCAAGGCTGAGTTTTGAAGTGAAGGCGCTCGGCGGTATGACGGCGCCGGGCATCGAAAGGCAGTGAGGCGGCAAGCATCGCGCGGGCGCGGCGAATTCGGGAAAACCCGTATACGTCGCGCCCGTCGCCCGATCCGGCCGCTTGCGGTAAATATTGTTTCACCCCTACAGTTCTACGTTGTTGCAACCCTCCTCGGCGCGATCGGAAACTCATATGCCCACAGCCTACAAACGCGTACTCCTCAAACTCTCCGGCGAAGCCCTCATGGGCGACGATGCCTTCGGCATCAATCGCGCAACAATCGAAAGGATGGTGGCGGATGTCGCTGAAGTAGTGCGGATGGGCACGCAAATGGCCGTCGTGATCGGCGGCGGCAACATCTTCCGTGGCGTGGCGGGCGGCGCGGCCGGCATGGACCGGGCGACGGCCGACTACATGGGCATGCTCGCGACCATGATGAACGCGCTGGCGCTGCAAGACGCCATGCGTCACGCCGGCATCGAAGCGCGCGTTCAGTCCGCGCTGCGCATGGACCAGGTGGTCGAGCCGTACATCCGCCCCCGCGCGATTCGCCAGCTCGAAGAAGGCAAGGTCGTGATCTTCGCGGCCGGCACGGGCAACCCGTTCTTCACAACCGACACCGCTGCCGCCTTGCGTGGCGCGGAAGTGGGCGCCGAAGTGGTGTTGAAAGCAACCAAGGTCGATGGCGTATACTCCGCCGACCCGAAGAAAGATCCGAGCGCCACGCGCTACAGCACGATCAGCTTCGACGAAGCGATCGGCCGCAATCTGCAAGTCATGGACGCCACGGCTTTCGCGCTGTGCCGCGACCAGAAGCTGCCGATCCGCGTGTTCTCGATCACGAAGCCGGGCGCGCTCAAGCGCATCGTGCAAGGCGACGACGAAGGTACGCTCGTCCACGTGTAAACTCTCGCGTTGAGAGTGGTCAACGAGAAGTTCAGCGACGTTGAAAGGGCGCCGCGCCGCGGCCGGTGTGGAGCACGCCGGAAGATCGCGCGAAGGCGCCTAGATTGCCAGTAACCCAAGGTTTCGGAGGTTCAAATGAGTGTGGCTGACATTAAAAAAGGCGTCGACCAGAAGATGACGCGGTCGATCGAAGCGTTCAAGGCCGATCTCGCGAAGATCCGCACGGGCCGCGCCCACACGGGTCTGCTCGATCACATCCAGGTCGACTACTACGGCTCGAATGTGCCCATCTCCCAAGTGGCGAACATGACGCTCGTCGACGCCCGCACGATCGGCGTGCAGCCGTGGGAAAAGAAGATGGTCGGCGTCGTCGAAAAGGCGATCCGCGAGTCGGACCTCGGTCTGAACCCGGCAACGCAGGGCGATTTGATCCGCGTGCCAATGCCCGCGCTCACCGAAGAGCGCCGCCGCGAGCTGACCAAGGTCGTGAAGAGCGAAGGCGAATCGGCGAAGATCGCTGTGCGTAACCTGCGCCGCGACGCGAACGAGCAACTGAAGAAGCTCGTGAAGGACAAAGAGATTTCGGAAGACGACGAGCGCCGCGCAAGCGACGACGTGCAGAAATTCACCGACAAGTTCGTCGCCGAAATCGACAAGCTCGTCCAGACCAAAGAAGCCGAAATCATGACGGTGTGAGGCCGTAGATACGGTCTTGCCAGCCTCGACCATTTAGATTGAGGCTGGCTCTCACTTCTGTCGATTTCAAGATTCAACGGCCATGACCTATACCAGCTCTACCGTTCGCGTGCCCGATGTCGCGGCTGTCCCGCGCCACGTCGCGATCATCATGGACGGCAACGGCCGTTGGGCGACCGAGCGGCGCCTGCCGCGCGTCGCCGGTCACACCCGCGGCGTCGATGCGGTGCGCGCCACCGTCGAAAGTTGCGCGCGGCGCGGCGTCGAATTCGTCACGCTGTTCGCGTTCAGTTCCGAAAACTGGCGCCGTCCGACCGAGGAAGTGTCGTTTCTCATGCGCCTGTTCGTGACCGCGCTCGAGCGCGAAATCGGCAAGCTGCACGCCAACGGCATCCGTCTGCGCGTGGTCGGCGACACCGCCATGTTCGACGACCGCATCCGCGCGCTCATTCAGCGTGCCGAGACCAAGACGGCGCGCAATACGCGTTTGACGCTCACCATCGCCGCCAATTACGGCGGGCGCTGGGACATCATGCAGGCGACGAAGAAGCTCATCGCGCAATCGCTTGAGCAGGGCGTGCCGGCGCGCGTGGACGACGAATCCTTCGCCGAGCATCTCGCCATGGCTTACGCGCCCGAGCCGGATCTCTTCATCCGTACGGGCGGCGAGCAGCGCATCAGCAATTTTCTGCTGTGGCAACTCGCCTACACCGAGTTCTATTTCACCGATACCTACTGGCCCGATTTCGACGCCGAAGCGCTGGATCGCGCCATCGCGTCGTATGGCGAGCGTGAACGCCGCTTCGGGCGCACCAGCGCACAAGTCGAAAACCAATCGCAGAAGGCCGACACCCTTTCATGCTAAGAACCCGTGTCATCACGGCAATCGTCCTGCTTGCGGTCCTCGTGCCGGTCACGTTGTTCGCGCCAATCGGCGTATTCGGGGCGTTGATCGGTTTTGTCGTCGTCTTCGCCGCATGGGAATGGGGACGGCTCCTCAAGCTCAACGGCGCGGGTCCGGTGGCCTACGCGCTCATTGCGGGACTTGCGCTCATTTTCAGCACGTTTCTCGGCGTCGCGCCCAAGGCGCTCTTCGAAATGGCCGCTATTTTTTGGGTGTTGGCCGGGCCGTATGCGCTTTTGCGCAAGCCCGCGCTTTCGGCGGGTGCGTGGCGCGGCTTCCTGCTTTTTGCCGGAATCGTCGTGTTCGTGGCCTGCTGGCACGCGGTGGTCGCGGCCCGCACCGTGGGCGTGGCTTTCGTGCTATCGCTTCTTCTAGTAGTCTGGCTGGCCGATGTGGGCGCATACTTCGCCGGCAAAGCCCTTGGCCGCCACAAGCTGGCCCCGTCCATCAGTCCGGGCAAGACCTGGGAAGGCGCGATCGGCGGCTGGGTCGCGGTGATGGTCATCGGCACGATTGCCGCCGCCACCGCTTTCGAGGCGCCGACCGTCTTCAGCGCGTTCGTCGAACATCTAGGCTGGGCGCGCGCGCTCCTCGCGCTGACCGTGCTGGTTGCGTTCAGCGTGGTCGGCGACTTGTTCGAATCGCTCCTTAAGCGCCAGGCGGGCGTCAAGGATTCGAGCGGTTTGCTGCCGGGTCACGGCGGCGTACTCGACCGGATCGACGCGTTGCTGCCCGTACTGCCGATTGCATTGCTGATGCTCGGCTAGAGAAGAATTCATGCAAAAACGTCTTACATTGCTCGGCTCCACGGGCTCGATCGGCGATAGCACGCTCGACGTCGTGGCGCGGCACCCGGACCGTTTCTCGGTCTACGCGCTCACCGCGCATCGCAACGGCGACAAGCTCGTCGAACAGTGTCTGCGCTTCACGCCCGAAGTGGCCGTGGTGGGCGACGCGGAAACGGCCGCGCACGTGGCGGGCGCCCTGAACGCCGCGGGCTGCAAAACCGAGGTGACGCACGGCGAAGCCGCGCTGGTCGAGGTGGCGCGGGCGTCGCAATGCGACACCGTGGTCGCGGCCATCGTCGGCGCGGCGGGCCTTGCGCCTACGCTCGCGGCGGCGCGCGCGGGCAAGCGCATCTTGCTTGCCAACAAGGAAGCGCTCGTCATGTCCGGCCAGATTTTCATGGATGCGGTGCGTGACAACGGCGCCATCCTGCTGCCGGTGGACAGCGAACATAACGCCGTATTTCAGTGCCTGCCGCCCTGCGCGGACAGCGAGGCAAAGCTGCACGGCGGCGTATCGAAGATCATCCTGACCGCATCGGGCGGCCCGTTTCGCACGCGCGAGCCGGCAACGCTCATCGACGTCACGCCGGACGAAGCCTGCAAGCACCCGAACTGGGCAATGGGCCGCAAGATTTCCGTCGATTCCGCGACCATGATGAACAAGGGCCTCGAAGTCATCGAGGCTCACTGGCTCTTCAATTTGCCCGGTTCGCGCATCGAGGTGCTGATTCATCCGCAAAGCGTGATCCATTCCATGGTCTCGTATGCGGACGGCTCCGTGCTCGCGCAACTCGGCAACCCGGACATGCGCACGCCGATCGCACATGCGCTGGCGTTTCCGGATCGCGTCGATTCAGGCGTCGCGCCGCTCGATCTCGCACAGATCGCCACGCTCAGTTTCGAGAAGCCGGACTTCACGCGCTTTCCGTGTCTCGCGCTCGCAATCGGCGCGCTGGAAGCGGGCGGTCTGGCAAGCGCGGCGCTGAATGCCGCAAACGAGATCGCGGTGGAAGCGTTCCTCGCGCGCCGCATCGGTTTCATGGCGATCGGCGATGTCGTCGATCGCGTGCTGAACTCCTTGCCAAACGGCAGCGCTGCATCGCTCGACGACGTCCTCGCCGCCGATGCGAACGCGCGCCGTCTGGCG
Source organism: Caballeronia sp. GACF4 (assembly GCF_023631025.1). Lineage (NCBI taxonomy): Bacteria > Pseudomonadati > Pseudomonadota > Betaproteobacteria > Burkholderiales > Burkholderiaceae > Caballeronia > Caballeronia sp. GACF4. The sequence goes on from NZ_JALQDW010000004.1 coordinate 371,486, forward strand.
CATCGGTTTGTCGCGGAACTCACCGCCAGCGCGCCAGGCGCCGAGTCCATCGCCCATTGAGGCCGTCATGAACTTTCTGACCGAAATCGTCGCCTTCGTCGTTGCGATTGGCGTACTTGTCGTCGTCCACGAATTCGGTCACTACAGCGTCGCGCGCATGTGCGGCGTCAAGGTGCTGCGTTTTTCCGTGGGCTTCGGCAAGCCGCTCGTGAGCTGGGTCAGCAAGAAGACCGGCGTCGAGTGGACCATTGCCGCGTTGCCGCTCGGCGGTTACGTGAAGATGCTCGACGAGCGCGAAAGCGAAGAGAGCATCGCGCCCGAGGACCTGCCACGCGCCTTCAACCGGCAGCCGGTCGCCAAGCGCATTGCGATCGTCGCGGCGGGGCCTGTCGCGAACTTCATTCTTGCCATCGTGCTGTTCGCGGCGGTATTCGCGGGCGGCGTGTCGGAGCCCGAAGCAATCGTCGCGACGCCCGTGGCGAACACGGCAGCCGCGCGCGCGGGTTTCGAAGGCGGCGAAAAGATCGTTTCGATGCGCGACGCGGACAACGGCGGCGAAACGCACGCTATTCGATCGTGGTCGGATCTGCGCTGGAAGATTCTGGATGCATCGTTCGATCATCGCCGCATCGTGCTTTCGGCGAAGACGCACGAAGGCACGTACGACTTTCCGCTGAGTGTCGGCACCATTTCGGATGCGGACGCCGAGCAGGACTTCATGGACAAGCTCGGCTTCACGCCGGGCGGCGGCACGCTCACGGTCGCGGGTGTGGAGGCGGGCAGCGCCGCGCAAAAGAGCGGTCTGCAGGCGGGCGACAAGCTGCGCGCAATAGACGGCCATAACGTCGATAACGCGACGAGCTTCATCGACTACGTGAAGGCGCACGGCGCGAAAGCGGTCACGCTCACGATCGAGCGTGCGGGCAAGCAGCAGACGGTGCAGGTGACGCCCGACGTCAAGCACGATGCGGCGAGCGGCAAGGATATCGGCCGTATAGGTGCTGCGCTCGCCAATCAGTTGCCTAGCGTCGACGTGCGTTACGGACCGGTGGAAAGTCTGCGTCTCGGCGTGAATCGCACGTGGGACATCAGCATGTATTCGCTGCGCATGTTCGGGCGGATGATCACCGGCGAGGCATCGCTCAAGAACCTTTCGGGACCGGTCACCATTGCGGACTATGCAGGAAAGAGCGCGCGTTTGGGTCTGACGGCTTTCGTTTCCTTTCTCGCGCTCGTGAGTATCAGCCTCAGTGTGTTGAACTTGTTACCGATTCCGGTTTTGGACGGTGGGCATCTGTTATATTATTTGGTTGAAGCCGTTACCGGCAAGGCGGTGTCCGATCGCTGGCAGCTGGTTCTGCAACGGGCGGGGCTGGTGTGCATCGTCGCTTTGTCGATGATCGCGTTGTTCAATGACCTGGCTCGCCTGATCCGTTTCTGATCCACTTTGACAATCTCTGGCGGCGTTGTTCGAGCGACCGCCGGAATGAATGCAGCTTTAAATACTGGGGAAGCACGTTGTTCAAACCTCATCGCTTTGTTCCTAAGACGGCTGTAGCCGCGGCGCTTGCCGCAACGGGTATCACGGCACACGCCGTTACGCCGTTCGTCGTGCAGGATATTCGGATCGAAGGTCTTCAGCGCATCGAACCGGGTTCCGTGTTCGCCTATCTGCCGATCAAGCAAGGCGACACGTTCACCGACGACAAGGCCTCCGAAGCGATTCGCGCCCTCTATGCAACGGGCTTCTTCAACGACGTTCAAATCGCAACCGAAGGCAATGTCGTGGTCGTGCAGGTGCAAGAACGGCCGGCCATTTCGAGCATCGATTTCGCGGGTCTGCACGAGTTCGACAAGGACACCATCACCAAGGCGCTGCGCTCGGTCGGCCTGTCGCAAGGTCGCTCCTACGACAAGGCGCTGCTCGACAAGGCCGAACAGGAACTGAAACGTCAGTACCTGACGCGCGGCTACTACGCGGCCGAAGTCACCACCACCGTCACGCCGGTCGACCGTAATCGCGTCACCATTCTGTTCTCGGTGGCCGAAGGTCCGAGCGCGAAGATTCGCCAGATCAACTTCGTCGGCAACAAGGCCGTGAGTTCGAGCACGCTGCTCGGCGAAATGCAGCTCTCCACGCCGAACTGGTTCTCCTGGTACACGAAGAGCGATCTCTACGCGAAAGAAAAGCTCACGGGCGACCTCGAAAATGTCCGCTCGTACTATCTGAATCACGGTTACCTCGAGTTCAGCATCGACTCCACGCAGGTGTCGATCTCGCCGGACAAGAAGGACATGTACCTGACCGTCGCCTTGCATGAAGGCGAGCCGTACAAGGTCAGCAGCGTCAAGCTGTCGGGCAATCTGCTGAGTCGCGACGCCGAGTTGAGCAAGCTCATCAAGATCAAACCGGGCGAACTGTTTTCGGCCGAGAAGCTGCAGTCCTCGACCAAGGCCGTCGTCGACAAGCTCGGTGAATACGGCTACGCGTTCGCACAGGTCAACGCGCAGCCGGAAATCGATCAGGCGCATCACACGGTGGCGCTTACGCTGCAAGTCGATCCGAGCCGCCGCGTGTATGTGCGCCGCGTGAATATCGACGGCAACACGCGTACGCGGGACGAAGTCGTGCGTCGCGAAATGCGTCAGCTGGAAAGCTCGTGGTTCGATTCGAGCCGCCTCGCGCTCTCGAAAGACCGCATCAACCGTCTCGGTTACTTCACGGATGTCGATGTCACCACCACGCCGGTGGAAGGGACCAACGACCAGGTGGACGTGGACGTGAAGGTCGCGGAAAAGCCGACCGGCGCCATCACGCTGGGTGCGGGTTTCTCGTCGACGGACAAGGTGGTGCTCTCGGCGGGCGTCTCGCAGGACAACGTGTTCGGCTCCGGCACGAGTCTCTCGGTGAACGTGAACACCGCAAAGACCTACCGTACCTTGACGGTCACGCAGGTCGATCCGTACTTCACCATCGACGGTATCAAGCGGATCACGGACGCCTACTACCGCACGTATCAGCCGCTCTACTACTCGACTGATTCGAGCTTCAAGATCGTGACGATGGGCGCGGACACCAAGTTCGGCATTCCGTTCTCCGAGCAGGACACGGTCTTCTTTGGCGTCGGCGCCGAGCAGAACACCATGGACGTCGACTCGGCCACGCCGCAGTCGTACATCAACTACGTGAACGAATTCGGTCGCGTGGTGAACAACTATCCGCTGACGGTTGGCTGGTCGCGCGACAATCGCGACAGCGCGCTCGTGCCGAGCCGCGGTTACTACCTGCAATCGAACGCAGAATACGGCACGCCTATCGGCAACACGACCTACGCTAAATTCGACGCGCAGTTCCAGTATTACTACTCGTTCGCGCGCGGCTTCGTGCTCGGCTTCAACCTGCAAGGCGGTTACGGCAAGGGCCTCGACGGCCAGACGTACCCGATCTTCAAGAACTACTACGCGGGCGGTATCGGCTCGGTGCGCGGTTACTCGCCGAGTTCGCTGGGTCCGCGTGACGCGAAAACGGGCGACCCGATCGGCGGTTCGCGCATGGCTGTGGGTAATATCGAACTCACGTTCCCGCTGCCGGGAACGGGTTATGACCGCACGTTGCGCGTCTTCACCTTCCTCGACGCCGGCAACGTCTGGGGCGACCCGAATCAGGGCGGCACGAGCGCCGGCGCGAACGGCTTGCGGTATGGCTATGGTGTCGGTCTTGCATGGATCTCGCCAATCGGCCCGCTCAAGCTGAGCCTGGGCTTCCCGCTGCAGAAACATGAAGGCGACCAGTATCAGAAGTTCCAGTTCCAGATCGGCACGGCGTTCTAAGCTGCGTCGCGACGAGAACAGAGGCTTCATTCATTTCGACGTAACGTGAGGAACACTTTGCGAACCGGTAAGCTTTCGAAACATATGGCGCTGGCGCTTGCGTTGTCGATGGTTCTCGGCCTGGGTGCGGCTGCGAGCGCGAGCGCTCAAGAAGCGCGCATCGCCGCGGTCAACTCCGACCGCATCCTGCGCGAGTCGGCGGCGGCGAAGGCTGCGCAGTCGAAACTCGAGCAGGAGTTCTCCAAGCGCGACAAGGCGCTGCAGGACATGGCGCAGCGCATGAAGGCCATGTCCGACAACATGGACAAGAATGGCGCCTCGCTCGCGCCAACCGACCGCGCCGCGCGCCAACGCGATCTAGCGCAGCTCGACGCCGACTTCCAGCGCAAGCAGCGCGAGTTTCGCGAAGACCTGAATCAGCGTCGTAACGAAGAACTCGCGGCGGTGCTGGATCGCGCGAACAAGGTCATCAAGCAGATCGCGGAACAGCAGCATTACGATCTGATCGTGCAGGAAGCGGTGTATGTGAGCCCGCGCATCGATATCACGGATCAAGTGCTGAAGGCGCTGGCTGCGAGCACGCAAAATGGTGCGAGCGGCGCGAGTGGCGCAAGCTCGAACTGACACGGAGTAATTGAACGCATGGCATCAGGCATGGCGATCACGCTCGACGAACTGGTCAGCCGCTTTGGCGGCGAGATAGTCGGCGCGGGCACGCAAAAGGTCGAGGCGCTTGCGCCGCTCGACAAAGCCGGCCCCGCGCAACTCGCGTTTCTCGCCAACCAGAAGTATCTGGCGCAAGTCGAGACGACGCGCGCCGGCGCGGTGTTGATCTCGCCCGCCGATCTGGAGAAGGTGGGCAATCACGCGGGCACGAATTTCATCGTCACGGCGAACCCTTATGCTTATTTCGCTCGCGTCGCACAGGCGTTTATCGATCTTGCAACGCCCGTCTCGAAGCCCGGCGTGCATCCAAGCGCGTATGTCGATCCGGCTGCGCACGTCGCGGCGAGCGCAGTGATCGGGCCGCATGTGACGGTGGAAGCGGGCGCGGTCGTCGGTGAGCGCGTGAAACTGGATGCAGGCGTGGTCATCGGACGCGGCGTGAAGTTGGGCGACGACGTGCATCTGTATCCGAACGTCACCGTGTATCACGGCTGCAAGCTGGGTGCGCGCGTGATCGTGCACGCAGGGGCGGTCATTGGCGCGGATGGCTTCGGCTTCGCGCCGGATTTCGTGGGCGAAGGCGATGCTCGCACCGGTACCTGGGTGAAGATTCCGCAGGTGGGCGCGGTGGACATCGGCGAGGACGTGGAAATTGGCGCGAACACCACGATCGATCGCGGCGCCATGGCGGATACCGTCATCGAAGAAAGCGTGAAGATCGACAATCTCGTGCAGATCGGGCACAACTGCCGCATCGGCGCGTACACGGTTATCGCCGGTTGTGCGGGTATCGCGGGCAGCACGAATATCGGGCGGCATTGCATGATCGGCGGCGCGGTGGGCATCGCAGGGCACGTCACATTGGCGGACTACGTGATCGTCACGGCGCAGTCGGGCGTCTCCAAGTCGCTAACGAAGCCTGGCATGTACACGAGCGCTTTCCCGGCGGTGAATCATGCCGACTGGAACAAAAGCGCAGCGCTGGTGCGCAATCTGGACAAGCTGCGTGATCGCATCAAGGCGCTCGAAACGGCGTTGGGCGAGAAGGCAGGTAAGGGCGACGCGGGCGGCGCGGAGTAAGCAAGCCAAGATCCGCTGGTTCAAAGCACTGGTGGTCAATCTTGATACGGGCAGTAAGCCGGCGACGTCAGCAATTTCAGCAGCGCAAGGGGTTGGTATTCTCACCGAGGCAGCGTCGAAACGTGCCGTGAGCAGGCCGAGTCAAGCAGTGTAAAAGCGTCGAGGGTTCGTATCATCGCCGGCGCATAAACGAAACGCGCAGTAAGCGAGCGCGGTTCAACGGTTTCAAAAGGCGTCGACGGTCCATCCCATCATCGAGGCAGCAACAAAACACGCAGCAAGCCGCATCGAAGATAAACACAAAGGCATTTCCGGCTGGCGCAAGATTCGTTCAACGCGTCCGCAGTCAATTTCCGCGCACAACACGCGCGCGAGCAGAACGACCATGAGCACAGAAAAAATCAACCTCGATATTCACAAGATCCTCACGCTGCTGCCGCATCGGTATCCGATCCTGCTCGTGGATCGCGTACTCGAACTCGAGCCGCACAAGAGCATCAAAGCGCTGAAGAACGTGACGATCAACGAGCCGTATTTTCAGGGTCACTTCCCGACGCGGCCCGTCATGCCCGGCGTGCTGATTCTCGAAGCGCTCGCGCAGACCGCGGCGCTCCTGACTTTCGCCGAGGAACCGCACGATCCGTCGACCACGCTGTATTACTTCGTGGGTATCGACGGCGCGCGCTTCAAGCGCGTAGTGGAACCGGGCGATCAACTGATCCTCAACGTCAACTTCGAGCGGTACATGCGAGGCATCTGGAAGTTCAAGGCGCGCGCCGAAGTTGACGGCGTGACCGCTGCCGAGGCCGAGCTCATGTGTACCGTGAAGAACACGGCCGCCTAAGGCCGCGTTCACCGTCAAGACACAGGCAGCACGAACAGCTTGAGGCGATAAGCGCATGAGCAAGATTCACCCTACCGCGATCATCGAGCCGGGCGCTCGACTCGACGATACCGTCGAAATCGGACCGTACGCGATCGTCGGCCCCCACGTCGTGATTGGCGCGGGCACGACGGTCGGTTCGCACAGCGTGCTCGAAGGGCACACGAGCATCGGACGCGACAACCGCATCGGCCACTATGCGTCGATCGGCGGGCGCCCGCAGGACATGAAATACCGCGACGAGCCCACGCGTCTCGTGATCGGCGACCGCAATACCATCCGCGAATTCACCACGCTGCATACCGGCACCGCGCAGGATCAGGGCGAGACGTCCATCGGCGACGATTGCTGGATCATGGCTTACGTGCACGTCGGCCATGATTGCCGGCTCGGCAACAACATCATCATGTCGAGCAACGCGCAACTGGCGGGCCATGTGACGGTCGGCGATCACGCTATCGTCGGAGGCATGTCGGGCGTGCATCAGTTCGTGCGTATCGGCGCGCATTCCATGCTGGGCGGGGCTTCCGCGCTCGTGCAGGACGTGCCGCCGTTCGTCATCGCGGCGGGCAACAAGGCCGAGCCGCACGGTATCAATGTCGAAGGGTTGCGCCGGCGCGGCTTCACGCCCGACGCCATTTCGGCGTTGCGCCAGGCGTATCGCATCGTCTACAAGAGCGGTTTGTCACTCGAAGAAGCGAAATTGCAACTGAAGGATCTGGGCAAGGCAGGCGGCGAGGGCGATGCTCCGGTCAAGGCGTTCTCCGATTTCATCGCGACGTCGCAGCGCGGCATCATCCGCTAAGCGCGCCCGATGACGCCAATCACCCACTCGCCACGCATTGCGATGGTCGCGGGCGAGCCTTCCGGCGACCTGCTCGCGGCGTCGCTGCTTCAAGGTTTGCAAGAAAGGTTGCCTGCCGATACGCGTTACAGCGGCATCGGCGGTCCGCGCATGACCGCGGCGGGCTTCGAAGCCCACTGGCCCATGGACAAGCTGTCCGTGCGCGGCTATGTCGAAGCGCTGCGCCATATTCCCGAAATTCTCGGCATTCGCAACGAACTAAAGCGGCAACTGCTCGCGGAGCCGCCGTCGGTGTTCATCGGCGTCGACGCGCCCGATTTCAATTTCGGTCTCGAAGAGCCATTGCGTGCAGCGGGCATTCCGACGGTGCACTTCGTCTGCCCGTCGATCTGGGCGTGGCGCGGTGGCCGCATCAAGAAGATCGTGAAAGCGGTCGATCACATGCTGTGCGTGTTTCCGTTCGAAATCGCGTTGATGGAAAAGGCGGGCGTGGCGGCGAGTTATGTCGGCCATCCGCTTGCCGATGAAATCCCGCTCGAACCGGATGTCGCCGGCGCGCGACGCGAACTCGGTATCGCACAAGGCGGTCCGGTGATTGCCGTGCTGCCGGGCAGCCGCCGCTCGGAGATCGCGCTGATCGGCCCGACCTTTTTCGACGCCATGGAACTCATGCAGTTGCGCGAGCCCGGCGTGCGCTTTCTGATGCCGGCCGCGAACCCCGCGCTGCGCGAGCTTCTGCAGCCGCTCGTCGATGCGCATCCGAGTCTCTCGCTGACGATTACCGACGGCCGTGCGCAAACCGCCATGACCGCCGCGGACGCCATCCTCGTGAAAAGCGGCACGGTCACGCTCGAAGCCGCGCTGCTCAAGAAGCCGATGGTCATTTCCTACAAGGTGCCCTGGCTCACGGGTCAGATCATGAAGCGTCAGGGCTATCTGCCCTATGTCGGCTTGCCGAACATTCTCGCGGGGCGCTTCGTGGTGCCGGAGATCCTGCAGCACTTCGCCACGCCCGAAGCGCTCGCCGACGCCACGCTCAAACAGTTGAACGACGAAGCGAACCGCCGTACCCTGACGGAGATTTTCACGGACATGCATATCGCGCTGCGTCAGAACACGTCGCAGAAGGCGGCCGACGCGGTCGCGCGAGTGCTGCAAACGCGGAGAGCCGGATAATGGCGCGTGAGACAAAGGCGGTGCGGGCGACACTCCAAAGCGGGCTGGACTTCAGTTCGCCTTTCGACATCGTCTGTGGCGTGGATGAAGCGGGGCGCGGTCCGCTGGCGGGGCCGGTCGTGGCCGCCGCGGTGATCTTCGATCCCGCGAAGCCGCGCATCAACGGTCTCGACGATTCGAAGGCCTTGAGCGCGAAACGCCGCGAGGAGCTTTACGAGAAGATCGTCGATCGCGCGCTTGCTTTTTGCATCGCGTCGGCAAGCGTCGAGGAAATCGACACCATCAACATCCTGCATGCTTCCATGCTCGCCATGAAGCGCGCGGTCGAAGGGCTTGCGGTTGCGCCGACGCTCGTGAAAGTGGATGGCAACCGCTGCCCGACGCTGTCGATCCGCTCGGAAGCCGTGATTGGCGGCGACGCACTCATCAAGCAGATTTCGGCGGCATCGATTCTGGCCAAGGTCACGCGCGACCGCATGCTGCTGGAATTGCACGACGTTCATCCTGTCTACGGATTCAATGCACACGCGGGCTACGGCACGCCGCAACATCTGAAAGCGCTTCATGAGCATGGGCCGTGCGAGCATCATCGGCGTTCGTTCGCGCCGGTGCGCGAGGCGCATATCCGTTTCGGCTCGATGCTGCCGGCCATCGCGCCCGAGGTGCTGCAAGCCGCCGCGACCATCAACGACGACCCCGATGCACGCGCGTTCTGAATCTTGAAATCGATCACCTCGCGGGACAACCCGCTCTACAAGCGTCTCAAGGCGCTCGCCGGTTCGACCGCGCAGCAGCGCCGCAGCGCTCACGCGCTCCTCGAAGGGCTCCACCTCGCTTCAGCCTTTCTCGACGCCGCCGGCCAGCCGGAAACCTGCGTCGTGACCGAAGGCGCGCTCTCCCATGCCGAAGCGCGGGAGATCGTCGCGCGCATCGAGGAAAAACGTGTGATCGTGCTGCCGGATGCGCTCTTCGGCCAATTGTCGAGCGTCGTGCACGGCGTTGGCATGTTGTTGCTCGTTGAGAAGATCGATGCCGCGCTGCCCGACCGCGTCGAGGCAACCTGCGTGATTCTCGACGGCATTCAGGACGCGGGCAACGTCGGTTCCATTTTGCGCAGCGCGGCGGCGGCGGGTATCACGCGCGTTTTCTGCGCGCCGGGAACGGCTTACGCGTGGTCGTCGAAGGTCTTGCGCTCGGGCATGGGCGCACACTTTTTGCTCGATATCTTCGAGGATGTCGAACCGGCAAACCTGATTGCGCGCCTGGATGCGCCCGTGACCATCACCGACTCACATGGCGCGGTCGCGCTTTACGATTGCGATCTCGTGGGTCCGCTCGCATGGGTCTTCGGCAACGAAGGCGCGGGCGTGTCGCAGGTCTGGCGCGATGCAGTCACGCATCGCGTGACGATTCCACAGCCGGGCGGCATGGAATCGCTGAACGTGGCGGCTGCGGCGGCAATTTGTCTTTTCGAACAATGCCGCCAGCAGCGGCGCTGATCAGTAGTACGACGGCCGCTCCGGCTTGATCTCCTGCAGAATCGTGGTGGCGATTTCCTCGATCGACTTGTGTGTCGACGAAAGCCATTTCACGCCTTCGCGCTTCATCATCGATTCGGCTTCGTTGATCTCGTAACGGCAGTTTTCGAGCGCCGCGTACTTGCTGCCCGGCCGGCGTTCGTTGCGAATCTCCGAGAGCCGCTGCGGGTCGATGGAAAGACCGAACATCTTCTCGCGATGTTCCAGCAAGGGCGTCGGCAGTTTGCCGCGCTCGAAATCTTCCGGAATCAGCGGGTAGTTCGCCGCCTTCACCCCGTATTGCATTGCCAGATAGAGGCTCGTCGGCGTCTTGCCGCTGCGCGAGACACCCACGAGAATCACGTCCGCTTCCGTGAGATTGCGGTTGGATTGACCGTCGTCGTGCGCGAGCGAGAAGTTGATGGCCTCGATGCGGTTCTTGTATTCCTCGGTGTCCGCGTTCTGGTGGACGCGGCCCATGGCATGCGTCGACTTGATTTCCAGTTCGTGTTCGAGCGGCTCGATGAAGGTCTGGAACATATCGAGCACGAGCGCATTGCAGCCCTTGACGATCTCGTTCGACGCGCTGTCGACGAGTGTCGTGAAGACAATGGGCCGCCGTCCGTCCAGTGACACCACTTCGTTGATCTTCTCGACGGTCGCATGCGCCTTGTCGATCGAGTCGACGAACGGCACGCGCACCAGCCGGAATTTCTGGTCGAACTGGGCGAGGATCGAATGCGCGAACGTCTCGGCGGTGATTCCTGTACCGTCGGAAACGATGAATACGGATGGCGGCATCGGCGATATGGGGAACGAGTTGGAAGGCACGTGCTCGAAGGTAACGCGCGAGCACGGGAGCGGAAAAGGCCTGTGTTAAGGTAACTGGATTCGGGGTGTGCGCCGCCGAACCATCGGGCGTCAAAGACCTCGATTTTGCCGTCTATTTGCTGATTATGCCGGGACAAAATTGAGAAATGGCACGGTAGAATAGCGGCAACCTGTTCGATAAGCAATTGCGTATGGATTGATTGGGATTTTCGTCAAAACGAGGTTGCTTCGCTTATTTTTGCTTCAAAGAAGCATGAATCCGAGCAGTTTCAGACGTCCCTATCCATACCGCGATGGCTTATCAAACAGGTTGTACGAGATGCGTCTCGCGCTTCCAATGAGCGCCGCCGCATATGAGCCCACTCGTGCGATCGTGAATTTCATCCACCTTAGGGGCTTGTATGACTAACGCAGTTAATGTTGCGAACGATGTCGCAAAGGATCAGGCGTATGTAGTTCCATTCGAGCAGTTGCGAATGACCGACGTGGAAATCGTCGGTGGCAAGAATGCGTCGCTCGGCGAGATGATCAGCCAGCTTTCCGAAGCCGGCGTTCGCGTGCCCACGGGCTTTGCCACAACTGCACTCGCGTTTCGCGATTTCCTGCATCACAACAATCTGACCGAACGCATTGCGAAGCGTCTGGAGACGCTCGACGTCGACGACGTGAAGTCGCTCGCCGAAGCCGGCAAGGAAATCCGCCAGTGGATCGTCGACGCGCCCATGCAGCCGCGTCTCGAAGACGAAATCCGTCGTGGGTTCGACGTCCTTCAAAACAGCTCGCCCGAAGAGCTTTCGTTCGCCGTGCGTTCCTCGGCGACCGCTGAGGATTTGCCCGACGCATCGTTCGCGGGTCAGCAGGAGAGCTATCTGAACGTCGTCGGCATCGAAGACGTGCTCGACCGCATGAAGCACGTGTTCGCGTCGCTATACAACGACCGCGCCATCTCTTATCGCGTCCACAAGGGCTTCACCCACGCCGAAGTCGCGTTGTCGGCGGGCGTGCAGCGCATGGTCCGTTCGGACGTGGGCGCGGCGGGCGTCATGTTCACCATCGACACGGAATCGGGCTTCAAGGAAACCGTGTTCATCACGTCGAGCTACGGTCTCGGCGAAACGGTGGTGCAGGGCGCGGTGAATCCGGACGAGTTCCACGTCTTCAAGACCACGCTCGCGCAGAACAAGTATCCGATCATCCGCCGTTCCATCGGCTCGAAGCTCATCAAGATGGAGTTCACGAAGGCCGGCGAAGCGGGCCGCGTGAAGACGGTGGACGTGCCGCACGAGCAGCGCAACCGCTTCTCCATTTCCGATGAAGACGTGATCGAGCTCGCGAAGTACGCGGTGATCATCGAGAAGCACTATCAGCGTCCGATGGACATCGAGTGGGGCCGCGACGGTCGCGACGGCAAGATTTTCATTCTCCAGGCGCGTCCGGAAACGGTGAAGAGCCAGGCCGCGGGCAAGGCCGAGATGCGTTTCAAGCTGAAGGGCCAGTCGAACGTGCTGACCACGGGCCGCGCAATTGGCCAGAAGATCGGCGCGGGTCCGGTGCGCGTGATTCACGACCCGTCGGAAATGGAACGTGTGCAACCGGGCGACGTGCTCGTCGCCGACATGACCGACCCGAACTGGGAACCGGTGATGAAGCGCGCATCGGCCATCGTGACGAATCGCGGCGGGCGCACGTGCCACGCGGCAATCATCGCGCGTGAATTGGGCGTGCCGGCAGTGGTTGGCTGCGGCGACGCAACGGACTTGCTGAAGGACGGCGCGCTCGTCACGGTATCGTGCGCGGAAGGCGACGAAGGCAAGATCTACGACGGCCTGCTCGAAACCGAAGTGACCGAAGTGCAGCGCGGTGAACTGCCGAAGATTCCGGTCAAGATCATGATGAACGTCGGCAATCCGCAACTTGCGTTCGACTTCTCGCAGTTGCCGAACGCGGGTGTGGGCCTGGCGCGGCTCGAATTCATCATCAACAACAATATCGGCGTGCACCCGCGGGCTATTCTCGAGTACCCGAATATCGACGCCGATTTGAAGAAGGCCGTTGAAAGCGTTGCGCGCGGTCATGCGTCGCCGCGTGCGTTCTACGTCGACAAGCTGACCGAAGGCATCGCTACGATCGCGGCGGCGTTCTATCCGAAGCCCGTCATCGTGCGTCTGTCCGACTTCAAGTCGAACGAGTACAAGAAGCTGATCGGCGGTTCGCGCTACGAGCCGGACGAAGAAAATCCGATGCTCGGTTTCCGCGGCGCATCGCGCTATATCTCGGACGACTTCGCCGAAGCGTTCCATATGGAATGCATCGCGCTGAAGAAGGTGCGTGAAGACATGGGACTCCACAACGTCGAGATCATGGTGCCGTTCGTGCGCACGCTGAAGCAGGCGGAGCGCGTGGTCGGTCTGCTCGACAAGTTCGGGCTCAAGCGCGGCGTGAACGGCCTCAAGCTCGTGATGATGTGCGAAGTGCCGTCCAACGCGATTCTCGCCGAAGAATTCCTGCAGTTCTTCGACGGCTTCTCCATCGGTTCGAACGACTTGACGCAGCTTACGCTCGGCCTCGACCGCGACTCCGGCATGGAACTGCTCGCCGCCGACTTCGACGAACGCGACGAAGCCGTGAAGTTCATGCTGAAACGCGCAATCGAGACGTGTCTGCGGCTCAACAAGTACGTCGGCATTTGCGGCCAGGGCCCGTCGGATCACCCGGACCTCGCCGAATGGCTGGCAAAGCAGGGCATCGAATCCATGTCGCTGAACCCGGACACCATCATTGACACCTGGCAGCAATTGGCGACTACTTTGTCAAAATAAGTAAGCCGTGCCTTTCCGTGTGCTGACGGAGAGGCGCATCATGCTATAAAAAACACCCCGGACCTTTCCGGGGTGTTTTTGTTTGGAGACGAGCATGGCGACGAATGGACTGATCTGGTGGATCGCAGCCGGTGCGTTGATCGTAACGGAGTTGTTTACCGGCACGTTCTATCTGCTGATGATCGCGCTCGGGTTGATCGCGGGCGGTCTTGCGCATGCAATGGGCGCGTTGCCGCACGTGCAGTTCGGCGTGGCGGCGGTCGTCGCGCTGGTCGCGGTCGCCGTGTTGCGGCGTTCGCGCTTCGGCAACTGGAAGCGGCGCGACGCCACGCGCGATGCGGCGGTGAATCTCGACATCGGCGCGACGCTCGAGGTCGACGAATGGCGCGATGGCCGCGCGCGGGCGATGTATCGCGGCGCGCAGTGGGACATCGTGCTGGCGCCGGGCGAGTCGGAAACGGCGCGCTGGTATCGCATCACCGCGCTCGACGGCAGCCGGCTCGTCGTTGCCGCAAAAGGCTCCTGAGCGCAAACCGGTCGAAACTCGATCAACAAGAACCCAAGGAGTAGAAAATGATTTTCGCGCTAGTCTTGCTCGTCATCGCAATCGTGATTGTGGTGAACACGGTCAAGATCGTTCCGCAGCAGCACGCATGGGTGCTGGAACGTCTCGGCCGCTATCACGCGACGTTGACGCCGGGCCTGAACATCGTGCTGCCGTTCATCGACCGCATTGCGTACAAGCACGTGCTCAAGGAGATTCCGCTCGAAGTGCCGAGCCAGGTCTGCATTACGCGCGACAACACGCAATTGCAGGTGGATGGCGTGCTGTACTTTCAGGTCACGGATGCCATGAAGGCGTCGTATGGATCGAGCAACTTCGTTTTTGCCATCACGCAGCTCTCGCAGACGACGTTGCGTTCGGTCATCGGCAAGCTGGAACTGGACAAGACTTTCGAGGAGCGCGATTACATCAACCAGAACATCGTCGCTTCGCTGGACGAAGCCGCGTCGAACTGGGGCGTGAAGGTGCTGCGCTACGAGATCAAGGACTTGACGCCGCCGAAGGACATCCTTCACGCGATGCAGGCGCAGATCACCGCCGAGCGCGAGAAGCGGGCGTTGATCGCGGCATCCGAAGGGCGCAAGCAGGAGCAGATCAACATCGCTTCCGGCGCGCGCGAGGCGGCGATTCAGAAGTCCGAGGGCGAGCGTCAGGCGGCGATCAACCAGGCGCAGGGCGAGGCAGCGGCCATTCTCGCGGTGGCCGAGGCGAACGCGCAAGCCATCGAGAAGATCGGCGCGGCGATTCAGACGGCGGGCGGCATGGAAGCGGTGAACCTCAAGGTCGCCGAGCAGTATGTCGGCGCGTTCGGCAATATCGCGAAGGCGGGCAACACGCTCATCGTGCCGGGCAACATGTCCGACATGGGCTCGATGATCGCATCGGCGCTCGCTATCGTGAAAGGCGAGGGCGGGGGCGGCATCATCAGGAAGAGCTAAAGCAGAAGGGGCGCTTTGGGGCGCCCCTTTTTGCATGCGGAATCAACGCGCGGCCGTTCGCATGAGACGCGCGCGTTCGCGGTCCCAGTCGCGCTTCTTCTCCGTCTCGCGCTTGTCATGCAGCTTCTTGCCCTTGGCAAGCCCGATCTCGCATTTCACGCGGCCTTCCTTGTAGTGGAAGTTGAGCGGCACGAGCGTATGCCCACGCTGCTCGACCTTGCCGATGAGCTTGTCGATCTGATCGCGATGCAAAAGCAGCTTGCGCGTGCGCACCGGGTCCGGGTTGATATGCGTCGAGGCTTCGGGCAGCGGGCTGATATGCGTGCCAATCAGGTACAGCTCGCCTTGCTTGATGACGACGTAGCCTTCCTTGATCTGCCCGCGGCCCGCGCGCAGCGCCTTGACTTCCCAGCCTTCGAGCACGAGACCCGCCTCGAAGCGTTCCTCGATGAAGTAATCGAAGAAGGCTTTTCTGTTGTCGATGATGCTCATGAATGGAAAGTGCCCAACTCGTTTAAAATCACAATTTTAGCAGCGCGCCGTCTGTGGGACGATCCCATGCGTCCAGCGCAGTTGCCGCCCAATCAAGCCACCCGCCGCGCCCTTTATGGCAGACGTCCAAAAAACAGTATTGATCCGCCATTCAGCGGAAGAAATGTTCGACCTCGTCACCGATGTCGCCGACTACCCCAATTTTCTGCCGTGGTGCGGCGGCGTGGAGATCGGGCGGCAGGACGAGAACGGCATGGAAGCGAAGATCGACATCAGCTTCAAGGGCATCAAGCAGCACTTTGCCACGCGCAACGTGCAAAAACGTCCGACCAGCATCGATATGGTGTTCTTAAGCGGCCCTTTCAAGAAGTTCACGGGCTATTGGCGCTTCACGCCCCTGCGCGCGGACGCCTGCAAGATCGAGTTCGCGCTCCACTACGAGTTTTCGAACCTCATTCTGGAGAAGCTGATCGGGCCGGTGTTCAGCCATATTGCCAATACCTTCGTCGATTCCTTCGTGAAGCGCGCGGATCAACGGTACGGCAAGAAATGAGCCTTCGTATCGACGTTTGTTACGGTCTTGCCGATGGCGCGAGCTTTCTCGCGCATCTCGATCTGCGCGAAGGTGCGACGGTGCGAGAGGCCATTGAAGTGAGCGGGGTCTTGAAGCAGCATCCGGAAATCGATTTGTCGACACAAAAGGTCGGCGTGTTCGGCAAGGCCCAGCCGCTCGATACGGCGTTGTCGGACTTCGATCGCGTGGAGATTTATCGGCCGCTCAAGGTCGACCCAAAAACCGCGCGTTCGCGCCGGGTGGCGAAGACACGCAAGGCCGGTTCGATCGAAGGCCGCAAGTGGCAGTCGAAGGATTCGCGTTAGCCGGCGCCTTTCAATGCGCAGGCGCTTCCTTGCTGACGCGAGGCGTCACGACGCTGTGCTGACGCACCGACCAACTCACGCCCGCAGTCAGCAAAGCGACGGCGCAGAGTTCCGGCACGCGCGGCCAGCGGCCGTCGTAGACAAAGGCATAGAGCAGCGCGAAGAGCGTTTCGAACGCAATCAGCTGACCGGACAGCGTCAGCGGCAAGCGCTTGGACGCCGCGTTCCACAAGATGTTGCCGACCCACGAACCGCCCGCCGCCAGGGCAAAACTCACGAGCCAGAACAACTGCCAGCGTTCGGGCGACACGGCGGCCTGCACGCTGCCTGCGGGCAACATCCACATGATCGCGCCGACGATTGCGCCCAGCACGCCCGTCACGATTCCCCACAGCACCGACCATTCGTTGCCGTCGAAACGATGGTTCGCCTGCACGTAGCGCGCGTTGACGACCGCATACCAGGTCCACGCGGCGAGCGCCCCGAGCGCGCATGCGAGGCCGGCAAGACGTGTCGGCACGCTGCTCGTCTCGACGCTGCCATGCTGCAAAAACACGTCGCGAAACACATCCAGATTGATGCACGCGATGCCCGCCAGGATCATCGACAACGGCCCGGCGAGGCGCCGCAATTCCACCGCGCCATCATCGCGCCGCCCCGCGAGCGTGACGGTGACGGGCAGGATGCCGACGATCAGCGATGTCGGCGCTACGCCGACCAGTTGCACCGCGCTTGCAAGCAGCATGTAGTAAAGAAGGTTGCCGACGAGCGCCAGTTTTACGAGCGCGAGGAGATCGGCGCGCGTGAGCTTGGTCATCAACCGCCGCGCGATAGGCAGCGCCACCGCGAGCGACACGGCGCCATACATCAGATACCGTCCGACGCTCAAAGCAAGCGGCGAGAAATCGGGCAACAGCCGCGGCGCCAGAAAAATGAAACCCCAGATTGCTCCGGCCGACATTCCGTACATCACACCGCGCTGCATCCCGACTCCCTGACCCGCGTCCATTCGATGTAGGCGAGGGTAAAGGCGCGCGCCAGCCACGTCTTGTCTAATTCTGCATATGCCAGGAGCGGTCAGAACGCCCGCACGCCCGGCCCATAACTTGCGTGCGTTCGGGCTAAGCCGCTGTTCGGGCAGTGAAAACCCGAGGAACTATCGGTATAATCTGCTTTTGCGCCCATAGGATTTGCCATGCGTCTGATCCAGAAAGCACTCACGTTCGATGACGTGCTCCTCGTGCCTGCGTTCTCCAGCGTACTTCCGCGCGATACCAGTCTGAAATCCCAGCTGACTCGCAACATCTCCCTGAATATGCCCCTCGTGTCCGCCGCCATGGACACGGTCACCGAAGGCCGGCTCGCCATCGCCATGGCGCAGATGGGCGGCATCGGCATCGTTCACAAGAATCTCACTGCCAAAGAGCAAGCGCGCGAAGTCGCCAAGGTCAAGCGCTTCGAGTCGGGTGTGGTGCGCGACCCGATCACCGTGCCGCCGGAAATGCGCGTACGCGACGTCATCGCGCTCACGCAGCAGCATGGCATCTCGGGCTTTCCTGTCGTGGAAGGCGCGAAGCTCATCGGCATCGTCACTAACCGCGACCTGCGCTTCGAAGAGCGCATGGAAGAGCCCGTGCGCAACATCATGACGCCGCGCGAGCGCCTCGTGACGGTCAAGGAAGGCACGCCGCTCGCGCAAGCCAAGGCGCTGATGCATAGCCATCGCCTGGAACGCGTGCTCGTGGTCAATGACGCGTTCGAACTGCGCGGCCTGATGACCGTGAAAGACATCACGAAGCAGACCGAGAATCCGGACGCGTGTAAAGACGAAGACGGCAAGCTGCGGGTGGGCGCGGCAGTGGGCGTGGGCGCGGACAACGAGGAGCGCGTCGAGCTGCTCGCGGCGGCGGGCGTGGACGTGATCGTCGTCGATACCGCGCACGGCCACAGCCAGGGCGTGCTCGAACGCGTGCGCTGGGTGAAGCAGAACTACCCGAAGGTGCAGGTGATCGGCGGCAACATCGCTACGGCGGCTGCCGCCAAGGCGCTCGTCGAATACGGCGCGGACGCGGTGAAGGTCGGTATCGGTCCGGGCTCCATCTGCACGACGCGCATCGTCGCGGGCGTGGGCGTGCCGCAGATCACGGCAATCGCGAACGTCTCGGAAGGATTGCGCGGCAGCGGCGTGCCGGTGATCGCGGACGGCGGCGCGCGCTTCTCGGGCGATGTCGCCAAGGCGCTTGCGGCCGGCGCGAACGTCGTCATGATGGGCAGCATGCTCGCGGGCACGGAAGAGTCGCCCGGCGACGTGTTCCTGTTCCAGGGCCGCCAGTACAAGGCGTATCGCGGCATGGGTTCGGTCGGCGCGATGAAGGACGGCGCGGCGGACCGCTACTTCCAAGACAACTCGGCGAACATCGACAAGCTCGTGCCGGAAGGCATCGAAGGCCGCGTGGCCTACAAGGGCTCGGTCAACGCCATCCTGTTCCAGGTCATCGGCGGTGTGCGCGCGAGCATGGGTTATTGCGGCTGCAGCACCATTGCCGAGTTGCACGACAAGGCTGAGTTCGTGCAGATCACGGCGGCCGGCATGCGCGAGTCGCACGTGCACGACGTGCAGATCACGAAGGAAGCGCCGAATTACCACGTCGACTGAACATATTGACTAACCCGGGGATCGATCATGAAACCGTTGCTGCGGGCCGTGCTGACCGTCAATGCGCTGATCTTTCTGGCGTTCGGCGTATTGTTCCTGCTGACGCCGTGGACCGGCCTGTACGCCGCGCTGCAACTCGACCCCATCCTCGTTCAGCCCGCCTTCGCCGGGCAATTGCTCGGCGTGGCGTTGCTCGGACTGGCGTGGCTTTCACTGCACGCGGCTATCGACGGCGCGTTGACGGCGCGGGCCGCAAGAGTTTCGGGCCATGTGGAGTGGCTTTCCGGCGTCATCGTGCTGGTCTGGCTGCTTGGGTTGCGCACGCCGGAAGTGGCCGGCTTCGGGCAGGTGAGCGCAACGCTCGTTGGCATCGTGCTCATGGTGCTAGGTCTTGGCAGCGTGCGTTTGTCGTCGGCCGTGCGGCGGCGTGAGCGTCTGGCGGCGGCAGGCAAGGCTTCGGCCACGCGGGCAGAACAGAAGGCGGCGGACAAGCGCGAGCAAGGCATACCGTTGGACACCGCGACACGTCCGTTGGCGCGCGCGCCGGAAGCCACGGCCATCGATCCAGTTTCAGGCCGCACGGTCGATTCGTCCGGGCGTCCGCTTGATACCGCGACGCCGCTGTCTCGCACGCGTATGGACGGCGGCGCGGTCGATCCGGTCACGGGCCGCACGTTCGACCCCGTCGGTGGCCGCGAAATCGATCCGGTGACGGGCAGGCGCATCGAGCCTGTAATTAGCGGCGATATCGATCCGGTCACGGGCAGACGCGTCGATCCGCTGACCGGTGCCGATGTTCGCCAGACGCCGCTCTGATGGCGTGCAGACGGCAGATCATCGTCGGGCAGTACCGCAGTAAGACAAGCACGGTCGGCCTTTGCGCCGACCGTCGATTTATTGGCAGCCGGACTTCGCGCGAGATTCGCGCGCAGCCGGCACAAGACCCATTCGTTCACTTAGCCTTTGGCCGCAGCCATGCACGACAAAATCCTGATCCTCGATTTCGGCTCCCAAGTCACGCAACTGATCGCGCGGCGCATCCGCGAATCGCACGTCTACTCGGAAATCCATCCGTACGACGTCGATGAAACCTTCATCCGCGAGTTCGCGCCGAAGGGCATCATCCTGTCGGGCGGCCCGAACTCGGTCACCGAGGCGGGCTCGCCGCGCGCGCCGCAGGTTGTGTTCGATCTCGGCGTGCCGGTGCTCGGCATCTGCTACGGCATGCAGACGATGGCCGATCAGCTTGGCGGCAAGGTCGAACTCGGCAGCGTGCGCGAATTCGGCTATGCGGAAGTGGCTGCGCTCAACCACACGGGCTTTCTTGAAGGCATCGAAGACTTCAAGAGCGCCGAGGGCGAGGCGATGCTGAAGGTGTGGATGAGTCACGGCGACAAGGTCGCCGACTTGCCGGCCGGCTTCAAACTCATGGCCTCGACGCCTGCGTGTCCGATCGCCGCGATGGCCGACGACGACCGCCGCTTCTATGGCGTGCAATGGCATCCCGAAGTCACGCACACCGTGCAAGGCCGCGCGATGCTCGATCGCTTCGTGCTTGGACTGTGCGGCGCGAAAGCGGACTGGGAGATGGGCCATTACATCGACGAAGCGGTCGCCAAAATTCGCGAGCAGGTTGGCAGCGAGCATGTCATTCTGGGCTTGTCGGGCGGCGTGGATTCGTCTGTGGCGGCGGCGCTGTTGCATCGCGCGATCGGCGATCAGCTGACTTGCGTGTTCGTCGATCACGGCCTCTTGCGTCAGAACGAAGCCGAGCAGGTGATGTCCACGTTCGCCGATCACCTAGGCGTGAAGGTCATCCACGTCGATGCGAGCGCGGAGTTTCTCGCGAAGCTCGCGGGCGTGACGGACCCGGAGGCGAAGCGCAAGATCATCGGCGCCGAGTTCGTCGAAGTGTTCGATGCGGAATCCCAGAAGCTCACGGATGCCAAGTGGCTCGCGCAGGGCACCATATATCCCGACGTGATCGAATCGGCGGGCAAGGGCAAGAAGGGCGCGCATACGATCAAGAGCCATCACAACGTCGGCGGCTTGCCGGAGACGCTGAACCTGAAGCTGCTCGAACCGTTGCGCGAGCTGTTCAAGGACGAAGTGCGCGAGTTGGGCGTGAAGCTTGGTTTGCCGCACGCGATGGTGTACCGCCATCCGTTCCCGGGACCGGGACTTGGCGTGCGTATTCTCGGCGAAGTAAAGCGCGAGTTTGCTGACCTTTTGCGTCAGGCGGACGCGATCTTTATCGAAACGTTGCGCAATACCATCGACAAGGAAACGGGCAAGTCGTGGTATGACCTCACGAGCCAGGCGTTCGCGGTGTTCTTGCCGGTGAAGAGCGTTGGTGTCATGGGCGATGGGCGGACTTATGAGTATGTCGTTGCCCTGCGCGCCGTGCAGACGCTGGACTTCATGACTGCGCATTGGGCGCATCTGCCGCATGAGTTGCTTGGGCATGTGTCCAATCGGATCATTAATGAAGTGCGGGGGATTAACCGGGTGGTTTATGACATCTCGGGGAAGCCGCCAGCGACGATCGAGTGGGAGTGAATCGACGTGTCTTTATGGGCCATCGCCGGGTAATTAACCCTTTACGAACCGGCGGACGATGCCCTGACAGCTGAACAATCTTGGGTGGCGCGGGATCAAAGCTTTTGGGAGGGGACGGGTTGACAAGCCCGTCGCTGCCTTGAGCTCTATGCTGGAGTGCCACCGCTAGAGCAGACGTGCAGCTTGCCCTTGCTTCGTCAGCAGTGATACCGCTTTTTTGTCGAAAGAAACGAAGGTCTCCGCCCCAAGCCAGCTACCATCGTAGGCGATGACCCCATCAGCAAAATCTCCGCCCGCATCCAGTAACGCAAGTCCTGCCTCGGCGCCCGGACGATTAACCACGACATTGCTTGTGCTCAACAGCGTGCGAATTGCGAAAGCGATATCCGCACGAGCAACGCCGTATTGGCCGCGCAGCACCCAAACAACCTCGCATAGCGTTTGCAGGCTAACCGCCACCATGTCGGCCGTATCCAAAAGTGCGACAGCGCGCGTTGTTTGAATTGCGTCATCGTCCACAATGGTGCGAAGCAGGACGTTCGTGTCAGCTGTCACCTTCATGCCTTGCCAGCCCCTCGGGCCGCGCCACAAGCGGCAATCGCGTCGTTAATTTCCTCGACAGTTAATCGAGCGCCGTTCGTCTTGCCCTTAAGAATGCCCCGCAGTTCCCGAAATGAACCCTTTGTTTGAGCGGCCGTCAATTCGGCCCGGCCGTCCGGCAGCAGGTTCAACTCGATTCTCTCGCCGGGCTTGATACCCAAGTGCTGCAGTACCTCTTTCCGAAACGTGACCTGGCCCCGCGCGGTGACCGTCAGTGTGCTCATGAGATACCTCCATCAGTTGATGATCGATTGTAATGCAAAACTGCATTACAATCGAGTTTGAGACAGCGTCAGCGCTGCCACTTCCACCGGCACAAACAAAACCGGCACCCCGAGGTGCCGTTTCTTGGCTTTACGGACTTTGCTTTCAAAACAACCTCAACAACCCATCCAGCCCAACAAAATTAAACGCGAGACTAGCCGCCTCCCTCACCACCGGCTTCGCGCGAAACGCCACCGACAGACCCGCTTCCGCCATCATCTTCAAATCGTTGGACCCATCGCCAATGGCGATCGCGCGTTTCGGATCGATGCCGATCTCCAAGCAGGTCTCGCGCAGCGTGCGCGCCTTGACATCCGCGTTGACGATCTCGCCGAGCACCTTGCCCGTCAATTTGCCATCGACGATTTCGAGCGTATTCGCGCGCGTGTAGTCGAGGCCGAGTCGCGCTTTCAGCCGCTCGGTGAAGAACGTGAATCCGCCCGACACCAGCAGCGTTTTCAAGCCCGCTGCCCGCGCGCCGGCGAGCATGCGTTCCGCGCCCGGCGACAACTGCAGACGCTCGTCGAACACGCGTTGCAATGCGGTCGCCTCCAGTCCCTTCAACAGTGCGACGCGGCGCGTGAGACTCTCGTTGAAGTCCTTGATCTCGCCGCGCATCGAGGCTTCCGTGATCGCCGCGACTTCCGCCTTCAGCCCGCAGAAATCCGCGATCTCATCGATACATTCGATCGTGATGAGCGTCGAATCCATATCCATCGCGACGAGGCCGAAGTCGGTCAACTTCGCGTTTGCGTCGATGAACGCGTAGTCGAGCGCGTGCGTGCCGCAATAAGCGTCGACGTCGGCGCGTTGCAGCGGATCGGCATCGGTCAGGCGCAAGAGCGTGTCGTCGATACGCTGCGTTTCGCGCGAACGGGCGAGGGCGGCGAGCGGCTTCAGATGCGCATCGGAGATAAGACTGGGGCTTTGAATGACGAGGTTCATCGCAGGCGGATTGTGATAAGCGCGAAAACCGACATTGTACGGGCCACACGCGAGTGAAGACCGGCTAGCCTGTCCCAAAGCCAAAGCCAAAGCCAAAGCCAAAGCCAAAGCCCAAGCCCAAGCCCAAGCCCAAGCCCAAGCCCAAGCCCAAGCCAAAGCCCAAGCCCAAGCCCAAGCCCAAGCCCAAGCCCAAGCCCAAGCCCAAGCCCAAGCCCAAGCCCAAGCCTACCGCTGCACGCTTGCCGGATCGACGTCCCAATACGGCGGCTCGCCGAAGCGCTCGGCCAGAAAATCGATGAAAGCCAGCGTCTTCGGCGGCACGAACGCGCGACTCGGATACACCGCCCAAATCGCGACCGTCTGCGCGCACGGATAATCATCGAGCAGCGTCACGAGTTCGCCGCTCGCGAGCAGCGGCGCCACGCTCCACGTCGACTTCAACGCGATACCGACGCCCGCCGCGATCGCGTCCCGGATCACTTCGCCGTTGTCGGTCACGATGCGCCCCGACACGCGTACATCGATCACGCCCGTCGGCGTATGAAAGCTCCAGTCGCGCTGGTCGGATAGGATCACGCACTCGTGCTCCGCAAGCTCGGCCGGGTGCCGCGGCCGGCCATGCGCCTCGATATACGCAGGCGACGCGCACAGCACGCGCCGGTTGCTCGCCAGCTTGCGCGCGACGAGCGTCGAGTCCTTCAACGCGCCGATACGAATGGCGAGATCGATGCCCTCATCGACGAGATCGATGATCTGATCCGTCATGCGCAGCTCGATGCTCACACCCGGATACAACCGCAAAAACGCCGGAATCAGCGGCGAAACATGCTGACGCCCAAGCGACGACGGCATGGTCACCCGCAGCCGTCCGTGAGGCCGTTCGCGTGCGCGGCCCACCGATGCACGCGCGGCCTCGGCGGCATCGAGCAGTTCACGCGCGTGGGCCGCGAAAATCTCGCCTTCCTGCGTGACGCTCACGCGCCGCGTCGTCCGATGCAAAAGCCGCGCGCCGAGCATGCGCTCCAGCCCCGCGATGCGCGCGCTCGCCACCGCCGGGGAGAGGCCGAATTCACGCGCCGCCGCCGACAAACTGGCAAGCGCCGCCGCGCGCACGAACAAGCCGACGTCGAGCAGATCGAGACGTTCGCGCGCGTCGGAATCGGCATGGCTGGCAAGCGGTTCGCTACTCATTCGATGGATTTCCCAAAAAATGTTTCAACGATTATGACGGTTTTACGGAACGCCGGCGGCGGCTAAGATGACTACACCTCATGCAATTCAAACACGGAGCTCAAACATGAAAGCCATTGGACTGACTCGCTATCTGCCGATTTCGAATCCCGAATCGCTCGTCGATATCGAGCTCGACAAACCTGCACCTTACGGGCGCGACCTGCTCGTGAAAATCGAGGCGATCGCCGTCAACCCCGTCGACACGAAAGTGCGCGCGCCAAAGGACAAGACCGAGGCCACGCCGCGCGTGCTCGGTTGGGACGCGGCGGGCGTCGTCGAAGCGGTCGGCCCCGAGGTCACGCTCTTCAAGCCGGGCGATGCCGTCTATTACGCAGGCGACATCACGCGGCAAGGCGCGAACAGCGAATTTCATCTGATCGATGAACGCATCGTCGGCGCGAAACCGAAGTCGCTTGATTTCACGTGCGCGGCGGCGTTGCCGCTCACGACCATCACCGCATGGGAAGCGCTCTTCGACCGCCTGAACGTGTCCGCCGAAGGCAAGGACGCGGGCAAGACGGTGCTGATCATTGGCGGGGCGGGCGGAGTGGGGTCCATCGGCATTCAGTTGGCCAAGCAGGTTGCGAAGCTGAACGTGATCGCCACCGCATCGCGGCCGGAATCCGCGCAATGGGCGAAGGAGCTGGGCGCGGATCACATCGTCAATCACTTCGAGGAAATCCCTAAGCAGCTGAAGGACGCGGGCTTCCCGCAAGTCGATTTCGTGCTGATCTTCAACGACACCGACAAGCATTTTCCGGCAGCGGCGGAAGTGATCAAGCCGCAAGGCGGCATCTGTACGATTGTCGAGAATGCGAAGCCGATCGCGGTCGAACTGCTGAAGGCGAAAAGCGCGGCGTTCCACTGGGAGTTCATGTTCACGCGCGCGATGTTCCATACGCCCGACATGATCGAACAACACAAGCTGCTCACGGAAGTGGCGCGGCTGATCGACGCAGGCGCGATCCGCACGACGCTCGGCCGCGACCTCGGCAAGATCAATGCGACGAATCTGCGCGAGGCGCATCGCCTGCTGGAAGAAGGGCGCGCGATCGGCAAGCTCGTGCTGACCGGTTTTTGACGAACTTCAACGAAGCGGGCCATCGTTCAAGTGCACACGGGTTTTCCATTAGGAGACCCGGGCATGCTCGGCGCTAGACTGAATTCGCCTTCAGTCATCCGGCGCGTCGTTCGCGGCGCGCCGGAATTCCCCAAGCGTTTAAACGGAGGTGCCGGCATGAATCGTCGCCCGAATTTCAGTCGCATCGTTTCAGCGTTTGCGCTCGCGTTGGGCGTGATGGCGAGCGCGCATGCGACGCCAGGCATCAAGGTTCTCTCCGAAGCGCCCAATGACGGGCCGATCAAATACAGCGTGAAGATGGTGTCGAAGAGCTTCGGCAACGAACAGGAAACGCGCACCATCCGCTCGGGGCAGAGCGACGACTTTACCTGGCAGGGCGCGGCGCCCGCTGGCGCGCAGCCAGTGCCGGATGGCTGTCCGCAGGCGGCATCGGTGCCGCATAGCGCGGACGGCGCGGCCGTGCGCCAGGTGCAGATTCGCTTTGCGCCGGTCATCGCGGATAACGGCGCGGCCAATGTGCAGATCAGCTTTCGAGCTTATGCGCCGAAGGGTGTAAATAAGGTCACGGTCGGCGGCAAGAGCTTGCAGTGTCCCGTCGATAACCGCTTCAGCCAAGTCGTGCGCTTTTCCATGTCGACTTCGACCGGCTCCAAGAAGACCGTCACGCTCGATGATGGAACGCAACTGACGATCACGGCGAGTCGGAAGTAGGGCGCTGATGGCGCGGGCTTGTTTCGCGCTGATCGTGACTCGCTGCTTTGATCGGCATGTAAACGGCGGGGCGGTGGCTTAAGCATCGGCCCCGACGATGATCTCAGTGCAATCGGTCCGCGTGCGTCTCAGGTGAGGTCAACGAGGCTCTTGCCAGAGGCGATGTCGCAACCGCAATGCACAAGCGCACTCAAGCGCACTCAAGCGAAGCAACTAACCGTCCATTTCCTCGCCATCTAACTACTTCGACGTACACCGCTGTCACCGATACATCTCCGTAAAGCTTACAGCCAGCAGCGCCATCCGCGGATCAGATCCAACAACGCAATCAAAGCCCGCCGCCAACCTACCTGATTTGGCACGCTTCCTGCGGTACACCCCGATGCCCGCTTCAAACGCAGCTTTCAACCGCGCGTGAAGCGCACCCCATCGACCGTTCCGCCAGCGAGGTTTCGCGATGCCGCACATGATCTGGAAGGGTGCGATCAGCTTCGGGCTGGTCCACGTGCCCGTGCAACTGTATCCCGCCACGCAGTCGGACAAGGTCGGCTTCAATCTGCTCGACAAACGCTCGATGGACCCCATCGGCTACAAGCAGATCAACAAGAACACCGGCAAGGACGTGACACGCGACAACATCGTGCGCGGCTTCGAGTACGAGAAGGGCAAATACGTCGTGATGACCGATGCCGAAATCCGCGCGGCCAATCCCGAGTCGACTCAAACGGTCGATATCCTCGCTTTCGTCGATGCCCCCGAAATCTCGTTCCTCTCGCTCGACACGCCGTACTATCTCGCGCCCGATCGGAAAGGCGAAAAGGTTTATGCGCTTCTGCGCGACGCCTTGAAAGACACAGGCAAGGTCGGCATCGCAAGCGTCGTGCTGCACAACAAGCAGCATCTGGCCGCATTGATTCCCGTCGGTCCCGCGCTTGCGCTCAATACCTTGCGCTGGGGCGACGAAGTACGCGATTTCACCGACTTCAAGTTCCCCAATGAAGACACGAAGAAAGCGGGCGTATCGCCGAAAGAACTCGACATGGCCAAGCGCCTGATCGACGACATGAGCGACTTGTGGGACCCGACGAAGTATCACGACACCTTCAAGGACGACATCATGGCGCTCGTCGACCGCAAGGTGAAGGAAGGCAAGGTCGCGGAAGTCATGAAGATCGACGAGGGTAGCGGCGGCGAAGGCAAGGCATCCGCCGATATTCTCGACCTTTCCGAACTGCTCAAGCGCAGCCTGAAGAAGGGCGGCGCGGCGCCGGCCAAGCGCGGCGCGGCTGCATCGAAAGACGACGATTCGGGTGAAGAACCCGCCGCGAAGCCCGCGCGCAAGACTACGCGGCGCAAACGTGCCTGAAGCGTGAGGCGTGCCGGCCGCACCCATGAGCTGCGCGACGGCACGTTACGCGGTCTGATGAAGCAGACAGAGCGTGGCGACCAACCCCACAACATCGGCGACGTTTGACGCAATCACACACAGCACCACGACTACCAAGCCTCCCATAAACGGAGCCACGAAAAACGATGGCCGGCAAACTCGAAACCTATCAGCGCATGCGGCGTTTCAACGAGACGCCTGAGCCGTCCGGGACGCAGAAGGCTGCCGCGAAGAAACGCGCAGCCAAAAAAGCCGCCGCGGTCGAGACGCTCTCGTTCGTGATCCAGGAACACGATGCGCGCCGCCTGCACTACGACTTCCGCCTGGAGCTCGACGGCACGCTCAAGTCGTGGGCCGTGCCGAAAGGCCCGAGTCTCGATCCCACGGTCAAGCGCCTTGCGGTTCATGTTGAAGATCATCCGATCGATTACGGTTCGTTCGAAGGCGATATCCCCGAAGGAAATTACGGCGCGGGCAGCGTGATCGTCTGGGATCGCGGTCGCTGGGCGCCGCAAGCCGGCAGCTTCGACGAAGCCCTGGCCGAATATGAAAAAGGCAAGCTCAAGTTCGTGCTCGATGGCGAAAAGCTGCAAGGCGGCTTCACGCTCGTGCGCAGCCACATGCGCGGTAGCGGCGACAAGGAACAGTGGCTACTCATCAAGGAACGCGACGACGAAGCGCGTCCCGAAAGCGAATACGACATCCTTCTGAAGCGGCCCGGCAGCGTCTTGTCGGAATCGCTCGGCGCGCGGGGGAAGGATGGCGCGGTCGTCGAGCGCACCGAACGCAAGACCAAGCCTGCCGCCAAGAAAGCGGCCACCAGAAAAACCGTTAGCAAGACAGCGAATGGGCGCGAGCATCCGGATATCGTCGCGAACCGGAACGCGGAGTCGTTGCGCACGCTCTCGCATGACCCGGCGATAGAAGGCGCGGTCAAGGCCAAGCTGCCCGCGACCTTCAAGCCGCAACTGGCCACGCTCGTCGATACCGCGCCGCCCGGCGAAGACTGGGCCTATGAGATCAAGTTCGATGGCTATCGCGTGCTCGTGCGGATCGAGACGATCAAGGGCAAACGCGATATCCGCATTTTCACGCGCAACGGCAACGACTGGACGGCGAAGTTCAGCAAGCAGGTGAAGGCGCTCGAAGCACTCGACATAGAACACGGCTGGCTCGATGGCGAAGCCGTCGTGCTCGACGATCGCGGCCTGCCGGACTTTCAGGGGCTGCAAAACGCGTTCGATGTCGGACGTCCGCAAGATATCGTCGTGTACTTCTTCGATCTGCCTTATTTGAACGGGTACGACTTGCGCGAGGTGCCGGTCGTGCAGCGCCGCGCCATTCTGAAAGCGATCGTCGAACCGCTCGCCGATCCCGTGCTGCGCTACTCGGAAGACTTCGCTTTTCACGCCGACGATCTCCTCAAAAGCGCCTGCGACATGGCGCTGGAAGGGATCATCGGCAAGCGGATCGACTCGACTTATGTCTCCGGGCGCAGCGCGTCGTGGATCAAGCTCAAGTGCCGGCGCCGGCAGGAGTTCGTGATCGGCGGCTATTCGGAACCGGCGGGCACGCGCGGCGAGTTCGGCGCGTTGCTGCTCGGCGTGTACGACGCCAAGGGCAAGCTGCAATACGCGGGTCGCGTCGGCAGCGGCTTCGATCACGCCACGCTCACCGCCGTAAAGAAGGAACTAGACAAGCGCGAAACCAAAAGCATGCCGTTTGCGAGCGAGCCGCAGGAGCGCAGCCGCACGCCGGTGCATTGGGTCAAGCCCGAACTCGTGGCGGAATGCAATTTCGCGGAATGGACCAAGGAGCGCATCGTGCGACAAGCATCGTTCGTCAGTCTGCGCGACGACAAGCCGGCCCGGCAGATCGTCAAGGAAGAAGCGGTATCGGCGCAAAAGGTGGAAGACGAGGGCGCGCCGAAGAAGACGGCTGCCAGGAAAACCGCCGCGAAGAAAGCGCCCACGAAAACCGCGGCCAAAAGCAAATCGACCGCCGAGGTCGAAGGCGTCAAGATCAGCCATCCGGATCGCGTCATCGACAAGTCCACGGGGCTTCGGAAAATCGATGTCGTCGAGTATTACGCGTCGGTCGCTCAATGGATGCTGCCGCATCTGCACGACCGGCCCGTGTCCCTCGTGCGCGCCCCGGAAGATATCGGCGGCGAATTGTTCTTTCAGAAGCACAGCGCGAGGCTCGCGATTCCGCACATCACGCAGCATGCGGATATCGATCCGGGACATCCGCCGCTGCTCACCATCGAATCGGCGCAAGCGCTCGTCGGCACGGCGCAGATGGGGACGATCGAACTGCATACGTGGAACGCGCTGGCGTCGAACATCGAGAAACCGGATCGCATGGTGTTCGACCTCGACCCCGGCGAAGGCGTCGGCTGGAAGCGCATGGTCGAAGCCGCGAAGCTCACGAAGGAACTGCTGGCCGAACTCGGACTTACTTCGTTTTGCAAGACGAGCGGCGGCAAGGGCTTTCATGTGGTCGTGCCGCTCGCCAAACAGTCGGGCTGGGACGAAATGAAGGGCTTCTCGCAAGCCGTCGCGCAGCATATGGCGAGTACCTTGCCCAAGTTCTTTTCCGCGAAGATGGGCATGCAGAATCGCAAGGACAAGATATTCATCGACTATCTGCGCAACAAC
The DNA here is from genome assembly GCF_023631025.1 of Caballeronia sp. GACF4. Taxonomy (NCBI): domain Bacteria; kingdom Pseudomonadati; phylum Pseudomonadota; class Betaproteobacteria; order Burkholderiales; family Burkholderiaceae; genus Caballeronia; species Caballeronia sp. GACF4. The sequence continues at coordinate 402,064 of NZ_JALQDW010000004.1, forward strand.
CGCGGATCGAGCACGGTGGCGGCGTTTTCGTTGCGCTCGCGGCCGGGACTGGGCGCTTCGATGCCTATTGCCTGGGACGAAATCGACGAGGTCACGAGCGGCGATCAATGGAACATCGGCAACGTGGCCGAGCGCATGAATTCATTGCGCGCCGACCCGTGGGCCGACTACGCGAAGGGCCGCCAGCGTCTTACAGCGGCAATGAAAAAACAGCTTGGCATCGACGCTAAAAGCAAGACCAAGTGAACGCATCAAGGAGAGGGACCATGAAGCCAGTCAAGACAGCACCCGAAAGCGCGCCCGAACGCGGCCGCGAAATGTCGAGCAAGGACGAACAGACGCAAGTGGACGACGATTCATCGAACGCGGCGCTGCCGCACGAGGCGGATCAAAGTGTCGACTCGCAGGATGAGCACGAGCCGCGCGAAGTCGGCAAGCAGGCGCATGACGATGTAAAGCGCGGTCTCGTCGATACCGACCGGCGCGGTGGCGGCGCGTATCAGGAAGCCACGCAGCGCGACGATCACGTGAACGAGAATAGCGGCGGCGGCAGCGGCGGCCCAGGCGCGAATTGAACCAGATGGTGAAACCACGAGTCTTGCACTGACATTGCGTGAGACGGTTGCGTAAAATGATTTTTGTTTCGAAAGCAGAACACGTCGATCATGCGTTTTCTACCGGATCATTCAGTGCCGCGCGCGTTTCATCCGGTAAGCGCTTCCGATGCAAGCCTCGTTTGCTTGCTTGAACATCCATAGCGTCCTCAGCCAACCCGACGGAACATGTCCCAAGATCTATTGTCCCGGCTCAAAAACGAAACCGCCGTATGCCATACGCGGCTCGAGAACGCGCTCGACCTCATGCAGGACAGCCTGCAACGCGCCGAATACATTGCGCTGCTCGAACGCTTTTACGGCTATATCGCGCCGTGGGAAGACGTCGCGGGCGTGCAGATGCCCGAATCGCTGCAAGTATTTTTCGATGAGCGCCGCAAGGCGCCGCTCATCGCCGCCGATCTCGCCGTGCTCACCGGCGAGCGCGTGCCCGTGGGTTCGGTCCCGCGTGCTCACGCGCTTTACGATCTGCCGCAGATCAAGAGCGTCGCGAGCGCGGTCGGCTCCATGTACGTGATGGAAGGTTCGACCCTGGGCGGGCGTTTCATCGCGCCGCATATTGCCAAGCTGCTCGATCTCGAACCCGGTTTCGGCAACGCCTATTTCGAAGGTTACGGTTCGCACACCGGCAGCATGTGGAACGCCTTTCGCACGACCGCCGCGGCGACGGTGCCCGAGGCGCAATACGACGAAGCCGTGCATGCCGCCATCGCGACTTTCGAGAGCATGCAGGCGTGGCTGTGCCCGGAATCCGCGGAGGTCGAAGACCTGCAGGCCGTGAGCGGAGTGGCCACATGAGCGAGGCGGCAAGCGGACCAGCCGGTTCTGCGTCCTTTCACGGCGACTCGCAAGGTCCGCCGGATGCCGTCGCGCGCCGCCTGACGCTCGACTCCGGCGTTGCGAGCAAGGACTGCGACGCCGAGCCCATCCATGCACCCGGTGGCATCCAGCCGCATGGCTATCTGCTCGTGCTGGACGACGCTCTGCGCATTCTGCAGGCAAGCGAGAATCTGGCTGCGCTCACGGGCCGCGACATCGAGACGCTGCCTGGCGAATCGCTCGAAACAGTGCTGGGCGATGTGGGCGCCAAGCGCATTGCGAAAGCCGCCGCGACGGCGGAGATCGACGACGCGCCGCTTTACGTCGGCCCGGTGGATGCCGCCAAAGCGGACCACGCTTCCGTGCGCCTGGATGTCACGGTGCATCGCCATGAAGGCGCGCTCATCGTCGAGATGGAAACGGCTGCAATCGGCGACGCCGCTTTCGCGTCCATGTATCCGCTCGTGCGCACGTTCGCGCGCGGTTTGCAGGATGCCGGCACCGTGCAGGAACTCGCGGAACTCGCCGTGCAGGAAGTCCGCGCGATCACCGGCTTCGGTCGCGTCATGCTTTACAGCTTCGATGAGGAAGGCCGCAGTCATGTGCTCGCGGAAAATCGCGACGAAAGCTACGCGTCCTTTCTGCATCAGTTCTTTCCGGCTTCCGACATTCCGCGTCAGGCGCGCGCGCTGTATATGCGGCACCGGATTCGCCTCGTCGCCGATGTGAACTATCGCCCCGCGCGCCTCGTGCCGGCGCTCAATCCGCTGACCGGCCGCCCGACTGACCTCACTTACGCAACGCTGCGCAGCTTCTCGCCCGTGCATCTGGAATACATGCGCAACATGAATACGCATGCGTCGATGTCGGTGTCGATTGTCGTGCGCGGGCGCTTGTGGGGCCTCATTTCCTGTCACGATCACGATCCGCGCATCGTGTCGTTCAATACGCGGCTGGCGGTCGAACATCTGGGGCACATGCTGTCGCTGCAGATCGAGGCAAAGGAAGAGCGCGCCGAGGGCGAATATCTCGCCGGGCTGCGTCGCACGATGGGCCGTCTCGTCAGCGCGATGGGCGAGCACACCAATTTCGTGGCCGGCCTGCAGGCGGCGCCGAAGGACGTGCTGGGCTTCGCGCGTTCGGCGGGCGCGGCTATCGTCTTCGATGAAAACGTCACGCTCATGGGCGCGACGCCCGATGAAGACACGGTGCGCGCGCTCACGCACTGGCTCGCGGAAAACACCACGGGCGTGTGGGCAAGCGACTCGCTCGCGCGCGAATGGCCGCCCGCCAAGGCGCACGAGGACAAGGCGTGCGGCGTGCTCGCCGTGCCGGTATCGCAGATTTTTCGCAACTATTTGCTGTGGTTTCGCCCCGAGGTGATGCAGACCATCAAGTGGGCGGGCGAGCCGGTCAAGATTCGCGACGCGGAAGGCGCCAGCGCCCCGCGCACGAGCTTCAGTCCCTGGCTCGAAACGGTGCGCGGGCATTCCGCCATGTGGCGTCAGGGCGAGATCGAAATCGCCAACGAATTGCGCGGCGCGCTTCTGAATATCGTGCTGCGCCGTGCCGAGGAACGCGCGGAACTCGCGACCGAACTCGCACGCGCGAACAAGGAACTCGAAGCGTTTTCGTATTCGGTATCGCACGACTTGCGCGCGCCGCTGCGCCATATCGCGGGTTACGGCGACCTGCTGCGCGAACTGGAAGGCGAGCGCATGTCGGAAAAGAGCCGGCGGTTTTTGAACAACATGCTGGATTCGGCGCGCTTCGCGGGCACGCTCGTCGACGATCTTCTGACCTTCTCGCAGATGGGCCGCGCGGCGCTCAGACCCGCTCCGGTCGACCTGAACCAGCTCGTCGGCGTGATCGTGCGGGAGTTCGAAATGGATGCCTCCGAGCGCCGGATCGAGTGGGTCATCGGCGATCTGCCGCGCATCACGGGCGACGCCGCCTTCCTGCAACTGGCGCTACGCAACCTCATTTCGAACGCGGTGAAATATACGAGAACGCGAGAATCGGCGAAAATCGAGATATTCGCCCACAAAAGCGGCGACGAGTACATCGTCGGCGTACGGGACAATGGCGTTGGCTTCGACATGAAATATGGAGCCAAGCTGTTCGGCGTGTTCCAGCGGCTGCACCGCGCGGAGGAGTTCGAGGGCACCGGTATCGGCCTCGCCAACGTGCGGCGGATCATCGAACGGCACGAGGGACGCACGTGGGCGGAAGGGCGGCTCGGAGAAGGCGCGGTATTCTATTTCTCCCTGCCGGTCGTGTTTCGACATGTCACGGGCCGCGAAGGCGTCCGCCTGGGTTCCGGCGCGCCGTCGGGAATCTGAATATCAGCGTCAATACCAGACCATGCTTAAACCGATTTTGCTTGTCGAAGACAATCCGAACGACCTCGAACTCACGCTCGTGGCGCTGGACAAAAGCCAGCTTGCGAACGAAGTGATCATCGCGCGCGACGGTCAGGAAGCTATCGACTATCTCACTTGCGAAGGCGACTGGAAGGAGCGCACGCCGGGCAATCCCGCCGTCATTTTGCTCGACTTGAAACTGCCGAAAATCGACGGGCTCGAAGTGCTCGACACGATCCGCTCGACCCCGGTTCTGAAAAGCGTGCCGGTCGTCATGCTCACGTCCTCGCGCGAAGAGCAGGACCTCGTGCGCAGCTATGAACTCGGCGTCAATGCCTATGTAGTCAAGCCCGTGGAGTTCGCGGAATTCGTCGAGGCGATCAGCGATCTCGGCGTGTTCTGGGCCGTGCTCAACGAGCCGCCGCCGGGTTCCACGCGCTTTCGCCGACCGCCGTCCGCGCAATGACCGACGTGAACCTCGTGAACTTCGTGACTGCCAATATCGACCGCATCGTGCGCCGCCGCGCGTTTTCTCGCGAGGCCGCCTAGACCATGCAGCCCCTGCATCTGCTTCTCGTGGAAGACAACGCACTCGATGCGGAGCTGACCATCGCTCAGCTCGAGCGCGCCGATTACGCGGTGGATGCGTCCATCGTCTACGACTCGGCGAACTTCATCGCGGAGCTCGCCGCCAAGCGCTTCGACGTGATCCTCGCGGACTTCGTCATGCCCACGTTCTCCGGCATCGAGGCTCTGAGCATCGCGAGCGAGCGCGCGCCGGATACCCCGTTCATCTTCGTGTCCGGGCTGCTCGGCGAAGAACACGCCGTCGACATGCTCAAACGCGGCGCGACCGACTATGTGTTGAAGCAGCGTCTGCAACGGCTGCCCGCGGTGGTGCGCCGCGCCATGCGCGAGAGCGACGAGCGTGCGCAACGCATTGCGGTGGAGCGCGCGCTGCGCGAGACGGAGACGCACTTTCGCATGCTGATCGACGCGCTGAAGGACTACGCCGTCATCACGCTCGACCCGGAAGGGCGCATTCGCACGTGGAATGCGGCGTCGGAGCGCATTCTCGGCTTTCCGGCGCAAGACGTGCTCGGCCAGAGCGCGAGCATCTTCTATAACCAGGAAGACCGCGAAACCGGCGTATTCGAGGACGAACTCGACATCGCGCGGCGCGAGGGCAGCGCCAGCGACGACCGCTGGCTGTGGCGCAAGGACGGCCACTCGTTCTTCGCCTCGGGCGTGACCACGGCCATCCGCACGGAAAACGACGAACTGATCGGCTTCTCGAAGATCGTGCGCGACGCCACCGACGCTCACATGGCCGCCGATGCCTTGCGGCTCGCCAAGGATCAGGCGGAATCCGCGAATCGCGCGAAGGACCATTTCCTGGCGGTGCTGTCGCATGAATTGCGCACGCCGCTCACGCCGATTCTCGCCGCCGTGCGTCTGCTCGAAATGAAGCATTCGCTGTCGCACGAGGCGCATCCCACGCTTGAACTGATTCGCCGCAATGTGGAACTGGAGGCGCGTCTGATCGACGATCTGCTCGATCTGACGAGCATCGCGCGCGGCAAGCTGAGTCTGAATTTCGCGAGCGTCGCGCTCGATACCTTGCTCACGAGCGCACTCGACATGTCGGAAGCCGACATGCGCGCGAAGAATCTCACGCTCGACACGCGCTTCGACGCGCACCAATTCGTCGTTTTCGGCGATGCCGCGCGGCTTCAGCAGATCGTCTGGAACCTGATGAAGAACGCGGTGAAGTTCACCCCGGCGGGCGGGCGGCTCGAAGTACGGACGTGGAATCCGGATCGCGCGACCATCGCGGTATCGGTGACGGATAGCGGCATCGGCATCAGCGCCGAAGCATTGCCGCGCATTTTTTCCGCGTTCGAACAGGCCGACGATTCCATCACGCGTTCCTTCGGCGGGCTGGGCTTGGGCCTGGCTATCGCCAGCACGCTCGCGCAGAAGCATGGCGGCACGCTCTCGGCCTACAGCGAAGGCCGCGATGCGGGCGCGCGTTTCACGCTCACGTTGCCGCTCGCGAAAATGGAGCCGCAGCACGAGGCCGAGCCGCTCGTCGAGGCAAAGCGGCACGAACACGGCCGTTCGCTGCGCGTATTGCTCGTGGAGGACAACGAGCAGACTTCATCGGCGATGGCGGAAGTGCTGGAGATGCTCGGTCACGTCGTTACTGTCGCCAGCACGGTGGCAGTTGCGCTCGAACGCGCGAAAGAGGCGTCGTTCGATCTTCTTGTGAGCGACATCGGCTTGCCGGATGGCACGGGTCTCGACATCGCGCGCGCGTGGCGCGAGCTGCAGCCCGACAAGCCCGCCGTGGCCATCACGGGCTACGGCATGGACGAAGACATTCGACGTTGCCGGGAAGCAGGTTTTCGGGATCATCTGACGAAGCCCGTCAACTTTTCGCGGCTCGAAGGGCTCATTCAGACGCTGGCCGAAACGCCGGACGCCTGAGCTGCAAAAAATCCGGCCGAAGTCCGGATCGATGTCGATTGACGCCTGGCTTGCACGTTGTAGGGTAGGAGAGCGGCGCCGATTCCCGGCGCGTCTCGTCACTTCTACGGAGCCAGCCATGTCCACACCCGCCGTCAACCCCATTCCGCCCGGCATGCGTTCGCTGACCCCGCACCTCACGTGCGCGGGCGCGGCGGAGGCGATCGACTTCTACGTGCGCGCCTTCAACGCCGTCGAACTGGGCCGCCTGCCCGGACCGGACGGCAAGCTCATGCATGCCATGGTCAAGATCGGCGATTCGGTGCTGATGCTCGTCGACGAGAACCCGACCTTCGGCATGCTCGGCCCGAAGGCGATCAAAGGGTCGCCGGTGACCATCCACCTTTATGTCGAAAATGTCGATGCCACGTTCACGCAGGCCATCGATGCCGGCGCCGAAGTCACCATGCCGGTTGCCGAGATGTTCTGGGGCGACCGTTACGGCCGGCTCGTCGACCCGTTCGGGCATCAGTGGTCGTTGGCATCGCACGTACGCGACGTGAGCCCCGAGGACATGCAAAAGGCGATGACCGCGCCGCGCGAATAACGCGCCTTTCAAGGAGAGACTCATGAACAAGATATCGCCATGCCTATGGTTCGACGGCAACGCGCAGGAGGCCGTCGATTTCTATCTGAGCGTGTTCAAGGACGCGCGCATCGTTGAAACCATGCTGCATAACGAGGCCAGTCCGGGCACGCCGGGCAGCGTGCTCGCCATTCTGTTCCAGTTGGAAGGCGAAGACATCATGGCGCTCAACGGCGGCCCAGAATTCAAGTTCACGCCCGCCCTGTCGTTGTTCGTCAAATGCGACAGTCAGGCCGAGATCGACCGCTACTGGGACAAGCTTCTCGAAGGCGGCCAGGCGATGGCCTGCGGCTGGCTCACGGACCGTTTCGGCGTGACGTGGCAGATCGCGCCCAGAAAGCTGCTCAAGATGCTGCAGGACCCCGACCCGGACAAGGCCAATCGCACGATGACCTCGATGAGAACGATGGTGAAGCTCGACCTCGACGAACTGGAGCGGGCATACCGCGGAGCGTGACGCGAAAAGGAAGCGCTTCAGGCAGAGCGCTTCTTCGCCTTCCTCTCCACGAGTTTCGCGGCCATGAAGCGGTGATCCGGCGAGAACAGCCGCCGATACGTCAACACGACTGCGCCGACCACGCCGAGCGCCGAAGCCGCCGCGATCAGAAACATGATGACGATCTGATAGCGCACCGCCTGCAATGGCGATTGTCCCGCCAGCACCTGACCGGTCATCATCCCCGGCAGACTGACGAGGCCCACGACGGTCATCTGGTTGAGCGTCGGAATCATGCCCGCGCGCACGGCCTGCCGCGCGGGCCCTTGCGCGGCTTCCCAGCGCGTCGCGCCTAATGCGAGCGACATCTCCACGGCCGCGCGTCCGGCGGTCAGTTCCTCCGTCATGCGTTCGATGCCGAGCGACACGCCTGTGAGCGTATTGCCGAGAATCATGCCGAGAATGGGTATGGCGTATTGCGGCTCGTACCACGGATGAATGCGGATCACGACGAACAGCCCGAATGCGCCGATCAGCCACGAACTCGCCCAGATCGACACGATGCTGTCGGCGCGTTGTCCGGTGTAGGTGCGCCGTCCGCGATTCGAAGCGGACAATCCCGCGATGATGGTCATCAACGCCATGAGCGGCAGCACGACATACCACCGGCTGAAGGCAAACACCCAGCCGAGCACATAGCCTATCAGCAGCAATTGAACGACGGTGCGTATGGCCGCGATCGCGAGCTTGCGTTCGAGCCCGAGATTGAGCGCGACCGACAACGCGGCGTTCACCACGATCAGCGCCGCCGCAAGCGCGATATCGAGGAGACTGAGGTTTTGATAACCGTTCATGGCGCGCTCGCTTCGGTGAGGACGCCCGCGTTCATCGACAAATGACGCGTGGCCACGCGCGCGGCCTGTTCGGGGTCGTGCGATACCCAGATGCTCCCGCGCTTGTTGCCCGGTTTGCCGTCCGCTTTGTCCGCCGATTCGAACCACGCGCTGACCAGCGCTTCGATCGAACGCGCCGAAGCCGGATCGAGCGATGCCGTGGGCTCGTCGAGCAGCAGCACGTCGGGCGCGAGTTGCAGTACACGCACGAGCGCGGCGATCTGCGCCTCACCGCCGGACAACTCGCTCGCGACCTTGTCGAGAAAGTCCGCGCCGCGTCCCGCCGCTTCCGCAAGTTGCGTGGCCATCGCGCGATCGAAGCGGGCATCGCGATAAGCCTTGAGTGTGTACGGATAACGCAGGTTGTCCTCGACACTTCCGTCCAGCATCGCGGGCCGTTGAGCGATGTAGGCCACGCGTCGTCGATAAGCCGGAATGCCCGCGCGCGCGATACGCTCGCCGCGCCACGTCACGTAACCCTCGTCGCAGGCATCGAGCAGCGCGAGGGTACGCAAGAAGACGCTCTTGCCCGATCCCGACGGTCCCGTGATCGCGGCGCGCTCGCCTTCGCTCAGCACGAAATCCGTGGGATGCAAAAGGACGGTGCCGCGCGCGGTATCGCGCCGTGCGACGCCAACGGTTGCGACGAGTGAAGAAGAAGGCATCGGGCCTCGTGGGGCATTTATCGAGCCGTCATCTTACGGAAAAGGCCGGGCGTTGCCCATGACATGCGGCGCACATGACACACGTCGACCGTCACGCGGGCACACTCTGTGCTGCGCCACACACAATCAGAAAAAATGGATGGAGAGGTCATGGCGCAGGCCCGCACGAGCAGAAAAATCGGAAAGATCGTCGCATGGTTTTTTGCCGTTCTGGCGGTACTGATAGCGGTGAGCGTGGTTATTTTCCTGACGTTCGACTGGAATCGCCTGAGGCCGTGGGTCGATGACAAAGTCTCGCAAGCTATTGGGCGGCAGTTTCATATTACCGGCGACCTGAAGGTGGGCTGGCGCCGTCCGCCTAACGAAACGGGCTGGAAACGCTGGGTGCCGTGGCCGCGCTTCTCGGCTGAAAAGATCACCATCGCGAACCCGGACTGGGCGCGCAACCAGTATTTCGCCACGCTCGACGAAATCGACTTTCAGGTGGCCGTGCTGCCGCTGCTCGCGCACGACATCGTCATTCCCGCGATCAATCTGGTGAATCCTTCCATCGATGTCGAGCGGCTCAAGGACAACCGCAACAACTGGACGTTCAAGTTCAAGCAGTCCACCGAACCTTCGACGTGGAATCTCAAGCTTGGCGATATCTCGCTTGCAAAAGGCACGGTCGGCGTGCACGACGAAGTGACCAAGGCCGAGATGCAGGTCGATATCGATACGCTCGGCCAGGCCGTGCCGATCGGCGAAGTGATGAAGCAGCAACAAGAGGCGTCGAGCAAATCGTCGGCGGAGATGGTCGGCAAGAGCGGCGCGGCCAAGCTCGAAAAGCAGACGGATGCAGCGGCGGCTTCGGAGGCGTCCGCCGCTTCGGCTGCATCCGCGGCTGCGGCGGCGAATGCATCGGCGCCGAATCCGGCGAGTACGTCGGCCAATCAGAGCATCACGACGAAAGAAGGCGTGAAGCCGCCGATTCCGCCGTATGCCTTCGGCTGGACGGTCAAGGGCACCTACAACGGCGGCAGGGTTTCCGGCGACGGCAAACTCGGCGGCGTGCTCGCGGTGCAGGACGCGGCGCGCCCGTTCCCCGTTCAGGCCGATGTGCGCCTGGGTGACACGCATATCGCGTTCGTCGGCACCGTGACCGATCCCGCGCATCTCGCGGCGCTCGATCTGCGGCTGTGGATTCAGGCGGTCAGCATGGCGCATCTGTATCCGTTCACGGGCGTGACGCTGCCGGAAACGCCGCCTTTTGCCACGGAAGGGCGCCTCACCGGTCAGTTCAAGGAAGACGGCAACGTGTTCCACTACGAGAACTTCACGGGCCGCGTGGGTGGCAGCGACATCAACGGCTCGCTCGTCTATGCGGGCAGGAAGCCGCGACCGCTGCTTCAGGGCGAACTCGTGTCGCATCTGCTGCGTTTCGCGGACCTCGCGCCGATCATCGGTGTGGATTCGAACGCGAGCAAAGCCAAGCGCGGCGAGACGGAAAAGCAGCCGTCGGCGAAGGCGTTGCCGACCGAGGAGTTCAAAACTGATCGCTGGAAGGCCATCGATGCCGACGTGAAGTTCACCGGTCAGCGCATCATCAAGGACCCCGACCTGCCGATCACGGATCTCTATACGCACGTCGTGATGAAGGATGGCGTGCTGTCATTCGAACCGCTCAAGTTCGGCGTGGCGGGCGGCGCGTTCTCGTCGAACATTCATCTGGATGGCAGTGCGGCGCCTCTTAAGGGACGCGTGTCGGCGGAGGCGCGGCATCTGAAGCTCAAGCAGCTGTTCCCAACCGTGAAGACCATGCAATCCGCGCTCGGTGAAGTGAACGGCGACGCGGCTTTGTCCGCCACCGGCAATTCGCCCGCCGCGCTTGCCGCAACGTCCAACGGCGAGATCAAGGCGCTCGTGACGCAGGGCACCGTGAGCCGGCTGTACATGGAAGCGGCGGGCCTGAACGTGGCGAACGTCGTCTACGAGAAGCTCTTCGGCAAGCGCGATGTGAACATCAACTGCGCCGCGACCGATTTCGTCGTCACGGATGGCGTGCTCGACTCGCGCGTCTTCGCACTCGATACCGACGACGCGGTCATCAACGTCGATGGCAACATCAATCTGAAGAGCGAACAGATGGATCTGGGGATTCATCCGCATACGAAGGGCTTCCGCATCTTTTCGTTGCGTTCGCCGCTGTATGTGAAGGGCACGTTCAAGGACCCGAAGGTTGGCGTGAATGTCGGCGCGTTGGCGGTGCGCGGCGGTGCGATGGTCGGTCTTGGACTCATCAACCCGTTTGCCGCGTTGATCCCGCTGATCCAGCCGAGCAACAACAAGCCGTTGCCGTGCGCGCAGATGCTGGCCGACATGCGCAATGCGCCGACAGCGCCGCCTGCCGGACAGAAGCAGACGACCAAGGCGGCGCCGGCTTATATGTCGTCGGGTGCGGCTGCGGGCTCGGCTTCCAAGCCGCCGCCGAAGAAGGCCGTGCCGGCCAGTGCGGCGCAGTATCGCGGAAGCTAAGAGCAACGTACTGCACAGGCTTGTCCACAGAAACTGTGGACAAGTCGGGCAAGGATCGAGCTATTCGTTTGCCACGTAGAGCATGACCTGATCCGCGCCGCACGGCGTTTTGCGAACAGAATCAAGAAATTAACTGAGTCGCCAAGCGCTTTTCCACAGGCATTTCCCCGTTTGCGGGGGATAAGTTATGCAGAGGGCGCGGGCAGGTTGGCGCGACTTGAAGCGCAGGGTGTTTTTCGTTGCGCGTCAAATGCTTAGACGAGTTCACAGCGGGTTTTCAACAGGGTGGTCCCCAATTGCTGGGGACAACTTCGGCGCTTTGATACGCCCTGCCTAGACCGAGATTCCCGGACCGCCATTGCTTCCGAGCAACTGCTCGACGGAATTCGCATCCTTATAGTCTTGTTCGGGCAGACCATCGAAAACAGCGATCACATCGTTGCTGACACCGGCTTCGCGCGCGGCATTCACTAGTGTGTCCTTGTTGGCTGGGAACGTGGCATAACGCAGGACTTCGGCGATTTCATCGTCGATGGGTTCGTCGTTCAGGCTCTGAGTTCCGGGTGTATCCGACATGGAATTCCTGTAGATGAAGAAGTGAGCGCTTCAGGTCTGTACCTGAATCGTCTGGCTTGCCATGCCGTGACTCGGCGTACGCGATTTCGGCAGCGGCACATGACGCCAGTGCGCGTGGTCGAGACTATCTGCCGCAATTTCGGGTGCGGGCGGCGCGACCGGCCCGGCGTTCACACGCAGGGCAGCGCGCGTTGCGGCCACTACGGCCGAATCGTCAGTCGAACTCGTGTGCAGAGGCGCGGCGTAACACGACGCCGAAACCAATGCCATCGTCAACAACGTTGAGGTCTTCATCGGGCAACCCCTCCTCACGTAGGCAGCGAGAAGCATCAAGCAAAGCCTATGCCGATACGTCCCTCGCGCACCGTTCGTGCGTGGATGCCAAAGAAGCAGACCTCGCACGGGCGCAACGAGCGGTGCTCGCGCGCAAACACTTCGCGTGATTTCTAACTTATGAATAATCCGCTTCCACCCAGCGCTGCGGATCGGCACGCGCCGCGAAATTGCACAGCCGCGCACTTTCAGCGCTGCGTCGGATTCAGACGGAAGTATGCGTCGAGAAGAGAGGTTTTGTACACGACACCGAGCAGCAGCGGCTCGCTCTTTTTTTCGATGACGGGAAGCCGCTCGCCCTGGAAAGCGAGGAAGTGCTGCAGTGCTTCGCCGAGCGACATGTCGGGTGTGAGCACGTCGAATTGCGGCTGGAGGTAATCGGCGGCGGTACGCGTGGATGTGTCTTGCTTGTCGAGAAGATCGGACGTGATGTCCTTGAGTGCGACCACACCGCGAAAGCGCCCCGCGTCATCCACGACATACAGATACTTCACGGGATATTCGAGGAACACGCGCGTCATGTCGTTCACGTTTGCATCGAGCGGGACGACGGTATCGGGCGGCTTGACGAGTTCGCGCATCTGCGTGGCCGCGAGGCGCAGACGCTCCTTCTCTTCGCGCGTGCGACGCAGGGTGACTTCGTACATCGACGTCTGCTCGGAGGTTCGGGCAATGAAATACGCCACCACGCACGAAAGCATGAGCGGCAACACCACCGAGTACGACAGCGTCATCTCGAAGATCATGAGGATCGCCATGAGCGGCGCGTGCGTGGCCGCGGCGAGAAACGCGCCCATGCCCACCATGGCGTAGGCGAATGGCTGTGAAGTCGAATGCGGCCAGATGGCGTGAACGCCGAGACCGAAGAGACAGCCGAGCACGGCGCCGACGAAAAGCGTGGGCGTGAAGATACCGCCGACCGCGCCCGAGCCGGCCGTCGCGGCGGTGGCGAGGAGCTTGAAGACGAGCACCAGCAAGAGCGCGGACCACGTCCACGGCTGATGCAGAAGCGAGTTCACCACTTCATAACCGTTGCCCCAGACTTCGGGCCACCAGATCGAAATGACGCCGACGATCAGTCCGCCGAGCGCGAGACGAATCGGCAAGGGCAGCGGCAACTTCGCAAAGCGCTTGCGCGACTCTGCGAGCAGCCGCAGGAAGTGTGGCGCGAGCGCGCCGCACAGCAAACCGAGCACGACGAAGAGCAGCACTTCGAGGCCCGCGATGGGCGGAAACACCGGCATCTGATAAGGCGGCCGATACCCGGCGAACTCGCGCATCGTGATGTTGGCGACGACCGACGACACGACGATCGGCCCGAAGCTCTCCATGACCATGGAGCCCAGCACGATTTCGGTGACGAAGAACGCGCCCGCGATCGGCGCGTTGTATGCGGAGGTGATCCCGGCCGCCGCGCCGCACGCCACGAGCAGTCGCAGGCGCGGCGGATCGAAGTGGACCCAGCGTCCGATAAGCGATGAAGCGAGCGCGGCGAGCTGCACCATCGACCCTTCGCGGCCGATGGAGCCGCCGCTCGTGATCGTGAAAAGCGACGACAGGCTGCGCCAGATGCTTTGCCACACGGGCACGACGCCATCGCCGATGGTCACCGCTTCCATGTAATCCGTGTTCGCGTGCTTGTCTTGACGAACCCGTGCGACGATCAGACAGAAGCCCGCGATGAGCCCGCCCGCCGCTGGCAACACGATACGCAGCGGCCACGGCAGGCTTTCGGCCATCTTGACGAAGTTGCCGGGTTCGCCGCCGAACGCCCGTTGCAGCGAATCGATGCCTTCACGAAACGCCGATGTCGCGAACGCGCCCGCAACGCCGACGACGACTGCCCAGATGAGCATGGTGTGCGCATCCGACAAACGGAAGAGTTGTTGAGCGCGCGTGCGCAGCCGAAGCAGGAACGAAAGCACGGATTATCGTGGAAAGCTTAGAAGCAAATGGAATAAGGCCGACGCAAGGATAGCATTGCGCATCATCCGTCCACTTTCGAGCGCGCGAAAAAAAGCCCGGCTATCGAAGACAGCCAGGCTTTTCAAGTGATGCATCCAGCGCTTCGGTCTACGCGCTCACCACTTCGGCGCGAACGAAGGATTCGCGTTGCGCTTGCCTTCGTCGAGCTTGTCGATCTTCGCGATGTCGTCGGCGTCGAGCTCGAGCTTTTGCGCATCCCAGTTGATCTGTTGATGCTCCGGATTCGTCGATGCCGACAGCACCACGATATCGCGCGCCAGAAGCCATGCGAAGGTCACTTGCGCGGGCGTCGCGCCGTGCTTCTTCGCGATGGCCTTGATGGTCATGTCGTTATGCGCGCGGCCTTCGCCGAGCGGCATATAGGCGGTCACTTTCACGCCGAGCCGTTGGGTGGCTTCGACCAACGCGCGGTTCGCGAGGAACGGGCTCACTTCGATCTGGTTCGTCACGATCTCCTTGCCGCCCGGCGCCTCGAGCGCTTGTTCGAGCAGCGGCGCGGTGAAGTTCGACACGCCGTAATGACGGATGAGGCCGAGCTTCTGCGCTTCCTGAAACGCGCCAAGCGTTTCGGCGATAGGCACCGCGCTCTCGGGCGACGGCCAATGCACGAGCGCGAGATCGATCGTGCCGATATCGAGCTTTTCGTGACTGTCCTTGAGACTCGCGATCAGCTTGTCGTGCTGCAGCCGGTCCCACCAGACTTTCGTCGTCACCCAGACGTCTTCGCGCGGAATGCCTGACTCGCGCACGCCCGCGCCGACGGCGGCTTCGTTGTTGTAGAACTGTGCGGTGTCGATATGACGAAAGCCGATCTGCAATGCGCTTCTGACGGCTTCGGTGGTCTTCGCGGCATCGACACGGAATGTGCCGAGGCCGAAGGAGGGAATCGTTTCGATCATGCTGGCTCCTTGTTTCGTTGAGGCGATCAGTGAACTCAGTGACGCGTCTTACTTCGCGTCCTGATCGAGTTCGGGATAGTGCCTGAAAATGCCGGATTCGTTGAACGGGATGCGCCGTTCCGAATCGACATAAGCGGCGATATTGGGCCGTTGCAGCACGGCGTCATGCAGCGCCGCGACATGCGGATAGTGCTTGCCGAAGGTCTTCATCGCGCGCGGGAAGGCGTAGTGCAGGCCATCGACGAGCTGAAAGACGGAGAGATCGACGTAGGTCGTCGTGTCGCCGACCATTTGCGTGTCGCCGTGCGGATTCTGCTTCAGCACGCGCTCGAAATAACCCATGAATTTGGGCACGCGCTGGTCCAGGAAATTTTTCGAGCGCGTTTTCGCGGCTTCTTTCTGGTCTTCGTAATAGAGATCGGTCGCGAGCGGATGATGCGTGTCATGCACTTCCGCGACGATATCCGCGATGGTCAACTGCAAGCCATGCGCTACGTAGCGCAAGCCTTCGTCCTTCGGTGCGAGCTTCAGCTTCGGGCCGAGATACAGCAGGATATTCGCGACATGCGGCACGATCAGATCGCCGTCCTTCAGAAACGGCGGCGCGAACGGAATATGCGGCTCGGTCTTGCTGCCGAGGAGCTTCATCATCGCGTCCATGCCTTTCTTCGAACGCGCGACATCGATGTATTCGGCGCCCGCGTCTTCGAGCGCGAGGCGCACATATTCGCCCCGGCCTTGCAATCCGTCCCAGTAATAGAGTTCGTAAGCCATGCGTGGGCTCCTTGTCAAACGTGCGGTGCTTTTGACGCCATGCGCGGCGGACGCTTGAGTTGGCAAGCTAATCGCGTGCTGCTTGCCGCGCGGTCGAGCACGCGAACGAGTGTTCAGGCGAGCAACACGCGTACCCGCTTGGGGCCGTGGCGGCGCGGGCCGCGATGTAAAATGAATCCTTTGCTCGAGGGCTGATTCGCGATGCCCGTCAGAGAGCGAACGACTTCGAAGCGGAGAGAAGATGGACAAGCAAGGCTTCACCACTGGCATCGTACACGGCGATCGTGACGCGGGCGTCGAGCATGGCGGCGTGCGTCAACCCATCCATACGTCGGTTCAGTATGGCTTCGAACGCGTGGAAGATCTCATCGGCGTGTTTCAAGGCACGAAGAAGGGCGGGTTCAACTATGCTCGTCAGGGCACGCCGACCACTGCGGCGCTCGAGCGCAAGATCACGAAGCTCGAAGGCGGCGCGGGTTCCATCTGCTTCAGCACCGGCATGGGCGCAATCTGCGCGGTGTTTCTCACGCTTTTGCGCGCGGGCGATCATCTCGTGTCGAGCCAGTTCGTCTTCGGCAATACCAATAGCGTGTTCGGCACGCTGCGCACGCTCGGCATCGAAGTGACGGTGGTCGATGCAGGCGATGTCGCTAACGTCGCCAACGCGCTCAGGGCCAACACGCGCATGGTGTTCGTCGAGACCATCGCGAATCCGGGCACGCAGATCCCGGAGCTGAGGGGTATCGGCGAACTGTGTCGCGAACGCGGGCTCGCTTATGTCGTCGATAACACCATCACGTCTGCGGCGCTTTTCAGGCCGAAGGATGTCGGCGCGAGCCTCGTCGTCAACTCGCTGACAAAGACGATTGCGGGACACGGCGCGGCGCTCGGCGGTGCGGTCACGGACACGGGCGTCTTCGACTGGAGCACGTACCCGAATATCGCCGATGACTACCGGCGCTCGCCCGCGAAGGAGCAAGGGCTTCTGCAGATTCGCAAGAAGGGTCTGCGCGACATGGGCGCGGCGTTGTCGTCCGAGCAGGCGCATCAGATTGCGCTGGGCGCGGAGACGTTGGCGTTGCGAGTCGGCAAGAGCAGCGATAACGCGCTCGCACTGGCGCAGTTCCTGGAGAAACACGAAGCGGTGGGTCGCGTGCTTTATCCGGGTTTGCCGAGTCATCCGCAATATGAAGTCGCGAAGAGTCTGTTCAAAAACGGCTCGTGGCTCTTGTCATTCGAGTTGCGCCATCCCGAACGCATGATCGACTTCGTCAACGCGCTGCAAATCCCGATCAAGGCGACCGGTCTCGGCGATACACGCACGCTCATCATCCCCGTTGCACCGACCATCTTCCACGAAGCCGGTCCGGACGTACGCCGCGCAATGGGCATTTCGGACGGCATGCTGCGCTTGTCGCTGGGTATCGAGGAAATCGACGATCTCATCGCCGATTTCGAACAAGCGTTGAAGCACGCGTAAGCCGAGAAAGCGGGCTTCGAATGCAAAAAAGCCGTCGGTTCAGTCGACGGCTTTTTTGTGTCCAGCATCGATACGATCAGCCGAAAAGACGCTCCACACCATACGTGATCGCAAGTCCACCGCCGATCAACCATGCATACAGGATTGCGCCGGTTGCAATCGCACGCGGACCCGCTTCGCGAATCTGCGCGATGCGCGTTTCCATGCCGAGTGCGGTCATCGCCATGGTGAGCGCGAAGGTATCGAGCGTGTTGAGCGTGCTGGTCGCGCTGGCGGGCAACACGTGCAGCGAATTCACCACCACGAGCGCGAGGAAGCCGAAGGCGAACCAGGGCACCGCGAGCTTGCCCGTGCCGCTTTGTGCGCTTTGATCATGACGCTTGCGATTGATCCAGAAGCCGACCACGAGCAGGACCGGCACGAGCAACATGACGCGCGTCATCTTCACGATAGTCGCGATATGCGCCGCTTCCGGGCTCACGTTGCTTGCCGCGCCAACGACCTGCGCGACTTCGTGAATCGTGCCGCCGAAGAAAAGGCCCGTGCCGAGCGTGTCGAGATGCAACCAGCCTGCGTGAATCGCGAGCGGATAGAGGAACATGGAGAGCGTGCCGAACAGGACCACGCTGCCAACGGCCATCGCGCTCTTGTGGGGCTTCGATTGCAAGGTCGATTCGAACGCGAGCACGGCCGCGGCGCCGCAGATGGCGCTGCCGGCGGCCGTGAGCAAGGCGGTATCGCGGTCGAGCTTCATGACCTTCATGCCGAACCATGTGCCGATGGCAAGCGTACTCACGACCACCAGCACAGATACCGCGAAACCCGACAGCCCGACGTGCGCGATTTCTTGCAGACTCACGCGCAACCCGAAGAACGCCACCGCGATGCGCAGCAATTTGCGCGCGGAGAAGTTCACGCCCGCCGCCCAGCTTTCGGGCATGCCGTGGCGCAGCGCGTTGCCGTAGATCGTCCCCGCGGCAATGCCGACGATCAACGGGCTGATGCCCAATCCAGCGATGAACGGCAGCGCGGACAGATGCGTCACGGCTGCCGCGAACAGCGCGACGAAAAGAATTCCGTTGAGCTGCCCACGCGTGGACGATGCTTCGGCGATTGACGGTGCGGCGGGTACGGCGGACATGGGGGCGTCCTTTTGAGATTGCGTTGCGATGTGCTAATCCTAAATCACTCATATGCATATGAAAAATCGTGATTTAGGATGCAATGTATCGGTTGATCTGATAGTTTGGCGAGATGACCCCGGATCAGCTGATAACTTTCGCTATCGTTGCCGAGCACGGCAACATCAGCCGCGCGGCTGTTGCGTTGCATTTGTCGCAGCCTGCCGTGTCGGGGCAGCTTCGGCTTTTGCAGGACGAATTCGGCGAATCGCTCTATTTGCGCGACGGCCGGGGCGTTCGCCTGACCGCAGCCGGCAAACAGCTGCTCGTCCACGCGGAGCGTGTGCGCGAGAGCTTCCGGCAAGCACACGCGCTGCGGGACGCGTTGCGCGGGCTCGAGCGCGGCACATTGCGTATCGGTGCGAGCACGACGCCCGCGAGCTACCTGCTGCCTTATCTGATCGCCGCATTCCACAAGCGCTATCCCGA
Source organism: Caballeronia sp. GACF4 (assembly GCF_023631025.1). Classification (NCBI taxonomy): domain Bacteria; kingdom Pseudomonadati; phylum Pseudomonadota; class Betaproteobacteria; order Burkholderiales; family Burkholderiaceae; genus Caballeronia; species Caballeronia sp. GACF4. The sequence goes on from NZ_JALQDW010000004.1 coordinate 421,141, forward strand.
CGTGACGCTGACGACCATCGACGGGAACACGGCGGAAATCGTCGCTGCGCTAGGTTCGCTCGATATCGCGCTCATCGAAGGCCAGCCAAGTGGCGAGTTGCCGTCGGGCACTACGGTGACTGCCTGGCGCGACGACGAGATCGTGGCTATCGTTCCGCGCGGTCATCCGCTCACTGAAAGACAAAACGCCACGTTGGATGAAATCGGCGGCTATCCGCTCGTGCTGCGCGAAAGCGGCTCGGGCGTGCGGCAGATCGTCGAGCGCGCGTTCGCCCAGGGCAAGGTGGCCGTGCGCGTCGCGCTCGAAATCGCGGGCGTCGAGGGCGTCAAGGAAGCGGTGCGGGCGGGCATGGGTATCGGCTTCGTCTCGGCAATGTCGATCCGGCATGAGGACGGCATGCTGCAACGCGTACACGTCGGCCCGGCGCCGCTCACGCGCCGCTTTTCAATCCTGTTTCCTCATGCCGACACGCCTTCGCGTGTCGCCGCGCGCTTTCTCGAACTTTGCCAGGACGCCTCGATTCTCGGCTAGGGAATTCCACTATGGCGCAACGCGCACCGCCAAGAGCACTATTCGTCTTCATTGGGGCGCCGCGGCGTCCTTTTCAAACAGCAGTAATGGAACCGGTTCCAACCACTAGTTTTTGTCAGTTTTCAATGGAAAAGAGGCGTGATTTCATCTGATGTTTCAAAAATCGGCATGCGCCCGGATGTCGTCGTAGTCGCCAGCGCCTTCGGCTTGGACACGGTTCGCACCGATGGTCACGCGGTGTGCGCCGAAGCCGCCGCGCGCGCTGGCGCCCAGGGTTTCGAAGTGCGCCGCGAACTTTTCGCCGACGAATCCGATGCCAGTTTCGACGCGCTCTCGCGTCTCGGCGCGCGCATCCGCGCACTCGGTTTGTGGGCCGTCCACTCGACGCCCGCAACCTTGTTTCGCGACGATGGCGCTCTCGATGACAGTGCGCTCGCCCAGGCCATCGGCGAGGCACATGCGCTGGGCGCGCGCATCGTGAAGCTGCAATTGGGCGGCACGGAACGCGGCGTTGCGACCGATGCGGCAACGCTCGATCGGTTGCTGAACGCGGTGGCGTCGTCACCGGCGCGGGTGGTCGCCGAAAACGGCCAGTTGAAGGCGGGCGGCACGATCGGCGCGTTCGAGGCGTTGTTCGCGGCTTTGCCCGCGCAGGCGCAAAACGGGCTTGCGATGACCTTCGACACTGGCAACTGGCGCTGGCCGGATCAAGACCCGCTCGATGCCGCCGTGCGTCTCGCGCCGCACGTGGCCTATATCCATTGCAAGGCAGTGACAGGCGAGGGCGCGCGACGTTTCGCCATAGCCCCGTCGCAAGACGATGCGCACTTCGCCGCGCTCCTCGCGCAATTGCCGCGTGACGTGCCGCGCGGAATCGAATATCCCTTTCTCGACGCCGATGACGCCGCCGTTCAGGTCGCGCGTATCGCGGCATTTTGAATACAAGGTACCGCATGCAATCACAACGAAACGCCCTCGACATCGTTACGTACGGCGAGGCGATGACCATGTTCGTCGCCGCCGAAACCGGCGATCTGGCAAAGGTCGGCCAGTTCACCAAACGCGTCGCGGGCGCGGATCTGAACGTGGCTATCGGGTTGTCGCGGCTCGGCTTCAAGGTGGGCTGGATGAGCCGTGTCGGGCGAGATTCCTTCGGTCAATACGTGCTCGATGTGCTCGCGGCCGAAGGCATCGATGCGCGCCGCGTGAGTATCGACGAGCGCTATCCGACCGGCTTCCAGTTGAAGGGCAAGTGCGACGACGGCAGCGATCCGGCAGTCGAATACTTCCGCAAGGGCTCGGCCGCAAGCCATCTTTCGCTTGACGATTACGCCGCTGATTACGTGCTCAACGCGCGGCATCTGCACCTGACGGGCGTGGCGCCAGCCATTTCCGCGAGTTCGCGTGAACTGGCTTTCCACATGGCCCGCGAAATGCGTGCAGCAGGCAAGACTATTTCCTTCGATCCGAATTTGCGTCCGACACTCTGGCCGTCGCGCGACGCAATGGCGCAATCGCTCAACGCGCTCGCGGCGCTTGCCGACTGGGTGCTGCCGGGCGTGAGCGAAGGGTTGACGCTGACGGGCTACGAGAAACCCGAGGACATCGCGAAGTTTTATCTCGATCAGGGCGCGAAGGGCGTGGTCGTGAAACTAGGCGCATACGGCGCGTATTTCCGCACCGTCGATGGCGATGCCGGCATCGTGCCCGCGGTGCCCGTCGCGAAGGTCGTGGATACCGTCGGCGCGGGCGATGGCTTCGCGGTCGGCGTTGTAAGCGCGCTGCTCGAAGGCCGCGACGTGCGGCATGCAATCGCGCGCGGCAACCGCATCGGCGCCCTGGCGATTCAGGTGATCGGCGACAGCGAGGGCCTGCCCACGCGCGCCGCGCTCGACGTGCTCGAAGCGCAGGATGTGGGCGCTGCCCTCGACGCCGCGTGATCCTCAGAGACTCAATCGAACTGTGTTCGGAGACAACCATGCAAGCATCTTCAACCCCGACTCTCGCCGTGCGCCGCTGGTGGATGATCATGCCGATCGTCTTCATCACGTATAGCCTTGCGTATCTGGATCGCGCGAACTATGGCTTTGCGTCGGCGGCGGGCATCAATCAGGATCTGGGCATCAGCAAGGGACTGTCGTCGCTGATCGGCGCGTTGTTCTTTCTCGGCTACTTCTTCTTTCAGATTCCGGGCGCGATCTACGCCGAACGCCGCAGCGTGAAGAAGCTCGTCTTCTGGAGCCTGATTTTATGGGGCGGTTGCGCCGCGCTGACGGGCATGGTGAGCAACATACCGTCGCTGATGGCGATCCGCTTCGTGCTCGGTGTCGTCGAAGCGGCGGTGATGCCCGCGATGCTCGTCTTCATCGCGAACTGGTTCACCAAGTCGGAGCGTTCACGCGCGAATACGTTTCTGATTCTCGGCAATCCGGTGACAGTGCTGTGGATGTCGGTCGTCTCGGGCTATCTCGTGAATTCGTTCGGCTGGCGGCACATGTTTATCGCCGAAGGTTTGCCTGCGGTGGTGTGGGCGGTGATCTGGTGGTTCATCGTGAAGGACAAACCCGCGCAGGTGACGTGGCTCACGGACGCGGAAAAGCGCGATCTCGATGCCACCTTGCGCGCCGAGCAAGCGGCGATCAAGCCGGTGAAGAACTATGGCGAGGCATTCAAGTCTCCCGCTGTCATCAAGCTGTGCGCGCAATACTTCTGCTGGAGCATCGGCGTGTATGGCTTCGTGCTCTGGCTGCCGTCCATCCTCAAGAGCGGCTCCACGCTCGGCATGGTCGAGACGGGCTGGCTTTCCGCAGTGCCTTATCTCGCCGCGACCATCGCCATGCTGCTCGCTTCCTGGGCCTCCGACAAACTGCAGGCGCGCAAGGCCTTCGTATGGCCATTCCTGCTGATCGGCGCGGTGGCGTTCGCGGGTTCGTATCTGCTTGGATCCAACCACTTCTGGGCTTCGTACGTCTTGCTCGTGATTGCGGGCGCGGCGATGTACGCGCCTTATGGGCCGTTCTTCGCGATCGTGCCTGAACTGCTGCCGAAGAACGTCGCGGGCGGTGCCATGGCGCTCATCAACAGCATGGGCGCGCTCGGTTCGTTCGTGGGTTCCTATGTCGTCGGATACCTGAACGGGGCCACTGGATCGCCGGCTGCGTCATACGTCTTCATGAGCGCGGCCTTGCTCGTGGCCGTGGCGTTGACGCTGGCCGTGAAGCCGCCAGCGGTGGTGAGTCCGCGCGTCGCCGTGGGGTCGTGATGTCCAGAGCTCCAGAGCGCTGCCGCTGTCTATGCTTTAATGGAAAGCACGAACGCAGCGGCCGTCATCCACTCTTACCATGAGCCTGCAAAGGCCTGAAAACTCCATGAGCCGAAAGAAAATCGTAGCCTACAAGTCTCTGCCATCCGATGTCGAAGCGTACCTTCGCGAGCATGCGGATGTCGTACATGTCGATCCGGCCGATCATGATGCATTCGTGGCGGCGCTCAAGGATGCCGACGGCGCCATCGGTGCGAGCGCGAAGATCACGCCCGCGATGATCGAAGGCGCGACGCGTTTGAAGGCGCTTTCGACGGTCTCGGTAGGCTTCGATGCATTCGATGTCGACGACCTGACCAAACGCGGCATCGTGCTCACGCATACGCCTGACGTGCTCACCGAATCGACCGCGGATACGGTCTTCGCATTGATCCTCGCCAGCGCGCGCCGCGTGGTGGAACTCGCGGAATGGGTCAAGGAAGGGAACTGGAAAGCGAGCCTGGGCGAAGAAGGTTTTGGCGTGGATGTGCAGGGCAAGACGCTTGGTATCGTGGGGCTCGGTCGCATTGGTGGCGCGGTGGCAAGACGCGCGTCGCTGGGCTTTCGCATGAACGTGCTTTACACGAATCGCAGTTCCAACGAGCAAGCAGAGAAGGACTACGGCGCGAAGCGTGTCGAACTCGACGACCTCCTTGCGCAATCCGACTTCGTGCTTCTGCAAGTGCCGCTCACGGCTCAGACGCGTCATATCATCGGCGCGGCGCAGCTCAAGAAAATGAAGAAAAGCGCAATTCTCATCAACGCATCACGCGGACCGACCGTCGATGAAGCGGCGCTCATCGAAGCTCTCAAAGACGGCACGATTCGCGCGGCAGGCCTCGACGTGTTCGACAAGGAACCGCTGCCCGTCGATTCGCCCTTGCTCAAGCTGAAGAACGTCGTCGCGTTGCCGCACATCGGCTCGGCCACGCATGAAACGCGTCACGCGATGAACCTCAACGCCGCCGAGAACCTCATCGGCGCGCTCGATGGCACGCTCACGCAGAACATCGTGAATCGCGAAGTCCTCGAGCGCTGAACGCGGATCGGATCGACGGGCAGCCACGATGCGCTAACATGCGCATGCCGAGGCCAACGACAACGATGTCGATACCGCTCGCCCGATGTCGGGCGTTCGTCAAGCCATCACGACCACCATGTCCGACGATCCCACTTCAAGCAACCGGCCGCGCGTTTTCGGGGCGCGCCGCGCGACCATCACCGATGTCGCGCGCGAAGCCGGCACCGGCAAGACCAGCATCTCGCGTTATCTGAACGGCGAGACGGGCGTGTTGTCGCCCGATTTGCGCGAGCGTATCGAGGCGGCTATCGCGCGGCTGGACTATCGACCGAATCAGATGGCGCGCGGCCTGAAGCGCGGGCGCAATCGACTGATCGGCATGTTGCTCGCCGACCTGACCAATCCGTACTCCGTCGAAGTGCTGCAAGGCGTGGAAGCCGCGTGCCATGCGCTTAACTACATGCCGCTCATCTGCCACGCGGCCAATGAAGTCGACATGGAGCGGCGTTATCTGCAATTGCTTACGACGTATCGCGTCGAAGGCGTGATCGTGAATGCGCTCGGCGTGAAGGAAGCGTTGTTGCAAGGCTTCACGCAAGGCGGTATTCCGGTCGTGCTGGTCGATCGTTCGGTGGAAGGCATCGTCACCGATATGGTCGGGCTCGACAATCCGGCGGCCGTTGCACTGGCAACCGGACATCTCATCGATGAAGGCTTCGACGAATTGCTCTTCATCGTGCAGCCCGTCACGCATGTCAGTTCGCGGCGTTTGCGCGAGGCCGCGTTTCGCGAAAGCGTGAGCGCGCGTGCTGCAAACGGCGCGACGCTCGTGATCGATCTCGCCGATGCGGCATCCACGCTCGAAGAAATCGATCGGCGCATCGAAGGTGCGCGCGCGGCGAACCGGCGCGTCGCGTTGTTCGCGGCGAACGGTCCTGTGGCTTTGCGCGTCGCGGTGCATCTCAAGGAACGATACGGCGCGGACTGGCAAGCGGGCGTCGCGCTGATGTCCATCGACGATTCCGAATGGGCGCAACTCGCCGGCATGACGACGGTGCGGCAGCCGACTTACGATATCGGCCGACGCGCGGTGGAGTTTCTTCATGAGCGGCTCGGCGGCGCGGTCATGCCGCCACGCGAATGTCTGTTGCCGGGAGAACTCGTCGTGCGCGCATCGACGACGAGAGCAAGACACGAAGCATCACAAGGAACCTGAATGGTCAGTCTAACGACGTTGCTGTGCGTGGGGTTCGCCACGCTCATCATCGCTGCATTGCCGGTTGTGTTGTATAAGCTCGCGAGGCCGCGTTTTCAGCTCGTGCCGCGCGAGGCGATACTCGGCATTGCCGTGTTTGCGCTTTTCGCCATGGTGATCGAGCGCGCGCTACATGGCTTCATGCTGGGCAATCCGGCCACGTCCGCGTGGTTGATGAATCCCGCGGTCTTCGTGGTCTATGGCGCCATCACTGCGGGCCTGTGCGAGGAAGTGGGCCGCTTCCTGGCGATGAAGTGGATCATCTCGCGCGAGCCCGGCGCGCTCGATCGTCCCGGTCCGGCGCTCGGTTACGGCATCGGACATGGTGGCGCGGAGGCGTGGATCGTCGGCGTGCTCGTACAGGCGCAATGGATCGTGTATGCGATCCTGGCCAACAACGGTACGCTCGATGCGCATTTCGAAAGCGCGCCGCTCGATGCAGTAGCGCGTATTCACTTGGTGCTGATGAGTCTCTCGCCTGTGTCGGCGGCTATCTTCGTGGTCGAGCGGGCGAGTGCGTTTGCCTTCCAACTCGGCTTCTCGGCACTGATGTGGCAGATGCTGCGCGAACGGTCGCGTCATGCGCTTGGCGTGCTGATTGCGGCCCACGCGCTCGTCGGCATGCCGGCCGCGCTCTTTCAAGCGCGCCTGATTCCGCTCGCCGCCGCCGATGCCGTGTATCTCGTGCTCGGCGTGATCGTCACCGTGGCGCTCGTGCGCTACTATCGCGCCGCAGTCACGCGCCAATCCTGATTCATCGAGTATCCATGGACGACTACCAATACGACTGCCCGAGCGCGGACATCGACATGCTTGCGCATGTCATCAGCGATCTCTTCCCCGAGCAGACGCAATTCGCCGAACGCCTCGACGACGAAGGCCGTACCTCGCTGACGATTCATTACATCGCGATGCGTTTCGGTTCGACGGCGCGGCGCATTGCCATCGACGTGCGTTTCGATGCTGCCGCGCTGGCACGATATCGAGCCATGCCGGTGAGGATGCATGCTCGAAGCTATGCAGTGTTACGTGCCTATGTGGAGGCGACGCTGGGTTCGCTGGAAGAAGCATACGCGAATGGCGAGGCGGTCCCGCGGCAGCTTGAAATCGAGATGGGAGAGGATTTCGCGTGAAGGGGCAGGTTGTATTCTGTATGCCGACAGGTTGCGTTTTGTATTCGAGATTTGAGCGAGGTGGGGCGGAACGGGTGATCGATTCAGATGCGAGTTGGCTGTTCGCTTTCGCATCTTGCACTCGGATGTGCGTGCGCTATGCGGCTGTCCGCGTCGGATGCGGCTGTCTGAATTCTGTATGCCACGCCTTGGCATTTCGCATTCGAAGTCTGCGTGGATTTATTGAACCTGGTTGAGGCTGTCTTCGGCATACGTGCGATTTGAATTCCGCATGCCACGCTTCTGCACTTCGCATTCGAATTCCGCGTGATCTGCACGCTCGTTGAGGCCATCCCCGTCAAACGCAGCAACTTGCATGCTGCGTGCCGCGTCCCTGCATAGCGCCTTCAAACTTCGCGATAAACCTTGGCGAAGCGTGCCGCCTTCACGACGCCATAGTCGCCCGGCGCATACTGCATGACCCAATCGCCCGCGTCGCCGGTGAGCACGTCGCCATCGTCTGACCGCGCGATGGAAAAAGGCTCATGCATCTCCCGCGCAAGAACCACGCTCGGCTTGTTGCGGTAGGTTCCAGCCTCGCCATGCGCGATGCCGCCTTCCGGCACGTACTTGGGATCGAACCGGTCACGCGACACGACCCAGCGTTCACCCGTCGCGCCAGTGACGATAGCGTCATCGGGCGCATAGCGATTCGGGCCTTCCAGGCTCATCAACTCGCCCGGCGCAGCGGCGAATTCCACGGTCACGGCTTCGTCCTTGACGACGCGGCGCGCGGCAGCATCTGTTGTGAGATCGAGGCGGGATAGATGGAGCATGATTAGTCGGCCAATGCGGTTGCGGTGCGGGATCGTAACGGCAATCGGATGATTTTGCATCCAGAATACGAAAAACCCGCTTCGTTCGCCATGATGACGCCCGATGCGGGTTTTGGCAAAGCCGCCGAATGCCAAGCATTCAAGCGCTTACGCGCTGCGGCTTAAGGCTTCGTCGTCGATGCCGGTTGTGCTGCGCCCGCGTGCGACGGATGACGAGCGCGTGCATTCTTTGCGCGATCATGATGCTCTTGACGGAAGCTCGTATCGGCAAGCTTCTTCTGCTCCGGCGAAAGGCTTGCGTAAAGCGGCTCGAAAGCCTCAACCAGACGTTTTGTGCCGTCTGCATTGGCCTGCGTGATCTGCTCGTATTGCTTCATGTCATCGAGCGCGGACATGGTGTCGCGTTGTGCAACGCGTTGGCGGTATAGATCGCCCACCGTGTGCGCGTTGTCGCGCATCACGTCGGCGAACTTCGACCACTGATCTTCCTGCTGCGATGTGATCTTGAGGCTTGCATGCAATTGGGCGATACGTTCTTCCACGCGAGCTTCGCGCTTCGTGGCGCCGGGCGCCGATGCCGCCGTCGTGGCGGAGGCAGATGCCGCGGAGGGCGCCGCAGTCTGTGCGAACGCGGCGCTAAGCATGCAAGATGCGGCCAGTGCTACGAATGTTTTTTTCATTCTGAAACCTTAGTCGAAGTAAGAGAAAGCGCGCTTGCTGGTTGATCTCAGTCAAGGCAGAAACGTCGTCGGCGGTTATTAGTAACACGCCCGCCTGACAATTCGCCTCGATTGCCACAACTGCTTACATCCGATACTTCTCTGGAAAATTCCGTCAAGGAAGCTCAAGCAAGATCGGGCGGTGACGTCGGCGATAATCCTGCTTGCGGCCGATTGCATACCGCATGCGGTACACAAAACGCATAACGCAATACAAACGCCAAACATCACAGCGAGAAGGACGACATGAGACCCCCGCGCCTCGACCAGCTCGACGACATCGACCGTAACCTCGTCGCGCTATTGCAGACGAACGCGCGTGAAAGCGTTGCCGATCTCGCGCGTCAGCTGGGCGTGGCGCGCACCACAGTCATCGCGCGCATGGCGCGGCTCGAAAAGAACAACGTGATAGCGGGCTACGGCGTACGGCTAGGCCAGGACGTGCTCGACGCCAGTATTCAGGCTTACGTCGGCATCAAGCTCGCGCCAAAGTTCGGCCGCGACGTGCAGAAACGCTTCGCGCGCATGCCGGAGATGCAACTGCTTTGCGCGGTAAGCGGCGAGTTCGATTACGTCGCTTGGTTGCGTGCGGACTCGCCCGATCGCCTGAACGACTTGCTCGATGAAATCGGCGCACTGGAAGGTGTGGAACGCACCACCACCTCGATCATTCTGGCGCGCAAGATCGACCGTTCGAGTTAGGACGATACAAAACGCAGCGATACATCGTCAAAACGTCGAAAATTATCGTCGATACGCATCATTTTGCGTCTAGGATCAATATTCGTCGGTCCCTAAACTGTATTCAGCATGCCTTCCCAGGCGATACAAAATGCAAAATACACTAGGAGAACAACGATGAAAATAGCGTTAGTCGGCGCCGGATTGATCGGCAAGAGCATCGCCCACTTGCTTCGTGACACAGGAGACTTCGAAGTCGTTGCATTCGATCGCGACGAACAGGCGCTCACCGCGCTCGAAGCGGAGGGAATCGCGACTCGCCGCGTCGATTCCGCCGAGACGCCCGCGCTGCGTCAGGCGCTCCACGGCTTCGACGCACTCGTCAACGCCTTGCCGTATTACCTTGCCATCAGCGTTGCATCGGCGGCCAAGGCGGCGGGCGTCCATTATTTCGATCTGACCGAGGACGTGCGCGCAACGCATGCAATTCGCGCCATCGCGGAGGGTTCGGACGTGGCCTTCATGCCGCAGTGCGGGCTCGCGCCGGGTTTCATCGGCATCGTCGCGCATGATCTGGCCGAGCGGCTCGATAACGTGCGCGAAGTGAAAATGCGCGTCGGTGCGCTGCCCGAGTTTCCGACCAATGCGCTCAAATACAACCTGACATGGAGCATCGACGGACTCATCAACGAGTACTGTCAGCCATGCGAAGCGATCCGCGATGGCCGCACGCAATGGGTCCAGCCGCTCGAAGGCGTCGAACATTTTTCGCTGGATGGCATCGAGTACGAGGCCTTCAATACTTCGGGCGGGCTCGGCACGTTATGCGAGACGCTGGCGGGCAAGGTGGAATCGCTCGACTACAAGTCGGTTCGATACCCCGGCCATCGCGATCTGATGAAGTTCCTCCTCGACGATCTGCGCATGTCGACCGATCGCGACGGTCTCAAGGCAATGCTCAAGCGCGCGGTGCCATCGACTTCGCAGGACGTGGTGCTGATCTTCGTCACGGTAACGGGCATGCGCGGCGGCCCATCGGGACAACTCGTGCAGAACGTCTTCACGCGCAAGGTCTTTGCCAAGGAAGTCGGCGGCATGCCGATGAGCGCAATCCAGATCACGACGGCGGGCGCCATCTGTGCCGAGCTCGATCTGTTCCGCGAAGGCGTGCTGCCGCAAAGCGGGTTCGTGCGTCAGGAACAGGTGCCGCTCGCGGCGTTTTTGAATAACCGTTTTGGAAAGCTCTATCAAGGCGCGAATATGGTTTCGAGCGCGCCGCGGATGGCGACGCTCTGAACCAGCCACTTCAGATACGCCTCGTCGGTCTGCGAGGCAATAGCGGACATGAGAGCGGACATGAAGACAGCGCCACTTCGGCATTTTGCATGCACGCTGCCACACCTCAAGCCTGATCGATTACACGCTGATACCGCTTCATCAAGGGCGTCGCCGTGACGCCATGAATGATCACCGACGCCACGATCACCGCGATGACAAGCGGAACGAGCGGCTTGGCCACGTCCTTCGGCGCCTGCTCGATTGCATACAAGAGATAGTAGAACGAGCCGACACCGCGTATGCCGAACCAGCTCATCAGCCGCCGTTGCGCGCCATGTGCGCCCGATCCGATGAGCGATGCCTCCACCGACAGCGGCCGCGCCACGAAGAACAAGCAGCCGATCAGCAAGGCCGCTTGCCACGTGAATAGCTCACGCCAGATAGTGGCGAGCACGGCGCCGACCATCAGCATGATCGCGACTTCGGCGATACGTTCCAGTTCGATCGTGAAGCCATGCACGCGCTCGGCCATGAAGGCGTGCGCGCGGGCCGGATCGGATGCAGTGGCGCCGACATCGTCGGCGTCGATCGTGCCGACCGCTTCGCGCGCGGACTTGTCGCCGCTCGCTTTCTGTTCTACGCGTCGCATGGCGAGTCCCGCCGCGAATACGGCGAGAAACGCATACGTGTGCAGCAATTCGGCCACGCCATACGACAAGGCGATCAGTCCTAGCGCATAAAAACCTTCCGGACCGAGCGCCTGTCCGTGGCGCGTGCGCAGATAAGCCACGAGCCGCACAGCCAGTTCCCCGAGGAACCAGCCGCTGCCGAGCGCGCCGGCAATGCCCCACAAAGCCTGCAACGCGAAGCTCCAATGCAGCACCGCTGCAGGCGACGCTTCGAAACGGCATACCGCGATGCCGAGCAGCGCGAAGGGCAACGCGATGCCATCGTTCAGTCCGCCTTCGCCCGTCAGCGAAAAGCGCAACAAGTCGATGTCGCCAGGCTTTTCGACCTGGACATCATGAGCGAGGACAGGGTCCGTCGGCGCGAGCATCGCGGCGAGCAGCAGCGAAGGCCCCCAGCTGAAGCCGAGTACATACACGCAAAAGACGGTGAGCAGGGCGACGGTCAAGACCATCGCGACCACGCCGAGCCGTAGCGGCAGTATCCAGATGCGGTCCGTGGGCGGCACGCGCAGACGCAAACCGATGGCAAAGAGCGACGCGAGCATCGCGACTTCGGTGATGCGTCGCAAAATCGTGGCATCGGTCGCGAGATCGAAATGCAGCATGTTCGCCGCGCCCGGCCCCAGCACGAAGCCAATGGCGAGGTAGCACATCGCGGTGCTGATCGGCAAATGCCGGAATGTCGAACTGGCGAGCCCCATGAAAATGAGCACGCCGCCGACGATGAGAAACCACATCGTCTCGGTCATGGAAGCCCTGTTCGATTGTTTCGAGGATGGCGGGGAGCCGTCTGGATCCTCGTTTGCATTCTGCATGCAGGATCAATGCAAGCGGCTGAGAAGACAACAGCAAGCACGTCACATGCCCATGCTTGCAGCAAACCTGCTTGGGCCCGACGATCCGCGTAATATTGGCTGGCTAATTTGCGTTTTGCATGCTGTATCCATTTGGTTCGGCGACACCGGTCCAGCGTGCGCATTTAGGAGATCAAGGCATGTCACAGCACTTCGATGCGGTCGTCGTCGGTACAGGTCAGGGCGGCTCGCCGCTCGCCGTGCGGCTGGCACAGAGCGGAAAACGAACCGCCGTGATCGAGCGGCATCTTTTTGGCGGCACGTGCGTGAATGTCGGCTGCACGCCGACCAAGACCTATGTGGCGAGCGCGCGCGCCGCGCATGTGGCGCGCACGGCGGCAAAGTACGGCGTGATCGTCGGCGGCGACGTGAAAGTGGACATGGCGCGCGTCAAGGCGCGCAAGGACGAGGTCATCGCCGGATCGCGCAATGGCATCGAGGCGTGGCTGCGCGGCACGCACGACATCACCGTATTCGACGGACACGGGCGCTTCACCGGTCCGCATGCGCTGCAAATCGAAGCCGCCGATGGCTCGAAGCAGGACATCGACGCGGACATGATCTTCATCAACACGGGCACGCGAGCGTCGGTGCCGAAGGTCGACGGGCTCGACGGCGTGCCCTATCTCACGAATTCATCGATTCTCGAACTCACCGAAGTGCCCGAGCATCTCGTCATCGTGGGCGGCAGTTATATCGCGCTCGAATTCGGGCAGATGTTCCGACGCTTCGGCAGCCGCGTCACGCTTCTGGTACGCGGCGAGCGCATCCTTGCGCGCGAAGACGAGGACGTCGCGCTTGCGATGCAGGACGTGCTCCAGCGCGAAGGCATCGAGTTTCGCTTCGGCACGGAACCGCGTCGCGTGGAAACGCAAAACGGCGGCGTGCGAATCGTCACCGAGGGCGAAACGATCGATGCCTCGCATCTGCTGTTCGCCACCGGCCGCACGCCGAACACGGACGATCTCGGTCTGGAACACGCTGGCATCGAGCCGGACAAGCACGGCATCATCGAAGTGGATGGGCAATTGCGTACGCGCGTCGAGGGCGTATGGGCGCTGGGCGACGTGAACGGACGCGGCGCGTTCACGCATACGTCGTGGAACGATTACGAGATTATCGCGGCCAACTTGCTGGATGGCGAAACGCGCAGCGTCGATACCCGCATCATGGCTTACGCCGTGTTCGTCGATCCGCCGTTCGCGCGCGTCGGCATGAGCGAGGCGGAGGTCAGGAAGGACGGGCGTGAGGCGCTCATCGCCACGATGCCGATGTCGCGCGTAGGCCGCGCGAAGGAACGCGGTGAAACGGATGGCTTCATGAAGGCGCTCGTCGATGCCCGCACCGAGCGGATTCTAGGCGCGCAGATCTACGGCATCGAAGGCGACGAGGTCATTCATACGTTCATCGACATCATGAATGCCGACGCTTCCTACAAGACGCTGCAGCGCGCCATGCACATTCATCCGACGGTGAGCGAACTGGTGCCGACGCTTCTCGGCATGCTCAAGCCATTGAAGTGACTATCAAACCTTGACGGATGGTTCGGCGGTGCCGGCCTCGGCTTTCTCCGCTCCGCGCGTCTCCGGCATCGCGAGCCAGACGAGCAAGACGGCGAGCGCGCCCGCAGCGGCGAGGCCGAAAAAGCTCATCGACGTGCCGAAGCGATCGGCGGCAAAGCCTGCGGCCGCGGTCGACAAGGTTGCTCCGACGCCCGCTGCCAGCCCGAAGAAGCCGATGGTCAGGTTGTAATGCCCGCGCCCGCCGGCGACATCGGCGGCGATGAGCGGCAGCATCACGCCGAAGACGGCCGCGCTGATGCCATCGAGCATCTGGACCGGCACGAGCAGATAAGGGCTGCTGACGCCGGCGAAGAGAATCGCGCGCAGGGGCAAGGCGCAAAATCCGATGATCAGAACCGGCCGGCGTCCCCAATGCTGCGCCTTGCGCCCGACCCACGGCGAGAGCGCCGCCACAATGAACTGCGGCACGATGATGCACGCCGCGATCACCAGTTGAACGTTGTCGCCCATGTGCGCGGTGACTTCGCCGGCGGCGAGATTCAGCATCGCCGCGTTCGAGAGATGGAACAGCACCACGCAAGCCGCGAAAATCAGCAGGCGCCGGTCTTTCAGAAGCTCGCGCAAGGACTCGCGCTCTTCGCCTTCCGGCGTCAGGTTCGGCTTGCCCGCAGGCATGCGCGGCACGACGGGCGGCGCATCGTAATGAATCATGCGCAAGGCGAAGATTGCCGGCAACGCGAGCGCCGCCGTGAGAAAGAACACCGAGCGCAAGGACAGATATTCTCCGAACGCGCCCATCAACGCGGCGGTCAGCGCGGAGCCTATGGACGCCCAGCGCGCGTTGCGGCCGAGCCGGTCGCCGAGATCGGCACGCGAGACGAGTGCGAGCGAAATCGCGGCCATCGCCGGGACCAGCATGCAGCTCGCGAAGCCGTGCAGCACTTCGGCGGCGAACACCGGAATGAAGGTCGGACTCGCCGCGAGCAACAACGCACTCGCGATGATCGCGACGATGGCCGAAAGCGCGGCGAACTTCTTGTTGCGCATGGCATCGACGAGCGCGCCCGCGGGCAGCTGGCTCGCCATCGCGCTGATGGTGCCGACCGACAGCATGAGGCCGATCTCACCCTGCGTCCATTTGTTGGCAGCGAGATAAGAGGCGATGAAAGGGCCGAAGCCCGTCTGCACGTTGGCGACGAAGAAGTTCAGCCAGTCGAGCGCGCGCAGACTTCGTGCAATTACCATGTTGTGATTCGGTTATCGATCTCGTGAATCTTCATGTGCGTCTTTTGCGTCTTTTGCGTCATGTGCGTCGTCTGCGTCATTTGTTCGGGCGCGCGCCGGACGATGCCGACGACTGCGCCGCCACGGACCCGGATGCGGTCGTGCCGGTGGACGAGTTCGAGGCCGGCGCGCCCGCCGATGCCGCAGCCGCCGGCGAAGAAACAGGCGCGGCGGGCGCGGCTACGACCGGCGAAACGATCTTGATCGGTTGCTCGGGCGAGTAGGTCGGCGAGGCCTTCAGTTGCGCTTCGGTGAAGTCCATCTGCAAGCTCGCTTGCTTGTTGCGCGTCACGACGTGCAGATCGCCCCAGTTCGCGGCCACATGGCGCTTGTCTTCCGCGAGCGAATTGCTCAGGTCGAGCACGAGCGCTTCTGGCTCGCCTTGCGAATCGACGAGCACGTCGACCACCCGTCCAATACGCGCGCCGGTCTTCTGGGTCACGGTCGAATCGACGAGTTGCAGGTAGCTCGGCGGCGCTTCCGCGACCGGTTGCGGCTTCGGCGCGGGGTCGGCGGGCTTGCCCTTGACGGCGGGCGCGGGCGGCACGAAGGTGATCGGCGCGGTCTTCGAGTTGGGCGCGAAGCGGAACGCGGTCCACGGGAAGTTGACTTTTCGGTCGCCTACGCCGAGGAAGCCGGCGAGGTTCACCATCATGAGCTTCGGCTTGGCGGCGGTATCGATATACAGGTCCACCGCGCGGCCCACGACCTTGCCATCGGCGCGCTGTACTTCGGCATCGAGCAGGCCGTGCAGCTGATCGTGCTGCAGGATACGCGTGGAGATGATCGGCGGGGGCGGAGGCGGCGGCTCGGGCGCCTCTTGCGGCTGCACGATCACCGGCTCCGGCGGCTTCGGTTTGACGATACGGCGTTTGGGCTTTGGCGCGGGCGCGGGCTTCGGCGTCGATGCGGGCTCGGGCACGGCGGCGACAGGCGCGGGTTCCTCGGGCTCGGTGCTCTCGGTTTCGTCCGGCGTCGGAATATACGAATGCTCGACGATGGGCGCGGGCGTCTGCACCGGCAAGAGTCCGCAGGCGGACAGGGCGAAGGCCGCGAAGATCACCGCCAGCGTTGCAAGCGGGAATCGCTCATGCCGCGCAGGGTGCCGCATCAGCGATGCGACAGCGCGCCAGGCGAGGCGCACAGCGAGCATCCCCGCTACGAGGCCGAGTGCGGCGAGGCCGGTCGTCGACGCATCGCTTCGATGCGAGAGTCCGCCTGTCATCACAAAAGCTCCATGGTTCCGTGTCACCTGTCGATCGGAGCGGGCACTGCGCGCCTCGCTCCGGTGCCATGCAAGAGGGCGGGTTCGTTACCGTGCATTCAGCGCGGGCCGTGCCAAGGGCGTGTCATGCGCGCCGTCACACATCGGACGGGCGTGTGTGCGTGCTCGCCGCCTGCGCAAGACGCGCGGCGGTGTCCGGCGCGCCCATTTTTTCGGCGGCGTCGCGTGCGGAGAAACCGCCCTTGTCGCGCGCATCCGGATTGGCTCCACGCGCGATCAGATATTCGACGATCTCCACGCGATTGAACATGGCCGCGATCATCAACGCCGTGCGTCCGTCAGGCGATGCGCCTTCGACATCGGCGCCATGTTCGAGCAGCGTCTCGATTACAGGCTTGTAGCCCTTGAAGGCCGCGCCCGCGATTGGCGACTGGCCGTTATCGTTGCGCAGGTTCGGGTCGGCCTTGTGTTGCAGCAGCACGCGCACGGCATCGGCGTGGCCGTGATAGCTCGCGAGCATGACGAGGCTGTCGCCCTTGTCGTTGCGCAGGTTCGGCGGCAGGCCCTTGGCAAGCAGCGCGTCGAGCATGGCGGCGTCGCCTTTGCGCGCGACTTCGAAGACTTCGGTCGCGAAGGCGATCATTTCGTCGTCCGGGCCGTCGGCGGGGCCATTTGCCGGCGAAGCGTGCTGCGGGGCGTTGCCCGAAGGCGTATCCCTGGTTGGGTCGTGCGGCATGGTCAGCTCCATGGTTTCGCGTTATCTGAATCGCGCTGCGGGCAACCGGCTGCTCATCGGGTAAGCTTGAGCGCCGCGCGGAAATCTTCCGGGAGCATACACGGGGTTGCGTGCGCGCTTCATAACTCCGGCGCGCGGCGGGCTTGGCAACGCTCGTGCGACGGGGCGGGCAGCAGGAATCGCGCCAACTCTTTAAGCGTGTGCCACCGAAGCCCTGACGCTCAACGAATCCAAACTCAACCGCGCTCTTCAATGACGACCACTTCCCCCGATGACGATGCCCGCGTGCGCCGCCGCGCTCCCGCCGCCGAACGCAATCGCGGTGCGATTCTATCGGTCTTGACGCGCGTGCTGCCGTCCGCTGGCGTCGTGCTGGAGATCGCGAGCGGCACCGGTCAGCATGCCGTGCATTGCGCGGCGGCTTTACCCGGCATCGTGTGGCAGCCAAGCGATGCGGATGCCGCCGCGCGCGCATCCATCGACGCGTGGCGCGAGCATGCGTGCCTCGCGAACCTGAACGCGGCGCTCGCGCTCGATGTGCGTGAGGACGACTGGCGCATCGGCGAGGACGCGGGAATCGCGGCGGTCGTGTGCATCAACATGATCCACATCGTGCCGTGGGAGGCCGCCGAGGCACTGTTTCGCGGCGCGTCGCGGCATATTCCGGCGGGGGGCGTACTTTACCTGTATGGGCCGTATCGGCGCAATGGCGCGCATACCGCTCCGAGCAACGAAGCGTTCGACACGGAGTTGCGCGCACGCGATCCGCGCTGGGGCGTGCGCAATCTGGAGGCGGTGGAGGCGTTGGGTAGATCGGTGGGCTTTGCGCTCGAGGAAGTCGTGCCGATGCCGGCGAACAACTTCAGTCTGGTGTTTCGGCGCGGTTAGATCAGGTCGATCGGTTTGCGAGGCCCGACCGCGCCGCGAACCATCCGCGCCAGGGCACTGTCGCCATCAACGAGGCGAGGACGATCAGGCCGCCGCCGATCCATCCCGTCGCCGATACATGCTCGCCCAGCCAGACGCTTGCGAAGAGCGCGCCGAACGCGGGTTCGCTGCCCATCAAAAGCGATACGCGCGTCGGACTGCTGCGGCCAATCGCATAGTTTTGCGCGAAGAACGCGAAGAGCGTGCACGCGATCACGAGATACATCACCGAGCCCCAGAACGCGCCGTGTCCCGCGAACGACGGCAAGGGCTGCCATTGCGACGGCACGAAGAAGAACGCCAGCAACGCACTGCCGCTCGCGACGACGCCCGCCTGCACCGCCGTCACGGTGAGCGCCGGAAGCGGCGAGGCGCGCATCACGCGCTTGGTCACGCACACCGAGAGCGCGCGCAGCACGGCGGCGACCAGAATTAGCGCATCGCCGGGATTGAAGCTGAACGCGCCATCGCCAGCTAGCAACCACGCACCGCCGAGCGACACCGCGACCGCGAGCCACTCGGTCGCGCCGGGTTTGCGACGCAGCATCGCCCATTCGACGAGCGGCGTCATCACCACGCACAGACTGATGAGAAACGCGGCGTTCGCGGCGCGCGTGAGCATCACGCCAAAGGTCTCCGCGAGGAAGATGGCGAGCAGCAAGAGGCCGCAAGTCAGCACACCCATGAGCGTTTTCAGGTCGACACGGCGCAAGTGGCGCAGGTTCACGCTCAACAGCACGAAGGTAATGCCGAACCGCAACGCGATGAGCGCCAGCACCGGATAAAACACGAGCGCGTTTTTGACGACGCCATAGCTGCTTCCCCAAACCATCGCCACCACGAAAAGCAGCAAATCGGAGACAGGAAGCAGGCGGCGAACAGGCGATGCGAGGGTCATGCGACGTCTCCGGTAAGTGCTGACTGGCAGTGCCCAGCAGCGAGCCGTCATTGTCGAATGATGCGTTCATCGCGATAATCGGGTCTGGACGCACAGATTAATTGTCGCGGATGCACAAATGAACCCTTCGGATCTTTTCGACTTGCTGCCGGACATGGCGGTATTCGCACGCGTGGTCGATGCCGGCAACTTCTCGATCGCGGCGCGGCAATTGGGCAGCACGCCATCGACGGTGAGCCGGCAAATCAAGCGGCTCGAAGACGCGCTCGCCACGCGCCTGCTCGAACGTTCGACGCGCAAGGTGCGCGTGACGGAATCGGGATATCAGGTGTATCGGCATTGCCGCGACATGGCGACGGCCGCGACCGGCGCGGTGGATGCCGCCGGGCAACTATCCGGAAAGCCACAGGGCAAGGTCTCGCTATCGGCGCCCACGGCATATGCGAAGTCGGTGATTCATCCGCTCGTGCCGGGCTTTCTCGCGGCTTATCCCGAAGTGGATTTGCAGCTCGTGTTCAGCGATCACGACATCGATCCGCTCGCGAGCGACGTCGATCTCGTCATTCGCGCCACCGACGATCCGCCGCAAGGTCTCGCGGCACGGCGCATCGGCCGCGTGCGATGGCTGCTGTGCGCGGCGCCTCGTTATCTTCAGACGCGCGGCGAGCCCGCGCATCCGCGTGATCTTGCGCGTCATGATTGCATTCCGCTCGGCGAGACCGTGGACGATCATCGCTGGCGGTTTGCGCGCGGCGGTGAGACGGCGACGGTCGCGGTGCACGGCCGGTACATTGCCAATCACGCGGGCGCGCGGCTCGACGCGGCTGAGAACGGCATGGGCATTGCGACTCTGCCGGAGTTCGCGGCGCGCGAAGCGCTCGCGAGCGGCCGCGTGCAAGCCGTGCTGGTCGATTGGGAGGTACAGGCGCGCGCGTATCGGGGACCGGTGTGGCTGCTTTATCCGCCCAATCGCTTTCTGCCGCCGAAGGCGCGCGCGCTGATCGATTATCTGCACGCCCATCTCGGCGAGTCAGACTGACCGAACCGGCTTGACATGGCCCACATTGACGAAACGCAGGCTGCACGCGCACCGAATCGGGCCGCGCCGTGTAGACTGCCAAAGGTCGTTCATCGCGCCGCGCATCATGCGTGGCGCTCAATCCGATCTCCTTTTCCGGAGGCGTCGTACATGCACGCAGCGTTGCCGCAGGGCGAACAGGAAGCCGGTTCGGTCGATACAACAACAAGAGCGCCGCGCGATCTGCGCCGCGTCGATATTCATCCGGATCACTGGTATCCGCTTGCATGGTCGCGCGAGGTCAAACGCGGCAAGACGCACGCCGTGAAGTTCGCGGGCGATCCCATCGTGCTCGTGCGCAGTGAGTCGGACAAAGTGTTCGCGCTGGAGGACCGCTGCGCGCATCGGCAAGTGCCGTTGTCGGCGGGTGTCGTGGATGGCGAATCCATCCGCTGTTGCTATCACGGCTGGACTTACGACTGCACCGGCCGTTGCACCGACATTCCGTATCTCGGCCGCGAACGCTTGCCCAACGGCGTGCGTTCCTATCCGTGCCGCGAGGAAGCGGGGCTCATCTTCGTCTTCACCGGCGACCCGGCCAAGGCCGACGACGCCAAGTTTCCCAACCTCGTCTCGGCGAGCGACAAAGCCTACAAGACACGCCGTTTCGGCAAGCCCGTGAAGTGCCATTACAGCTTCATGCATGAAAACCTGATGGATATGAACCATCAGTTTCTGCATCGGCGGCAAATGGGCAGCATGCGCGCGCGCTCGGTCGGACGACGTCGCGGCGACGACTGGATCGAAGTCGATTACACCTTCGCGCGCGAGGCGGGCAAGCAGCCTATCGGGGAGGCGCTCGTGTTCGGCCAGAAACGCGGCACCAAGGCCGACGATTCGCACAAGGACGTGATGACGATTCGCACCGAGTATCCGTACCAGACGCTCAAGATCCACACGAAGGACGAGACGATGGTAATGGACCTGTGGATCGCCTATGTCCCGCTCGATGCCGAACAGCGCACCAACCGCACCTTCGGCTTGCTGTCGATCCGCCGCCCGAAACTTCCCGGCGTGCTCGATGCCGCGTGGCCGTTGCTCGTGTGGTTCACCGAGCGCATCTTCAAGGAAGACCGGTGGATCGTCGAGCGCGAGCAGGAAGCGCATGACAGGCAGGGCGCGGATCACAACCACGAAGTGTTTCCGGTCATTCTCGAATTGCGCGCTTTGCTGACCGAGCATGGCGTGGCGCACCGCGCCGGTTATGGCGATGCCAAGCGCATCCATTTCATGCAGCCGGTGATGGACTTGCCGACGTCGTGATGCCACCGATTGCGGCGGCATCGCCACGGCGCTATACAAGAAGAAGGCCATTCGTCTGGAGGACCATCACATGAACGGCGACCCGACTGATCCGCGCAATCTGAACGATCCGCGCGCAACCGACCCGGCGGTTGGCGAAGCGCATCCTGGCGTCGAGCATTTCGATGCGGCGCTTTCACACGTCGATGAATCCGTCGCGGCAGGCAGGATGGCGGCCGGCGCGGCAAAGGGCATTCTTTACAGCATCATCGAGACGCTCGGCACGCTCGTCGGCGACCCGGATTTGCCTGCGCATGCGCGTTCGGGCTATGAAGGTTTGCTGGAAACAGCGCGCGAACTGCGCTCGAAAATCGACGACTGAGCCATCCGCGCGCAGTCTCATGAACCGCATGGTGACCATCCATGCGGCTTTCCCAACAATCGATTAGTGATTTACATATTTCCTTCGGCACCGTAACGGCTTTCGTCGGGCCGTAAGCCGTGATCAAACTCAGTCGCGCCGCGTGACTGGCACTGTGCAAATCCTTTCAGTCGTGTCTTCGGCCCAGGCCGAATCCTCGGGCACGCTTCCCTTCTCCGCGTATCAAATTTTCACATCGAGCCTTATCCAGTAGGGCTTTGAGGCGATCGCGCCGGCTTCGTCACAACCTTTCCCCGCTCTCGTCACATCTCGATATCCGTCCCGCAGTTGTCAGCTACCGGTCAGTTTCATGACCGGATGCCCAATATTTGCGCGCCAGAAAATACTGGTTAACCACACAGTGCAAAAAAAAGACACGAATCTGCCTGATTCTTTCGCATTGCATCCGTAAGCCATACACTTGCCAGCGATGAAATGTTACGAATTTATAAGGCGGTTCAGCGTTAAGCGGCATCCGTTACCGGCTCACTAAAGATCAGAAGATTTGCCATTCGCACACAGGAGAAGAAATGAAGGGTTTCCGCTTGACCAAGGCTGCCATCGTCGCCGCCACCGCCTTTGCCGCAGCAGTTCCGGCGTTCGCTCAAAGCAGCGTGACGCTTTACGGTATCGTCGATGACTCGATCGTCTACCAGAGCAGCCAGGGCGCACTTGGCTCCAACAGCGGCGGACGTTCGAACGTCAAGCTGGCATCGGGCATCTGGGCGGGTAGCCGCTTCGGCCTGAAGGGCGCCGAAGATCTCGGCGGCGGCAATAAGGCAATCTTCCAGTTGGAATCGGGCTTCAACATCAACAATGGCGGACAGCAATACGCCAACGCGATGTTCGGTCGCCAGGCTTGGGTCGGTCTCACGAACCCCACCTACGGTACGTTGACTCTCGGTCGCCAATACACGTCGTATTACACGCTGATGGCGCCGTATAGCCCGACGAACTGGCTGACCGGATACTTCGGCGCGCACCCGGGCGATCTGGACGAACTGGATACGATCTACCGCGCGAACAACTCGATCGTCTACACGTCGCCGAAACTCTTCGGCTTCACGGCAAGCGGCTCGTACTCGTTGGCTGGCACGCCGGATAGCGCCTATCGCGGATCGACGTGGTCGGGCGCCTTGCAGTACGCGCAAGGCCCGATCGGCGCGACGGTCGCGTTCACGCGTATCAACAACTCGACGATTGGCGGCGGCGTGTACGGCGCGGATTCGACGACCAACACGGGCGGCCAGTCGGGCATCTCGGCAGTCACGAACGGTTATCAGGGCGCGCAAGCTCAGAACCGCTTCGCGGTTGGCGGCGGCTACACGTTCAACAGCCAGTGGGATATTTCGGCGACGTACACGAACGTTCAGTACATCCCGGGTATCAACTCGAAGTTCACCGACACGGCGATCTTCAATACGGCTGGCACCGTGCTGCACTGGAAGGCAACGGCGGCATGGGACTTTGCCGCTGGCTACAGCTACACGTGGGCAAGCAAGGCGAACGGTATCGACGATGCAGCGTCCTACCATCAGTTCAACCTGAGCCAGTACTACTCGCTGTCCAAGCGCACGGGTCTGTATGCACTGGAAGCATTCCAGCGCGCCAACGGCCGCACGCTCGGCACGCCGACGTTCACCGCTGCGGGCGCGACGAATCGCCAGATCAACGCCACGGCTTCGATCGGCGACGGCTTCCAGAGCGCTCCGTCGACCTCGCGCAGCCAGTTCGCGGCAGGCGTGGGTATCATTCACCGCTTCTAAGCTTTCGGGCTGCGGAGCGGGTTGTACAAAGCTGCATGCAGAAAACCGGGCGCTTCGGCGTCCGGTTTTTTCGTTTACGTGGTCGATGCCGGGTTCATGTCGGGTTGCCGGGTTGCCATATTGCCGGGTTGCGGGCTTGCTGGCGCAGCCTTTGCTGCGAATGGTATTTCGCATGCAAACGTCGGCATTGAGTCTCGCTCAAGGGCCCGGTAACGGAGATACGGACATGACCACCAAAGACGAATCACTCGATGAACAGTTGTTTCGCCTCTTCGCCGTCGAACAGCGCGTACTGGCACAGAATGTCGACGGCAAGGTTATCGACATCGGTGCGATCGAATCCAAAGACGGCGAGTATTGCGCGAGTCTCGATGTAGGCGAGATTTCAGTGGAGCCCAAGCGCAGCCCGGAACTGGCGCTCAAGGCTTTGGTGGAAGAGCTGTCGTTCGATTATCTCGATGGACTGTTCACCAGCGAAGGCGAGACGGAAGTGAGCGGGCGGTTGCAGGATTATCCGAACGTGGAATTTGCGCTCGATGAACCGCTGCCGCGTGGTTTGACCGATGGAACGCCACCACAGGTGTTCTGATGAGCATTTGCATGCTGCATTCTTAATGCGGCATGCAGCATGCAAAATCACGCGTGCCCTCGCGGCGATTCACCACCTTCGACAGACCGGGCCGCGGCGCTGCCAGCCGAAATTCTGGTCTTACCGCCAGACAGCGTTCCAGAAGCATGCCCCCGGGCCGGCGGTGCGTCGCGCGGGGGAAACATCGCGCCGACGAGGCGATCGACGAAATAGAAGAACTTGTCCGACGCGTACCCCGCAATGAACGCCAGCGCAAGCGGCGATACGTCCTTGCCGCCCTCCAATAGCTTGCTGAAGAGTCCAATGGAAATGCCGACGATGATCGCGCTCGTCACATGTGCGCGATTCGCCACTTTCGAATGCTCGGGATGAAACGTGCTGGCAGACGACTCCGCGCTCAACTGCCGCAAGATCGCGGCGCACGCACCGAGCCATGCATACAGCACGGGCAGCAAGAAGCCGGTCACAGCACCCACAATGGAAAGAATGATGTCGTTTGCATACAGCGCCATCGCGCGGATGTCCTGATAGACGGCGATCTTCTGAAACCCTTGCTCGACAGCGTCGAGATCGGTCGGCGGATGCTCGTCCCAGGTCTGCGCGCGCGGTTTGGCCAGTAGCGGCAGTGTGATTTCGAGCACCTTCCGGGCGACGTCCGGATTGCATTGCCAGTCGCTGTCTACATTGCCGCCGGTGTATCGACGCGAATGCGAAGTGCGGTACGCGCTCTGAAAATTAAGCACGCTCTCTTGATCGTCGCAAGGCCGCTTATAAGGGCTGCGGATGACGCCGAGTCCAAGGCCGGTGGTCAACGCACTAATGCGGGACACGTCCGCGAAAAGCTGCCGGTTATTGGTCGCGAAGTTCTGCAGTTCCTCCTTGATCTGCAGAGCGGGCTGCGAGTTCTGCAGCGCGATGAGAGCGGCATCGTCCTTCTTTTTGACAGCCTCGGCGATAGCCACCGCATGCGCCTGCAACTGGTTGTGCAGTGTGAGCGCGGCCGCGTCGTTGCTCTTCACGACGTTGGCGATATCGCTCGAAATCTGATTGCCCACGAAGAGCAGGCACGACAACGACACCACCAGCACGGTGAGCGCAATCGCCGAGCGCGTATAGATGCGGATTGCACGACGCGCGCCTTCGCGTGCTTCGTTGCCGGCAGTCGCGGCGACGACAGGCGTCACCGCATGCGCGATACGGCTCATCGCGGCATAGAAGGCGCTCTCCGTTTCCGCGTTCCACGTGCGATTTTGCTGGGCGGCGCGTGCCCTCGACATGGCTTCGACATCGTGTTCATCGAGCGGTTTGCCGTTTTGTGCGCCATACGAGACCATGTCGCGGCAGTGATCGAGATCGGCGACGATGCTGCTGCCCGGATAATGCGACGCTGCCGCGATACGGCTCATCGCACCATAAAACGCACTGGCGGTAGCGCGGTTCCACACGCCGCGACCGAAGGCGCAGCGCGCGTTACGCACGGCGTCGACGTCGGCGTTGTCGAGGATCGTACCGGTTGCGGCAGCGCGCGAGATGAGTGCTTCGCATTTGGCAAGATTCTCGGCCGCGCGCGGCCCGGGATCGCCGTGCCCGGCTTCCGTATCGCTCGGCTCGATATCTTCGCGCTCGCCTGCGCGGAGTTGCGGTGTGGACGGTACGCTCATTACGGTCTCCCGTCGATCAAACCGAATAGGCGACAGCCCTGACGCTGGGATCGCCAATTGATCGGATTACTGATCGATCGACTGCTTGCTCATTGACCAACTGGCAGCCTGCGAAGCTGTGCGCAGAGTTGCGGATAGATGTCCAGAAAACCGGGCGTATCGAGCCGCTTGGAAAGGCTTGGATCGATCGTCTCGTTGAGCGCCGTACCTGCAACACGTGGTGCCTTTGCGCAAACATCCCTTAGCACGGCGCTTTTGCTAATGAACTCGGCGTATGAATCGATTGGTTCGCACGCGTAAGCGGCTAACGGAATATCGATTGGCTTGTCGAACACGAGGCCATGCGATGCCGCCTTCTCACGCAGCCATTCGGCGGGAATCAGCGGTAGCAGATCTTCGGGCGTGCGTGGTGGACTCAGGTAGCCGCCGCCGACATTGGCATGCGCGCCCATGAACCAGCGCTGCTCGAGCGGCAAGTTGCCACGATCCTCGGAACCTTGCGTCCACAACGTCGGCGCATAGAGCGAGCGATATTCGTTGGCCGCGATCGCGTGATACGCGGCCTTCGTCGTGTTGGACAGCGTCGTATCGTGGAACTTGTAGTAGCTCGAAAATCCCGGCACCGGCAATGTGCCGACTGGAATGCCCAGCTCGCCGACCGTATCCCAGACGCCAACGAATGCGATATCCACATCGCGCGAGAACTGCTTGCGATACGCGACGACTGCGTCATCCGTGGCGCTCGCATTCTGATCACGATAGATGCCGTATGCCTGATCGATCGAATCTTGTCCCGTGTCGGTGGCGAGCCCGCATTTGCGGATCAGCCCGGCAAGACTGCGCGCCGAATAGGCGCCGCGACTGAAGCCGAGAATGAAGATCGATGCGCCCGGTTTGTAGCGTTCGCAAAGCCACGCATAACCGGCCTTGATGTTTTCCGATAACCCGTCGCCGAACGCGCCGCCGAGGAACTTGCTGGCCAGCGCGAACAACCCGTTACCTTGTGTCCCGACGCCTTGAACGTAGAGCGTTTCCTGCTCGTCCGTCTCGGGTGCGAGCTTGTAGAGCAGATATGCGTTGGTGCGATCGTTGGGTTCGTTCCAGGTGCCGTCGAAAAAGATGGCGAGATTCATGATGAAGGGTCTCCTTACCAAGTCTCGATACGCTCTCATACGTTGTCAGCGGTCTGACAAAAGCGCCTTGAGTAAGGGATAGGAAATCGCGGGGCAAGCTGCAAGCATCGGATACGCGAAAACGGCGCGCGGGCATGGAGCGGCTGTATTTTGGCGGATACGAGGGGGACCCATGCATCTTGCGCACGGACGGATCGACATGAATGTGCCATCCTTGATCCACGGCCGATGCGATAGGGCGTGATCGGGCCGTCGACTATTGCGGGGGTGAATCATGAAGAAAACGTTTCTTGCCATGATCGGTTTTGCATGCGCTGCAACACTCGGTGCACCGGCATTCGCACGCGACGATGGTCCACGCTTCGCGCAGGACCATCTCGATCGGTTGGTCGCGCAGCATGCGGACGCGAATCGGCATATCCGCGGTGGGACGCATGGCGCGGCGGCATCGGGAACGGTGTCATCGCAAAGTTTTGGCAACGACGCTTCCAAGTGATCGCTCGCGGCTTTCGCGACGGCTTGTGTGCCGGCCGGGTGCAATAGGCACCAACATGTACGGCGCCCGAAGAGAGACGCTTTCGTGCAAGGCGAGAGCGGAGAGGCATTACGCATTGGGTCGACCGCATGCAAAATGCAAATCGTTAGGGCGCGCCTAACAGCAACATGAGACGCTCCGAAGGAAAGCCACGTTCGTGCGACGCGAAGATGGCGCAGGTTCCAGGCATCCGGTTCACCGCATTCAACATGCAATCGGTTGGCAAAGGTATGAATTTTGCGACAACCGCCCGAATGTTCCGCGGCGACATGCCGACGATCCTCCCCGTCAATTCCCCTGAGAGCCATGACACGGAAAGCCCTATCGATAGCTGTACTCTCTGCATCTTTTCTGGCGGCAGGCTGCGCGGGTATCGGCCCGAGCCGTCTAAAAGCCGATCAGGTCGACTATTCACGCGCACTCGGCGATGCCAAGAAGCGCGAAATTCTTGCCGCAATCGTCGGTTTGCGCTTCGCAGATTCGCCTTCATTCCTCACGGTGAGCAGCATCATTGCCGCCTACACGTTCGATACCACCGCTGGCGCCACGCTCAATGCGGGTTCTGGCAGCGTGCCGAACTACGCGGCAGCCACCGGAAGCGTGTCGTATTCGAACCATCCGACTTTCACCTTCACCCCTACCACGGGCGACGCCTACGCGAGCGCATACATCCGCCCGCTCGCACCCGCGCTCGTGATGCCGCTTGCCGAAAGCGGCATTCCGGTCGATCTGCTCTTGCGCATCACGGCGCAATCCATCGGCGGGTTACAGAACGGCACGGCGCTCGGCGGCCCGAATGGATCAGGCGCGCCTGAATTTTTCATGCTGATTCAAGCGCTGCGCCGTCTGCAACTGGCCGGCGAATTGAATATTGAATCACGTAATGGAAAGGATGGCGGCGTGTTCATCACGCTCGGCGCAACGCGCAGCGGCACTAACAAGCAGACCGTCGGCGATCTCACGCTCGTGCGCAAGCTGCTCAAGTTGTCCCCGAAGATGAAGACGTATGAACTCGTCTACGGCCAGGCGGCGGATCATGATCGCATTCCGATGGTCACGCGTTCCGTGCTTGGGATCCTGACCGATATCGGCGCGCAGATCACGGTGCCGGACGAGCAGGTGGGAACGGGAGCAACCAAGCCGACCATCGGGTTGATCGGCGGAGAGACGCGTCCGACCATCATCGTGCAAGTGGGCGAGAAGCCGCCGCAGGATGCGTATGTCAGCGTGCCCTACGACAAAACGAACTATTGGATCGACAGAAGGGACTTCGATTCGAAGTACGCATTTACCGTCGTGCAGAACCTGATGGCGCTAGCCGAAGTGACGGACACATCGAAAGCGCCGGTCGTGACGATCCCGGCCAACTGAGTTTGTGCGCGCGCTCGGCGTCTGCTCGTTATTGCTCTTCTAAAAGGCAGGTCGAGTGGCGCCGCCGCTATGAATGTCCTCGTGTCGCAATGTCGCGAAGCGCGAAATGAGATTGCCAGCACGGATAGGCCGGGTGCATTTGCCTTGGCTTTGCATTCTGCATCCAATGACGCGCCAAGCAACACAAGCAACACAAGCACACGCCAAGCGCAGACAACCCCAGCGCTTACTGCCCGAAAAACGTGCCGAACGCGCGAGGTTGAGTGCTCGCCGTGCGACCAGCTTGCGACGACCCAGCCGTGACCGAACCATAGTCATTCGACCGCGCTGACGCTTGCGCAACGGATTGCGTGCTCACACGCGCTTCGGCTGCCTGAATATTCGACGGATAGGTAGGATCGGCTGCGACCGGGTTGTAGCCGGCGTTCTCTAGTTGCGCGAGTTCGGCGCGAACCTGCGCGCGAGTAAGCGGCGCATCTGTTTGCGCGTAAGAAAGGGCGGGGACGGCAAAAGCAGCGGCGATGGCGATCGCAGAGAAGAACGGTTTCATGGATGTCGGCTCCGTGGTGGATAGGTCGTGCTCTTCGAATAGCTTTCGGGACAGCGTTTGCACGGAGTGTAGAGAGGGCTGAGTCGCGGATCATCTATCGATCCGTTGAAGGATCTTTCTAGGGATGGCAACAATCCATGGATGCGCTTGAATTAAAAATACCACTCACTGGCATACAAAATTAGGGTTTCACCTAGCCTATCGGCGTTCAAGACGTTAATCTTAAAATTAATCAACCGGACGGTCGGTTAATCGATATACTCGCTGCATCGCTTCTCAAAATAGAGCGGAGTCTCGCATGTACACGCAATCCCTCGATCTTCCGGGTCAGCCCGCGGTTTCGGACGCGACAGCCGAGGCTTCGTCGCAACAGCAACATTTCGATGCGGTGATGCAGGCGGATGGCAAGATCGAACCGCAAGACTGGATGCCCGAGGCGTATCGCAAGACGTTGGTGCGGCAGATATCTCAGCACGCGCACTCGGAGATCATCGGCATGCAGCCCGAGGGCAACTGGATCAGTCGTGCGCCTAGCCTGAAGCGCAAGGCGATCCTGCTCGCCAAGGTGCAGGACGAGGGCGGCCACGGCTTGTATCTCTACAGCGCGGCTGAAACGCTCGGCGTCTCGCGCGACCAACTTACCGACGCGCTGCATGCAGGCAAGGCCAAATATTCGAGCATCTTCAACTATCCGACGCCTACATGGGCCGACGTGGGCGTGATCGGCTGGCTCGTGGATGGCGCCGCGATCATGAATCAGATACCGCTGTGCCGCTGTACTTACGGCCCTTACGCGCGCGCGATGATCCGCATTTGCAAGGAAGAGTCGTTCCACCAACGGCAGGGCTTCGATGCCCTGCTCGCGATGATGAAAGGCACGCAAGCGCAGAAAGACCTCGTGCAGCAAGCCGTGAATCGCTGGTGGTGGCCCGTGCTGATGATGTTCGGACCGAGCGACAAGGATTCCATTCATAGCGGCCAGTCGTTCGCGTGGGGCATCAAGCGAATTTCGAACGACGACCTGCGGCAGAAGTTCGTCGATGCCACCGTCGAGCAAGCGAAGATTCTCGGCGTAACGTTGCCCGATCCCGATCTCAAATGGAACGAAGCGCGCGGTGCGCATGACTACGGCGAGATTGACTGGGACGAATTCTGGCGAGTGGTCAATGGTGACGGTCCGTGCAACAAGGAACGGCTTGCGACTCGCGTAAAGGCGAATGACGATGGCGCGTGGGTGCGCGAAGCGGCGCTCGCTTATGCCGACAAACAAGCGCGCAAAGCGCAGGATCAGCAGAAACAGGCCGCATGAAGGAGACGACGATGAGCAAGGAATGGCCGATCTGGGAAGTGTTCGTCCGTAGCAAGCAGGGTCTAGATCACAAGCATTGCGGCAGCCTGCATGCGCCCGACGCGGGCGCTGCGTTGAGAATGGCGCGCGATGTCTATACGCGGCGTCAGGAAGGCGTGAGCATCTGGGTGGTGCCATCATCGGCTATCACGGCATCGGCCCCGGCGGACAAGGGCGAATTGTTCGAACCCGCGATCGACAAGATATATCGGCATCCTACGTTCTTCGTGCTGCCGGACGAAATCAATCACATGTAAAGGCGGGACATGACGACGCTCATTCCGACGCGCGAACATCTCGCTTACGTCCTGCGCCTCGCCGACAACGCGTTGATCCTCGGTCAGCGAAACGCCGAATGGTGCAGCCACGGTCCCGCGCTCGAAGAAGACATCGCGCTCGCTAACATGAGTCTCGATCTCATCGGACAGGCGCGCTTGCTTTATTCGCATGCGGCAACGCTCGAAGCCGAGATGACCGGCACGCAGAAAACCGAAGACGACTACGCGTACTTTCGTGGCGAGCGTGAGTTCGCCAACTATACGATTGCCGAGCTGCCGCACTATGGACCGTTCGCGGGCACGGTGCGAACCGAGCGCGATTATGCAGTGACCATCGTGCGCAACTTCCTCTATTCGGCGTTGATGGCTGAACTATGGACGGCCTTGCAGGCATCGGCCGATGCGCAGCTTGCCGCCATTGCCGCGAAGTCGATCAAGGAAGTCCGTTACCACTTGCATCATGCACGCGACTGGCTCGTGCGCTTCGGCGACGGCACGGAGGAATCGCATCGACGCGCACAGGCTGCACTCGACTATTTGATGCCTTACACACGCGAGTTTTTTGCGATCGATGCAATCGAGCGCGCCGTTGCACAAGCAGGCATCGCGCCGCTTGCAAGCGATTTCGAAGCGGCATGGCGCGCACAACTGGACGACGCTTTAAACGAAGCCACACTCACCGCGCCCGCCGATGTAAAGCATGTCAGCACAGGCAAACTCGGCGAACACTCCGAGCATATGGGTTATCTGCTCGCGGAGATGCAAAGCCTCGCACGTCAGCACCCGGGCGCAAGCTGGTGAACACCATGCACGCCGATACTGTCTTGCAACACGTATGGTCCGTGCTCGAAGCCGTGCCGGACCCGGAGATCCCCGTCGTATCCATACGCGAACTGGGCATCTTGCGCGACGTGCGTCATGGCGCGGACGGCGTGCTCGAGGTCGTGATTACGCCGACTTACTCGGGATGTCCCGCCATGTCGCAGATCGCCGAGGACATCGCGTATGCAATCCATACCGCGAAGCTCGGGGCGCATCGCATTGAGACGGTGCTCGCGCCGGCATGGACCACCGACTGGATCACCGATGAAGCGCGCGACAAGCTACGACGTTATGGCATCGCGCCGCCGACGGGGCAACGTGGAACTGCTGCACCGAATCAGGAGCAACCGCTGCGTTTCGTGCCATATAAGCCTATGAAGCAGGAGACGGTCGCGTGTCCTCGTTGCGGTTCGACGCATACGGAAAAGCTCGCGCAATTCGGCTCGACGGCGTGCAAGGCGCTGTACCGATGCGTCGATTGCCGCGAGCCGTTCGATTACTTCAAGCCGTACTGATCCGTTTCTTTTTTATCGATTCGACGCTCATGGCCACTCCGCAATTCCATCCGCTGCGCATTCGCGAGGTTCGTCCTGAAACGGCCGACGCGGTCACCGTCTCGTTCGATGTACCGCCACTGCTGCGCGACGCGTTCCGCTTCACGCAAGGGCAGTTCGTGACCTTGAAGACGCATATCGACGGCGAAGAGACGCGCCGGTCCTATTCCATCTGCGTAGGTGTCACGGATTACGATCGCGATGGAGAATTGCGTATCGGCATCAAGCGCGTGCGCGGCGGGCGCTTTTCGAACTTCGCATTCGACACGCTGAAGCCCGGCCACGAGATCGAAGTCATGACGCCCGATGGCCGTTTCTTTACGCATCTGAATGCGGACCACGCCAAGCATTACGTGGCGTTTTCAGGTGGCTCGGGCATCACGCCAGTGCTCGCCATCGTCAAGACCACGCTCGATACGGAACCCACGAGCCGCTTCACGCTTGTGTACGGCAATCGCAGCGTGGATGCGATCATGTTTGCCGAAGAGCTCGAAGATCTCAAGAACCGTTATATGAGCCGCTTTTCGCTCTATCACGTGCTCTCGGACGACTTGCAGGATGTCGAGCTCTTCAACGGCGTGCTGGACGAAGCAAAGTGCCGCGCGTTCCTGCAAACGCTGCTGCCTCCGCAAGAAATCGATGAAGCCTTCATTTGCGGTCCTGGGCCGATGATGGATGCGGCTGAAGCCGCGCTCAAGAGTTCGGGCATCGCACAGAAACGGATCCATGTAGAGCGTTTCGGTACAGCCTTGCCGCAAGCGGGCGTTCCGGCCGTCGAAATTACCGACAACACGCCTGCGGCCGACCTTGAACTCGTCATCGACGGAAAACGGCGCAAACTGCGTTTGCCCTATGAAGGCGTGAGTGTGCTCGACATCGGACTCAAAGCGGGTTTGGCGCTGCCCTATGCGTGCAAAGGCGGCGTGTGCTGCACGTGCCGCGCAAAGGTGCTTGAGGGAGAGGTAAAGATGGACCGGAATTTCACGCTCGAACAACACGAGATCGATGACGGTTTCGTGCTGACGTGCCAGTGTCATCCGGTTAGCGAACGCATAGTCGTGAGCTTCGACGAACGCTAGACACTTCTTAGCGTGGCTTTAGAAAAACAATTCAGGAAATATCGGAAGAATTCTTTACGCATAAACCCTCGCAAGCGTTTGCACAAATTGTTTTGTAAGCTTTGTTTGTGTCATCGTACGGATGCTTTCAGCGCTTAGTTGGCGCTTAGCGAAAAGTATTCGAATAGCGAACATCAAACGGGGCAAGCGAAACTTCGATGTGGATCGTCAGACTCGCGCTTAAGCGCCCGTACACGTTCATTGTCCTGTCGCTGCTGCTGCTTATCATCGGCCCGCTCGTGATCATGCGCACGCCGACCGATATCTTTCCGAACATCGACATTCCGGTCGTTAGCGTAATCTGGTCGTACACGGGCTTGCCTCCCGATCAAATGGAGCGCCGCATCACGC
Organism: Caballeronia sp. GACF4; assembly: GCF_023631025.1. NCBI lineage: Bacteria > Pseudomonadati > Pseudomonadota > Betaproteobacteria > Burkholderiales > Burkholderiaceae > Caballeronia > Caballeronia sp. GACF4. The sequence continues at coordinate 454,829 of NZ_JALQDW010000004.1, forward strand.
TCAATTACGAACGTGGGCTTTCGGTGGCGGTCAACGATATCGAACATATCGAATCGGAATCGCTGCCAGGCATTGCGGTCATCCGCATATTTTTTCAGCCGAACGCAAACGTGGATGAAGCGATCGCGGAAATTACCGCGCTTTCGCAGACGCAGCTTCGTCAGTTGCCACAGGGCATCACGCCGCCGAACATCTTGCGCTTCAATGCGTCGACCGTGCCGATCTTGCGGCTTGCGTTGTCGTCGTCGGAACTCACCGAGCAGCAGCTCTACGACTTCGGCAATAGCTTTCTCAAGACGCAGCTTGCGACAGTGCAGGGTGCATCCGTGCCGTTGCCCTATGGCGGCAAGCAGCGGCAGATCATGGTCGATATCGACTCGCGCCGGCTGCAGGCAAAGAATCTCGCGCCCACCGATGTCGTGAATGCCATCAGCGCGCAAAACCTGATCTTGCCGACGGGCACGACCAAGATCGGACCGACCGAATATCAAGTGGGACTCAATGCGAGCCCGGATACGATCGAAGGTCTCAACGACATTCCGATCCGAACAGGGCCTGGCGGCACCATCTATATTCGCGACGTGGCGCACGTGCGCGATGGCTTTCAGCCGCAAACGAATATCGTGCGACTCGATGGCACGCGTGCGGCGCTTCTGACGATCAACAAGAGCGGCAATGCATCGACGCTCGATATCGTGTCGCGCGTGAAGAACCTGTTGCCGACGCTGCGTGGCATGGTGCCCGAATCTTTGAAGATAGAGCCGGTCGCCGACCAATCGCTGTTCGTGCGGGCATCGGTAGAGGGTGTGTTGCGCGAGGCCGTGATCGCGGCGGGTCTGACCGCGCTCATGGTGCTGCTGTTTTTAGGTAGCTGGCGCGCGACGCTTATCATCGCCATCTCCATTCCGTTGTCGATGCTCACGTCGATCGTCGCACTCTCGGCGATCGGGCAGACCATCAACATCATGACGCTCGGCGGACTGGCGCTCGCAGTCGGTATTCTCGTGGACGATGCGACCGTCGCTATCGAAAACATCAGCCAGAATCTCGAAGAAGGCAAGGAACTGGAGCAAGCGATTCTCGATGGCGCGCAACAAATTGCCGTGCCAACGCTCGTTTCCACGCTTTCCATCTGCATCGTTTTCATTCCGATGTTCCTGCTTACCGGCGTTGCGCACTACCTCTTCGTGCCGCTGGCCGAAGCAGTCGTTTTCGCCATGATTGCGTCGTACTTCTTCTCGCGCACGCTCGTTCCGACGCTTGCGAAGTATCTGTTGCGCAACCACGAACACATGGGTGGCGATGTCGAATCGATGAAGGGTTCGCGCAACCCCTTCGTGCGTATTCATCTCGGTTTCGAGAGGCGCTTCGAAGCGGTGCGCGGACGCTACCGCGCCTTTCTCGAAGCTCGGCTCGCGCATCCCGCGCGCTTCGCGTCGTTGTTCCTCATCTGCTGTCTGCTCTCGCTCGCCCTCGCACCGTTTCTTGGCCGTGACTTCTTTCCTTCCGTCGATTCGGGCGTGATCGCACTGCACTTGCGCACGAAAACCGGCACACGTATTGAGGAAACAGCGGCATTGACCGATCGTGTCGACAAGCGCATTCGCCAACTCATTCCGTCGCGCGAGGTGCATTCGATCATCGACAACATGGGCTTGCCGGTATCGGGCATCAATCTTTCGTATAGCAACACCGGCACCATCAGTTCCGCCGATGCCGACGTGCTCATTACGCTCAACGAAGATCACGCGCCCACCGACGACTATATCCGCCAACTCCGCAAGCGCCTGCCGCAGGAGTTCCCCGGCGTGGCGTTCTCGTTCCTACCCGCGGATATCGTGAGCCAGATTCTCAACTTCGGTGTGCCGGCGCCGCTCGATATTGCCATCACGGGCCGCGATGTGCGTGGCAATCGCGCCTTCGCCAATCACTTGCTCGAGAAGATTCGTCGCGTGCCGGGTCTCGTCGATGCACGCATTCAGCAGCCTTCCGATCTTCCATTCGTCAACGTTGAAGTAGATCGTACGAAGGCGCTTCAGGCAGGCTTTACGCAACGCGATGTCGCAAGCAATCTGCTCATCACGCTGTCGGGAAGTCAGCAGACGACGCCTACGTTCTGGCTCAATCCCGCGAATGGCGTGAGCTACAACGTTATTACGTCCGCGCCGCAATACGATATGAACTCGTTGCAATCAGTCGCGAATATTCCAGTGACATCGGCTAGCGGCAAGACGAATATTCTCGGCGCGCTTGCTTCATTGTCTCGCGGGTCGCGCGATGCCGTCGTGTATCACTACAACGCGCAGACCACCATCAATCTTTATGCAAGCACCGAGCGGCGCGATCTGGGCGCGGTGTCGGATGACGTTCAACGCATCATCGACGAAGCGCGCGGCCAATTGCCCAAAGGCTCGTCAATCGACATGCGTGGACAAGTCGAAACGATGAACGGGTCTTTCTCGGGCCTGGCGTTTGGATTGATTCTCGCCGTCGTGCTGGTGTATCTGCTTATCGTGGTCAATTTTCAGTCGTGGCTCGATCCGTTCATCATCATCACCGCGCTGCCGGGTGCGTTAGCGGGCATTGTCTGGATGCTCTTCCTCACGCATACGACGCTGTCCATTCCCGCATTGACCGGCGCGATCATGTGTATCGGCATCGCGACGGCCAACAGCATTCTCGTCGTGAGCTTTGCGCGTTCTGCATTGCAGGAACACGGCGATGCCATGCGCTCGGCGCTCGAAGCCGGCTACTCGCGTTTCAGGCCCGTGCTGATGACCGCACTCGCGATGATGATCGGCATGGTGCCCATGGCCATCGGTCTCGGCGAGGGCGGCGAACAGAATGCGCCGCTCGGCCGCGCGGTGATCGGCGGCCTGATGGTCGGCACCATCGCCACGCTCTTCTTCGTGCCCGTGGTGTTCTCGATGATCTATAAGCGTATCGAAGCGAAGCGCGGCGGCGCAAAGCACCTGGATGGCAAGCCGCAAGGCCAGTCGTGATGCCGATATATACGGAGTTCGAATGAACGAGCAGTCAAACGAACGATCGACACGCAAGCGCGGGCGCATGTGGCTCGTGATCGCGCTCGTGGTCGTCGTGTTGCTGGTGGCGCAGGGTATCTGGTCACGCCATTCCGCGCACGCGGAACTGGAACGCGATGCCGGCGAGCACAGCGTCCAGACCGTCGAAATCATCAAGCCGACGCGCATGAAGCCGACACAGGACCTCGTGCTCGCAGGCGATATCCGTGCCTTCTCCGATGCCCCGATTTTTGCGCGCACCAATGGCTATCTGAAACGCTGGACCGCGGATATCGGCACCAAGGTGCGCAAAGGACAGCTTCTTGCGGAGATCGATGCACCCGAGATCAATGATCAGTTGCGCCAGGCTCGCGCCGATGCGCAGACGGCGCGCGCCAATTATCTGTTGGCGAAGACCACCGCCGATCGTTGGGTGCAGATGGCGAAGAACAACTCGGTCTCGCGGCAGGAGACAGATGAAAAGACCGGCGACATGCTCGCCAAGGAAGCTGCGTTCAACGCCTCGCAGGCGAACGTGTCGCGACTGGAGCAGATGGTTTCGTTCCAGAAGATCTATGCACCGTTCGATGGCGTCGTGACGGCCCGCAACACCGATGTCGGCCAGTTGATCGATGCGGGCAGCGCGGGGATCGGCCGCGAGCTCTTCCATATACAAGATGCCACTACGCTGCGCGTGTTCGTCGATGTGCCGCAAGCCTATGCGCGGCTCGTGACCCCCGGCTTGCCAGCGGAACTGATCCTCAACGAAGAGCGCAATCGCAAGTTCGAGGGCGTCACGGTGCGAACGGCGGGAGCGGTCGATCCGGTTGCACGCACCATGCGTGTCGAAGTCGGCGTGAAGAATCCGAGCGGGGAATTGCTGGCAGGCGCCTATGCGCAAGTGCGCTTTCATCTCACCAACGCTAGCGCGTCGTACACGCTACCCGGCAATGCGCTGCTGTTTCGTCCGGATGGCGTGCATGCGGCGAGCGTCGATGCGAACAATCGCGTGAAGCTGCTGCCGATCACGCTTGGAACCGATTACGGCACGCGCGTTTCGATCGCAGCCGGATTGTCGGGCGATGAGCGTGTGATCGTGAATCCGCCGGATTCGATCATCGATGGAGCGGCGGTGCGTATCGGACGCGCGAACGCCACGCCTGGTGCGAGTCAACCGAAGCAGGGCGGCGAAGCATCATGAGCATGCTGCATGCAAAATGCCGAATGCCAAGTGTGACGGCGGTGCTGGCGCTAATGTTAAGCGGATGCGCGGTCGGGCCGGATTACAGCAAGCCCGACGTGGCGATGCCCGTTGCATACAAAACGGCAGAACCCGCCGATGCGCCCGTTCATGCGGACACACTGCCGCAAAACTGGAAAGCCGCGCAGCCCGCCGATGCCAGGCAACGCGCTCCCTGGTGGGAAATCTACGGCGACCCGCAATTGAACGCTCTGGAGGAACGCGTCGCGAGCGCGAACCAAACGGTGGCGGCGGCATCCGCGCGGTTTCGCGGCGCGCGGGCGGCCGTCGCGCAGGCGCGTTCGGCGTACTTTCCGACTGTCACGGCGAATGCTGCATTCAATCAGTCGCGGGCGTCGTCGAACATACTGTACAAGTCGAGCGCGGGCGTGACCGTGCCGGACTATCTGGTCGATGCGCAAATCTCGTGGGAGCCCGACTTGTGGGGCCGCATTTCCCGCGCCGTCGAAGGCGGACGTGCGGGAGCGCAGGCAAGCGCAGCCGACTTGCAAAGTGCGATCCTGTCGATGCAGGCCGAGCTTGCAAGTAACTACTTCGAGTTGCGCGGCACGGTGGAGGAAGAGCGGCTTTTAAAGGAGACGCTGCAAGCCTACGACAAGGCGCTCGTGTTGACGCGTGACCGGTTTGCAGGCGGCATCGCGGCCGAGTCCGATGTTGCGCAGGCGGAGGAGCAGTTGCGCTCGACGCAGGCGCAGTTGATCGATCTCGAAACCGCGCGCGCGAGCCTCGTGAATGCAATCGCGATTCTCGTTGGCGAGCCGCCGTCGAGTTTCACGCTCGATGTCGAGCCGCTCGATGAAGGGCATGCGCCGCGCCCATCGGCGGCACTCGCTGCGCTGCCGCTTTCCGTGCCTTCCGCGTTGCTGGAGCGACGGCCCGATATCGCGGCGGCCGAGCGCCGCGTCGCTGAGGCCAACGCACGCGTCGGCGTGGCGACGGCCGCGTTCTTTCCGAATCTGCTGCTTGCCGCTACGGGTGGCCTCGAAGCCACCAATTTCAGTTCCTGGTTGATGGCGCCAAGCCGCTTCTGGTCGCTCGGGCCGCAGCTCGCTTTCACCGCACTGGACTTCGGTGGCCGTGCCGCGGCACGCGATGCGGCACGCGCGACTTATGACGAGAGCGTCGCTGATTATCGTCAAACGGTGCTCACGGCTTTCGGGCAAGTGGAGGACAACCTCAACGCGCTGGAGGTTTTGCGCCGTGAGAGCGAAGCGCAACGCGACGCGGTCGATGCAGCGAAGCGCGCGTTATCGAAGGTTGGCAATCGCTACGAGAACGGCGCGATCACGTATCTGAACGTAGTGGTGACGCAGGCTATCGTGTTATCGGATCAACGCACTGAGGTGCGTATCGAGCGGCGGCGCATGGCGGCCAGCGTCGCGCTGATCAAGGCGCTCGGCGGCGGATGGACGACCGCCGCGTTACCAGATGCGGAAGAAGTATCGCGGCAAGAGTGAGTGCGCATTTTGCATTCAGTCTTTTGCATTCAGTCTTTTGCATGCCGAATGCAATTGCCTGGCAGAAGCGCTCGCATGTGAAACGCCGGGCCGCATTCGTCGCGTTCCCGGCGTATCGCCCAGCAGTCGAATACCTCAACCTTGCGCTTTCGGCCTGCAGATCATGAAGTATTGCGAACTCAACCACCAAGGCATATGCGGCACCGGGCTCATATGCACGGCATCGATATCGAAGCCCACGCTTACGAGATCGCGCAACTCACGGAAGTCGAAACCCTTATGCGTGATGCGCGGATTGATCGGCCGGCTTACGGACATGCCGACCATCGACTTGAGCACTTCGGAAGGCGTGTATTCCGACTTGAAGGAACGACTGCGGAGCATCCAGTTCGATACCTTCGGCGCGATTGCGAGGCCGTACATGATCGGCACCGAGATCACGAGCGCGCCGCTCGGCTTGAGAATGCGCGCGGCGTCATCGAGCAGCATGGCCAGTTCGTTGTCGTAGAGATGCTCGCAGACTTCGAAGGCGGTCAGCACGTCGACGCTTTGCGGCGTTACGTTGTTCAGCGACTCCGCATATTTGACTTCGGGAAAGGTGGGCGCCATGTACGGATCGTGACCGACGAGCGTCACGTCCGGGCGCGCTTCGCCGAGCGTGTGCAAAAAGAGTCCAGGGCCCGCACCGAAATCGACCACCGTGCCGCGTTTCGCACATAGTCCGGTCACCATATCGATCGCCATGTTCATGCGCGTTCGATGTGCATAACGCGCTAGCGGATTGCCGGATTTGACGGTTTGTTCTTCGTATGAAATTTCGCGCATCGGTGTGCTCCCCCTCGTTCGACTAGGCCATTTGTTCCTGGAATTTTCTGCGCCGCGTTCTTTTATTTTTATCGTTATGTCGGTTGATATTGCCGGGACTGACTGAGTCACGCAATCGACGACAGTAGGCCTTTAGCGCCTAACTTCTGCCGGCGTCCGCCACGTGCATCGGCCCTTGAGGCCTGTCTTGCAGCAGCGGAATCCAGACTACACGAAGAGCCACGCGCCGCATGCGATGAGGGCCACACTCCAGAGCCAATCGACGTTGACCCACCCCGTGCGTAGAAACCCGAGCCCCACACGCTCATGCACCGTCACGGCCAGCATGGAGATGACGGCAATGACGGCAAGCATCGACGCCGTGTGGATGGCGAGCGCGAGGGCGCCCGCTTCGAGCGCGCCGCCGGCAAGCTTGCCCGAGCACAGGGGCAAGAGCGCCGGCACGAGCATGAGGCCCGCGCCGTGGGCGCTCGACATCACGAACGACCACAACGCGAGGCCCGCGAGGCCCGTGCGCATGCCAACCGAAGGCCGTCCACGATGACCGCGCCACAGCCGCCATATGCCCCAGCCGATCAGCACCAGGCCTGCACCACGCGCGAGCATCTCATGTCCAAGCATGGTCCCGAGCGTAAGCGCGCCAACCAGCACGAGCCCTACCGATAACGCATGACCGAGCGCAATCGGCACGAGCGAGATCAGAACGACGCGCCTGCTATGCGCATAGAGTCCGAGCGCGACGGCAAAGAGCCAGCCCATTGCGGGATTGAGTCCATGAAAGGCGCCCAATCCCGCAGCCGTGAGCCATAACGCCGACGAGGAGGTCACGGATAGCAGAACGAATCCGACGAGCAATCGCCGCCTTGCAGCCTGATCTGATGCGGCCTGTGCCCCTTCGGCCAGTCGATGAAGAAGTTCTTGTCGGTGCTAAGGCCGCCGTTCGGATCGGCGTCGAGTTTCACCATCCAGCCGTCGATACCTTCGGGATAAAACTGCGCGTCCACCGCGCCATAAAGCGAATTGGTGAAGTAGACGCGCCGACCATCGCGACTGACTTCGACCATTTGCGGTCCGCCATTGAGTGCACCGTTTTTAGCGCCGGGATGAGTGGCGCGCGACACGATCCCACCGATGCGGACCTTACCCGTGAGCTTGGGCGAGAAGGGATCGGAGACGTCATACTGAAGCATGTCGCCCGTGCCCCAGCAGGACACGTAGAGGAAGCGATCATCCATCGAGAGATCGATGTCGGAGACGAGCGGCGGCACCGCGCCGAAGCCTTGAAGAAGCGGCGGCAGAACCGAGGCATCGGCAGGTTCCGCGGGAATGTCGATGATCTTCTTGACGGCCCACTTGTCCTTGTCGCGATACCAAGTCCATATCGACGAGGACAGATCCTTCAAGCTGATGACGCAATTCACGAAGCCGTATGCCTTGGTCGGATCGTGCGCGGGGCGCAGTTCGAACACGAGTTGATACTCGTCGCCAAAGTCGATTTCCTGAATATGCTTGCGCTTGGTGAAGTCCCAGAAATGCAGTTTTCTGCCGTATTTCGCGCCTAAAAGAAGTTCGGGTACGAGGCCGCTCTCGAAGGTATCAGGCGTGCCCCATTCGCTCGTCACCATCGTGTCGTAACCGAGATGCCACCAGCCATCGTAGGCAAGCTGTTGCGGGCCGCGGTCCACTTCCCATCGGCCTAGTGGATCGAAGCTCTGTTGATCGAGCATCAGCACGCCGCCAGGCGCTTTGCCTTCTGCATTGCCCAATGCCGTGATGTAGATGCCTCCCGGTCCGCAATGCACGGTATGCGGACGCGTATAGCCCGTTTTCTCGGCGAGTTCATCGGGCTCGATCGTGCGCACGATCTTGAGTTGCTTTGGATCGGGCTTCGTATCGACGATATGAATGCGCGACGAGCGCAGCCCCGGCACCACGAGATAACGCCTTTCCATATGCGGATGCGGCGCATTGGGGCAAAGACACGAAGAGCAGGCGTTCCAGCCGAAGTGATGCAGTTCGTCGCCGGTATCGGGCATGGCGAGTTCGCCGACGATCTTCGTGTAGTCCGGCGAATCGGGATCGACATCCACGACCGCCAGCTTGTCGGGCGTATTGCGCTCGGGGTCGAATGTCGCGACATAGGCGAGTGTTTCTCGCGGAGCCTTGGCTGCAAGGCGAGGCGAAGGATAGAAGCTCGGGTCGGGTTTCCATGTTGCCATGTTGCACGTCTCCGGTTAGCGGTCCTTGAGCGGCTCTTCTAGAGCATTCTTGCGACTCTCTTACGTCTCTTCAAGTCTCTTCATCATAGGACAAGCGTGCGCGACTCGTTTTGTCAAGCTTCGAAGTATTTGCGCAATACAAAGCAACGTGCGCTTAAGGATCGCTCGATCGCTCCAAGCTTTACCTCAGGCTGGCTTGAAAAATTCCATCGGCATGCACTGCGCCGTGAAGTTCGTTTAAGCGCATGATGCCTGGAAGCGCCGCACGCTCTCAAGCAGTGCAAGCGTCGCCCCTTGTTCCGCTAAGGAGGTTGCTTATGACCGAACCGATGATCAGCCTGATGGTGGGCATTGTCGTGCTGCTATGCGCCGCGGTGATTCTCGTGATGCATCATCGTCATCCGCATATCAACGTCCCCAAGGCACGCTGGCTCGATACACATCCGCCGCGCGACTGGATGCGTCACAGACATTAAAGCTCACAGTGTTTTAAGCACATGCGGCGCCGGCTGATTACCGGCGCTTTTTATTGCCTTGGCCTCGCTGTTACGAATCGCTTTAGCGTCTTGGCCCTTTCATCACTTCGGCTTCCATGGCGGCGTGCCATTCCTCGTTGTGCTCTATCGGGTCCATGTCTTCGTCGATGAACGCCGATGCACGCTCGGCCACGGAGCGCGTTTCCTCTTCATCGTCGATATCGGCGGTATTGTCGTCATCGCCAGGAGGGTCGAGCATGTCCTTGATCATTGCGTTGAGTTCGGGCGTATCCCACGGCTCGTTCCGCTGCTTTTTCTTCTTGATGTAATGCCGCACTTCGGCGTCCTGCTCGGTGGTCAACGGCAGCCCGCGGAAGGTGCCTTGCGCGTCCAGGTCATCCATGATCGGTGCTCCTATTGCTGAGGCATTCAAGCGTTTTTGAGCCGTTCTAGTGTAACGCGCTTCGACCTCGTGCCACGTCGTATAAAATGGCGCGCTTTTCCCGAACGCATCGATACCTCGCCATGTGGTTCAAAAACCTCCAGCTTCACCGTCTGCCCGCACCGTGGAACATCACCCCTGAAAAGCTGCAGCAGTGGCTCGCGCCACTTGGCTTCAGTGCTGCATCGAGCGTCGAGAACGAACGGCGCGGCTGGGTTTCGCCGCGCGGCGACGACTCGCTCGTCTATGCCGTCAACCGACAGATGCTCATTACGTATCGCGCCGAGAAGAAGCTCTTGCCCGCTTCGGTCGTGACGCAGTTCACTAAGGAACGCGCGCTCGAAGTGGAAGAACAGCAGGGCTTCAAACCCGGCCGCAAGCAGATGCGCGAGCTCAAGGAGCAGATCACCGACGAACTCTTGCCGCGCGCGTTCAGCATCCGGCGCGATACGCGCGTGTGGATCGACCCTGTAAATGGCTGGCTTGCAATCGACGCTGCGTCGGCGACGCTATGCGACGACATCATCGGTCTGCTCGTCAAGTCGGTGACCGATCTTCCGTTGATGAGCGTGCGCGTGGCACGGTCGCCCGTTTCCGCGATGACCGAGTGGCTCCTAACAGGCGAAGCGCCCGCGGGCTTTACGCTTGACCGCGATACCGAGCTGCGTTCTGCTGGCGAGGGCAATGCAACGGTCCGCTACGTGGGTCACGCGCTGGAAGCGGAAGACATGCGCCGTCATATCGAAGCGGGCAAGCAGTGCATGCGGCTTGCCATGACGTGGAACGACCGCGTTTCTTACGTCTTGACGCCATCGCTTACGTTGAAGCGGGTCAGCGCGCTCGACGTCATCAAGGAAGCCGCCGATCCCACCGCGACCAACGACGATGAACGCTTCGAATCCGACTTCACGCTGATGACAGGCGAACTCGCGCGCATGCTCGCCGACCTGACCGATGCGCTCGGTGGCGAGGAAGACCTTCGTGCAGCGGCCTAGATAGAAGCGGAAGCAGATGCAGCGGGTGCGAGAGAGGCGAAGGCATAGTTGTTCTTGCCGTTACGCTTGACTGTGTACATGGTGTCGTCGGCGACCGCGACGAGGCGCCAGTAGTCGCTCACCCGGTCCGGGTAGCTCGCGATGCCGATACTTGCTCGCACCAGCGAAAGACGCATCTGCATGTCGGTTTCGGTCACGCAATCGATGATCCGTTGCGCGATCGCGGCCAGCTCCTTGTCCCCGGAAAACTCGCGCACGAGCACGGCGAACTCGTCGCCGCCGATACGCGCGACGACGTCGCCACTACGCACGGTCTGGCGAAAGCGTCGCGATATCGCAATCAGGAACTCGTCGCCGATACGGTGACCGTGCGTATCGTTGACGCGCTTGAAGCCGTCGAGATCGATATACAACACGGCGATGCGTGCCGGTTCGGCGCCGTTCGCAAGGCGCGCGGCCGACTCCTCCAGCGACGCGAACAGCTTGCGTCGATTGGGCAGGCCCGTCATCGCGTCGTGCAGTGAAGCGTGTTCGAACTCATGCGACATGCCAACCAATTGTCGATTGCGTTTTGCATACATTCCGATCGCCGTGATCAACACGCCGAACACGATCGCCGATAACGCGATGAGCGTATGCGACACGCTCACGATGCGCTCGCGCAGATCGGCGCTGGCGCGGTCGCGCTCGGTGCGCCAGTAGGCATAGACGGAATCGAGCGCGCTGCTGGCCGCGCGAAAATCGGCAGCAGGCGAGAGGACGTCAGCGGGCATCGGCGGCGCGGGCATCGGGCTCGAACCGATGAGCGCGTGCAGGCTTCCGAGCCGCGCGGCAAACTCGATGCGCGCCTGGCGGTACGCAATGTGGTGCTGTGCATCGCTCGCCGGCGTGCCCAGCAGCACCACCGAGGCGCTACGCGCGGCATCGGCACGCTCGACTGCTTCGAGCACGAGCCCGATGTATTCCTGATGCAATTGCACCGAGAAAATGGTGCGGACCTGAACCGCAAGAAAGAGCAGGCCGATGAGCAGCAGCGACAATGCCACGGCTGCAAGCGGAGCTGGCCCGCGAATGCCCGCACGCCGGGCGAGCGCCTGAACGGTATTCAAAATGCGATGCGGCAGCGGCCGATCCACGGCGTCTTCATCCGCGGGCATCGGTGGCGCTGCCGATGCTTCACGGACGGGAATATTCCTCTCGCTGACCGGCTGTTGCATTGCGTCGATAACTCACTCGATGGAAGAACGCGCCCACGCGCGCGAAGAGGCCGGTGTCCGTTCTGGCGCGCGCCGCGCGCCGGCGTGCAGCCTGAGTCTGGCCGGCGCTAGCCTGGGCCGAAGCCGCGCGGTTTCCGCGCGCCGAGGCAGTTTGCGACTGAGGTCGCGTTGCGGCCACCGCGCTCGGACGTTGCACGGTCGGCGCCGCTTGCGTTGGAGCGGCGGCGATGGCGGCGGCATCCACTGTGTCCGCGCCATAGACGGCGGGTGCAGTCGTGCTCACGGACGCATCGCGAACGGAGACGGGCGCCGCTTCCACTGTGCCAACGGCTTGCGTCTGCGTTTGCACCTGTGCAGGCACCTGAGCCGCGACAAAAGTCGGTTGATCGACACCTAACGTCTGGCGTGCGCTGGACATCGCTTCAGCATAGACGCGTTGATCGTGCGAGAACCACATGCTGTAGGCGATGGTTCCCAGCACGCCGACGGCCAACGCGCCCGCCGACGCGCTCCACAAGGCGAGACGCCCAAAGCGCAATGGTGTGCGCTGCGCCACGGGCTCATCCTCCAAATCGAGCGGCGGTGTTTCCATGGCAATGACAGTGGGATCATTCGCGGGTCGTGCGTGACCCGCGATGCTCTCCTGGGGTAGTTCAGCGTGGTGAGGCATGACAGCGCTCTCCGGAACGTGATCGTCGGGCGGTGTCCAACTAGCGTTACACAACACGCTCGACACCGCCGTATAACAGTGGAATGGCGCGCGTGCGATATGAAGGCCCGCGTGGCGCACCCATTCAAACGAATGGCCCACTGGATGATGAGTACAGCCTTGAAGATCGATGGCTATGCAGCGACAGCCGACTGATCCTTCTCGCCGCAATAAAGCATGCCGAACGCCCGCGTTACCTGGCGCTCAACGATGGATGCAATTCAGTTTGCTTCGCACGATGCCCGCGTAAGGAGGGCTGGCGCCGCATTTTATAGGCGAAGTGCTTGGAGCGGCACCATGCCATCGACATTTACAGGACGTGTCGCTCGCATTTTGAATACTACCGTAGCAGAGTTCACGCCCGCGCATCGAAATGGGGAATTTAGCGCTATTTGTCGGACGAGAAAGTCAGACTTATGTGCGATAGCGCACATAAAATGCAATCGGACTATCAGGCGAATACGTTCAGCCCGTGCCAGTGTGGAACGGTTGCGGCTCGGTGGCCTGAGGCAGGCCGAAGCGCTCGAACTCGGAGATTACTTGCGCACCGAAGAGCAATAACGTGGCGAGTGCCTCCAGACTAAACAGCACGACAATCGACGTCGTCAGCGATCCGTACACCACGCTTACCTGCGAAAGCGTCGCGAAGTACCAGACGAGCACGTGGCGCGTGATTTCCCAAAGAATGGCAGCGGTCACGCTGCCTATCAACGCGAGCCGCAGTGACGGTCGTCCCACCGGCATCACGAGATAGATCGATGTAAGCACGAAAACCTCGCCCGCGAAGCCGAGCAAATACAGCAAAAGGCGCGACACGCCTTTGAGCGATATTTCGATGCCGAGGAAATAGAGGCTGTTCGTGCCCATCGCCTGAAGCCCGTTCGAGACGAAAGTCACGATCAGCATGCCGACGCCCAAGAACAGGATGTAGCAGTACGGCAGCAAGGCGGACAGGAGAAAGTGCCGACGGCGGATCGCCACGCGATGCACGAAGATCACCGACATCGCGTTCTCGAGCACGGTGAAGGCGAGCGAACTGAAGAAGATCATCGTGATGAGAAGAAGCCAACCGATGACCGCGCGATGCGTCAAAAAATTCGCGAGTTCACGCACGACTGCGCGTGCCTGTCCCGGCACGAGCCATTCGAGTAAATGGGAGAGCGTGTCGAGCAGTTCCTTCTGTCCGATGAATTTCGACAGCACGATCACGATGAGAATCAAAAGCGGCACGATCGACAAAAGCGCGTAATAAGCCACCGCGCCCGCGAGCAGCATGCCCTGATTGGCGCGAAATGCCTTGATCGTGCGCATGACGAAGCCGAACGGGTGACGTGCGACGTTCGCTACGTGCGGGCCCAGAATCGGGCCGAGTATCTTCGACATGGAGCCTCCGCGGCGCGTGGCCCACGGCGCCATGTCGTTCTGAAAAGCAAGTAATGCTCCCGTCCGTGAATACTCTTGCTCAGCCGGGACGGCGCGCCTCGCTACGGGCGGCCGCTTGCTGCGCGGCTTCTTCGAAGGCGAGGTCGAGCAGTGTATCCACGTCCTGGGCGGGCAAGTCGGCGGCATCCACGTTGCGCAGCCGGCAAAAAAGGGCAAGCGCCTCGGCGGCTGCGGCGAAGGCGTTGTTCATATCGCGGGAGTGTAGGCGTTTCTTTCTCATGCACCGCATAACGGCATGCGGATCACCTGACTTTAGCGTGTGGTGAGCGTGTCGTTGCTCGTCGGTGCAATGATGCGCGCGGTCGTAAGCCAACACGGGCGTGGTGGATATGGACCTCGCGCCGTCGATGAATTTGCTCGGCTCAACGCAGCCACTTGCGCACGTCCTGCTCCCAGTCGGGTTGTCCGCAGTTCGGCGGGTTTTCCGGGCCTAGAACGGTGATGTAGCCTTTGCTCTTCATACAGGATTCGTAGGCGCGCACCTGTGTGCAGCGGTCCGCGCCTGCCTGTCGCGACTGCGTCTTGCAGGCGTTCATCGAGTTGTCCATGCCGCTGAAGTCGGCGGGACCGTCGTTGTTGGAAGCGGGTGGGTTGGCGCTCGCGGAAAATTCGACCGGACCGGTCTGTGCGCAAGCCGAAAGGAATAGGGCGGTCGCGATTGAAAGCGCTCGGAACGGCAGACCCAGCGGGAAAGTTCTCATCTTCTCGATTCTCCAGGCGTTATCGATGTTTTGCGTGGTTGTTGTCGTGCACGTTCGAGGTGACATGGCCCGGTGCGCTGGCGTGCTTGATGGCTGTGGCGCAAAACGGGCAAAGTTGCCGGCGACGCTGATGATCAAAAAACGCTGGCATTTGGTGTTTTGCATGCGGTGCACCTAATGCCAAGGGTGTTATTCGCAGTGACGTTTGGGATGATGCCGTCGTGTCTATTATCCGCGCGGAGGTTACTGCGTGTCCCGGATCGTGACGTGATGGCTTTCTGCGTTTGACACGCGGCGGACTTGGCGCCCGCGCCTGTTTTGCCGCAGTCCCTCCTTGGTGGGATGCCGTCGGCTGCATTGTTCTTGTGAGTAGAGCGGATCTGCTTTGCGCTTGGCATTTTGCATGTGGTGCTTTGCATGCCATCCGCATCATTCGCCATCCCTGCGCCAGGACTGTGTGCAAATCTCCGGTCCAAAGACAGCCCATTTTCGCCGATACCTCTTGTCTTTGAGACGATCGAGTAGTCAATCGAGACGCTGCGACATTCGCGCAACGGCCTGACGGACCTAAGCTTTCTCCATCGACGGACACAAGAGCGCACCACGCGTTCTTACCCGCGCATTCACGGAGAAGGGCAATGGACACCAATGATCGTATGAACAAGCGTCAACCGATGCCGGTCGCTTTTTTCGGCATCGCGGTGGGCCTTCTGGCCTTGGCGGGCGCATGGCGAGCGGCGGCGCATGTCTGGGCGATTCCGGCCGTCGTGCCGCCGCTCTTGACCGCGGGCGCGCTGTCGGTTTGGCTCGCTTTGATGATCGCGTATGCACGCAAGTGGCTTGTCGAGCGCGACGCGGCCATCGCCGAGATGGCGCATCCCGTGCAGTCGTCGTTCGCCGCGCTCGCGCCTGTATCGACGTTGCTCGCGGCGCAAGCGGTGCAGACCTATTCGCGGGAGTTGGCGATCGCGTTGTTCGTCGCGGGTGTGGTGAGTCAGCTCGGCCTCGGCGCTTATCTTCATGGACGCTTCTGGCAAGGCGGCCGGAAGCCCGAACTGACGACGCCGGCCATCTATCTGCCGACCGTCGCGCCGAGTTTCGTCGCGGGAACGGCGGCAGCGAGTCTGGGTTGGACGCAGATCGGCGCGTTGTTCTTCGGGGCGGGTGTGTTCTCGTGGCTCGCGATCGAATCGATCGTGATGCATCGCGCGGCTGTACACGATCCGCTGCCCGACGCGCTGCGTCCCACGCTCGGCATCCAGCTCGCGCCGCCGGTGGTGGGAGGCGTGTCGTATCTCGCGATCACGCATGGCGTGCCGGATCTCTTCGCTGACATGCTGCTCGGCTACGGTCTGTATCAGGCAATGATGCTCACGCGGCTCCTGCCGTGGATTCGTCAGCAATCGTTCACGCCTTCGTACTGGGCGTTCAGCTTCGGCGTGGCAGCGTTGCCGACGATGGCGATCCGCATGCTGGAACGCGGCGCAGCAGGTCCGCTGCTTTGGCTGGCTCCGGCATCTTTCATCGTGGCGAACGTGGTATTTGCGAGTCTCATCGTCGGGACCGTGCTGGCCCTGTTCAAGGGTAAGCTTTTTCCGATAGTGGCGACGCACGTCAAGACAGTTTGAGACGACGAGCCTGCGAGGTGCAGGCTCGCTCAGCACCAACATGCAACTAATGGTCGGCTTTTTGAACATCCACATTCAACTGTCGACGTCGTACCGTTCTCCAAAGCTAGCTTCAAGTTTGGTCTCGACGTAATCACGCAGAAACGCTACCCAAGTCTTGATCTTCGCATCGAGGTATTGGCGCGAAGCGTACATCGCATACACCGTCATCTTTTGCAGTTCCCAGTCCGGCAGCACGCGCACCAGCGCGCCATTCGAAAGCGAGGGCAGGGCAGACAACATCGGCAAAGGCGCGATACCCAGACCATTGGCCACCGCGACGGCGAGTGCATCGGCGGAATTCACGCGAAGGCGGCCAGGCGGAAGTTCGACATCGACTTTTCCTTGCGCGCCTTCGAACGTCCATCGATCCACCGGAAAGAATGTCGTGACGAGTTGAAGGCACGCGTGCTTCGAAAGATCTTCCACGGTCATCGGCATGCCGGCCCGCCGCAAATAGTTCGGCGATGCGCACAGCACGCTCGGCATCGTGCAAATACGCGTGGAGACGAGCGCGGAGTCGGGCAGCGTCGAACTCGTGACCTGCAGGAAGACGTCGTAGCCTTCGTCGAGCATGTCCGGAACCTGCTGCGACAAGGTCAACTCGACGCGCACGAGCGGATGCTCTTCCAAATACTGAGAAAGCGCCGGCACGACATAGTGATGACCGAAAGTGATCGGCGCGTGCATGCGCAACACGCCGCTTGGCGACACTTGCGCGTCGCTGGCTTCCGCTTCAGAGAGGTCGACCAGCGAGATCACTTCCTTGCAGCGCGCCAGATAGCGATTCCCAGCATCGGTCAATGCGACGCGGCGCGTCGTGCGATTCAAAAGACGCGTGCGCAGGTGCGACTCGAGTTCGGTGATCGCGCGCGACGCTTGCGCGGTCGTAATGTCCATGTGCTGCGCGGCGACGGTAAAGCTTGCCGCCTCGGCTACCCGGACAAAGATTCGCATGCTGCGCAAGAGGTCCATTGGCCGGCATCCTTTTTATCGAGCCGGAAATATCCCATGCACGATACGAGCGCGCAACCCGCTGACGGGTTCAATAGGGCACTGCAAGCTTCATTTCAGTGTTCACATCTGTTACAGCGCTTGTAACTCAAGCCTGCGAATGCGTCGCTAACATGGATTCATGGCTGCGATGCGCGGTCGCTTCGGACGAGGAAAACATGAACGTGAAGAGTCTCATCGGACTGGGTATCGCGTCTTGTGCGGGGCTTGCTTGTGGATCGGCGCTGGCGGGTGTGAGCGTCGGCGTCAATCTGGGTGTACCGGTGCCGGTCTATGCGCCGCCTCCGCCCGTATATGTGGCGCCCGCCGCGCCGGTTTATGCCGCGCCGCCTCCGCCGCCTCCGGTCGTGTATCAATCGCCGCCCGTGGTCGCTTATCAACCGGCGCCCGTTGTGGTCGCGCCTGGGCCTGCTGTCATCGTCGGATGGCATGGCGACCGGTATTGGGACGGCTATCGGTACTGGAACCGGCGTGACTGGTACGCGCATCACGGTGGATATGGATATCGCCGCTGGTAAGCGAGACGAACGGGGAGTCGCATCGATCATGAAAAACATTAATCGACAACACGGTAAGCGAGGTGCGGTTCGAACGCTCGCGACTGCAACTTCGATAGTCATCGCGGCGGGGCTTGGCGGCTGCATCTATGCGCCGCCTTACGGCTATGCGCCTGCGCCCGCTTACGGCTATGCACCGGCGTATGGCTATGCCTACGGCCCCGGTTATTACGCGGCGCCGGCGGTTTCAGTGGGGATCGGCGTGGGCGGTTATGGGCATTGGCACGGGCATTGATGCGTGATGGTTGTGAGGGCGGCAGGAGACGCCGTGACTTCGTTGGAACACACGTTGCTCCTCCGTCGTCAGACCCGGAGGATCACGTCATGTCCCATGAAACCAAAACCTCACTTGCCGCCAACGCGCGCTGCGAATCTTTCATGCTGGCGCAAAACGGCTGGGTACCGAATAACACGCGCTTGCCGGTTCTCGTCTGGCGTAATGCAATCGACTCGCGCGAGTTCGACATCGCCGGCCGTTTCGAATCTCTCTTTCAGCAAAACGGCTGGCCGCCGCAATGGCGCGACGGGGTCTTCGACTATCACCACTTTCACTCGACCGCGCACGAAGCGCTCGGCGTGATCTCTGGCGAGGCGGAATTGATCATCGGCGGGCCGAAAGGCCGAGTCATCGCGATCCGCGCGGGCGATGCCATCGTTCTTCCCGCCGGCACCGGGCACTGTCTTTTGACGAGTGGTCGTCGCTTTCAAGTGGTGGGCGCCTATCCGCCGGGACAGCAGTGGGACATCCGCCGCAAAGGCATCAGCAAGGCGGAGCGACAAGCGATGGAAGCGTTGCCGTTTCCCCATGACGATCCCGTGGCCGGCGAAGATGGCCCGCTCGTCCATCTCCGGCGGTAAAGCCACGCGCTCCTGGCGTCACTGCTTCGCCCCGGCTGCGCGTCGTGCGCGCGGCCACGCTATGCGCTTGACCACGCCCGTTGCAAGCCCTGTCCCGATCAGCACGATTCCGCACGCCACCGCCATCCCGACCGATACACGTTCGGCGAGAAATAGCGCGCCCCACAGAATTCCGAAGATTGGAATGACGAAGGTCACGGTAATCGCGCGAGCGGGCCCGGCCACGGCGATCAAATGGAAGAACAGCATGTAAGCGACGCCTGTGCATGCCACGCCCAATCCGAGCACCGCGCCCCACGCGTGCGTCGACACGCTCGCTGTCGGCCACCAGAACAGCGCAAACGGCAGCAGGACGAGCGTCGCGGCGCTCATGGTGCCTGTCGCGACGATCAACGAATCGACACCCATGAGATGCCGCTTGGTGTAACTGGCGGCGATCCCATAGAACAATGTCGCGCCCAGTGCGGCCAGGGCGGCGAGCGCAGTGGCGAGCGGTGCAACGGTCGCGGCGCCGGCATCGTGGACGAACATCTGATCCCAAACCAGCGCGAGCACGCCCGCAAAGCCGATGGCGAGTCCCGCAATGCGTAGCTTGCTCAGGCGATCGTCGAGCCAGATGTAGGCGACGAGCGCGCCCCACAGCGGCGTGGTCGCGTTGATGACGGAAGTGACGCCAGCCGACAGCGTCAACTCCGCATAGGCGAAAAGGCAAAACGGCGCGGCCGAGTTGAGGATGCCGACCATCAGAAGCGGCCATGCGCGCTCGCGCATCGCGGTGAGTGCCTGACGCATGCGGCCGCGAAGCATGAGCACCGCAAACAAAAACACTGCGCCGATGCCGACGCGCAAGGCCATCAACGGCGCCACGCCGAAATCCGTTACGCCGATACGAATGAAAAGGAACGAACCGCCCCACAGCGCGGCAAGGATGAACAACTGGACCAGATTGACGGGATTCATGGCGGGCTTCGCAAGAGAGGGAAGAGCGAAGCCATGGTATCGGCGCTTGTTGGGCGGATGCTTCCGCGCGGCGTGAAACGAATCATGCAGCATCAAGCCCGCATTACCGATAAACGCTTCGTTCTTGTTCGCCGAATCGTAGGCTGGCCGTGTGGGCGTGGCAAACGAGCAATTCTCACGGATAAGTGAGCCAGATTGCGATTGAGTCGATATCGCGTGGCGCCATATCGTCAGGAGCGAGTTGCCGCCGCGCCCATTCGGTGCGACTCTTGCGTAAGGGTGACATGGGCTTCACGACAGGCTTGATGACTTGGTGGGACGACGTAAAAAGGAGAGCGCCATGGACAATGCAAACGGCAACAAGAAGGGAGTTGCGGCATCGGGCGAATCGCTGCCGCTTCGGCAAAGGCGCGTGCAGGGCGCACTCGGGTCCGCGCTCACGCCCGGTCTCGAACAGCATCAGGGCGTGATTCCACTCTCGCCCGGCGCGCCGCACAAACCGGCGCACGCTGCGTATCCGTCGCATCCGTCGCGGCACGTGCATGGCAGCGTGCTGGAAGGCGGCGACAGTCCGGCCGTGCTCGCGCAGCCCGCAGCAGTCACGGCGCAGCATCTAGGTAGCCGGTTTCATCCGCAGGCGGCCAAGAAAAAGTTCATCGAGCATGGGCGGCGCGCAAAGGACGCCGTTGCGATGCGCTATCGCGACGTCACCGAAGGCGCCGACGATTACGTGCACTACAACCCGTGGAAGTCGATTGCACTAGCGGCAATTGGTGGACTGATCGTCGGCTTGCTGGCCGCCCGCTGAACTTTTGTCGAAGTGCGGGCCTCGTCCTTGCTAAATCACCTAAATGGCGCGGTGCTTATCATTGCGTCATTCCGACATGAACCGACGACCCTTCAACACGCGCCCCGGGCGCAGCGAAATCTGGAATCAGCGTACCGCCGTGGAAAGCGATCCACGACGCGTAATGCTCGTGCATTCCGAGTCCGATGTCGGCGAGTCTTTCGCGATGATGCTTGCCATGCGTGGCTTCGATGCCGTGCAGATCGCGGATGCGCAAAGCGCGCTTCATTTTGCTCACATGTGGCGGCCGCAGGTTTTGTTCATCGATACACGCGTGAACGAGGCGCACGAGGTGCTGGCAAAGCACGACCATGCGCTTGTACGCGCGTTGCGCGAATGTGGCAGGGAGGCATCGCTGGATCAGATGTTGATTGCGTTCGCGGCCGAGGAGAGCAGCGACCCACGCGACGTTTTGTTGAGCGCCGGCTATGACGGATTCTTCAGAATGCCGTGCCCCGTGTGGCGGCTTTTCGATGCAGTGACGCGTTTTTACGTGCACTGATAAGTGCATCGAGCGTCGATTCGTTCACCGAGGCGGCGGCGCCGCCCCGGTGCAACGCGTACGCGTTTTGCTATTGCTTCGTGCTGTTCCTGAAGTCGCCGGTTTCGAGTTCCACGGACTGGCCGTGATTGCGTTCGAGCGCTCGCCGCGCTGAATCTTCGATTTCGACGCGTCCGCCTTCGAACGCGCTGAGGATGGCATGGGAAGAGGTGCCGGTATTGCCGAAGTGATCGTTGAGCGCATCGAGAGAGACGCTGCACCAGACTTCACGTCCATCTACATTGGCTTCGAACGCAACTCGCGCTGCCGCCACGACGTGACGCCGCCCACTGAACTCTATCGTCATCCTTATTACCTCCGGTTGTTCGTTTGAGGCACGTGGACCGCAATGCTCGTGATCCACGCTTCAGGTCGCGCAACGGCAATGACGCTGGTACTCGACTCAAGCTGCACAACTACGCGCCTGTCCCGTGCATCATACGCCGCCCGCCACGGGTTCGTGCTTTTGCAATGGCCGTGCCCGAACGCATGTGGACACGCGTGCAACGATCAGCCACAACACGCACAACCGCCGCGATGGCGCATGCCGTAGCTCCCCGAATCTTCGCTCACGTTGGCGCCGCCGTTACCGCCGCGTCCAAGCGATGGCGCGCCGATGGTGACGCGCGCGCTAGTCTCACCGCAGCGTGGACAGGCTGCGGGTTCATCGCGTTCGGCGATACGGCGATTTGCTTCGAAAGTGCCGCAGTCGCCGCATTCGTAATCGTAGACAGGCATGGCTTCTATCGGGCAGAAGATGGAATGAACGACCAGTTTATCAAGTTCGAGCAAGCGACATTCCGCTTCACGCATTCTCGAATCTGCCAGAAAAACATTGAGTGGCACCTGCATTGCTGACAACAGGTAGCACCAATCGCCACAGGAGGCCACATGAAACGCAATATCGTTATGATCGTCACCGCGCTTGCAGCAGCCGCGCCAATCGCGAGCTTTGCACAGACCGAAGCTGCCAGCACCACGCTTGCCAACGACCTTACGCAACCGGACAAGGATTTCGTGCAGGGCGCGTCGTCTTCGGGATCGACGGAAATCGATGCCGCCAAGCTTGCTCAGACGCACTCGCAGGACAAGGACGTGAAGAGCTTCGCGCGTCATATGATCGTCGACCATACCAAGCTGACCGTGCAGCTAAAAATGGCGGCGCCCAAAGGCGTGACCGTGCCCAAGGACAATTCGGATACTTCCGCGATCGATTCGCTCAAGGCATTGCACGGCAAGGCATTCGATACCGCATATATCCAGAAGGTTGGCGTGCAGGGCCACCAGGAGGCAGTGGCGCTATTCCAGAAGGAAGCAGACGGCGGCCAGAACGCGAAGCTGAAGGAAGCGGCGCAAAAGGCGTTGCCGACGATCCAGGATCACTTGAAGATGGCTCAGGATCTCGCGTCGAAGAAGGGCGTGCAGTAATCGTTCGTTGCGGCGTCAGCCCTATTGACGCCGCCATTCTCATGTATTTTCAACGCGCCTGTTCGCGTAACAGGCGCAAGCGCGCTTCGGCAATCGACTGGAAGCCGCCCCCGTGTTCGTCGAAGATCGATACCTTTCCCTGCCCGATGTCATATACCCAACCCTGCACTTGAAGCTGGCCAAGCGCGAGCCGTCCCGCGACTGCCGGATGCGTACGCAAATGCGTAAGTTGAAGGCGTATGTTTTCTTCGACCATCGCCTGAACCATGCGCTCGTGTTCGAGTTTTCGCGCCCGTACCACACTGCGCGCCGCTTCTGCGTTGCGTAACCACGCGTGCACGGTAGGCATTTCATCGGCGATGGTTGCGCCCGAGGCGAGGCCTTTCATCGCGCCGCAGTCGGAATGGCCGCAGATCACGATCTGCCGCACGTTCAATGCGAGCACCGCGTACTCGACTACCGCCGACACGCCGCCGAGCATCTCCCCATAAGCCGGCACGATATTGCCGATGTTGCGGCACACGAAGAGCTCGCCGGGCCGCGTCTGCGTGATCATCTCGGGCGACACACGCGAGTCCGCGCACGTGATGAAAAGCGTGTGCGGTGCTTGCCGTCGCGCAAGACTCTTGAAAAGCGCTTCGCTATCGGGGAAGACGAAGTGGCTGAAATCGTCCGCGCCCTGAAGGAGATAGAGGAGGTCGGGCGTGTCGGAGCCGTTGCGTTCTTCACTCATCGATTTATCGGACATGGGCGCCTCGGGTTCTGGACAATGCGCGGCGTTGGTTCGCGCTCAGGCGAGAGCTTGCGGGGTTTTGAGATAGATCGCAAGTCGAAGGAGCGAAGGGCGGTGCCCAGGAGAGGGCGTGAGTGGGGGAATCGCTTTGCAGGCGAGGACGTTTCTTTATAGTTATTGACGAATTCGGACCGGTGGTTTGTTATCTTTGGGTCCGTTTTCTTTTGCGTGCCCGAGCATGTCCGCCAAATCCGATTCATACGGCGCAGCAGCGGCGTTTTACGCCAGCGAGCGGTTCGTTGAAGCGCTTGAAGCGCTGGAATATCAAATAAATCAGCCGTATGCGGATATCGAAGCGCTGAATCTCGCCGCGGTGTGTTGCTATCGGCTGAATCGACTCGACGAGGCCGAATCGCATTGGCGTCGTGCGGTAGCGCAAGATCCTCAATACGCCGGCGGTTATGCCAACCTCGGTAATTTGCTGATGCTGCGAGGCAGATTGGAAGATGCGGAAACTGTCTATCGCGAGGCGATTGCCATTCGTCCTGATTTCGCGGAGGCTCATTACAATTTCGGTAATCTGCTCGTCAAAAAGGGACGTCTTGTGGAGGCAGAGGCCGCGCTTCGTCAGGCGTGCGCCGCGCGCGCCGATTTTGCGGACGCACATTTCAATCTCGCGAATCTTTTGAAGAGTCAAAGTCGATTGGCTGAGGCTGAAATTGCCTTTCAACGCGCAATTGCTGCTAGAGGAAATTACGCGGACGCATTCAACAATCTGGGTAATTTATTGCGCGAATCAGGACGCCTCGTGGAAGCGGAGGCGGCTTTGCGGCAAGCCGTGGCGTGTCGCCCCGATTTTGCTGAAGCAAATTTTAATCTCGCTCAGGTTTTGAACGATCTGAAAGACTTTGCGCAAGCTGAGGCGTTTTACCGGCGCGCCATCGAACTACGATGGGACTACATGGAGGCACACGTCGGTCTCGGCGCGTTTTTACATAAGCTGCAACGCGTGCAAGAAGCGCAAGCGGTATTTCTCGCGGCATTGTCGATTTGTCCAGACGACACGAATGCGCTTATGGGGCTGGCCAATGCCTACCACGCACTTGATTCGTTGGAGGATGCGGAACGCATATATCGTCGAGTTCTCATTCTGGAGCCGGATAACATACAGGCAAGAACCACACTCGGTTATACGCTTCAAAAGCTGGAGCGCCTTTGCGATGCCGAGGCTGAATACCGCGAGGCGTTGATTCTCGCGCCCGATGCTGCCGATATCCACTACAACCTCGGCATACTTTATGGTCATCAAGATCGCCTGAACGACGCTGAACGGACATATCGCCGGGCAATAGAATGCTGTTCGGATCACGTCGAAGCGCATAACAACCTTGGCCGCATTTTGCAAAGCCTTGGTCGCCTTGAAGAGGCTGAATCAGTCCTGCGCCGGTCGATTGCAATCCGAGACGATATTCTCGAGGCTCATAATAACCTCGCCGGCGTACTCAAGGATATGGGCGCAATGGAAGAGGCAATCCAAAGCTTCCGTCGCGCCGTCGATTGCGGACCGAACGATGAATGTGTGCATCGAAATCTCAACTACGCGCTGACCTATCACGCAGAAACGCCACGCGAAATTCTCGAAGAATGTTTGCGCTTCGCCGCGCGACACGAAGCGCCGCTGCTTCGCCATGACATCGTCCATACCAACAATCGCGATTCTGAGCGACGGCTCAAAATTGGCTACGTCGCGCCAGACTTCGACGGACACTGCCAGGCCATGTTCACCGCGCCGGTCTTCGCGCAACACGATCACGCGGCGTACCACATCTTTTGTTATTCCAGCGTTAAAACGCCCGACGCGATAACACACCTGATCCGTCCGATGGCCGACACCTGGCGCGACGTTCACGCGCTCGACGACGAGCAATTGGCGCAACTCGTTCGCGACGATGGCATCGACGTATTGGTCGATCTGACGATGCACATGTCGCGCGGCCGGCCATTATTGTTCGCACGCCGACCGGCGCCTGTGCAAGTGCAATGGCTCGCGTATCCGGGCACGACGGGCAGCAGCGCCATCCGCTATCGCCTGACCGACCCGTGGATCGATCCGCGCGACACGGCCGATCTCGCGGATCGCTATAGCGAAGAGACCGTGTGGTTGCCCGAGACGTTCTGGTGTTTCGATCCGCGCGTCACGTCGTCGCGGGCGCGCCAGGAGCCATACGCGGCGGCGGTGGCGGAAGCCAGTCGGCGGTGGCCTCGTCGTGATGAATCTTCGCCAACTCGACCCGGGTATTGGCTGTCTTCACGGCATTGGCCACGCGTCCCCACAGGTCCGGTTCCCAGGAGGCTCTGGTTTCGATCGAATACTGGCTGCCTTTGATCGATTGCTGCCCAAGCGCTAGGCCGAACGGGGTATTAGGCGAAGTGCGAGAGTAGCCAATGCCGGCGTCGGCATCAAGACGCGGTAGTGATGTGGACGAGACGGCATTGACCTGTTCGCGGGCAGCACGCAAGCCGAGATCATGGTAATGCGGCACCCAGCAGACGAGCTTGCTGTCGTCGTCATGCCCCAGTCCCTGATCCCATTGCTGCAAATTACTGAGGATGTTTCGGTGCGACAGCATGACTCCCTTGGGCATGCCCGTGGAGCCAGACGTGTATTGCAGCAATGCAATTGCTTCGGGAGACGGCATGTCGAAGCTTAAGTCGGACAACGAATCCCATTCGTCGAATCGATCGACTTCCAGCCACGTCAGGTTTCCATATTGGGGATACCGTCCCACGAAGAGCGCCGAATTGCCGATACTCTTGCTGACACCCAGCACTAGCGATGGCTGGCAATCCTCCATGATCGCGAGCATTCGCCGAACCTTGTTGGAGTCGCCCGTGAGCGGCACCGGTGCAACCGGCACCGCTATAACATTCGCCATGAGACACGCCAGAAACGCTTCCACGAACTCCAAGCCAACTGGGAACACCATGATGGCGCGCTTACCCGAGAAGCCCTTCTGCTTCATCCACCCTGCCAACGCTCTGGCACGCTGGAGTAGTTCGACGTGAGTCAATGTGCGTTCGACGGTTTCTCCGTCCCGTAGACTGGTGTAAGAGGCTGCTACTCCACGGTTTGTATTGCGGACGAAGACTTCGATTAACGAGCCGGAATTCATCTCTTCTTGTTCCTCTTTGACTGATTCTAGTTGCGCACGTCGATTCATTTGGGATGCTCGCGTGCTAAGCGGCGATCTGTTCGGATAAATGGACTCGTGCGCGCTCAGAAAAATTGACCTTCCATGCGCGTTTTGTTTAGCGTCTGGAATCCATCGCGTCACTTGCGAGGACTACAGTTCTTACACTGTTGTCGGCGAGTCGCGCCTGCTCTCGAATCACGTTTATTTGAATTCGACGGCTTAATTCTTATTCGACACGGACAGGGTTTTAATAGGGGGAAGCGATAGATGTTGATTAGGACATTTCTAGTTGTGATTTTCGAGCACTGCCGAATATGTCTGATTATCCGAAGAAAAAGTAAGCTAAGACTGCTAAAGCAACGGTGTCGATTGCTGGCGCGTGTCGCGTACTTGGCGGTGCGGCCTAAAGGCGCCGGACATGGATATCTCGGAAATGATCTCTTTCGTCGTTGGAAAACCAATCGCGCTAAACTTTACCTGCTCCGTTACAAGCGGAAAGATCAATGATTGGCAGCCTATCACGTGAGGTGAAGTATTGAAGCTGTAATTTCACGTCCTTTGCACTCGATCAAAATACGGGAAAAGCTGAATTACGTAATTGCCATAGGGCATTTTCAAAAGATAGATTACTGCTAGAAATGAAAATAACTTGATCGCAGTTAATATCTCCTTGCAGTTCGATCGTCTGTTTCGCGCCGACTTTCACGCTTTCGTAAGCACCATCGGCACCGCCTGAAACGCGCCGATGGTCGCCGAATGCACCGGACGTGAATGCATTGCCAGCGTGGCACAACGGTCATATTACATTCGGATGCCTGAATAATCCGTGCAAGGCGTCCGAGCGCACGTTGCGCATGTGGGCGGCAATACTCGCCGCCGTGCCCAATGCGCGCTTCATTCTGCTAGCCGGTCCGGGCCCGCGCGAACGATTCAGTGCGCGTCTCGGCGCGTTGGGCGTCGATCTGTCGCGCGTTCGGTACGTGGGATATCAGTCGCGCGTCGATTATCTGCGGACCTATCAATCAATCGATATCGGCCTCGACACCTATCCGTACAACGGCCACACGACGAGCCTCGACGCCTTGTGGATGGGCGTGCCCGTGCCATCGCGCGCGGGCGACACGTCGGTCAGCCGCGCGGGTCTGAGCCTGCTGATGAATCTTGGCATCGGCGAGCTCGTGGTTCATGACGACGCGGCGTACGTCGATGTCGTGACTCGCCTCGCCAACGATCTGCCGCGTTTGACCGAGTTGCGCTCGACGCTGCGCGCAAGGCTCGAACGCTCACCGATGATGGATGCACCGCGCTTCACGCGTAATCTGGAAGCGGCGTATCGGCAGATGTGGCGCGCGTGGTGCGCTTCGCCAGGCGCTTGAAAAAGAGCGTCACTTCGGTTTTTACGAACCGAAGCCTCTGAAAATTCACGTTTTTCAATGTCGAATGCTGCGATAGGCTTGGGTCATCGTAAGCAAAAAGAAAGGATTCGACATGAAATGCCCCGTGTGTCCCGCGACGGATCTCCTGATGACCTCGCGCGAGAGCATTGAAATCGATTATTGCCCGTCCTGTCGCGGCGTGTGGCTCGATCGCGGCGAACTCGACCGGCTCATTCAGCGCGACGAACAGGTCTCGCCGCAGCAAACGGCAGGGCGCGAAGCGTGGCGCGACAAGGGCGACGATCGCGACCATCGCGACCATCGCGTGCGACCGCGCTATGACGACCATCGCTATGGCGACTCGCACTCGAACTATGGACATTCACGCAAGAAGAAGTCGTTTCTCGGCGATCTGTTCGACTTCGGCTGAACCCGTCGTTCCAACTTTTCAGGCAATCCGACCCAACCGCGCGCTGCGCGAAGGAGATCAAGCATGGCAACGGTAAAGCAAGTACTCAAGGCCAAGAGCGATGACATGGTGCATACCATCGACGTCGAAGCGAGCGTGTTCGATGCGGTCGTGCTGATGTCGAAGGCCGGCGTTGGTGCCGTCGTGGTCACGGTGGGAGGGCGCGCGGACGGCACGGTGTGCGGGATCGTCACCGAGCGCGACTACGCGCGCAAAGTCATCTTGCAGGACAAGGCATCCGTCGAGATTTAAATGCGGAAAGAGCACGCGCCGCGCTTCTGGCGACGACCACCATCGATGCATCGCCGCAACCCCGTGTTCGATGCCTTGCAGCCGCATCTGGCTGCGTGCCTGGTGATGACCGAGCACGTAGACTGAATGCTCGTCGACGCCATCCGCATTTAAATCGAGTACGCGTTGATCCTCGCCGAGATAGTGCCAGCCGTAGACGCGCCACAAAAACGCGCCGATGGCCTGCGTCGTCGGCTTCTTTCCGAAGTAATCGATGGCGGTGAGCGCCGTTTCCTTCAGTCCCAAGTGGGAGCAGGCATCGGCGAGACAGTGAATCTGGTAGCCGAAGACATCCGACTCGCGCGTTAGATAAAAACAGATGTCGAGCGCCTTCTCGAATTGCTGCGCGCGCAAATGCGTTACCGCGCGCCAATGCCAATAATCGGCGCTGTTGCTGTCAGCGGCGCGGCGTGCATCGAGAAACTCGAAGCATTCGTCGATGTCGCCGGCATATAGTTTCGGCGGAAGGTCCTGGTAGTTTTCGATCATGCGATGACTCTGTCGTTTGACGCGGACGCGCTCAATTGGCGTAACGGGGTAGTCTGGCACTTCGATGTAACTGTGTTTCGAAATTTCGATTAATCTTTGAGAAAGATGACAATTTTTGAATTAATCGGTGACGAACGGCTATTAAGTATAGGTGGATGTTGCATGCAAAAACACGGCATCTCCTTATAGTTTTGCCGTTGAATGGTGCTACTTCTAAGTCTTACCAAGTAATTGGCAACGGATTCGGTGTTGGCGCATTGCGTGATCATGGCCGCGAAGGGAGACTCGATGGATGGCCAGGATGGACGACGCTGCCCGCCAGCGGGTGCGAGCCGCTCCGTATGTTGTCGGGCTTGACGCCATCCGCGTAGCGCCTAAAAAACACGCAGAATCTCATCGCGCTACGAGATCGACTTGTCAGACTGCGACCTTCGACAGCGCACAACAGAATGGCTGCGAATGCGGATTCTGCGTCATCAACGCGAAGCAGCCCTTCACTCCGGGCCGCGTGGCGCATAGACCTTTTGTCCAAGGTCCGAAAATCAATTCCGCTTCGACGACACGAAAGGTGGCGAGCATGTACTTCTAAATGCGGAGCGCAATCGGGATATTGCAGTCGAGACTCACTGGGACGGGCACGACACGAAGATCATCGGAACAACGAAACCACCGTCGTGAAGCACGACCGGACCGAGTCGGTTGGCCATGACGATACGATCACCATCGGTATTGATCGTAGCGAGCGGGGGAACAACAACGAGAAGATTCCCATCGGCGCGAACCGGACCGATACCGTAGGCGAGAAGAAGCCATCACCGTTGACGCCAAGCGCACAATCCTCCTCAAGCCATGGAGACCGCGACCGTGCTCTTGCAACGCACACTGTGGGCGTCGATGAAGCCGTTTGGGTGGACGCGAAGCAGGGAGGTGATCCTTTCGCGACGTCCTGATCTGGCAGCGAGTGCGCAGGACATCCGGGCGGCGATTGCCGATCGAAACATCGCTGAAACGGCGTTTTACCCGACGATCAAACTGACGGGAGATTTTGGATTCGCGTCCAGGGATCTTGGTTCGCTGCTCAGCGGTCAACAGTTGTCATTCGGCCCCCTGGCCATCTCCTTGCCGATTTTTGACGGCGGCAGGAACAAGGCAAACCTCGCGGCGGCGGATGCGCGCTACCAAGAGGCTGTGGCATCGCACAAGAGCAAGCTGTTGCTGGCGCTGAAAGAAGTCGACGATGCGCTGACTGAAATCGCGACGAATGAAACCGCTGTGACGGCACGACAGCAAGCGCTCGATGCTGCCAGACGAGCAATTGCAGTCGCCAAGGCCCGTCAGAAGAGTGGCTTGACCAACTACCTGGATGTGCTGGAGTCGGAGCGCACGATGCTGACCATCGAACGAGCCAGCCTGCAAAACCGCATGCGGGCACTCGTCGCTAGCGTCGAACTAGTGCGTGCGGTAGGCGGGGGATGGGACGCAGGGAGTGCGGTAACTCCCGGCCAGTTGGAGTGATGGCGTCGCCAGGATGCGCGTTGAGGCGCCTCCTGGCGACGCGACGCTTCTACGACGATGCCAACGGCTTCGCCTTCTGGGCGGCGATCTTCTCCACAAGACCTGCGAGCCAGCACATGGGACACCCCTTGAGCAGGAAGAGGGCGGTGACAAAGCAAACCATGGAAAACAGCTTCACTGCCAAGGCGGAAAAAATCAGGAGATACATGCCCGCGCCGATGAGAAGGAGCGCTAGAACTCCCCTCAACAGATGAATGGTGATAGATCGACTGCAATACATGGATGCCTCCGAAATGAGTGTTGTCGATGCGTCTTCGGGAAGATTCGAACGGAGTTCGTTATCCCTTAAGTCTTCGGCCCACCATCGCGCACATTGGACAAAAACCGACGAAACCCATCACGACGAACGACACGCCCGCAACGACAAGCAGCCACTTGAGCCACGGCTCCATAGGGATGACGAACGCGACGATGGCGACAGCCACGCCAACGCTGGTTCGAAGGGCACGCTCCCACAGAGGCAGGTTTTTCTGAAAAAAAAGTGCAGACATATGCGTTTGTTCTCTTGTTCGATTAATGAGTTAAGACGGCAAGCTTTCTGTTGAGATGTGTGCGAAAAAGCTAAATTGAAGCTATCTTGAGCAGCTGATTCTGCGCCGATGGGAATACTTGCGCTCGCAAGAAATACATTTGCCACTTGCCAGCAAATCCGCTTGAAATTCGTTATGCGAAGCAAATATTCAATGCTAAGGATATGCGTCATACATGAACGATGTCAATGAGTTGATCGCGATCTTATTATGAGATAAAAAATGATTAGGTATTCTTATATACGTCATTTTTATCGATAGGAAAGGGAGATTGCCAGGGCGCACGCAAACTCGGCGATTCGCGGATTTTCACCGCCTGTGTTGTCGCCGATGTTTGCTTTAGTCAAGGCAAGGCAACGCACGCGTCGCCGACGTTGCGCTTAACTCGAGAATTGCTCGTTAGCATCAGGCGGCAATCGGCCACCTAAACTCTTTGCCGAGATAAAAAACGTCAGGCAGGTCAAAGGACGATCTACCCTATAGCTTTTTCAATTCCCGGATTGTGTCGCAGCAAGTTCGGAAGAGGTCGGGTCGGCCTTAAGCCACGTCATCAACATTTCATCGATTGGCGGCTAACGGGCGGCGGCCGGTTCGGTCGTGTATTCATCGACAAAGTTCGCGGTCAAAGGCATCACAGAAGCCATGCATGCCAAATTGGAGCCGCTGGACAGTCACACGACGGTGGTCGAGTTGGGCTATCTCCGCCCGGAGTTTCTTGATACGTCCTCGCTGCTCGCCACGCCCGACGTGATCGATAAGTACTACGAAACCCCGGGCGCAGTTCGACGCACGACATTAGAATATGCGCGCTACATTCATGTCGAGGCCCATTTGAAATGTCCGATATCCGGCTAAATTGAAATGTCCGGTTTGGGGTCGGTTCCTGCTTCCAAAGAAGACAGTTTC